>CAKKRH010000001.1 GCA_919902675.1 Omnitrophica bacterium GWA2_41_15
GTGGTTGCCTCTACCAGTGGAAATACCGCGGACAGGCTCTTTGAGCTGGCTAAGGCCGAAAAATTTAATATTATCGTGGTTACTCATGATGAAGGAAAAACGGACGAGGAGCGCAGATTTAATGAAGATATCCGCAGAAAACTTCTGGCTAACAATATTACGGTGTATACCCATAATCAGAGCTTTATTTTCCTGCGCAAGGTGATTAGTAAGCTTTTTGGCAGATTTGGCTTTCCCCGCTGGTATGGCCATTTAAGAAAAGCCAAAGAACAATACGGCAGCGGGATAAAGGTTTGTTATATCATCGCGCAGATGTTGATCGAGGGAAAGGTGTTAAGAGATGCTAAGGTAGTGGCGATTGCCGGTAGTAAAAGCGGGGCGGATAGCTGTGGGATATTTTCCGTTAAGCCGGGTAATAAATGGCCGGTTTTAGAGGAGGTTATTCTAAATCGTTTATAGGAGGTTAAAACTATGTGCGGAATTACGACAAAATGGAAGCAGGCATTTTATGATGAGGTGGAGCCGATAAAGTTAAAAGATCCGCTCGCGGTATTCTTGGGGGCAATTAATGAGAATGAGGAGTTTATTTTTACCTATGAAGATGCGGTGAAGCTGGCCGGACACTCCTGCCCGGCAGTATCCGGGGCCTATAAGGTTACCGAAAAGGCGCTCAAGGCGCTCTACGGCAGTGAAATCCCAATCAGGGGCGGAATCAGTGTCAAGGTTTTAGGCAGTATAGATAACGGGGCTAACGGGCCTATATCTCAAGTAATCAGCCTGATTACCGGAGCGGCTCCGGAAACCGGCTTTGCCGGCCTGGGTAATAGTTTTGTCCGTAAGAATAAGCTGATTTTTGATGAGCAGAATGAAGAGGCCAATGCCTTTATTTTTAGCCGGGATGACAATGGAAAATCAGTGAAGGTAACCTACCATCCGGAGAATGTCCCGGGAGATGAAGATATGCACAATCTTTTTACCAAATGCGTTGTGGGCACTGCCAATGAGAAACAGAAAGAGAAATTCAAAGAAATGTGGCAGAAGCGGGTGAAGTGCGTCTTATTTGAAGAGGCAAAAGGCCTCTTTGACATTGAGAAGCTGAATTAACAATGAGTTGGAGCTGTCAGTATGAGGTTAAAGGTTCTTGTAAAAGGTTAAAACGGGATTGCCGGCCGGGGATGAAGGGCTGTGTCCTGGATCAAAAGGCGGAGTTTATCAGTTTTGAAACAGATGAAAAGGAGGTGCAGGCTATGGCGGAAAAAGTAGAAATCCTGGATTTGCGGCAGATGCCGCCGTTTCAGAGGCATGAAAAGATATTCCAGACCTGGGACGCCTTAAAGCCCGGTGAGGCCTTAAAAATTATCAATGACCACGACCCCAAGCCATTATGGTATCAGTTTGAGGTGGAATATAAGGATAAGTATGCCTGGGAGTACGAACAGAAAGGCCCCAAGGATTGGATTGTAAAAATAAGCAAGAAATAAGGTCGGCACTGGGCGCGTTTTACTCCGCTGTCCCTAAACAGCACGGGGCCTGGATAGTGCTTATTGCCTGTTTTATCATCGGTTCCTGCGCGGGGGTAAGGTTTGGCCTGGAGTCAGTGATTCTTTTGGTTTCGGTTATTGCCGCTTTCCTGGCCAGAGCCGCTCTGGGCCTGGGTTTGAGTCTTCCTGGAGAAGAAAAGGAAAGAAAAGGCTTGATTGCCTGGGTTATGTTTTACTCCGGGATGCTTTTGGTAAGCGGGATCTGGCTGGTAGCAGGGTATAAGCTATGGATTCTGGGGCTTATGGGTATTATCGGCTTGGGCCTGGCGGCATTTAGCCTGGTTTTAGAGAAAGTTAAAAAGGATATGACCCTATCAGGACAAATCATCAATATCATTGGACTTAGCTTGACTGCCCCGGCCGCGGAATATTGCGCCTCAGGTTCGTATTCGCCAAACACGCTTGGGGTATGGCTGGTCTGTGTTCTTTTTTTTCTGGGAAGCGTATTCTATGTGCGCTTTCTGGTGAGAAGGCGCCTTGAAGTAGCAGGGAAATTCGGCCAACGGCTGCGGGCAGGTTTTACTTCTCTGGTCTTTCATTTAAGCGCGTTGCTTGCGGTAACGGCTTTAAGTAAATTTAGGGTGATTCCGTTATCCGCCCCGCTTGCCCTTGTTCCGGCCGCCTCTAAGGCGTTATGGCCGATAATCCGGCGCAGCCGAAATTCCTATCCGGTCAAGCATATCGGCCGCTTAGAGCTTATCCATACCCTGGTTTTTTCGATTATTACGGTATTGGTTTTCACGGATTAATAACAGAAAAGGAAGGCAAAAGTGAAACGTATAAATTTTGACCATCTGGCAGCCAGTCCGATCTTACCTGAGGTTCGAGAGGCGATGCTGCCATTTTTAGGCGGGGATTTCGGTAATCCTTTAAGCCGGCATTTCTTCGGGGAAAGGCCCAGAAAAGCCTTAGAAGAAGCCCGCGCCTCTACCGCCGGATTGATTAACGCGGCTTCGCCGGAAGAAATTATCTTTACCAGCTGCGGCAGTGAGTCTAATAATCTGGCAATTAAAGGCGCCTCAGGCGCCTGCGCCAAAAAAGGAAAGCATATTATTGCCAGCCCTATTGAGCATCACTCGGTGAGCCACCCATTAAAAAACCTGGAAAAGCAGGGTTACCGCATTTCCTGGCTTAAACCCGATGAAAAGGGCGGCATTAACCCGCGGGAGGCGTTATCCTTTATTAAGGAAGATACCATTTTAATTACCGTAACTTCCGCCTCAAACGAAATCGGGACCCTGGAGCCGATTAAGGAAATCGGCCGTATCGCCAGGGAAAAGGGGGTTGTTTTTCATACTGACGCGGTGGCCTGCGCCGGGCAGATACCCTTGGATGTTAAAGAGCTGAATGTGGACCTCTTGAGTCTGGCCGGAAATGTCTTTTACGGGCCATTAGGTTCCGGAGCCTTATATATAAGGAAGGGGGTAAGGATAGCGCCTCTAATAGAAGGTGGAATTCAGGAACGGTCCTTAAGGGCGGGGACGCATAATCTGGCCAACCTGGCAGGGATGGGTGTCGCGGCCAGGTTGGCCAAGGAAGAACTGCCTGAGCGCCAAAGACATTTACTTAGCTTAAGAGAAAGGCTTATCACCGGAGTCTTGGAAAAGGTGCCTGATTGTTTTTTGACCGGAGAAAGGGATAGGCGCCTTCCCGGCCACGCCAGCTTCTGCGTTAAGTTTATTGAAGGAGAATCAATCCTTTTGCATTTGAATATGTTGGGCCTTGCCGCGACCAGCGGCTCAACCTGCTCATCGGAGGCGCTTAAGGTTTCCTCGGTCTTAGAGGCTATCGGGGTTGATCCTATCTGGGCCCAAGGTTCGCTGGTTTTTAGTTTAGGCATAGACAATACTCCGGAAGATATAGAGGTGTTCTTGAAGGAGTTTCCCGGGGTAATTCAGAATTTACGGCTGATGTCGCCTTTGTTTGGCGAAGACATAGAGAAATTTCGCCAAATGAAGCATCATCATGAACATTAACATATCGGCAGGTTAAAAGGAGGGTTAAGATAATGAAAGAAAAAGTAGAAAAGGCTTTGGAGAGCATTCGCCCGGCTTTACAGGCAGACGGGGGAGATATACAATTAGTAAGCATTGAAGATGGAGTGGTTAAGGTGCGCCTTGAGGGTGCCTGCGGAGTCTGCCCTATGTCCAGCATGACTATGAGCCAGGGGGTGGAGCAGGCGGTGAAGAAGGCAGTGCCGGAAATAAAAAAGGTCATCGCGGTTTAACCTGCCGGGGTAAACTCGCCGCAAGGAAAACAAAAATAAAAAATTTTCTTGACAAGTAATTATAGTGTGTTATTCTATTATTGATAACAGTAACTATTATTAATAAGATGAAGACAAAAACCATAAGAAGAAACACGAGGCAAAGGCAGGTCATATTGGATGAGCTCTGTAAGGTCAAGACTCATCCCAGCGCGGATACCCTTTTTAAGATGGTCAGGAAGAAAATTCCCGATATCAGCTACGGAACGGTATACCGCAACCTGAATCTGCTCAAGGAAGAAAATAAGGTATTGGAACTCAGCTTCGGCAAGCACAGCTGTCGTTATGACGGCACAGTCAAAGAACACTTTCATTTCTTTTGCCTGGAATGTAAGAATGTTTTTGATGTGGAGGAAGCCGACATAGGGCAATTGGATAGAAAGATAGCTGATAAGATGAATTTTAGGGTGGAGTATCACCGCTTGGAGTTTTTTGGATACTGCGATAGTTGCAAGGCCAAGGCAGCCGCGCGTATTTAAGGGAGCTTGAAAGAGAAAGGAGCTTGTGTAATGGTAAAAGTGAAAACCTTTACTAATGAATTAAAGATTTTCCGCGCGATTAATGAGTTGAATGAATTGGATAAAAAGGCCAATGATTTTATTAGAGAAAATAGTATCAAAAAGGTGATATCGGTAAGCGATACCTGCACGACTGATGATACCGGAGCGACTATCGGGATTATCCGGACGGTTGCGTATGAGGAAAATATTAAAGGGAGAAAACAATAGGAGGAATAAAAATGGAAGAGATAAAAGTTTTAAGCATAGGGCAGAAGGTTCCGGATTTTGAGATAAACGTCTATTTCACCGAGAAAAAAGATTTTGGAAAGATAAGGTTTTCCGATATCTCCAAGAAAGGGAATTGGCTTGTTCTTTTCTTTTATCCGGCCGACTACACCTTTGTCTGCCCAACGGAGCTGGCCGATGCGGGCAGTATATATCCGGAGCTTAAAAAAGAGGGTATTGAGCTGGTTTCTATCTCTACCGATACCCATTTTGTGCATTATGCCTGGACAGGTTCAGAAAAACTTCTTGCGGATATAAAATATCCGATGGGCTCTGACCCTACCCATAACCTTTCCAGGGCTTTCGGGGTTTATGATGAGGAATCCGGCCTTTCTTTAAGAGGGACATTTATAATTGATCCCGACGGAAGACTTTTGGCCAGCGAGGTCAATTATTTCCCGGTGGGCAGGAATGCCGATGAGTTGTTAAGGAAAATCAAGGCCTTTAAGTATGTGCGGGAGAACCCGGCTAATGTTTGCCCGGCTAAATGGAGCCCGGGAAAGAAAACTTTAACTCCAGGCAAAGACTTAGTCGGCAAGGTCGGTGAAAGACTGGCCGCGGGAGTCTAGTTAGTTTGCGGTTCACAGTCGACAGTTCAGAGTTGATGGTTGATAGTTCGCGGATAGCGGCGAAAAGAATTACTATTCGCGCGTGATTTAAATATTATTTTGACAATGGGCTGGCTACGCGCTTAAGCCATGGTTGGCCCATTGTCAAAATTATGAGGGTAAAATGTTAAAAAGATTCTTTTTATATGTATTTCGCTGGCAATTAAGCACGCCAATATTATGGCTGGTAGTGCATAAACTGGGTGTAGGCTTAAGTGCCACTATTATTGCCAATTTGATCGGCGCGGGGATATTTTTCTGGGTGGATATATTTATTTTTGGCGGCCGTAAGAGCAAGAAATCCGAAGGTATTGAGCTTTGGCATCTTAAGGAGGACGGCCGTTGCGGGGCTTGCGGAAAAAAAGACAGCCTTTGGCGTCTGGTAAAGACCGCCAACTATGACCGCAGCGGCTCTAAGGCTGTTTTCTTGTGCCCGGATTGTTCTCGGGAAAAACTCGCCGAGTTAAAAAATAAGGGCATAGAAACAGCTTACCAGCAGGCGAGGTAAAGATGAATAATGATTTTACTTGTTCGCTGTTAGTAGATACAAGCGGATTAGGGCTAAAGAAGCAGGAAGAAATTATTTCAGACAGGGTTAAATCCATGAACAGCGGAGAGAGTATCTGTTTTATTACCGATAACCGGGATTTCTCCGCCACAATCTCTTTTTTGTGTAAGGATATCAATGCCGGATTATCTGGATTCACCGAATACGGCGATATGTATATGTTTGTTCTGGGTAAGCACTGACTATAAGTAACGGTTTTTACCGTTGATTTGGCCTTAAATTCTGCTATACTTAAATCTATGGTAGAAAAGACCCAAAGCTCGGTAGCCTCCCGGCTTAAATCCTGGCATGGGGAGGCCTGGCATACGCCCAAAGGAAGAATAATCCGGGATATAGTCTATGCCCTGGACGCGGGTCTGGTTACTACGGTCTCTTTTGTGGCCGGGGCCTCGGCCTCTTTAGCGGTAAGAGAGAAGATAATCCTGGCTGGATTAATCCAGATAGCTTCTGGCGTTTTGGCGATATTTTTCGGAGCGTATATTTCCACCAAGGCCCAGAAGCATTTTTTTGAAAGCCAGATTGAAAGAGAAAAGAAAGAAATAGAGGAAATGCCTCAGAAGGAAACCGCTGAAGTCAGGGAGATTTTCAGCGAAATGGGTTTTACTACAGAAGAGCAGGAAATCGCGGTTAAAAGGATTACTTCAGACAAGAAGCGCTGGCTTAAGTTTATGATTCAGGAAGAAATAGGTATTAGTCCGGAAAGCATTGATAATCCCCTGGAAATAGGTTTTGTTTCCAGCGTGTCTTTTTTTCTGGGAACGCTTCCGGCAATCGCGCCATTTTTTTTGGTAAATAATGTGTCTCTGGCCTTGTCCTTATCCGCGGTTTCGGTGCTTTTGTTTCTTTTTATCCTGGGAGCTGGGAAGACTAAATTCACTAAGGCGCATTGGTTTCTAAGCGGAATAGAAACTTTATTTCTCGGGGCCATATCCTGCGGCGCTGGGTTTTTATTGGGAAAGATTGCCGTCGCCTATTTCCATTAACTGTAACCGGAATTCCTCTCTTTGAGGCCGCGCGAGAACTTAAGAAATGGATAGAAAAATAACCTTTAAAGGCAATTCTTTAACTCTGGTTGGAAGAGGCATTAAGGCCGGCAATGCCGCTCCTTATTTCAGGGTAGTTGCCCAGGACTTAAAAGAGATTGGCCTCTCGGATTTTAGGAGCAAGGTTAAGCTTATTACCAGCTTTCCTTCAATAGATACCCCGGTGTGCGACCTGCAGGTTAAAGAGTTTAATAGGAGGGCTGTGGGGCTGTCTTCGGATATCGTGATTATGGGAATAAGTAAAGACTTGCCTTTTGCCCAGGCCAGATTCTGCCAGGCCAATGATATTAAGAATATCTTAACTTTCTCGGATTATAAGTTTTCCTCTTTTGGCATTAATTATGGACTGCTGATAAAAGAGCTTAATCTTTTAGCCAGGGCGATAATTATCGTTGATAAAAATGACGTTCTCCGCTATATCCAAATAGTTGAAGAATTAACCACTGCCCCGGATTATAACGATGCCTTAAATAATTTAGAGCTGGTATTTAAAAACCCTCAAGGTGAAATTCAGACAGAACTTCCCGCTAAATGTAAGGCCTGCGAGGCAGGCGTCCCGGCTTTGGTCAAAGAAAAAATCGAAAAACTGCTGGCTAAATATCGGGGATGGGAGCTGATTGAGGATAAAAGAATAGTCAAAGAGTTTAAATTCAAGGATTTTACGGAAGCCAAGTATTTCCTGGATTTAGTTTCGGTTATCGCCCAAGAGCAAGGGCATCATCCCAATCTAACCTTAATTTACAACAAGCTTAAAATCACTCTAACCACCCATAGCTCAGGCGGCTTGACCGAAAACGATTTTATAATGGCTAAGATTATCGATGAGCTCCAAGGATGATATGAAAAAAGCGGCCGTATTAGTCGAAGACCAGTATCAGGTGCTGGAGGTCTGGTATCCTTATTTACGCCTGCGCGAAGAAGGCATAGAAACTGTCTTAGCCGGCACTGGCGCAAAAAAAGAATATAAGAGCAAGGAAGGCTATCCGGTTCAAGAGGATGTTCCTATAGATAAGATAAAGGTTGAGGATTTTAGCGCTGTGATTATTCCCGGAGGCTATGCCCCGGATATCCTGCGCCGTTATCCCAAGATAAATAGCTTTGTCCGGGATATGGATAGGACTGGGAAGATAGTGGCTTCCATTTGTCACGGCGGCTGGGTTTTGGCTTCCGCCGGAATACTAAAAGGAAGGAAGATAACCGCTTTCTCGGCCATCAAAGATGATATGGTCAACGCCGGAGCTGAGTTCTTTGACAGGGAAGTGGTGGTTGACGGGAATCTGATTACCTCGCGCAATCCCTATGACTTGCCAGCTTTCTGCCGGGAAATCATCAGAAAGATGAAAACTTAAGGAGGGTTTACCTATGGTCTGGATGGAATGGACTCAGGAATACAGCGTTAATATCGCGGGAATAGATGATCAGCATAAAAAACTTATCGGGATTATTAATGAAGTTCACGAGGCTCTCTCTATTGAAGGCAGTAAAAAAGAGGCAATCAACAAAGTAATTAATGAGCTCTATGATTATACTAAATATCATTTTAGCGCCGAAGAAGAATTGATGCGTAAATTTTCTTACCCTCAGTATATCAATCATAAATCAGCCCATGACAATTTTATAATGAAAGTAGTGGAGTTTCAGGATGAATTTCGTAAGGGGCGCATCCTGGTTTTGAACGTGGAGTTAAGCCAGTTCTTGAGGGATTGGCTGTTTAACCATATCTTAACCGTGGATAAGCTTTATTCGTCATTTTTTAACCAGCAGGGGGTCAAATAATGAGCGCCTCAGATGCCGCAAAACAGGAATTAGCGCTTAAGCTCAGCCAATTGGAAGAGTTTAAGAAAAAACTGCCTTCCTACAAAGACAGGCAGTGCGGGGTGATTAAGCATAATGACAGCGTGGAGCTGTGGGAGAAAATAGAGGAGTTGGAGGCGGAGATTGAAGATTTGAAACATAAGGAGGATAAATAATATGGCAGAATTAAAAGAGTTGTATCAGAGCGCGGATTGGAAGAAGGAAAAGCATGTCCCGGTGATTGAGGCACCGCCAAAAGCAAAAAAAGGCGAGTGGATCGCGCTTACCGTAAGCGTAGGCAAGGAAATTCCCCATCCCAATACCACCGCCCACCATATCCGCTGGATAGAGGTGTATTTCCAGGCCAAGGGAGAAAAGTTCCCATATCAAGTGGCCAGGGCCGAATTTGTGGCTCACGGCGAGTCAGCCCAGGGCGCGGATACCAGCACTATATTTACTCATCCGGAAGCCGTTTTTAAGTTTAAGAGCGATAAGCCCGGTACTATTTTTACCTCTTCCTATTGCAATATTCACGGCCTATGGCAAGGCGCCAAAGATATTGAAATAGAATAGGTTACGGTTAAAATTAGGGACACACCCCATTTTCTCAGAAGCAAAACAAAAAAAGGGATGTGTCCCTAATTATTTCTGCGTCCTTCCTCAAGTTAGGAAGTTATATGAAAAAACTTGACAATTTTTGGATATATATTATACTTTATATAATAATTTAAAATCATCTGTTTATGGCTGATTTATTTTTTGCTGAATAAGGTTCAGCGAAATGCCACGGAAATACTCCAGCCGGATTTGATTTTTTCTGCCTTAGGCAGGAGAGGTTAAGTCCGGCGTTTTATTTGTGTAAAGCGTAATATGCAATCTGAAGAATTCAGGAGGGACTTAAGATGATCCGTAAAATAATTAATTTAATCTTAATCTTGGGGTTGTTGTTCCAGCAGACAGGTTTCAGCTATGCCGCCGGAGAGCTGAACATAGCCAATTACCTTAGCCAGGCGCGTAGCGCGATAGTCACGCCGGACCAATTCCGCCCTCCGCAGTTAAGGTTTATCTCCTATGACACTAAAAGCAACGATTTCAAGCTATTTTTAGACTCCCCAGCTCCTGAACTCCTAAACTCCCAAAACCCTTTGAACTCTCCAACTCCCAAACTTAACGACTCTACCCAGGAACTCTTTAACTACTTCCTGACCGGTCTGGCCTTACCCAATGACACCTTCTGGGTGAACCTAAGGCCGGATGCCCCGGATAATATCATAGACCCGCTTTTAGAGAAGACTGAGATCGGTAAAATCTTCTTAGAGGCCGACCTGCAGTTAAAGAAGGACACCGCAAGCTACACCTCGCCCCAGAACCCGCAAGGCAGACAATATTGGGATAAGCTGTATAAGAAGGCCGGAGAGTTGTTTGGTAGTGAGAACATCACCATCCCCACCATCACCCGGCCCTGGATAGTGCCTAATGAAGTGATTGTGAGAGAGACCGAGGATTCGGCGTATATCTACAAAGCCACCCTCAAAGTGATGCTGGAAGAGGACTATCTAAAAAACTATCAGCAATCCAATCCAAACCACCAACCTCTAACCTCCAACTATAGTTTCTCCGGCCCCAGGATGAAAGAGTTGAATCAGTATTCCACCCAGCTGATCAAGGAAACTATTATTCCTCAACTGACCAAAGAGGTCAATTCCTCAAAGAGATACGCCAAGCTAAGGCAGGTCTATTATTCCTTAGTCCTTTCCCGCTGGTTTAAGCAGAAATACAGTCGCGGGTCTGCGGTCTCGGGTCCCCAGTCAGCAGGACAAGATACTTCTTATGTCAAGCTTATAAATTCCAGGGATTTAACTAATCTTGCTTCCCATGAGCCTTGTGATAAGCAGGCCTACTTCCAGGCCTACCAGAAGTCCTTTAAAGACGGGGAATATAATCTCCAAGAGACCCTACCCACCCCCATCGGCCAGAGTATCCGCAGTTATGTCAGCGGAGGGATAGTTGCGAGCCCTATAACTTTTGCAGGGATAAATGCGGAAGAGAATATTGGAGTAACAAAGGCATTGACTGGCCAACCTCCGGCCACTACCGCCTCGCCGCTGGATATTGACGAGATAGTAAAAAATATTGGCGATATGTTTACAGGAAGAGGACTTAGAACAGCAAACCTTCTTGGCGTGAAATATCCGGAAAAACTTTCTGAAGAAATAAAAGTACTTATTAAAGACTATTATGCCAACCCCGATGATGCTGTTAAATTTAGCAAGGCAAGTAAGGCATTGAGGGAAGTTGTTAAAGTAGAAGGATATGATCAAGAGTCTAAGGAAATAATAGAAAAAGGAATAACATGGTCGATAATCGCTACTGGCGAATTAGTGAATTATTATCAGAAAAGTATCCCTCTGGGCTTAGAACTCATTTCAAAGTTAGAGGGTACATTAGATAAAAAAATTATATTTACAACTCAAAAAGGGCGTGAAGCATATAAAGATGAATTTGGTAATGCTCAACGAGAACTTAAAAAGTATGTGGCGGTTGAGAAGGCGGGGGGATTTCTAGAAGAAATTATGGATAGAGGGGAGGACATATATATTTTAAAATATAAATTTATGGAAGCAGAAGCTAAATTTTCCGCCGGCTCGCCGCTGAATGGCGAAGCGTTAGAAGTTGAATTAGTAAAATTACCAAAGACCGAAAAACTGCTAAGCGATTTAATCAAAATTTTCTCTAAGGTGGATAAGAGCGCTCAATTGGGACCTCAAATAGCTATTTTAATAGCAGAGATGCTCACAGAGAGTGGGGTGACTCCCTTTCCCGGTGAAAGTCCTAATGTATATTTAATGCGCGGAGCTGTTATGAAATCCGTAACCACTTTTTTTTCTAGCAAAAAATTATACAATTTATATTCCAAGGATAGATTTTCTATAACAGAAGTCTTAGATAAGATTAAAGAAGGGCTACTGTTAGAAAAGTCGACAAATATTCCAGGGAGAAAGATATCAGAGGAAACTAAAAAGTACATCATTGCGCTCATAGATTTATATATTGAGGCAGTAGATAATGCAAAAAATGCTATTGAGAAGCAAGGAGAAACTTCCGTCGCCTCGCCACTGACATTAGAAAAAATGAAAAGTATAGTTTTTGAACAGGCGGGCATTCTTAAGGACCAATATAGTTCTTCCAATAACGAAAGAAATGAAATTGAAAATATGGTTGCAAATGTCCCGAACATGAGAACAAAAAAAGAATTGAAGGAATTTGTGCTTACTGAGATGATTTCCGGTATAAACAGTTACATAAAAAAAAGAAATTCAGAAAGCGAAGAGGAATTGCGATCAAGAAACTTTGAGGCTTATAAAGAAATCTATCGTAAAGTAATGTTATTGATTTCAGTGAAGGAAGCATTGGTATTATTAACTAAAGGATATGCTAATCATTCTGGCGCAGCCTCGCCGGCTAAAGGAGTTTCTTCGTCTCTACAGACAAAACGCGGCGGTATTGACTTTACCGATCGGGCTTTGCAGATTAAGCTGGAGCGGGTGGGGAGCTTTGCGGATTTAAAAATGATGTTGCCGGGGATAAGCAATGTGGAGGCAATTGACCTGGATAATGAGTTTAAGCAGATCCAGGCGATGGTTAGCTCTAGCATTCGTCCTTCGGATACCCGGATCCTGGAATTCGCCGCGGCCTGCTATTACCGGGGCGAGTTTGACTACAGGCTCACCCAGGTAAGCTCCTGTATCAAAGCGGCCCACCTTGCCGATGAGCTCTTGGGCCGGGAAAGCTCGCAGGCCCTGCGCCTGGCCACCATACTGCCGGACGCGCCGTATGGTGGAAGAATTTGAATTAGAATGGAATTAGAAAGTTAGATATTCCAACTTGACATACTTTCTAACTTATGGTATATTTGTCTTGGAGGTGAAGCAATAATGACAATCACAAAGCTTAAAGCAAAGAATCAGTTAACTATTCCCAGCGCGATAGTCAGGCGCCTGCGTTTAAAGCCGCAGGAGTTGTTCGCGATAGACATAGAGGATAATTTCATAAAATTAATCCCGGTTAAAATGGAACCGCGTTATACCGCGGAGGAATTGAGAGCCGTTGATAATATCGTAAGCAAGGAAAAGGGCAGGGCCAAGGTTTTAAGCCCGGGAAAAGACTTTTCCGGATACATTAAGAAAATTGCCGGATGAAGAGAGTCTTAATACTGCCGTCTTTTGAGCGTTCGCTTAAAAGATTGACTCCCAAAGATAGAAATAAACTTTCGCGCAGTCTTGAGGCCTTTAACTCTTTTCTGTTTTCCGGCGACCTTCCTCCAGGATTAGGATTCAAAAAAATAAACCATGATAAGTATGAGTTTAGAGTTGACATAAGGTTGAGGGTTATTGTGAAGGCGGAAAACGACGATTATTGTTTGGTATTGGTTGGAAATCATAACGAGGTAAAAATGTATTTGCGTGATTTTAGATAAGAATTTTCTTGACATATTTTTTTTGTCTTGTATACTCTACTATGTTAATGGAGATTATAGATTATGCGGATAACTTATAGAGGGGATTATGCCCTGCGGGCGGTGCTGGATTTGGCAGCGCATTATAACCAGGGGGTGGTAACTATCCACCAGCTGGCCAAGAGGGCGGACGCCCCGGTGAAGTTTCTGGAGCAGGTGCTCTTGGACCTGAAGAAAGGAGGGTTTGTTGAGAGTAAGCGCGGCACAAACGGAGGGTATCTTTTATCCCGGCATCCTAAAAATATAAAGATGGGCGAGGTGGTCAGGTTCATAGATGGGCCGATTGAGCCGATTGCCTGTGTTGAGGAGCGCTATTCCGGCTGTAAGAGCATGCCGGCGTGTGTGTTAAGGAAGGTGTGCAAGGAGGTGGCCGTGGCTACCTCTAATATAGTGGATAAGGTAACATTTGAGGATTTAGCCAGCCAGGCCAAAACAGGGAAAAAGGAAGCGGTGTATTCTATTTAAGGAGGAGAAAGAGAAATGAGTCTGTTGAACAATAAAGATGATTTAAAGGATTTGGTGGAAAAACTTAATTTTAAGGAGAAGGTGGATAGGTCGCTTGAGCTGATCAAAGAGGCATATCAGAAATACGGCGATAGTATGGTAGTGGCTAACAGCTTAGGCAAGGATTCGGTCTGCGTCTGGGATTTGGCAATGAAGGTCAGCCCGAAAATCCGGGGGTTTATTGTTACTACCCGTTTTAAGCCGGCAGAGACCATCAA
This sequence comes from Omnitrophica bacterium GWA2_41_15, assembly GCA_919902675.1. Lineage (GTDB taxonomy): Bacteria > Omnitrophota > Gorgyraeia > Gygaellales > UBA12090 > UBA12090. The sequence continues at coordinate 13,844 of CAKKRH010000001.1, forward strand.
ATTTATGAATGATGAAGTCCGTAAGTACCCCCAGCTTAAAATTTATAAGAATGATGTCAAAATTGCCGATAAGCTTTATGAGACCGATCCGGATAAATGCTGCGATCTTTTAAAAGTGGAGCCGGTCAGCCGGGCCATTGAGGAGATGCAGGTCAAATGCTGGGTTACCGGACTGCGCTGCACTGAGGGCCGCACCCGCACCGATTATAAAGAAGTTGAGGAGCGGGATAAGGGCCTGGTTAAACTTAATCCTATACTAATTTGGAAGGAAAGAGAAGTCTGGCAGTATCTGGCAATTTACGGAGTCAGGGTTAATCTTTTATACGCCGAGGGATACCGTTCCTTAGGCTGTGCCCCTTGCACCAAGATTACCAGCGACGATAACGAACGGGCCGGACGCTGGCTGGGCACCAGTAAATGCGGCGGAGAATGCGGAATACACACCCGCCCCTTAAAGAAGGTGCGTTCAGATGACGCTTTGCAGTTAATATAACGATTGATATGGGTTTAAAAGTTGAAAACCTGAGCAAGTCTTTCTGGCGTAAAGATGTGGGGAATATCCCCGTCCTTGAGGATGTTAGTTTTGAGCTTAAGGACGGGGAATTTGCCTGCGTGCTTGGGCCTTCAGGGTGCGGTAAATCCACCCTGCTCAATATTGCCGGGGGCCTGGTTAAGCCGGATAAGGGCAGTGTCTGTGTTGACGGTTCCCGCGTGAGCGAACCCTCGCCGGAGCGGGTGATTATTTTTCAGGAGCCCACGCTTTTTCCCTGGATGACGGTTCTTGAGAATGTGCTTTTTGCTTTAAAGACTAAACCGATCAAGAAGCCGGATAAACAGGATATTGCCATTTCTTTCTTAAGGAAGGTGCACCTGGGGAAGTTTATTAACGCCCATCCCCATGAGCTTTCCGCGGGAATGAAACAGCGGGTGGCTATTGCCCGGGCCCTGGCCATGGAGCCGAAAATACTGCTTATGGATGAGCCGCTCAGTCTGGTTGATGACCAGACCCGTTTTATGCTTCACTATGAAATCCAGCAGATTTTTAAAGAGACCAAAAAGACTGTTTTGTTTGTTACCAGTTCGGTGGAAGAGGCAGTATGCCTGGCGGATAGATTATTTGTTTTTTCCGCCCGGCCGGGAAAGATTTTATTTGAACAAAAAATAGGCTTTTCTCATCCCAGGAGAGAAACCGATCCCCAGTTGGTATTCTTGCAGGATAACATCAGCACTATATTGGAGAGAGAATTTGAAAAGACAGCCAAAGAGGAGATGGACATTGAATACGTTCTTACGAAGAGCGGCGTTTTGGTTCCTTTTGATCGTAATCTGGGAAGCAATATTTAGGTTTAACGTATTTCCGGCCCGTAATTTTCCTTCCTTGTGTATGGTATTGGGAAAATTCGCCGAAGGATTTATCTCCGGAGAATATTTATTATCCCTTAAGACCAGCCTGTTGAGAATCGGTATCGGATACAGCCTGGCAATTATTTTAGGTATTTTCTTAGGGTTAGCCATGGGCCTGGTGAAGTTTATTGACGAGGGTGTAAGCGGGATACTCCTGGGCCTGCAGTCAATGGGACACGCGGCCTGGGTGCCTTTCGCGGTTTTATTCTTTGGGGAAAATGAACTGGCGGTTATTTTTATTGTCCAGATAAGCGCGATGATTGTAATTACCCTGAATACCGAAAGCGGGATAAAGTTTGTTTCACCCCAGCTCATAAACCAGGCGCGCATCAGCGGGATAAAGGGGGTAAGCCTGTTTCGGGAGGTGGTGTTGCCGGCGGCAGTGCCTTCAATAATTACCGGGATGCGCTTAGGCTGGGCTTTTTCCTGGCGGGGATTGGTTACGGCGGAGATTTTGGTTTCGGGCTTGGGTATCGGCCACATCCTTATGCGGGCCAAGGAGCAGAAAGATATGGCCTATGTTATGGCGACAATGCTTTTGATTGCCTCTATTTCTATTATTGTGGACAATCTGATTTTTAAGAACCTAGAGAACAGCGTGCGTCGGCGCTGGGGAATAGCAAAGTAAACCCAAAATCAAAATGCGAAAATCAAAATTATGGGTAAAAAGGGAGATTTACGATGAGCTTCTCCGGCACTGTCTGAGAGAGCCGGCAAAGGAGTCCTGCGGCATACTGGCCGGCCGCTCCGGCAGGATAGAGAGGATTTTTCCCTTAGCCAATATCTCTGATACTCCCAAACTTTGTTATATGATTGACCCTAAGGAACAACTTTCAGTTTTTAAGGAACTGCGCGAGGATAATTTGGAGTTAACAGCGATATATCACTCCCATGTGGATGTTCAGGCTTACCCGTCAAAAAAAGATGTGGAGCTGGCTTTTTATCCGGAGAGTTCTTATGTTATAATTTCCCTAAGCAAACAAAAACCGCCTGAGACGCGCTCCTTTAGGATCATCGAGGGCAAGATTGAGGAAGAAGAATTAGAAATAGTTAGTAATTGATTTATGTATAAATTAAAGAGACTACGCGTGAGTAAAGCAATGAGAGATTTGACGGCTCAAGTCAACTTGGGCATTCACAATCTGGTTATGCCTTATTTTGTCCGCGAGGGCAAAAAGATAAGACAGCCCATAGAGGCGATGCCCGGGGTTTTTCGTTTTTCGCGGGATGAATTATTGAAAGAAGTTGAACAGTTAAGGCTTGCCGGTGTCCATTCGCTTATCCTCTTTGGCCTGCCCGGGGAAAAAGATGATGCCGGTCTAAAGGCCTATTCTGAAAACGGGGTTATTCAAAAAGCGGTCCGGGCCTTAAAGAAAAATTTTGGCGATGAACTGGCAATAATTACCGATGTCTGTTTGTGCGGCTATACTAAGCATGGGCATTGCGGCATCTTAAAAAGGCAAAAGGCAAAAGGCAAAAGGCAAAAAGAATTTTCTATTGATAATGATGAGACGCTAAAGGTTTTGGTTAAGATTGCCCTTTCTCACGCCCGGGCTGGGGCGGATATTGTGGCTCCCAGCAGTATGATGGACGGCCAGGTTCAGGCCATTCGCCAAGAGCTGGATAAAAATGGTTTTAGCGAAACCGCGATTATGGGCTATTCCGCTAAGTTTGCCTCTAACTTTTACGGGCCTTTCAGGGAGGCCGCCGGTTCCGGGATGAAATTCGGTGATCGAAAAAGCTATCAAATGGACTTTAGAAATTCGGATGAGGCTTTAAGGGAAATTGAGGCGGATATTCAGGAAGGCGCGGATATACTGATGGTCAAGCCGGCGCTGGCCTATCTGGATATAATCGCTAAAGCCAAAGAAAGATTCGCCGTTCCTTTAGCCGCGTTTAATGTCAGCGGGGAGTATAGTATGGTAAAAACATACTGTAAGTCCACAGTCCACAGTCCACAGTCCACAGGAATAGAAAAAGAGCTGGCTTTGGAGATTTTGACCGCGATAAAAAGAGCCGGCGCAGACATAATTATTACTTATTACGCGAAAGAAGCGGCTGGATGGCTGAAGAAAACCTAACAAACTACAAATTACAAACTACAAACTACCACCTTTTTCGCGAAGCAAAAAAGGTTATCCCCGGCGGAGTAAATAGCCCGGTGCGCTCGTTTAAGGCGGTGGGAGGCGCTCCGGTTTTTATCAAAAAGGCCTCCGGCTCAAAATTTCTCGCTGAAGACGGTAAAACCTATATAGATTACTGTATGTCCTGGGGGGCGTTATTATTAGGCCATGCTCACTCTGAGGTTGTATCCGGGGTAAAAAAGGCGGTTGAAAAAGGCACCAGCTACGGCGCGGCTACCAAGGCCGAGACCGAATTCGCCAAGATTATTACTCGAGCCATTCCTTCCTGCGAGCTGGCGCGTTTGGTCTCATCAGGTACTGAAGCGGCGATGTCGGCAATCCGGGTTGCCCGGGGTTATACCAGGAAAAATAAAATCATTAAGTTTAAGGAATGTTATCACGGCCACAGCGATTATTTCTTATCGGGAAAAAGCGCCGGCATCCCGGAAAATATAAGCCGGGATGTCTATAGTCTTGATTATAATAACTTAGAGCAAGCGGAAGAAGCCTTAGAAAAAGATAAGGATATTGCCTGCGTGATTGTTGAACCGATCGCGGCCAATACCGGTTTGATCCTGCCTTTAAAAAGTTTCTTAGAAGGCCTGCGCAAGCTGACCTTAAAGCATAAAGCCCTGCTTATTTTTGATGAGGTGATTACCGGCTTTCGTTTTTGTTTTGGAGGCGTCCAGAATATCTTTGGGATTATCCCGGATTTGACCTGTTTAGGCAAGATTATTGGCGGGGGTTTTCCTTTGGCCTGCTTTGGGGGAAAAAAAGAAATTATGCGCCACCTTGCTCCACTGGGAAGCGTTTATCAGGCCGGCACATTATCCGGAAACCCGGTCGCGGTCCAGGCCGGGCTTAAAACTTTAGAAATTATCAAAAAGCCCGGTTTTTATAAAAGGCTCAATGAAAAAGCCGGGTCTTTTTATAAAAAAATAGACGGAATAATTGAAAATAAGAAAACGAATATTGTCTTAAACCGTTTTGGGGCGATGTTTCATTTCAGTTTTAAAGATAAAAAACAGTTCAGCGGATTTTTTCATAATCTATTAGCCCAAGGGATTTATCTTTCGCCGGCAGGCGATGAGGTGTGTTTTGTCTCGGCGGCGCATACGGATAAAGATTTTGAAATAACTTTAAAAGCATTGAATCATTTAAAAGAGAGGTTGGTATGATTACTATCGTCCTTAACGGAAAGAAAGAAGAATTGGAAAAAGAATTGACGGTTTTGGAATTATTAAAGAAGAAAAATATCCGCCCGGAAGTGGTGACAGTGGAATTAAACGAGAAAATCCTTGGCCGTCAGGAATTTGAGCAGACAATTATCCGGAATAATGATAAAATAGAGTTTGTTTATTTTATGGGAGGCGGCGGTTCGACTCAGCTGCCTTCGGCAGTTTTGCTCACCGTTGTAGAGTCGAAGGAGAGGTGATATGCCATTTTCAGATAAAGTTGCCAATAATGTCTTAGAGCTTATTTGTAATACCCCGATTATCCGGCTTAACCGCTTGCCGGATAAGGATTCGGCGGTTATCTATGCCAAGTTAGAACAGTTTAATCCCGGAGGCTCGGTTAAAGACCGGATATGTTTGTCTATGATCCAGGAAGCTGAAAAAGAAGGCCTGCTTAAAAGCGGCTCAACCATAATTGAGCCGACCTCCGGTAACACCGGCATAGGCCTGGCAATGGTGGGAGCGGTAAAGGGTTGCCGGGTAATTCTGACTATGCCTGAGACTATGTCTATAGAGAGGATATATATCCTGAAATCTTTGGGCGCGGAAGTAGTGCTTACCCCGGGGATAGAGGGAATGAGCGGGGCAATCAAAAAGGCGGAGGAGCTTCTGAAGAATACCCCGAATAGCTTTATGCCGCAGCAATTTAAGAACAAGGCTAATCCCAAAATACACCGCGAAACCACCGCCAGGGAAATCTTGAATGTTCTGGGAAATAAAATAGACGCCTTTGTATGCGGCGTAGGCACCGGCGGGACTATTACCGGTGTGGGGGAGGCCTTAAAAGAAAAGAATCCTAGGATAAGAGTTATCGCGGTTGAACCGGAGGCCTCGGCGGTCCTTTCCGGAGAAAAGCCGGGCGCGCATAAAATCCAGGGGATAGGCGCGGGATTTGTTCCTGAGATATTAAACCGCGAAGTTATTGACCGGATTATCAAGGTTTCAGATAACGATGCTTTTAAGACGGCCAGAAGATTAGCCAAAGAAGAAGGATTATTCGTGGGGTTATCCAGCGGGGCCGCGGCCTGGGCCGCCTTAAAAATAGCCCAGGACTTAGGAAAAAATAAAACCGTAGTTACCATATTTCCGGATACCGGGGAAAGATACGGGAGTATGCAGCAATACTTTGAGTGAGAATAAAATGTTTAAACTGCCTAACGAAGTAAAAGAGAGCATAAAAAATTACCGTAGTTCTTTGGAAGACCTGCTTAGCGGAAAAATCAGCCCGGCGCGCTTTACCGGCGTGCGGGTGCCCTGGGGGCTTTACAGCCATCGCGGGGGCAAGGTCTTTATGAGCCGCGTCCGGATTCCCGCAGGGCAGGTCAGCGCCGAACAGCTTAAGGCCATCGCGCGCTGCGCCCGCGCCTATGGGAATGGGATCACTCATATCACCACCAGGCAGGATATCCAAATCCATGAAGTAAAGATTGAAGATACGATTAAGGTTATTGAGTATCTGAAGGATTTTGAGCTTTCTCCCCGGGGCGGAGGAAGCAATACCGTGAGGAATGTTACCGCTTGTGTTTTCTCCGGGATATGTCCGGATGAGGTCTTTGATACCGCCGGATACGCCATTTCTCTCACTGAATACCTTCTGGCCCAGGACAGTTCCTTTAACCTGCCGCGTAAATTCAAGGTTGCTTTCTCCGGATGCGCTAAGGACTGCGCGGCGATAGTGGTTAATGATGTCGGACTCTTAGCTAAAATAAAAGACGGGCAAAAAGGTTTTCAGGTTTTTGTCGGCGGAGGAATGGGCGCGGAGTCGCTTACCGGGCATCTCTTGGAGGAGTTTATCTCCGAGGCTGAGTTAGGTTATTGCGTCAGCGCCGTCAAAAATGTGTATTCCAAGCAAGGCGACCGCCGGAATAAGCACCATAACCGCTTAAGGTTTTTGATTAAAGATAACGGTATGGATGTTTTTAAGAAATGGTATCAGGAGGAGTTAAGAGTATTGAAAGAGGCCGAATACATCAACTTGAGGAATATTGAACCGGCGTCTCCTCAAGTCTCTGGCGGGGATATCCCTAAGGTGGAGGATAAAGACTTTAATGAATTTATAAAATACAATCTTATTGAACAGAAACAAAGCGGTTTAGTGATTGTGGAATTAAGGATTCCCCGGGGTGACCTTCCCGCGGATAGGCTGGAGAAAATCGCCGCGTTGGAAAATTATTTTCCCGGCCTGGAATACCGGGCTTCCCAGAATCAAAATCTTTGCCTTTGTAATATCCGAAAGTCCGATACCCATGAGTTGTTTTTAAAGCTGAAAGATATTTTAGAGGATTTTATCTATCCGGACAGCCTCCAGGATGTGGTCTGCTGTAAGGGCGCGCTTACCTGTAATCTCGGCCTATGTAATTCACCGGCTTTGACCGAGGAGCTGGAGAAGCTGATAAGAGATAATTTTATCGCAAAGGCAGTGCTGAAAAAGATAAATATCAAGATAAACGGCTGTCCTAATGCCTGCGGCCAGCATCCCCTGGGGCTTATTTCCCTGCACGGAATGGTGCGCCGGGTAGGCGGGCATCCGGTTCCCTTTTATAAACTGCTTTTAGGAGGCAGGAAAGGCATTACCCTGACCCGCCTGGCTAAAGACACCAAACTGATGATACCGGCTAAGAACTTGTTATTGTTCTTTAAGGACTTCCTGGATAAAATAAACAGCCAGATTGATGAAAATACGGATATCTATAGTTATTTTGATGAACAGGCGGAAAGCGCGGCCAGAGAGATTACCCAGCGCTACGGCTATGTTCCGGCTTATTCGGAGAATAAGGATTATTACATTGATTGGGGCAGAAGCGAAGAGTTTTCCCTGGAGGGTATGGGGCCGGGTGAGTGCGGCTCAGGGGTTATGGATATGATTGATACGGATTTAAGCGATGCCAAAATTCATCTGGAAGCCGCGCGCGAAGATAATTATTCTGTCCAGGAAATAAAGAAGGCTTTATTCTTCAGCGCCCGGGCCCTTTTGGTGGTGCGCGGAGCTGACCCCCGGGATGAATTAAGCGCCTTAAATGATTTTGTGGAAAAGTTTGTCCGGGCAGGATTGGCTGATGGCAAATTTTCCCGGCTTAAAGAAGTATATGTCTCTTTATCTGAAGGCCTAAGCCCTAAAGAGAAGGAAGAGAAATTTTTATACGCCCAGGAATATCTGGAACACATAAAAGAAGTATATAAAAATATGGACCCCCAGTTTAATTTTCCTAAATATTCCGCCCCTGTCTCTCAACAGGAGGTAAAAGTAGAAGTTGAGCCATCGGAAGTTAAATCTCCGGTTTTGGATTTAAAGGGGGTACGTTGCCCGATGAATTATGTCCAGGCGAAATTATACTTAGAGAATATCAAGATCGGCGAGACGGTTGAGATATGTTTAGACGAGGGTGAGCCGATCCAGAATGTCCCGGTCAGCCTTAAAAACGACGGCCAGGAGATCTTAGGGATTACAAGAATAGAGAATTATTATAAGGTGCTGGTAAAAAAATTAGTTGATAGTTGATAGTTTATGGTTTATAGCAAACCTAAACTAAAGGAGCAGGCTATGAGCTATGTGTTAGGTTTAAAATGCCGGGAATGTGGCCGGGAATACCCTAAGGATGTTTTGTTTGTCTGCGAGTATTGCTTTGGCTCTTTAGAAGTAAATTATGATTACAAAGCTATCAAGAAAAACCTGACCAAAGAAACTCTCTTGGGCCGTCCCAAAAATATGTGGCGCTATAAGGAGCTCCTGCCCATTGATAAAGACCCGGCAGTCGGGCTAGATTCAGGATATACTCCTTTGATTAAGGCGAATAATTTGGCCAGGGTTTTGGGAGTGAGAGAGCTTTATCTCAAAGACGATTCCGTAAATCATCCAACCTTGTCTTTTAAAGACAGGGTGGTCTCCGTGGCTATCTCCAAGGCCAGGGAATTTGGTTTTGACACCGTGGCCTGCGCCTCAACCGGCAATCTGGCTAATTCCGTCTCGGCCCAGGCCGCATCCTGCGGGCTAAAGGCTTATATTTTTATTCCGGCTGACCTGGAAACAGGTAAGGTGGTAGCCTCGCAGATTTATAATCCCAACCTTATCGGTATTGAAGGAAACTATGATGAGGTTAACCGTCTTTGTTCGGAGATTGCCTCCAGATACCGCTGGGCCTTTGTGAACATCAATATCCGTCCCTTTTACGCCGAGGGCTCCAAGTCAATGGGGTATGAGATTGCCGAGCAATTGGATTGGAAATTGCCCAAACATATTGTGGTGCCGTCAGCAGGCGGCTCGTTGATTACTAAGCTTTGGAAGAGCTTTAAGGAATTGAAAGAGCTGGGATTTCTGGAGAAGGCGGATACTAAGGTTTACTGCGCCCAGGGCCAGGGCTGCGCCCCGATAGTTACCGCGATCAAGGAAAAGTCCGAGGTAATTCGGCCGGTTAAGCCCAAGACTATTGCCAAGAGCCTGGCGATCGGAAATCCCGCCGACGGATATTATGCCGTAGACACGGTGAGAAAATCCGGCGGTTTTGCTGAGGAGGCCTCTGACGAAGAAATTGTAGAGGCAATAAAATTATTAGCCAAAACCGAAGGAATTTTCACCGAGACCGCCGGAGGGGTTACTTTGGCGGCAGCCAAGAAGCTAATCGAGCAGGGGATTATTCCTAAAGACGAGTCAATTGTCATCTGCATTACCGGAAACGGCCTTAAGACCCTGGAAGTGGTTACTAAGTCTTTGCCCAGGCTGGTGAAAATCAAACCAAACTTAGCCAGTTTTGAAGAGCATATTAAAAACGGCGCGCACCAGAAGATTTCCGAGAACAAGGTTATTGAGTATTATATTTAAGGAGGAAAGAAATGATGGCAAAAGTTAAGGTGAGGATTCCGGCGCCCCTGCAGAAGATTACCCAGAATAAACAGGAGGTAATTGCTGAGGCAAAGAATATCAAAGAGCTGATTCTGGATTTAGAGAAACAGTTTCCGGGGATGAAAGACCGCCTGCTGGATGAAAGCGGGAAGATTCGGCGTTTTATTAATTTCTATGTTAATGATGAGGATATTCGTTTTCTGAAACAGGACGAAACCCAGTTAGTTGAGGGAAGTGAAGTTTCCATAATTCCCGCTATTGCCGGCGGCCTAAAATAGTTTATAACTAAGAGGAAAAAAGATGGCGTTAACTAATGAGCAGATTGACCGGTATTCCCGGCAGATAATTTTACCAAATGTCGGGGGTAAGGGCCAGGATAAGATTCTTAAAAGCAAAGTTTTGGTTATCGGAACCGGCGGCCTGGGGGCGCCCTGCAGTTTTTATCTGGCCGCCGCCGGGGTGGGAAAAATCGGTTTAGTGGATTCGGATAAGGTTGAGTTGAATAACCTGCAAAGACAGATTGTGCATACTACTTTGGATGTAGGCATACCCAAGGTTGAATCCGGGAAGAAACGGTTGAACGCCTTAAATCCGGATACCGAGGTAGTTACCTATAATTTAAGGTTAGATTCCGGTAATATTCTGGATGTGATTAAAGATTACGATATCGTGGTGGACGGCTCGGATAATTTCCCCACCCGTTATTTAGTCAATGATGCCTGCGTGATTGCTAAAAAACCTTTAGTGCATGCCGGAATTTTTCGTTACGACGGCCAGATTATGACTATCCTGCCGGGGAAAGGCCCTTGTTACCGCTGCCTGTTCCCGGAGCCGCCTCCGGCCGGGGCTGTGCCCAGTTGTCAGGAGGGAGGGATACTCGGGGCAGTGGCCGGGGTTTTGGGAGTGCTCCAGGCCAATGAGGCCCTGAAATTTATCCTGCAAAGCGGAGAGCTTTTATCCGGAAGGCTGTTGATATTTAACGCCTCAGATGCTTCTTTTAGGACAGTTAAAGTGCCTAAGGATAAAGATTGTCCGGTTTGCTCAGAACATCCCACAGTTACCAAATTAATTGATTATCAGGAATTCTGCAGTTTGAAGCAGAATAAGGATTGCAGTATAAAATAGGAGATAATGATGGCAAAAAGAATAATAAAGCTTACTTTCCCCAAGGATCTGATTAAAGAACCTTTAACCTTCACTATGGCTAAGAAATATAATATTATGCCCAATATCCGCCGGGCCAAGGTTACCGAGAGCGTGGGGGAGCTGGTTCTGGAGTTAGACGGCCAGGAGCAGGATTTGGATAAGGGCGTTGAGTTTTTGAAGAAGTCAGGGGTAATTGTGGAATCTATCGTCGGAGATGTAATCGGGTAGGGGCGAACGGACCTTCGCCCCTAGCGTGAATTACTAAAATGAATCTATACGGCAGAAATTCGATTTTTGAGCGTTTAAAGATAAATCCTAAAAGCATAAAAAGGATACTTCTTGAAGAGGGTAAAGATTTAAGCAGTATCAGGCGCCTCTCTAAGTCTAATGGTATCCCTTTTAATTGTTTTCCTCAAGCCAGATTTGATAAGTTCTCCCGGAATATCCGTTCCCAGGGCGTGATTGCCGAAGTGGAGGAATTTCAATATGCCAACCTGGAGGATATACTTGATCCGGAAAAAGTAAAGCCCCCAATCATCTTATTTCTGGATAACCTAAACGACCCGCAAAATTTAGGGGCGATACTGCGAACCTGCGGCTGTTTTGGAGGATTCGCGGTAGTGCTTCCTAAACATGATTCGGTGGAGGTAACTGAGGCGGCTTTAAGGGTAGCCTCCGGCACGGAAAATTATGTTCCGGTGGCCAAGGTTAACGGTTTATTGCCGGCAGTTATTTTGGCCAAGGAGCGCGGTTTTTGGATTGGCGGGGCGATGACCACCGGAGGCCAGGACATTGCCTCAGTCAGATTAAACTTTCCCTTAGGCCTGATAATCGGCTCCGAGGCCAAAGGCATCCGGCAGTCTTTGACCAAGGAGTTGGATTTCGGGCTTTCCATCCCTATGCACACCGGAGGCTTGTCCTTTAACGCCGCCACAGCCGCCGCGATATTCGCTTACGAAGCCATACGCCAGAAAAGAAAACAAAGTTAATCCGTCGGCACCACCATCTTAGCGCTTCCGCTGTTTTTATTATTAGATTATATGCAAATGTAGCGGTGCGATTTATCGCACCCCACGAGCGGATTCTCAAATGAAAAGCGAAGTCTATTTTATCCCGCTTAATTCTAAAGATATCCGGGAAAGAGTTTCGGCTTTAGAGAAACTCAATGACCGGCTCAGCCCGTTTTTAACCTATAAAAAAGATGAGCTGGTCCCGGTCAAGCTTACTATCGGGGATTCAACCTGCGTCTATAATATCAATCCCCAATTAGTTAAGGTAATCAGCGCGGGAATAAAAAAACGCTCCGCCAAGCCCTTTATTTTTGACACCTCGGTTATCTACAGCGGCAGGCGCCAGAATGCCTTTGACCATCTCACCTTGGCCCAAGACAAAGGATTTGGTTATGTTAAGGCGGGCGCGCCCTTTATAATTGCCGACGGCCTCCTGGGCCAGGACGGACGAGTTTATGAAACCGGTTCCCCGATTATCCCCAAGATTAAGGTCCCTTCCTTTGTGGGAATGTTGGACAGCCTGGTGGTCTTGACCCATGCCACCGGGCATATCGTTTCCGTATACGGAGGAGCGATCAAGAATGTGGCGATGGGGATGTCCTGCCGGGCCACTAAGCAACTTCAACATTCTTCGCTTAAACCCAGTGTCATCGCGAAAAAATGCTCCTCCTGCGGCTGTTGTATCGCCGTCTGCCCGGCCGGAGCCATTACCTATGATAAGGACAATAAGGCCCTGATAAACCAGGGGCTTTGCGTAGGCTGTGCCGAGTGTATCTGCGCCTGTAATTTTGACGCGGTCTACATCAACTGGAAAGAAGACCCCCGCGTATTCTGCCGCCGGATGGCTGATACCGCCAAAACTATCCTCTCTAAATTCAAAAACAAAATCTTTATCACCTTCGCCCTGGATATCACCAAAGAATGCGACTGCATATCCACCAAAGATGAGAAAATGATTTCCCAGGATATCGGAATTTTGGCCTCTACCGATATCTTAAGCCTGGATAAGGCAGTGGTAGACTTGATCAATCAGGACCAGCACCGCCATTTCAAAGACGCCGGGGTATACGAAGATATGTTCAGCTACGCCTCATCCCAAGGGCTGGGAAATTTAGAATATAACCTGATAAAAGTATAAGTGTCTTTTGTTCGTAGATAGGTTGGGTAGCCGGTTAATGGGATAACGGAAGATCTCACTTTGGATAGGCGGGACATTCTTGTCGTGCCGCCGTCGGGGCGGGGTTAGAAAACCCCATCTATCCAAAGTCTCTCGTAGTAACTTTTACCCCATTTCTATGTTAGAGAAAATAGTATTGACAGCAGTTTCTATTTTTGTTATATTGCTCCACAAAAGGAGCACGAGTTTAATTTATTGAGCAATGATCAATCCATATCTTATTTCTACTAATCATCAGAAAGTTTTAAGCTTCTTCGTCCTTCATCCGGGCGCGTCTTTTTATGAGAGGGAAATCGCGCGTAAGAGCGGCTTGAGCCCAAGTTCAACCCACTATGTTTTGACGCGTCTTTATCGGGCGGGCGTGATTAACCGAAATCAAAATGGCCGGATGTATTTTTATTTTGTTGATGCGACAAACCCTTATCTTAAAGAGTTTAAGGGCTTGGCTAATTTGCTTTTAATTGAGCCTTTGGTGGAAAAGTTGAAAGGATTAAGCCATAAAATAGTCCTCTTTGGCAGCTGGGCAGAGGGAAGCGATAATAAGGATAGCGATATAGATCTATTTATTGTCAGTTTTGAAAAAGAAAAGGCGCTATCAGTAATCAATAAATTCTCTTATTCCGCTAAACTCTGTAATCGCAAGGTCCAGCCGATTATCAAGTCTCCGGAAGAGCTTTTAAGAAAAGGTAAAGAAAAAAGCGTATTCTTTGAGCAAGTAGAGAAAGGGAAAGTCCTCTGGGAAAGGGAGATTAATGACGATATCCTTTAAAGATTGCCTGGAGAAGAAAAGGATTTTTCGTTTTGAACCGGCAAAACAATTAGTCGACTTTGAAATTAAAGACGCGGAAAGTGATTTGCGCTCTGCCCAGGAAGAATTCTCGGCATCCGGCTTTAAATGGGCCACCATCAAGGGTTATTATTCTATGTTTCACTGCGCGCGGGCGTTACTTTATTCTCGCGGCTATCGCGAGAAGGGCCATTATTGTCTTTACCTGGCGCTAAAGGAATTTTTCGTCCAAGAGAAAAAATTAGACCCTAAGTTAGCCGAGGACTTTAATAATTCTATGATTCTTCGAGAAGACGCTGATTACCGGAGACATTTTTCCCGGGAGGGAGCTCAAGCGGTCATTGAAAGCGCTAAGATATTCCTCAAAGCCGCGAAAGCGATACTTCCGAAAAAGGAAGGGAAATAACGCGTCCGCAATTATTCTTGCCACGGCAATGCTCCGACTAATTTTTTCTCGTTTCATTAACGCGATTCTTTGATATTTAAGCATTGGCAACTCTTTTCCACCGCTATTATAGCAGATTAAGAATAATGTAGGAATAATGGGGTCAGAGTGAATCTAGGATGACAGAATCGTGAGAGAAATGGAGAGAATGCTTAAAAATTAGGCTTAATCTCCTTGATGGGTGTGTACCCGGGGGAAAATTACTAATTGCTAGAAAGGTAAAAATAATATTATGATACAACTTTTGATGGGAATCATAATTCTTGCAATTGGTGCTGTCTGTATGTGGATGGGTGGAAAAATGGCTGAAAAAGGTTTGGAGAAATTGTGCAATCAGACTAAAACTATTGAGCACGCGAATGAATCGATAGGATTTGACATAAAAGCAAAAAGGTCAGAAATTGAAGATAATACAGCAATGGACAACAAAATAGGTTTTAAAGTAAAAATGGAAGATTCCACTTTTAAAAGAAATACTTCAAAAGGCACTCTAACTGATAAAAAAGGACAAGCAACAGAAACTAAGAATATGGAGATAGTAAAAACAAATAATCAAAATGACAAAAAGGGCAAAATAATCGGAAACTTAATAATAAATTGTAATGTTGGAGTTAGTGGCAGTTTTGACGATACTGAAATAAAGCATAACTTAACCGATAGTGATGTGTTAAATAAAAAAAGTGTAGTAGAAAAAATTAATATTTTAGACAACAATTTGTTAAATTTTGAGAAAATAAAAGATAGTAAATCAATATTCGAGCAATCTAGTTTTTATCAGACTACTTCCGAAAGCTATGGAGCCTATGGAGAATGGGAAAAAGCTATAACTTATGCCTATAAATCGTTTGAGTTGTATCTTAAAATCCCATTAGGAGATAACCCATTCATTAAAACAGAAAAAGATAAAGAGGATGCCGCCTTATTTCTATGTGCAAAGCTTAACTTTTATGCAAATACTGTTAGAAAAGAGAGCGGCAAAAATTACATTTATTTTTTAAATGAATTACTAAAATTAGCAAAAAGAAATAACAGTACCAAAGGAATAAAAATATTGGAAGAAAGAATAGCTTTAGAAAAATCGGGAGATTTAAAAAAATAAGAGTTATGGAGTTATCCCCTGGACGTTAGACATCAATTGACAGCGTGCCAAGATAAGCTCTTTGTAAACTAATTGAATAGAAGGTATCTGTAATTTAACAGTGCACTAGTATGGCTAGTGATTAGGGCGGTTAAGAAGTGAAGGTGAAATCTTTGATATAAAGGCTTGGGGCGTAGATTGAACCTAAGGTTTCTAAGTGGTCGGCAATGAGTTTTCTTTCCTTGGAGATATGTGTAATCCGCGAGAAGGCTTCAAGTATGCATTCGGTAAAGCGCATATCTTTCAGGGCGGACTTTATTTTCCCTTCTTCAATCAGAAACGTCCCGTCGCGGGTCATCCCGGTCATCAGTGCCCGCGGGGTATCCAGAAAGCCGTTGATATAGTGAAAACGGGTGATCAGGATTGCTTTCTTGGTTGATTTTATTATCTTTTCTTCAGGCAGTGTTCCGCCTTCCATCACCAGATTCTGCCCCAAGGGACCGTCAACATCATCGGGAAAGTTGGCGTGGCCGCTGGATCTGGTTTTGAGAATCTTCGCGTAATAGCTGTCGCGTAAGGGTTGTCCGGCAATGCCTTTTTTAATCAGGTATGTTTTCTCGCGGCTTAGGCCTTCAAAATCAAAAGGCAGAATAAAGGTATTCTTGTCCTTACCGTAATCATAAATACTTACGCGATTTCCGCAGACGCGTTTTCCCGCCTTATTATAGAGAAAGCTGGTTTCTCCGGCTACGGATTTGGCCCCAAAGCCGATATAATTAAGCCAATGAACAAGCTCTGCCACCGCCGCCGGCTCTAAAATTACGTCGTAACGGCCCGGCTCAAGGCCCGTCTTTTTAAGCCCCAAGAGGCATTTTTTAATCGCTCTCCCGGCAATTTCCTCAGGCCTTAATTTTTCAATATCATAATCCGTGTTCCCGGCGTAGGCGCTTGATTCTCCTCGCGCGGCGATAAGCTTTATCCCGGCAAAGGAATAATCCTGATAATTCATTTTTCCTTCCGGCGAGATAACTGCCAGCTGGGTGAGGCCGTTATGAAAATTACCCGAAAAACTTACTTTCATATTTTCTGCGCCGGTAAATATTTTCCGCAGTATTTTCGCGCGCTCGGCGCTTGAGGCGCGGACGGTTTTTTTAAAATTGACTCCGGTTAATGCCTTAAGCGGTTTAAATGAAACAATAGCCTTATTTTCCCGAATGTCTATTTTTATCTTTGCCATATGCAGGGCCTTTTTAAAGGTTTCTTTAAGGTTTTGCTCATCCAGGGAATTGGTTGAGGCCAGCCCCATACGGCCGTCTAAAAGCACCTTGAAATAGATAATTTGATTTTCATCGCTTAGGTGCTGGTGGATTTGCGAGTTGGCGAAACGGCTTACCTCAAGGCCGGCGCGAAAGTATACCACCCCGACTTTATCCGCTTCTTTGGTTTTTGTAAAGGGCTTTAATCTTCTCTTAAGATATTCTGGAGTAATCATCGTTTTATCCCCACGGTGATTTTCTCAAAACGAGCCGGGCTGGTAAGGTGCCCGACATGCATTGCCTGGCCGGGCTCGCCCTTGCCGCAGGTGGGGATTCCCCAGAGATACGCGGAGTCCTTATTCGCCACGCCGCTGCAGTTATTCCAGAAATAGGCGGTTGTGGAAGCATATACCGGATTTTTGTAGGCGCGGCCTAATTTTCCGTTTTTGATTTCCCAGGCGATCTCGGTGCCGAATTGAAAGTTCAGGCGCAGGTCATCAATACTCCAGCTTTTGTTGGTGCATAGGTATAGGCCGTTCTTGGTATCGGCGATGAGTTCAAAAAGGCTGGGCCTGCCCGGCTCTAAGTTTATATTGGTCATTCGGATGAGAGGGATATGGTTCCATGAGTCAGCGCGCATACAGCCGTTGCTTTCCTCTTTAACGGCAAGAGCGGTTTCTCTGGAAGTAAGATAGCCGCAAAATATGCCCTGTTTGACCAGTTCTATTTTTTGGGCCTTTATCCCTTCGTCATCATAGGCAAAGCTTCCCACTCCGCCGGGCAGGGTCGCGTCAGCGTTGATATTTACGTGTTTTGAGCCATAGCGGAATTTGCCGTATTTTTCTATAGTTAAGAAACTCCCCCCGGCATAACTAAGTTCAGCGCCGAGCACGCGGTCTAATTCTACCGGGTGTCCGCAGGATTCATGGACTTGGAGCGCTGTTTGGTAGCTGTCTAATATAATAGTGTTTTTACCCACAGGGCAATCGGGGGCGCCTAAAAGCATAATTGCCTCATCGCGCGCGCGCGGGGCGTTTGCGGGGAAATTAAGCTCTTTGATGTATTCATAGCCTGACTGACGAATCTGCGAGTGGTGTGAAATGGGAAAGGAACGCTTTTGTATATGAGATCCTTCAGAGGCAGTTACTTCAAAAAAACCGCCGCTTTCAATAACGGATTGCTCAATTTCCGAGCCTTCGGTATTCACGAAGAATTTATCGGTTTTATAGAAATCAAGGGTAGACTGAGCGAATTTTATTTTTGGCGATTGCAGGAGTATCTCATTGGCGCGGAAGAGATAATGTAGTTTAGTTTCGGCTGAGACCTCAAAGGGGTTTATTTCATAATTAGAGGCATGGCTTATGTGTGATGCCGGATGTGAGGGGAATACGGCTTTTATTTTATTGACAGTGCTTGAGGCCCGGGCAATCTCAAGGGCGAGTTTTATGTTTTTTTCAATTTCTTTCTCGCTAAAGACGCTCCCGCAGGCAAAGCCCCAGGCGCCGTTATAGAGCGCGCGGATGCCGTAGCCTTCGTCAATATGATGGGAGAGGTTTTCCACGCTCCGGTTAAATACCGAGATGTTCTCATGCTGTTTTCTTACCCAGCGGATGTCCGCGTAGAGAGCGCCCTTTGATTTAAGTTTATGTATCATCGCGCGCAGGATGTTTTTCTTCATACGCGCTACTATAACACCCCGGGGAGCGCGCCGCAATAGATTTTGCGTTTTTTAAGGTTGTATATTATAATATTTCCTATGAGAAAGCAGATAGTTCAAAAGCTAAGCCGCTATTTTAATTCCCTCAAGGCGCGAGAAATAAGGGACCTTTCGCTGGCCCTTAATCAGGAAATCCGGCGCCTGAATATCCACTATTTGAATGACTCAGGAAGCAAGCGCGACATCAAATTGGTGCTTCGGCCCTGGTTTATTAAACCTAAAGAGCTTGCCTTCTTTCACCGGCTTATCTATGCCTTTAAGGCGGCTAACCATAAGCTTTTCGCGCTGTATCTTGCCGATGCGAGGATCCGGGAAATAATGCCTTTACGGCGCCAGGAATGGAAGTGGTTTCAGCTGATTAATAAGCGCAGGCTCCAGAGGCATCAGGTGGTTTTTGGCAGGTGGGATACCAATGTCTCTTTTGATGAGCGGGAGAATATTACCGATATAAAATTCTTGGAAACCAACACCGTGGGAATCGGTGGGATTCATTATATCCCCGTGGTTTCTGAGGCCATAAAGAAGCTTTTAAAAACAGGCTTTGAGAAAACCATACATCCGTATTCTTTGAGATTTCAGGCAGACCCCAGGCAGCTTTTGGCCGAAGAAATCAAGCTTCATGCCCGGCGCATCGGCAGAAAGGGCCTTAATGTGGCATTCCTGGAAAACCGCGACTACGCCGGAGGCACGGTTGAAATCCCGGAGCTAAGCAAATATTTCCTAAAGTTAGGAATTAACGCCCTTGCCGCTGACCCCCGCCAGTTACACCTTAAAGGAAAGGAAATTTATTGCCGCGATACAAGAATAGACATAATGTATCGGGATTCGGAACTGCAGGAGTTAATTGATATAGAAAGAAAAGGCCACAATATGGAGGTGCTTAAGCAGGCCTTTATCAATAATCAGGTTATTTCCTCCATAGAAGGAGAGCTTGACCACAAGAGCGGATTTGAGATATTCAGCTCTCCGGAATTTTCGCGCCTTTTTACCGCTCAGGAAAGGGCCTTGTTTAAAAAATACATCCCCTGGACTCGCCTTTTAAAAGATAGGAAAACCACGGATACCCAGTCGCGCATAGTTGACCTTGTGCCTTATGTGATAAAGCATAAAGACGCCCTGACTATTAAGCCCAACCGCGCCTACGGCGGGAAAGGGGTGGTTATCGGCCACACGGTGAGCAAGAATAAATGGCAGGAGTATATCGTCAAGGCCTTATCCGCCAGGGATGAGTATGTAGCGCAGAGCTTTGTCAACATCCGCGAAGAAACATTTCCCTGGTTTACTCCGGATGGCCGCGTAGCCTTTGATAAGTTTTATTCGGTTTCAGGTTTTGTGGTCAATCATCATTCCACCGCGGTCTTAGGCAGGTTCTCTAAAGAGATGGTAGTAAACGTGGCCCGTAAAGGCGGGATTATCCCGACATTGGTGCTTGAGGCATGATATCGTCTAGCACATCCGGCGCATAATCTTGTTGCAAAGAGGAATAAATTATGACGAATCTCCTTGACAAATCTGAATAAATATTGTATATTTTAATACAGATAGTTGTATAATAACATACAATAGATTGTATATATAAATTTGCAGGCGAGATGGAATACCGCATTGATAAAGATGGGCTGTTGAATAGGTTGAGCGCCTGGAATGATTATCTTAAAAGAAGGGTGCGCCTAATTGCCTGCGGAGGCACCGCCCTTACTCTGCTTAATATAAAGGATTCTACTAAAGATATTGATCTGCTTGTCCCTGATATCAAGGAATACGAATATTTAGTAAAGGTTTTAAAACAATTAGGTCATAAGCCAGTCAGCGGCTGGGGTTTGAGCCGGGATGACGGATTTATCTTTGACTTATTCAGAGGCAAGGTAATCCATACTACGGAGTTATTGGATTCGCCGTTAAAGAAGGATAAGTATATCCCAATTAAGGAGTTTAGCCGTATTTATTTAGGCGTCTTGAATTGCTATGATTTAATCATCAGTAAATTATTCAGGGCAACAGCGGTTGACCTTGAAGATTGCCTGCTTTTATTTAAAAACAGGCATAGGGAAATAAGCCTGGACTATTTAGAGAGCCGCTTCTATGAAACTGCTTCTTATGATGTTTCTGAGGATAGGGTTATTAAAAACTGGAAGCATTTCTTGAAACTTATTAAAAAAGAGTAAATAAAGCGATTGATGAGCGAAAATCTTCTTAAGGAGTTGAGTGAATTAGGATTCCCTTTATTTAAAAGGGAAGAAAAGTCCCGCGCTGACTCTGTTTTGGCGCGCCTTGCCAAAAGTGGCGATTCCCGGCTCTGGGAGGGTTTTCCAGTGGTTTTGGCCAATAGCGTTGAAAAAGGCCTGCTTAATTACGAAAATGTCCTGCGTCAACTTAAACGAGCTTCTGATAAGTCAAAACTCAACGCCTTATTGGCAATGTCTTTGGCATTATATGAGGTTTTGGGTTTAAAATTTTCCTGGACAAAAAAGCTGTTAAATTCACTTTCCCCCCGGGAAAAGAAAGATTTTGATGATTTTAAAGAGAATCTGAAACGCGATTGCCTATTTACGGTTGCCGGGAGGGAAATGTCTGTCCAGCGGCTCAAAACAACTTTTAGTAATTATTTCTGGAAAAACCAAAGCGGCCTCAATGAATTGCTTTTGGTAAAGGAAGAATTAGGAGTGGAATACGCGTTATCCCAGGTATTTTCGCCGAAACAAAAAGAATTGTTTTTAAAGAAGTTAAAGAGCGAGAAGCTTACCAAGACAGAAAAAGAATACTTTTCCCGCTCGGTAAAAAAGAAGGCTCTGGCATTAGCCAATCCCGAACTGCACCGCCTTGCGCGAAAACTATTAGAAGCCTAATGAAAAATAGGGGTTAGCGTAAATTCAGGTTGGCAGAATTGTGTGGGGAATGGAGAGAAGGCTTAGAAAACAGGTTGTGCCTCCATATCCTGATTGTTTTGACTCTGAGAATTATTGAAAGAAGCGAGAAAAATGTTTAGCGATCAATATGAAAATTCAATAAGATGTATTTTCCTTGATGCCGAATCAGCATAAGAACCACAGGGTTAATCATTTGCGTGGTATTATAGCCGCGCGCAAGGGGTTTCGCTTTATGAGAGTGAATTGGAACAAGGTATATGTAGGGAAAGTATCGAAGAATGATGAGGGTTTCGCCAGGATGTCCCCGGCAGAAATGGTCTCTTTTATGTGGGAGCTTACGGCGGAAGTCTGGTCACTAAGAAAATCGCCTTATGTTGAATGAAGACTACAAAGAGATATTACAAACCTTATTAAGCAATAAGGCGAAATTCCTCGTTGCCGTCCCGCCGTTTTTGTATGTTCTGCGGTAGTTGTGGGCAGGAAAGATATTATGAACGCGCCAAAACAGGGACAGCGATGATTGCTTTTCTTAATTTAATTTTTTTGTTTATCTTAACACCTTCATTTATTTTTGCCCAAGAGCAGCAGATTGGGGGAAAAATTATTGAACACAATCTGCTCGATAATAAATATTTCTTGTCGACCCCTGAAAATTATATGCAAAATCACGGCCAACAAGACAAATATCCTTTAATTATAGGTCTGCATGGTTTTGGCGGACAGGCAAAAGGTTTTTTGTCTTTATGGTTTTATCCGGCCAAAGGAAGGGGATATTTTATCGCGTGTCCCCAAATAGAGTATCGAACAGACAGGCGTTTAAATGAGAATTTTGTAAAGGATATGTTAAATCAAATAACAAAGGAATACCCTATAGATCAGCGTAGGATATTTCTAACAGGACATTCAGCGGGGGCACACTTTTCTTATTATTTATATTTAAAGAATTCCCTTTTATTTACGGCGAGCGCCCCTGTCAGCGGTATGTTGAGGGATTGGGTTGTTCCTTATATGCATAACGCAAAAGGTTTAAAGTTTTATCTTATCCAAGGCACAAAAGATAGCACTAATACAATGTCAGAGTTTGAAGGAACGTTATCTATATTAAAGGCAAATAAGGCGGATGTGATTTATGAAACATACGAAGGCGGCCATGAATATCCAAGGAATATAAGCGATAAAATTATTGATTGGTTTGATACATTTAAATGAAAAGATATTATTGGTTCACTACTTTGAAACGCGCGAGGTATGAAAGATTTTGAGGTTATTTTTGGTATTCCTAAGCAAGAAGTAAAAAAGACCTGCGTGTTGATGCCTTTTCTCTTAAAAGAGGCCTTGAGGGAATTTAAGATAGGCCGTTTTTCAAGAGGAAAATTATACGGCGCGGGTAATGGCCGGGATTTTACTCTAATTCATAGCGGTCCGGGTCCGGCTTTGACCGGGGATGTTGTATTGTATTTGAAAGATGCTGGCTGTAAAAACCTGATTCTCTTTGGTTCCTGCGGATTATTGGCAGAGAATAACGGCCTGGGTATAGGAAGTTTAGTCAGCCCGTCAAAGGTCTATTCTTTAGAAAGTTTCAGCCGGATGCTGGCTAACCAGGATATTGCTTCGGATGTTTATTATCCGGATAAAAAACTCTTAGAGGATTGGATTTCTGCCGCCGGAAGCTCAATAAAACAAATAACCTGCGCCACAGTCTCTTCCTTGAAATTAGAGGAGGAAAGAAAAGACATCTGGCTTAATCAGGGCATAGAGGCAGTGGATATGGAGTGTTCCGCCTTTTTTTCCGCCGCCAGCCACAGCGGCCTTAAGGCTATGGCTGTTTTCTATGTTACCGATATAATTGGGGTTAAGCCTTTCTATCAGGAGATAGGATTAAAAGATAAAGCTAAAATCTCTCTGGCCAGAAAGATGGCCGCTGGTCTCTTATGCAAGTTTATTCAAGAGAATCTTCTCGCCTAAAGTCCGCCGAGGCATTGGTAAGAGAGAATTTCCCGCGATTCGGGGTGAACAAGAAACAGGAAATCACCCGCCTGCTTTATGAAATCTCCAAGCGCGAAGGGATTTTGCCGGTGGAGATCCTTGGGCCGCAAGATTTATCCGCGTCTTACCCGTGGATTAAGAAAACCCTCTTACAACGTCGTTATCCCTTAACTTATCAGGATCAGCCCAGCCTAAAAACCTATCTGCCTAAGCTCCGATTCCAGGCCTATCCGCTCAATAGCACTTTAGCGAAGAATAAAAAGTTTTATCCAAAAAAAGTTTTTATAGAGAAGTCGGTTATTTCCTCAGCCCTGGCCGCAAGGTTTAAGGGTTTTTTCCCTAAGGCTGATTTTGAGGAGATAGGGTCATTCAAAGAATACCGGGCGCAGAATAAGGATTCCGGGATAGCCGATTACAATAAAAGACAGGAAACGGTCTTTATCGTCCGGGAAAACTACGACTTCTTCAAGAAATGCCCCTGCACCAAGTGCGCCTCGGCCTGCGGCTATCATATTTTTAACCTGGGCTTCGGCTGTATCTATGAATGCGTTTATTGTTACCTCCAGGAATACACCAATACCCCGGGGATAATCCTGCCGGCGAATATCGGGGATTTTTTTAACGCCTTTAACGCTTATAAGAAAGAAGGTATGCGTATCGGAAGCGGCGAGTTTACCGATTCTCTGGCTTTGGACAGCTGGACCGGATATTCCCTTGAGCTGATAGATTTTTTCAATAAACACCCCCAGGTTACTTTTGAATTTAAGACCAAGAGCATAGAAATAGATAACCTGCTTAGAACAAAACATGCCGGCAATATCGTAGTTTCCTGGTCGCTGAATCCCCAGAGGGTGATTGATGAGAACGAGTTTTTCTCCTCATCGCTTGAGGAAAGGCTGGCGGCGGCAAAAAGGTGTGTCGCCCGCGGATACAAAGTGGGTTTTCATTTTGATCCGATTATTTATTTCTCCGGCTGGCAGGATGAATACGCGCGGTTGATGGAGTCCTTATTTGCCGGGATAAAACCAAAAGATATTGCCTGGATAAGCTTAGGCACCTTGCGCTTTCGTCCGGAATTAAAGACGGTGATAGAGAGCCGTTTTCCGAATAATAAAATCCTTGATGAAGAGCTTTTATTGGGGTATGATAATAAATTAAGGTATTCGGATAAGATACGTTATAGCGTATATAGCTATATGATTAGCGCCATACGCGGTTATTCAAATGATATTGAACTGTACCTGTGTATGGAAGACAAAAATATGCGTTTGGATTTTAATTTGTAGCGGCGCGATTTATCGCGCGGGGAGGCGATATGCGAGATAAGGTTTTAAAAGCGTTAGAAAAGGTAAAAACAATGCTTTCCGCCGACGGTGGTTCCGCCGAGCTGGTGGATGTAACTGCCGACGGCATAGTCAAGATAAGGCTGACCGGAGCCTGCGGGGGATGTCCGATGAGTTCAATGACCCTGAAGATGGGCGTGGAGCGGATAATCAAGCAGGAAGTTCCGGAAGTAAAGAGCGTGGTGGCGGTTTAGCCTATTCTTAAAATTGTCAGTTAATACTATAACCCCATATCTTAAGATAATTTTTTGTTATCAATGAGGTGTGGGGTTATTTTGTTAAAAAGAAGAATAGTGCTGTTTGCGCGTAATCATTTTATTAGATAAAATCAGAGAGGTATTTCTGTTATAGGTTGAGGGGAGGCAGGGGATATGTTAAATAAAAGCGTTTTTGGATTTATGACGGTAGTTTTATCGTTAGGTATAGTTATTACTACTCCGGGAAAAAGTCCGGCTCAAGGTAATTCGCCGCCTAAATTATTCGATGCCGTTAAAGAGGATGTTAATAATCAGCCGACAAGTAAGGATAATCTGCAGGCGCGCCATCATGTTTTGAGAATTTTATCCGGGATTCTTCTTAAGGAAACCGGCAGGGAGGACTTTGATAAGGTTTTTTCCCGGGAGAAAAATGATAAAATTATGGCCCTTAGCGAAGCCGGTAATTTTAAAGAGGCGGGAGAAATGATTGATTCCGCGCTCTTAGGATTATGCCGGTTAGGGGAAAAGACCTGGCTTGCGGATATCCGCAAGGTTAGTTTTGTGAGCCTGGAGGGGGTGAAAGTGGTTGGCTATCTTTTTATTCCCCCAAAACCGGTAAAAGCGGCTTTTATCTTTGGTCATGGGGGTTTCGGCTATAAGGAGAATTGGATTGACCTGATCAGGGAGATATCAAACAAGGCAAATGTTTACGCCTTGGCCATAGATTTCCAGGGCTGTGGCGAAAGCCAGGGTTATACCAAATGGCAGGGCCGGATCAAGGATTTCAGTTACGCGATAGATTATTTAGAAAAGGAATTCGGATTAACTAAGTTCGCTGTCGGCGGACACAGCGGCGGCGGGGCGTATCCGGCGGCCTGCGCGGCAATTAACGATGTCAGGATCTCGGCGCTTACGCTTTGGGATTGTCCCTTTGATTTCTACGATATGCATATAATTGAAGGGGCAACGGATCCCGGAGGAAATCCGGCTCCGCTGGTAGAGAGGACATATCTGGCGAATAAAGATAAAATATTGGTTCCCACAGAGGTCTTTAAATTCAGGGATATCCCCGGGCATTTAAACGAAATCTATGATGAGATTGAGGGAATTCTTAAAAACTACCGCCACCCCGCCAAGATGCTCGGGGAAGCCCAGAAGAAAAGGAAATTGGCGGTCTTACATATCATTGCCGAGGATGTGCTTAAGCCGATAGGGGATAATCGTATGGGCGAAACCTATTTTCTTCCTTTTGAAGATACCCAAGGAAGCCGTAAGCGTTTTCTGAACCGTCCTCTGGCGTTTTTTGCTTCCGGACTTTTTAATCGTCCGCAAGGGGCATGGAAGGAGTGGGAGGCGGATTTGTCTGAGCCGAAAAAATTTGTGATTATTGAGAACACCACCCACGGCTTTGAACCTCCGGGGAGAAACCAGGCCATAGAAGAAACCATATCCTGGCTTAAGCTTTATCTGGCTGCTTAGAAATTAGGTAAAATCATACATGTCCAAATTATGACATTGTCTCCGACGGGAATGCTATTTTGAGATTCGATTTTTAAAGTGTCATTGCGAGGCACGAAGTGCCGAAGCAATCCCGTCGGAGAGATTGCTTCGCTTCGCTCGCAATGACGCTAATTTGGACAGCAATGAGGTAAAATCTATGGAAGTTAAGATTGTCCGCAGTCCCAGGCGCAGGAGAACCGTCAGCGCCAGGTTGGTAAAGGATGTGCTTCTGGTGAATGCCCCGGTATTTATGCCTGAGGCGCGTCTGGAAAAGATGGTGGCTAATTTTAAGGAGAGATTTCAGCGTAAAAGGCTGAAAGATGAGTTAAGCCGGAAGGAAAATTTGATCTCCGTTGCTCAAAGACTGAATGAGAAGTATTTTGAGAATAAGCTGAGTGTCAAGGTGATAGAGTATTCTATTAACCAGAACAGCAAATTTGGCTGCTGTAATTACCGGACAGGGCATATCCGCATCTCGCATAGGTTGAGCCTGATGCCGGCCTGGGTGCGGGACTATGTGATAGTCCATGAGATGGCTCATCTGATTGAGCCGAATCACAGCCAGTCCTTCTGGGATATTGTGAAGCGCTACGAACTCTATGAAAGGGCCAAAGGCTATCTTATGGCTGTGGGGTTAGAGCGCGAGGGCCAGCCCGATGACGATTTAAACGATGAGTGATTTTGGGGTAAGCCTGGAAAAAGAAGACGCCTTGCGTCAAAAGATGGCCCGTTTAGGCATTCACAAACAGGACATTATTGAGAGTTTTATTCGCTCCAAGGGCCCGGGCGGGCAGAATGTGAATAAGACCTCAACCTGCGTATACCTGAAACATATCCCCACCGGCACAGAAGTAAAGTGCCAAAAAGAAAGGACCCAGGTTTTAAACCGCTATATCGCCCGCAAGATTCTGGTAAATAAGATTGAAACTCTGGTCTTGGGAAAATTATCCGAAGAGCAAAAGCGTATTGAAAAACTACGCCGTCAGAAGCGCAAGCGTTCAAAAAGGGCCAAGATAAAAGTGCTGGAGGCCAAGCGCAGGCAGGGCCAGATAAAGGCCCTGCGCGCCCCGGTGCGGGAGATTGGATGAATAAGAATCCGGAATTGTGGTATAATATTTTAAAAGTAAATCGAAATAAGGTATATACGGGAATAAAAGTCCAGGAGGCGGAATATGAAAAAGTTATTACATATCGTTGCCACTCCCAGGGGTGAGGACTCTCGGACTCTTAAGGTAAGCAGGGTCTTTTTAGAGGCCTTTATCAGAAAGAATCCCGATTGCGAAATTGACGAATTGAATCTGGCCGCGGAAAATCTTTCCAGCCTTAGCCTGAAGATGATTTCCGGTAAATACGTTTTATTGGGCGGCAAAGAACTGGATGATAAGCTCAAAGAGGCCTGGAAGCCCATTGAGCGCCAGATCGAGCGTTTTTTGTCCGCTGAGGGATACTTGATCAGCGCCCCGATGTGGAATTTTAGCATTCCCTATTCCTTAAAGCACTATATTGACCTGATTATCCAGCCAAAATATCTCTTTCGCTATACGGACAAAGGTGTTGAGGGTTTAGCCAAAAATAAAAAGATGGCGGTCATCACCAGCCGGGGAGGCGACTACAGCCCGGGGAGCGCTTTTAACAGTTATGATTTTCAGGAGCCGTATCTGCGCGCCGTATTCGGATTTGTGGGGATAAGCGATATTACCTTTATCAATGCCCAGCCGATGGACGCGTTAGGTGTAGAGGCGCAAAATGAAAAGATTGAGCAAGCTAAAGCATTAGCCGGAAAAATGGCGGAAGGTTTTTAACCCGGAATTTGCAATAGTAATGGCATTCGCCGCCAAATAAGGGCGCATCTTCGTCAGAAAAAAGCGCTTACATACTAAAAGTATGCGCGCACTTTTTTCTGCCAAATCTGCATCCTTCTTTGGAGTCTCGGTGCCGCATTCCTATTGCAAAATCCGGGTTTAACGAAAGGAGACAAAAATGCAGGATGAAATGGATATTTTAAAAGAGGTGGGAACCATTGCCGCGGCCCACGGCGGAATCGCCCTGTCCGAGATTT
Source organism: Omnitrophica bacterium GWA2_41_15 (assembly GCA_919902675.1). GTDB lineage: Bacteria > Omnitrophota > Gorgyraeia > Gygaellales > UBA12090 > UBA12090. Next base: position 42,011 of record CAKKRH010000001.1, read on the forward strand.
TGGATAGAAGGATAAATCTGATTATCCCCTCGGTGGATATGGTTTCCTGCTCCCAGATGTCTAACAAATTAGGCAAGGGAAAATTAGGTATCGCGGTCATCTTTAAACTGCTTACCGGACTTAAAGGGGACGCGGTGTTTATTTTGGATGAGCAAAATGCCTTTAAACTGATAAGTATGTCTCATAAAACTAAAAATGACGAGAGAAGCCCGGCTGTCCTTACTGAGGTAGGCTTATCAACGCTGAAGGAAATAGGTAACATTGTTACCGGCGCCTACTTAAGCGCCATAGGCATAATGCTTAAGAAGGTGATCTTGACCTATCCTCCGACTCTGATTTCGGGAACCGTGGATGAGGTTTTTAATTTAGCCCTTTCTTCTTCAAAATCCGACGATTACGCCCTGCTTATTGAGGCGATATTTGAAGAAGAGAATGAAAAGATAGAAGGCGGATTTTACCTGATAATATCCCAGGAATCCGCCGGGGATATTAAGAAGGCCTGCAAGCAAATGTTGGAAGACATAAACAAGAAGTAAATCTTTAGCGCTCAAGAGGTAATACGTCAGTCATCGGGGGTATTTTTCTTCTCTGATTCGGATAGGCGGGACATTCTTGTCCCGCCAGCTTCGGAGGCGGGGTTGGAAAACCCCGCCTATCCAGAATTTTACAATGATTTTCCCCTATTCACTGACCGGTTACCTCAAGAGGCAGATTTTACTTGACATAGGGTGGGGGGGTATGGTATATTTGAGTTAGGGAGTTCGGGGAGTTTAAGAGTTAGAGGGTTAAGCAGATGGCCGCTAAAACTACACATATAGAGCAGATCGCTTTTTTAAAGAAGATAGAGGGGCAGGTGCGCGGGGTGCAGAAGATGATTGAGGAGGGGCGCTACTGCGTGGATATTATTACCCAGGTGCATTCGGTCATTGGCGCGCTTTACCGGGTGGAAGACCAGATACTTAAGAAGCATCTTGACCACTGCGTGGCCAATGCCCTGAAAGGAAGTTCCGAAAAAGAAAAACAGGAAAAAATCAATGAGATTATGGAGTTGATTTCCAGGTTCAGGAAAACCGGATAAGAAAATGCAAAAGTCAAAAGTCAAAAGTCAAAATGGCAAGTCAAAAATAAAAATCGGTAAAACAATTCTAACGTGGGGCCTATTAGTGTGGGCATTAATGCTTGGAGTTGGAATTAACGCCGTTTATCCGCAAGATGAGGTATTGAATTTAGATATGCTGATCAAGGAGGCCGAGGCCAATAATCCCGAAATCCTGGCCGCCAAGAAGCGCTTGGAGGCGGCTAAGGCCCGCATTCCCCAGGCCAAGGCCTGGGAAGACCCTAAAGTCGGTATCTCTGTAGAAAAGATACCCAAGGGAAGCCTAAAATTAGACCGGACCATGGCTGAGGACAGGATGCTTTCGGTGTCTCAAGCCTTTCCTTTATCCGGGAGGCTTTCTCTGAAAGGTAAGATTGCGGTGGTTGAATCCCAGATATCCGCCAGCGAATATAAAGGAATAGAGCTTGAGGTCATTAATGAAGTGAAAAAGGCCTATTATAGCCTGTTTCTGAATTATGAGGAGAGCGAGTTAAAGAAAAACAGCGTCCAACTGCTTGAAGATTCCTCCCGGGTCGCCGAAGCCAAGTACGGCTTGGGCAAGCTTGGGCAGGGTGAGGTTCTGAAACTGCATTTAGAGATAGCCAGGATGAATAATGATATAGCCAGCCTTAAAGAGGAAAGAAAGGCCCAAGAGACTGAATTAAATACCTTGTTAAACCGGCCCGCGCAGGCGCCCCTGGGATTGTTTGTCTTAGAAGAAGACGCATCCTTTAAGGCGGATATGGAGGCCTTTTATCAGCTGGCCCTTAAAAACCAGCCGGAACTATCAACCTTTGCTTATGCCATAGAGAAAAATCAATACGCTAAGAAGCTGGCTAAGAGGAGCGCATTCCCGGATTTGATGGCCGAGATAGGCTTGAGGGGGATAACTGCCGGGGGCATAGGCCCCTGGGATTTGGCTATGGCAATAAGCTTGCCTTTTTGGTTCTGGACCAAACAGCGCTATGAGATAAAAGAGGCGGTATTTAATCTGGAGGAGGCTAAGAGCGCCTATGAGGCGATGCGCAATAAGATGTTTGCCCAGGTGAGGGATATTGTCAGTAAAATAGAGATTGCCAAAAATAAAATGAACCTCTCTAAAACCAATCTTATGCCCATATTAGAAAGTTCTATCTCTTCATCCCTGGCCGCCTTTAGGGCGGGAAGATATGATTTTATGATGCTGATAGATAACGAAAGGATGTATATTGAGGCCAAGTTGGACTATTACCGCGCGCTGGCGGAATATCACATCAATCTGGCGGACTTGGAAAGGGCTACAGGAGGAAAAATATGATACCGAGGATTTTCTTTATAATATCTTTATCATTTCTCATTTCTAATTTCTCATTCTTCATTCCTTATTCTTTTTCCCAGCACGAAGCTCATCAAAAGCAGGAGAAGCCGGTATATTACTGCCCGATGCATCCTTCCTATACCTCGGATAAACCCGGAGACTGCCCTATTTGCAATATGAAACTTGTTCTTAAAGAGGAGGTTCGGGAAAAGGCCAAGGAAGATTCTTCTCTAACAGCTAAAGGCGGATTAAGCCCGGCTAAGGAAAAGGATTTGCAGGAGGTCTGTGTTGAACACAACTGCACGATGGAAGGCTGTCCGATGCATGTGCGGGTGAATATCAAGCCCGGAGAAAGGCTGATTTGTCCGGTCTGCGGTGAGGTGATTTCTACAGCCGCGGGTAAGGTGGTAGAAATCGGCAAGGCCTCGGTAAGGCCGTTTCGTCCGGTAATGGTCAGCGCTAAAAAACAGCAGTTAATCGGGGTCCGGACCGAGGAAGTTAAAAGAATGCCTTTATCTAAAACTATCCGGGCCGCCGGCAGGATAGCCTATGATCCGGAGCTGGCTATTGCCCAGGAGGAATTTATCCAGGCCTTAAAAAATGAAGAAAATCTAAAAAGTTCATCGCTCGCGGAAAGGGCCGAGAGCCTGACCGGGGCCTCCCGGCGCAGGCTTAAGCTTTTAGGGATGAGTGATGAACAGATTGATACAATTAAAGAAAAAAAGAGCGCCCAAACTAACCTTTATCTGCCGGAGAAAGGGGAAAACCTTTGGGCTTATTTATCTATTTATGAATATGAGATAGGCATGATTAAAATAGGCCTACCGGTGGAGATTGAGGCGGTGGCCTATCCGGGAGAGATGTTTAAGGGAGAAGTAGTGGCTATAAGCCCGGTCCTGGATGCCGTAAGCCGCACCAATCAAGCGCGGGTGGAGATTAAAGACCCGGCAGGTAAACTTAAGCCGGAGATGTTTGTTAATGCCCAAATCCAGGCGGACTTAGGCGTAAAAATAGCGCTTAAGGATTCCGCGGTCATTGATACCGGATTAAGGAAGATTGTCTATTTGTCTTTAGAGGATGATACCCTGGAGGCCAGGGAGGTGCGCCTGGGCCAGAAGGTAGAGGATTATTATGAGGTCCTTGAGGGTTTAGAGGAAGGGGATATTGTGGTAACCAGCGGTAATTTCCTGATTGATTCGGAGAGTAAACTCAAGTCGGCATTAGAGGGCGCACAGCATAAACATTAATGAGAAGCTTTATTGAAAAGGTCATAGAATATTGCGCCAGGAATAAGTTTATTGTCTTTATTCTGGCAACAGCCGCGGTCCTGGCCGGGGTTTTGGCTTTAAAGAGCCTGCCTTTGGATGCCCTGCCTGACCTTTCAGATACCCAGGTAATCATTTATTCCCGTTGGGACCGCTCCCCGGATATCCTGGAGGACCAGGTAACCTATCCGATAGTAACCGCCTTATTGGGCGCGCCTAAGGTCAAGGCCATCCGGGGATTTTCGGATTTCGGCTATTCCTATGTGTATGTCATTTTCCAGGATGGAACCGATATCTATTGGGCCAGGAGCCGGGTCTTAGAGTATCTTTCTAAAATCACCTCTCGTCTTCCCGAGGGGGTGCGCACGGAATTGGGCCCGGATGCCACTGGTGTGGGCTGGGTCTTTCAATACGCCTTGGTGGATGAAACCGGCCAGAACTCTTTAGCTGACCTGCGCACTTTCCAGGATTGGTACCTGCGTTATTACCTGCAAAGCGTTCCGGGCGTGGCGGAGGTAGCCACTGTGGGCGGGTTCCTCCGGCAGTATCAGGTTAATATTGACCCCAACAAACTCCTGATTTACAACATTCCCATTACCGAGGTGGCAGAGGCCATTCGTAAAGGCAATAATGATGTGGGCGGCCGGTTATTGGAATTTTCCGGGACTGAATATATGGTTCGGGGCCGGGGCTATGCCAAATCGGTTAAAGACCTGGAAGAAATTGTAGTAGGAGTGGATGCCAAAAGTGGAATTCCTATTTTGGTAAAGAATATCGCCAGCGTTTCCTTAGGCCCGGATATCCGCCGGGGAGTGGCGGAATTAGACGGCAAAGGGGACTGCGTAGGCGGGATTGTGGTAATGCGCCACGGTGAAAGCGCCTTAGCAGTGATTAAAAGAGTCAAAGAAAAACTGAAAGAAATAGAGCCGGCGCTGCCTGCCGGAGTAAAGATTGTTACCGCCTATGACCGCACTGAGTTGATCAATAAATCAATTGATACTATCAGTGAGGTCTTGATTGAGGATTTCCTGATTGTCGGGGCGATGATTATCTTTTTCCTCCTGCATATTCCCTCGGCAATGATGCCGATAATACTTCTCCCCGCGGGAGCCTTGATTGCCTTTATCCCGATGCTGGGGATGCGCCTGACTGTGAATATTATGTCCATAATGGGCATAGTCCTGGCTATCGGGGATATGGTGGATGTGGGGGTGGTTTTGGTTGAAAATGTCCATTCCAAGTTATGCGACCTGCGGGACGGGAAAATCAGCGGTGAGCGCGCTCAAATTATGATTGAGGCGATGAAAGAGGTGGGCCCGCCGATATTTTCATCGCTGATGGTTACGGTTATCGGTTTTCTTCCCCTTTTTAGTTTGGTCGGCCAGGAAGGCCGGCTCTTTCGGCCAATGGCCGCGACCCAGATATTTTCGGTTTTCTTCGGGGCAGTGCTTTCAATTACTTTGATCCCGGCCTTGATTATGGTATTTTTGCGTAAGACTAAACCCCGATCATTGGAGGAACATTTTGCCTCGCGTTTCTTAACCAAATGCCATAAAAGAGTTCTTGCCTGGGCATTCAGGGGGCGTAAGGCGGTGATTTTGATATTAATTGTCCTCCTGGCTGTAACTGTCCCGGTTTTTATGAAATTAGGCTCGGAGTTTATGCCGCCTTTATACGAAGGAAGTATTCTTTATATGCCTACTACACTTCCGGGGCTGTCGGTTACCGAGGCCTCTAAACTGCTCCAGGCCCAGGATAAGATCTTAAAGAGTTTCCCGGAGGTAGAAAGGGTCTTTGGTAAGGCTGGACGGGCCGAGACCTCTACTGACCCGGCTCCTTTTTCAATGATGGAGACCACGGTAATACTTAAACCAAAAAGTGAGTGGAGAAAGGTTCCGCTGTTTGGGAAAACTCTGCCTTTTCTTAAACGGCCGATGAGCTTTGAAGAGTTGACTTCCGATATGGATGCCCAAATGCAGTTTCCCGGCTCAACCAATGCCTGGACTATGCCGATTAAGGCCCGGATTGATATGTTGACTACCGGGGTGCGCACCCCGGTAGGGATAAAAATCTTCGGCGCGGACTTAAAAGAGATTGAGAAGACCGGCGAGCATATTGAAATGGTTTTAAAAGATGTCCCGGGCACCCGTAGTATCTACGCCGAGCGCACTGCCGGAGGATACTTTGTGGATTTTGACTTAAAGCGGGAGCAGTTGGCCCGTTACGGCTTGAGCATAGAGGAAGCCGAAATGGTGATAATGTCGGCAGTGGGGGGAGAAAATATCACTACTATCATTGCCGGCCGGGAGCGCTATCCGGTAAACCTGCGTTATGCCCGGGAACTGCGCGATGACTTGGATAAGTTAAGGCGGGTGTTAGTCCCCACCAAAAGCGGAGCCCAGGTGCCTTTAGAGCAATTGGCGGATATCAAGGTAAGCTTAGGCCCGTCAATGATCCGCAATGAAAATGGGATGCTTTCCGGATATGTCTATGTGGATATGGCCGGCCGGGACATTGGCAGTTATGTCAAGGATGCCAAAAAGGCGGTGCGGGAAAAGGTGAAACTGCCTCCCGGATATTCCCTGGCCTGGAGCGGGCAGTATGAATATATGGAGCGGGTCCGGCAAAGATTGACTATTTTTATTCCGGCCACACTTTTGATTATTTTTCTTTTATATTATTTTAATTTCAAGTCGGTTATTTCCACGGTTTTTATTATGCTGGCGATGCCTTTTACCGCTATTGGAGCGGCCTGGAGCATCAGGCTTTTGGGTTTTAATAAATCCATCGCCGTCTATGCCGGGATGATGGAGGTTATCGGCATAGGCGCGGCCTTATGCGCTCTTGTTGTTACCTTTATTACCGCCGCCTATGACAAACGCAAAAATGAGGGTAAAATTAAGGCTAAAGAAGATATTTACGCGGCCATTATCGAAGGGGCTTCCCGGGCCCTTCGTCCGGCAATGATGACCTGCTCCGCGGATATCCTGGGGCTTATGCCGGCAATGTGGGCCAGCGGCATCGGCGGGGAGTTCTTAAAGCGTTATACCACCCCAATAATTTTTGGGCTGGTTACGGCCTTAGCCTTATCTTTGATTGTGATACCGGTTTTTTATGTAATCTGGAAGGTGGATTTCGCGAGGAGAGATGTTAATGGCTAAGGAGTGGTGGCATCTTAATATTAATGAGACAGCGCAAGCCTTAGGAGCGAATTCGTCTCTTGGGTTGGCAGCATCTGAGGCTCAGACAAGGCTTCAGAAATTCGGCCCTAATCAACTGAAAGAGAAAAAGCCGATAAGCCCTTTGAGTATTTTCTTAAGCCAATTTCAGAATTTTATTGTCTGGATTTTAATTGCCGCGGCTTTGGTTTCCGGATTTCTTAAGGAATGGGTTGACGCGTGTGCCATTATTGTTATTGTTATTCTTAATGCTATCTTAGGTTTTGTTCAGGAATACCGGGCGGAAAAGTCGCTTGCCGCGTTAAAAAAATTATCTTCGCCGGCTTCGAAGGTTATCAGGGACGGCCAGCACAACATTATTGCCTCGCAGGAGCTTGTTCCGGGAGATTTGATTGCCTTGGAGGCTGGGGATAATGTGCCGGCAGACAGCCGCATGGTCTGGCTTACGGCTAATTTTTCGGCCCAAGAGGCCAGCCTCACAGGAGAATCTACGCCGGTAGCAAAGATAAATGCTTCGTTAGAAGAAAAAGAAATCCCTCTGGCAGAGCGCGCCAATATGGTCTATATGGGGACTTCAGTTGCCGCGGGTAAAGCCAGGGCGCTGGTTTGTGAAACCGGCATGCGGACAGAATTAGGCAAAATCGCCGGGATGATTCAGGATGTCCAGGAAGAGACCACGCCATTACAGAAAAAGTTAGAGGAGTTCGGGAAATGGATAGTTTACTTGTGTTTTATCCTGGTAGGCCTGGTATTTCTGTTAGAGTGGCTGCGCGGCGGAAAACTTATTGAGGTATTTCTTACCGCGGTAAGCCTGGCAGTCGCGGCTATACCCGAAGGGCTTCCAGCGGTAGTAACCATTGCCTTAGCTCTTGGGGTTCAGCGGATGGTCAGGCGTCATACCCTTATTCGAAAACTGCCTTCAGTTGAAACCTTAGGCTGCACCACAGTGATTTGCTCGGATAAGACAGGCACGCTTACCAAGAATGAAATGACGGTGCAGGCGGTTTCCGCGGACAGCGCCTTATTTAAGGTAACCGGTGTCGGTTATGAACCAAAGGGAGAATTTTTATTTAATGAAAAGGCGGTGAATACGGCTGATTATCCCGGCTTACATACGGCGTTACGTTGCGCGGTATTGTGTAACGGCGCGGAACTACAAAAGAATAATGGCAATTATAAAATTGTCGGTGACCCTACCGAAGGAGCGCTTTTGAGCGCGGCCGCGAAAGCCGGTTTATGGAAAGAAAAGCTTGAAGAAGAGTTTCCTTTCGCGCAAGAAATCCCTTTTGACTCAGAGCGCAAGAAAATGACCATCGTGCGAAAAGATAAAGAAAGGTTAGTTGCCTTTGTTAAAGGAGCTCCGGATATTTTGCTTGGTGATTGCGTGGCAATTGAAGAAAAAGGCAGCGTGCGCGCGCTTACCGAAGAGGATAGGAAAAAAATACTTTCCGTAAACAGTGATTTGGCTGACTCCGCGCTGAGGGTTTTGGCAGTTGCCTATCGCAGGCTGGATACGCCGCCGCGAGCTTATGAGGCAGCGCTTATTGAGCGTGAGCTTACCTTCGCCGGATTGATTGCCATGATTGATCCTCCGAGAGAAGAAGTGAAAAAAGCGATTGCCGAATGCGCGCTGGCAGGGATAAAAAGCGTGATGATTACCGGTGACCACAAGAATACCGCGGTAGCCATTGCTAAAGAATTAGGGTTCTTTAAAGAGGGTTCTTTGGCTTTGACCGGAGAAGAATTGGACAGGCTCAGTGATGAGCAGTTTGCCCAGGTGGTAGAGAGGATTCCTGTGTATGCCAGGGTTTCTCCTGAACATAAACTACGTATTGTCAGGGCCTGGCGCTCAAAAGGCGAAATCGCGGCCATGACCGGTGACGGCGTCAACGATGCCCCGGCGGTTAAAGAGGCGGACATTGGGGTGGCAATGGGGATTACCGGGACCGATGTAACCAAAGAAGTATCGGATATGGTGATTACCGACGATAATTTTGCTTCAATCGTGGCGGCGGTAGAAGAGGGAAGGGGTATCTACGACAACATTAAGAAATTCGTGCACTATCTTTTATCCTGTAATGCCGGGGAAATACTGGTGATGTTTGTTTCTTCGCTGGTGGGGCTTCCTGTCCCGCTTTTACCTATCCATATCCTTTGGATTAACCTGGTTACCGACGGTTTTCCTGCCTTAGCCTTAGGAATTGATCCCGTAAGCCCGAATATTATGCAGAGGACTCCTCGTAAAATCAATGAAAAGGTGGTTACTAAACAGAGGGCATTTTTGATGCTCGCGCAAGGAGCGTTTATTGCCTTTTGCAGTTTATTGGCCTTTACCTTTGTGCTGTTTATTGAAAAAGAAGGCATTGAGCGGGCGCGCACCGCGGCATTCATTGTCCTTTCTTGTTCGCAACTATTCCATTCCTATAATTGCCGCAGTATCAGCGTATCATTGTTTAAAATAGGGATATTCACCAATAAAAAGCTTATCCTGGCCACCGGAGTATCGTTCTTCCTGCAGATGGCGGTGGTTTATGTTCCGTTCTTGCAGAAGGTATTTAAAACCGAGGCCTTGGGTATATTTGATTGGGTTTTAGTGGTCGGCATTTCATCGTTTCCGCTTTGGGCGATGGAGGTAGTAAAGCTTATCAATAAAAAGAAAGATTTCTTAAAGGGGCTTTATTGAATAAAACCAAGAAATTGAGCGGGCATCTATGATGAGTTTCACAGAAACAAAAACAATCGCGCTTTTAATCTTTATCACCGCGTATATCCTTTTTGTTTTCTTACCAAAGAAAAGAACGCTTATTGCTGTTATAGGCGCCTTGCTTTTGGTTTTGTTAGGGGTGATGAGCCCTAAGGAGGCATTTTTTGCCATTAATTGGAATGTGATGGGGATATTTGTAGGGACATTGGTAGTCGCGGATATTTTTATGGAAAGCCGCGTTCCCGCCTATATCGCGGAGATAATCGTGGATAAGGCCAAGAATACCGCCTGGTCTATACTTCTGATTTGCGCGCTTGCCGGTTTTATCTCGGCGTTTGTGGAAAACGTGGCCACGGTCTTGATTGTCGCGCCTATCGCCTTATCCTTAGCCAAAAAACTAAAAATAAACCCGGCTAATATGATGATAGCTATTGCTATTTCCAGTAACTTGCAGGGATGCGCGACCTTAATCGGTGACCCACCCAGCATGCTCTTGGGCGGTTTTGCCAAGATGACCTTTTGGGATTTCTTTCTTTATAAAGGACGGCCCAGTATCTTTTTCGCGGTGGAGTTAGGGGCCATCACTTCTTTTTTTGTGTTATATTTTATTTTTAGGAACCTTAAGGAAAAAACTAAGCTTGTTCCGGTTGAAAAAGTGCGCTCATGGGTTCCTACAATACTTTTAGTAAGCCTCGTTGTCTTGCTGGCGCTGTCTTCTTTTCTTGACACGGGCTTTTCCTATGCCGCGGGCATTATTTGTATGGTGTTTGGCATAATCGCAATCTTATGGGAAAAATTTATCAATAAGGGTTCTGTTATTGAGGGAATAAAGTCTTTGGACTGGGAAACTACCTTGTTTTTAGCAGGGATTTTCATTTTGGTAGGCAGTATCAGTTCAACCGGATGGATTGAGGCTATCTCCGGTTTCCTCTCCGGGCAGATAGGGGAAAATATATTCTTAGGCTATACCGTGATAGTCTTTATTTCAGTTTTACTTTCGGCTTTTATTGACAATGTTCCGTTTTTGGCGGCAATGCTGCCGGTGGCGGTATCAATGTCCAATAAGCTTGGAATCAATCCATCGCTCTTTCTTTTTGGCCTGCTTATCGGAGCGAGCTTAGGTGGGAATATTACTCCAATTGGGGCATCAGCCAATATTGTTGCCTGCGGCCTGCTGAAAAAAGAAGGCTATGAGGTAAAATTTTCTCATTTTGTAAAAATAGGACTGCCTTTTACCCTGGCGGCAGTTATCCCGGCTTATCTTTTGATATGGTTTGTTTGGAGCTCCCGCCTCGTAAGATAAGGCAAAATTTTCTTCGATAAGTCCCTTCCTTAATTGGTACAGGAAGGACTATCCTCTGGATAATTTTGCCTTACTCGGCGGGATTAATTCGCAGACGCTTCGCTATAACTTATATCGCACTTTTCGTGCGATATAAGTTATCTGCTCATTAAGGAGGAAATAAAATGGACATTTTCCATGCCCTTATTAATGCCATAGCTTTTAGTTTAAACATTATTGGCGCTTTAATTGTTCTGCGGGGCGTGGTAATCGCGTTAGGAGAATTCTTAAAAAAAGAATTCTCCGGGAAAAAAGATGTCGTCGGGCTTCATGAGTCTATCCGTATTACCTTAGGCAGCTATCTGGTGTTGGCGTTAGAGTTTTTTATTGCCGGCGATATTATCAAAACCATTATTACTCCTACATGGGAAAGCTTGGCTGTCCTGGGGGCGATAGTGGTGATCAGGACGATATTGAGTTATTTTCTAACTAAGGAGGTGAGAAAATATGGCGTGCAATAGTATACGTTGGATGATCAGACCTGTGGCCCATTGCAAAGAGGGCTGTTAGCTTTGCCTCGCCATCCGTTAAATATGTCAATGTTTACGGATGGCGGGGCTGTTTTTTAAAATAAGGAGGAGAGAGATGAAAAGAATTGTTGCTTTTCAGGTAATAGGTATTTTTGTCTTGGCTTCGGCCGGCGTTTCCCAGGCGATGCCGCATTGCGGGATGGAGATGCGAATGGCCCAGGCTGAAGGTGTTAAAGAAACCGCTGACATAACCCAAAAAGCGGTTGATGTTGGGAATAAGATTTGTCCGGTGGGAGGAGAAAAGATTGATGAGAAAATGAAGGCGACCTATGAATATGAAGGGAAAATCTATAACTTCTGCTGCGCGATGTGTATTGATGATTTTAAAAAAGATCCCCAAAAATACATCAAGAAAATAGAGGAAGAAAAAGCGAAAGAACCAGCGGCAGAAAACACCCAGCACCGGCAGGAAGAAGGCCATGGCCATATACACGATTGATTCTTGAAAGGAGACAGTTTGATGAAGAGGATTATGTTGTTCTTTTTAGCCGCGGGTTTTATATGCAGCGCGGTATTTGCCCAGGATGTTGGCGCCTTAAGGACGGAAATTCATTCTAAACTCCGGGACAAGCGCTGTAATATGCCTTTATCTGAGTGCAATTGCCCGGAGGCCAAAGAGATGAAGGGTTATATTGACGCCCTGCTGGAAACCGGGACGCCCAAGGATGAGATTTATTACAAAGTGGCCAAGAAGTTTTCTTTGAAGACGATCCTGGATAAGGATGTAAAAAAAGAGATGGAAAAGCGATTAACTACTGAGGCTGGTTCAAAAATGCCACAGATAGTTTTAGAAACTACCTCGTTTAACTTTGGTGAAGTGAATAAAACCCAAGGCAAGGTGAGCACGGTATTTAAACTACGGAATAAGGGAAGCGCGGATTTGGTAATCACTAATCTTCGGGCCTCCTGCGTCTGCACCACTATTTCTTTAGCCGTGGATAAGCAAAAGAGCCCTTATTTTGACAATAAGGGCGCGCCCAAAGATTGGAAAATGGAATTAAAGCCGAATCAGGCCGGCGAGCTGGAGGTGGTCTTGGATTTGGCGCATAAAGCCATCAACGCGGGAGATTTGACCCGGGAAGTAGATATTATCAGTAACGACCCGTTATATCCTGAAACCTCAGTCAGGGTAGAGGCCAAGGTTATCGCTGTTGAAAATCCTCAAAAAAATGAAAATACGCCTTTTTCCGGCAGTCTGGAAAATGGAGTAAGGGTTGTTGAGCTAAAAGCTTCTCAATATAAGTTCGCGCCTGACCCGATTGTAGTAAAAAAAGGCGAGCGGGTCCGTCTGGTGGCCAAGAGTTTAGATGTGGGTCATGGTATTTCCATCCCGGAATTTAACCTGAATCTGGCGATTCCCACCGGCAAAGAGTCCACAGGTGAGTTTATCGCGGATAAAGAAGGAACCTTTACCTCTTACTGCAGTGTCTACTGCGGCACCGGCCACGGCAAGATGCAAGGGAAGCTGATTGTGCTAGTGGGGTCAGACCCGGACAATAGACATTAAGTAATGAAAGATTAAAAATAAATTTATAATATGCATAATTACCGTCGTTTTTGCCTAATGCCTTTATTGATAGGAAGTTACCGAATAATTAGGGCGTAATATGCGGTTATAATGGTGAGCGGGTAAAGAAACAAAAGCTTTAATTTTCTATTGACAGATGAATAAAAATATTATACAATTGAATAGTAATGCTATTCAGCAGGCCAGCAGGCCGTGGTTTGGTTTCCAATAGCCAGAGCCGTTAGGAGTGTTATGCTAAGCGCGATCATTTCTTCTAAAACTAAACGTAAGCTTTTAACCTTATTACTTACCAACCCTAAACGCAGATTTTATGTGAGGGAGATTTCCAGGGGCATTGAAGAAAACATCAACTCTGTCCGGTGTGAGCTGAGGAAGCTGGCCTCTATTGGATTAGTATCTTCAGAAAAAGAGGCAAATCTATTGTATTATAAAATAAACCCGGGTTGCCCGCTTTATAAAGAGCTGAAGAATCTTATATACAAAACCGAAGCCTTCGGCCCATACCTTAAAGAAATATCAAATTTTTCTAAGGATATTCAGATCGCCTTTATTTATGGCTCCACGGCTTATAACCAGGAGCGGGAAAAGAGCGATATTGATCTTTTTGTCCTGGGGGATACAGATGGAGAGAAACTCCATAGATATATCTTCGAACTTGAAGAGAAAATCGGTCGGGAGATCAATACTGTTTATATGACTCTTAGCGAATTTAAAGACAAAATCAAAAGAAAGAACGCGTTTTTAAAGAGAGTTCTTTCTGGAGAGAAGATATTCATAAGAGGAGATGAGGATGCTTTATCGGGAATTACTAAAGGAAAAGAAGATTAAAGTTCATCAAGCTTCACCTGAAGAAATTAAAGATATTATTGAAATAGCTGACAGGGATTTAAGTTTTGCTAAAGAAGCTATGGCGCATAATTGGGATTGGGCTTTTACTATTACTTATAACGCGGCTCTGAGTGCTTCACGGGCATATATGTATAAAATAGGTTATCGTCCATCGTCTGCCGAGAGCCATAAGACAGTATGGAGTTTTATGTTATTAGCTTTGCCTGAAGGTCAGCACGATCGTATCCATTTCTTTAATCATATGCGTGTCAAACGAAATAAGAATCTCTATGACCACGCAGGCCTTATCTCTGAGACAGAAGGCAAGCAGATAATTAATTCGGCTGAAAAACATATTGTGGTAATTAAAAAACTTCTCTTATAGAGTAAGCGGCCACATTTAGAGAATAGAGAGAATAGGAGAATAGGGGTCAGAGTGGTTTTATTGGCCGTCTCCTTTTCGCGTGATATATTGAGGATTTAATTGTCAGTCCACGCCTTACAGAAACATTCTATATCAAAAAAAGAGATAAGCGTTTTGCCTCTCAAACATTATACCGGCTCTATCCATCTGATAGATTCGGACGCGAAGATGAGAGCGGCCGCGCGGTCTCTGGGCAGAGAGAAGGTCTTGGGTTTTGATACGGAGACCAGGCCCGCTTTTAAGAAGGGCGAATCTTATCCACCGTCTCTCATCCAGCTTGCCGCCGCGGACGGGGTATACATATTCCAGATAAGGCGTATTAATTCTCATAAAGCGCTTGCCGGTATTTTGGCCGATCGGAATGTGCTGAAAGCCGGTATTGGAGTATCGGAGGATATAAAAAAACTGAACGATATATTGCCCTTTGAGCCGTCAGGTTTTATCGGATTGGCAGGCCTGGCGGCTAGGGCCGGAATAAAGAACGCGGGTATCCGCGGCCTGGCGGCACTGCTATTCGGTTTTAGGATATCCAAACAGACGCAGTGCTCCCGCTGGGACGCGCCGGCGCTTACGCGCGCGCAGATAGTTTACGCGGCTACCGACGCCTGGATATGCAGAGAGATATATTTCGCCTTGTTCGAGAAAAAGGGGTAAGCCTTTGAAATCCGAAAAGATTATTCTAAATATCTCCTGGGAAAAGATAGGGTCAAACCTCAAAACTCCAAAATAGCCATTAACGCTGGAATTGGTAAGAGATTAGATAAATTGTAAGTTTGAGGTTTGACCTTATCAGTGACCCTATCAACATTCTATGAAATCCCAGACGCGAAGAATATCTATAACAATATGAGCAATAAAGAGATATTAAAAAAGAAGGTTTTTGTCCGTACTTTCGGCTGGCCAGTGGCAGGATTATAGTAATGCGATGAGGAGCTTGGCCGAGGCTATATTAGGCTAGAGGCGATAGATAAAAGGCTATAGGCGATAGGCAATGGGCTATAGAAAAACCTATAGCCTCTCGCCTATAGCCTATAGCCTGGAGTGAAACTCATGGGCAAAGGGTTTGAGCAATTACAGGTTTGGCAGAAAGCGAAAGACATTGCGGTTTTGATTTACAAGGTCACGGCTGATGGGAAAATCGCTAAGGACTTCAGCTTGCGCGATCAAATGCGGCGCTCGGCTATAAGCATAGCCAGCAATATCGCTGAAGGCGACGAAAGAGATACAGACAAGAAATCGGTACGATTTTTCTTTATTGCAAAAGGTTCACTTGCGGAATTACGGACTCAGCTCAGGATCGCACTGGAAGTCAATTTCTTGGATAAAGATGAATTTGCCAAGATCAAACAGGATTGTTTGGAAATTGGCAAGATGTTGGGCGGATTAATAAAGCATAGAATAGGCGATAGGCAATAGGCGATAGGACGGGAAAATCCTATAGGCTATGGCGTGATGTCTCTCGCTTTTTTTATTACCTATAGCCTATCGCCTCGCGTCTATAGCCTAATATAGGGTCGGGCGAGGCGCGGTTGTCAGTGATTGTGGTCAAAAAAATCGATGTCAATGTCAATTCAATCGAGGCAATAGGCGATAGGCTTTTGGCGATAGGATTAATAACCTATAGCCTATGACCTATCGCCTATTGCCTTTTTTAGGCATCAATGGTCAAACTGGCTAAAATAAGCGCCCAGCGTCGGAAGACAGGCGATTTTAGGGGTGTTTTAGGGGCGTCTGGAGAGGTCAAAAATAGGCGTTTTGATGGACATCTATGGACATCATTTTGTCTACAGCGAGAGTGATTATTCTTGACTCTCAGGCGTTTCATGGTAAAATGTCCACTAATTGGAAATGTCCACTAAATAGTGGACATTTAGGAGTAGTGGACATTTAATATGCCTTGGCTTTTCAGACAGTCAAGTAATGGATCGCATGAAGGAGTTACTACGATGAAAATACTTTCAGGAGATAAGGCGAACATAATCATTCGCGCCATGCTATCTCAACCCGATAGGAAATGGGTCGCTAGGGATTTCGAGAAAGAATTTGGCGTGGGACGCGCGCGCGCGGCAAAAGTACTATCAGAACTGCGCGCCAAGGGGTTTGTCGGAGGGGTTCGGTCTGGCAGGCTCGCGCATAGCATATTGCAAAATAAAGAAGAACTTCTTGAGGAATGGCTTAAAGTCTATAAGTTTGAGCTTAACGAAGCCCATCTTTATTACTCAACCCGAGAGGATATTCTTCCCCGGCTAAAGGAATATTTTGCAGGGAAGAAAGATCCCAATCAATACGCCCTGACGCTTCATACCGGAGCCAATCTCATTACCAGCTACGTGAACACGCAGACAATATATTGTTACCTGCCGGTAGAGAATTTCAAGAGCGCTTCATTGGACCTGCGGCAGGTTCTTGATCTGAAGGAATTAAAAACGGGCGGCAATTTTTATTTAATAAACCCGTATTATAGAAGCGCCACTTTTTTCAATACTCAGATAATCAAAGGCTACAATGTTGTTTCGGATCTCCAGCTTTATTTGGATCTGTATCATTTCCCGCAGAGGGGCCGAGACCACGCCGAGTATTTACTTAAAACATTAAAAGAGGAAGGAAAACCAATTGCTTAAAGAATTCCCGGGAGAAAAACTCCTCATCAAAGTCATAGATGATCTGGCTGATTTTTTGCCGTATCTTGTTCTGGTAGGCGGTTGGGTGCCGTACATCTATGCCAGACATATGTGGAAAGACGTTCCCAATATGGCAGTGACTACTGGAGATATTGATTTTGGTGTCGGTGATCATGATTTTAACGGCAAGGATACGGTTGCTTCTCGGGTGCAACGATTGGGATATGGAGAGCGCCACGTTTCAATGGATCGACCATATCCGTTCGTTCCTATTGCGAAAGACGCAACCGGTGAGACAAAAACCGAAGTTGAGTTTATAACTGACCCCAAGGTTTCCCGGAAAGTCATCAATAAAATCGTTGGCAAAGAGATCAAGATCAATGAAATCCAGCATTTCAGTTTATTGCTTGGTTCTGTCATGCCGGTAAAAATGAACGGCAAAAGCATCCAGATACCGACAGAATCGATGTTTGTTTTTCATAAACTGTTGACGTTTGTGGATCGGGAAAATAAAGCTAAACTCAGGAAAGATCTTTATTACGTTTACTATATGATCAGATTCAGCCCGACAAAGGCACAGCTTTGTGACGATGTGGTCGGCCTTATCAAAAAACTTAAAGAAGGCAAACAAGTCAAAGAGAATCTCAAAGAGTATTTTAGCAGTGTTGATTCAAAGGGGCCTTTATTTGTCGAACAGGAAAACGGCCCGGACGCTTATGTCGCGAATGTGAGAGAAGACGCGTTTGAGAAATTTAGCGACATTAGGCGAAGGGTTGAGGGATGAAAACCTTCGCTATCGGCGACATCCACGGCGCCTATAAGGCGATGATGCAGTGCTTTGAGCGCTCAAAGTTCGATTATAAGAAAGACCGAACATTACAACCAATTCATGTTTGCAATGTTTGGAATATCGATACCGGTGCTGGATGGTCAGGCAAGCTCACGATCATAGATGTTGATACAAAGGAATATTGGCAGTCGGATTTGACGCCGGACTTATACGGCGGAACGCCGGATAAATTATAAATTGTGGCAGATTTTTTGAAATGAGGAGTATTTTTTATGCCAATGATTAAATGTACTGACGAGCAGGCTTATTTAATCGAATTATGTTTAGACACTATGTGCAGAGCCACTATGGGTCAATTAACGCATGTTATCGAATCTATGGAGCAGATTAGGGGAAAATTATTTAAAGTGAAATGCCCGGATGGGGAGGTTAGGAGTTTTTATTCGCTTGGGACATACATTGAAGAGATGATAAAACCAATCCTTTTCCCGGAGCTGGCTTCTAACGCAAGCTACGGAGTCGGGCAAAAGGCCATTGGAAACGGGCAGGTGCTGTACGAGATGGTAAAGGTTTTGCAAAATTACAGAGCTGAAAAAGAGAATCATTCTAAGCACTCGGTTACTTGGCACAAACCTTTACATTACAGTAAAAAACCATTGATTGAGGTTATGAGCTTGCAAAACGAGAAGAAGCCGATTAAGCGGCGTGTCGCAGTTAAGGAGAAGAGCAGGAAGAAATAAGCGGCTTTAGGCGAAACAGTTTTTTAAGCGAAGAACAGAGAAGAGAAGAATGGCGAAGGAAAGAAAAATCACAGGTATAAGGTCTTGGCCGGAGGATGACAGGCCGAGAGAAAAACTCCTCAAAAAGGGCGCGGGAGCTTTGAGTAATTCCGAGCTTCTGGCCATTCTTCTTCGCACCGGAACGCAGGGCACCAGCGCAATTGACCTCGCCCGCAAAATCTTAAAGAAATTCAGCACATTCCGCAATATGGCCCACACCGACGCCCGGGACTGGAAAGAGTTCAAGGGTTTAGGCGGGGCCAAGATCGCCCATATTCAGGCCGCGCTTGAAATCGGGCGGCGCTATCGACAGGACGATGTGTCCACCGGGAAGCAGAAAATCGCCTCTGCAAAAGATATTGTGGATATCGTCATGCCTCAGCTTCGGGACCTTAAATATCAAAAAATATCAAAAGACGCTCTATATAATTCAAATATCAAAAGACGCTCTATATAATTCATTGCGTTGCAATAGGTTGCAAAACAATTCCATGGAATACATAAAGTATAATTGTTTTGTAATTCATTCAGCGTGATAAGGTTAGATAAAGCGTCTTGTGAGTGTACGGGGTAAAGCTTCTGCCGCTCATAATGAGCAAGAGAACCTTTACCCCGCGGCGGCTCGGACACGACAGCCGAAGGTCTTTATAAAGACCTTCGGCTGGCCGGTGGTTCCGTTTCCACAGGACTATGTTGTCTTTTCTGGAGTACGCATATGAAGATGAGCTTAATAAGGTATCTACTTATATACCAAAAGGTTAATATAAATAGAATGGGATTAAGCTATGAAAAATAAGATTACTGAAATACCGTCAAAGGGCGAAATTATCATTTACCGGACCAAAGACAAGAAAATCCAGCTTGAAGTTAAATTGGAGCAGGAAACGGTTTGGCTTTCTCAGAAACAAATTGCCGACTTGTTTATTAAAGATATCCGTACGATTAATGAGCATATACAAAACATATTCAAAGAAAAGGAGTTAAAGAAAAATTCAGTTATCCGGAATTTCCGGATAACTGCCGCTGATGGTAAAAGCTACGAGACAAATTTCTATAATCTCGATGTAATTATTTCAGTTGGGTACCGTATAAAATCCCAGAACGGCACACGGTTCCGTATTTGGGCTACGAATGTACTAAGAAGGCATCTTATAGATGGCTATACATTGAATGAAAAGCGCTTAAAGGAGCAAACTCTAAAACTTCAGGCCTTGCAACGGGCAGTAAAGCTTATTGGCAGCATGAAGGATCGTAAACAACTTGAATATAAAGAGGCCATGGGATTGCTTGAAGTTATCAGCGATTATAATTACGCACTAGGCCTCTTGGATGATTATGATTACAAGCGGCTCAAGGTGTCGCATACTTCTAAAGAAGAGAAATTCATATTAAGCCAGGAAGCCGCATTGAGGGCGGTTGAAAAGTTAAAAGAAAAAATTGGCTGCTCTGACCTTTTTGGCGTGATGCGCGATAAATCTTTTGAAAGCTCAATTTCTTCAATTTATCAGACATTCAGTGGAAGGGACTTGTACCCAAGCGTTGAGGAGAAAGCGGCTAATCTTCTTTACTTTATTGTCAAGAACCATTCGTTTGTTGATGGTAATAAGCGGATCGCTGCCTCAATATTTTTATGGTTTTTAGGGAAAAATGGTATCTTGTATAAAGAAGATGGTTCAAAGCGCATTGCCGATAATGCTTTAGTCTCCTTGACTTTAATAACTGCTGAAAGCAAGCCCAGCGAGCGCAACGTTATCGTTACTCTGGTTGTGAATCTGATAAACAGGAATAATTAACAATAAGGACACAGTTCCAGTGTAATTATAGTTATCGTATAGATATAAAATAAAACGGCCCCAGTAAGATCAAAAGACGCTCTATATAATTCATTGCGTTGCAATAGGTTGCAAAACAATTCCATGGAATACATAAAGTATAATTGTTTTGTAATTCATTCAGCGTGATAAGGTTAGATAAAGCGTCTTGTGAGTTTCTTTTGTGAGTTAAGCGTCCTGAGGATATTTGCATGACGCATCGGGCAGAGGACGCGGACCCAAATGTGCCTTGGAATTTCTGCGGACATGTCCATGAAAAATATAAGGTGAAACGATTAAGCGAGAATTCTTTGGTTGTGAATCTCTGCGTCAAGGTGTGGAATTATTATCCGGTTTCATTTGAAGAGATTGGTTCCGCTGTCTCCGCGTTCTTGAAGGAAGAAAAGAAAGCCTGTGCCCAAAGGGACAAACGGGACATGAACAGGACAAACGCGACAAAGGCGTAATTGGCTCAGATAAAAAGCTTATGAATGATTCTAACAAGGAAAGTAAAAATATATCCGAAGGCCAAACGTGCGGGCTGCCAAGTCCGGCTGCAAACGTGCGGGCTGCCAAGTCCGGCCGCCAAGCATGCGGGGTAAAGCTTGCTGCTCAACCTTTACCCCGCGGCGGCTCGGACACGACAGCCGAAGGTCTTTATAAAGACTTTTGGCTGACGAATGTCTGTGATTCGCCGGCAGGGGAAAATAGGATAGGTTGATGGAAAGAATTATTCTAAATATCTCCGGGATGCATTGCGCTTCTTGCGCGGGGAATATTGAGGGCGCGCTGAAGAATGCCGCAGGCGTCCAAGGTGCCCGGGTGAATTTTGCCTTGGAGAAGGCGGAGATTGAGTTTGATCCGCGGGTGTTAAGGGCCAAAGATGCCATTACCGTAATAGAAAAGGCAGGGTATAAAGCCTTTATTCCCGAAGAAGGTATTGATCGGGAAAGGGAATCGCGGGAAAAAGAGGTCCGAAGCCTTAAAATACGTTTTATTATTGCCGCTATTTTATCCGGAATTTTAATGTATGTGGCAATGGGGCATTGTCTGGGGTTGTGCCTGGCGCATTGTATCACCCAGAATAGCCCGCTTATCCAGTTTATCCTGGCCAGCGCCGTGCTGGCCGCGGGCGGGCAATTCTTCAGCCGGGGGCTAAGAGCGGTCTTTAAAAACCGCCAGGCCTCAATGGATACCCTGGTGGCATTAGGGGTAGGTAGCGCCTATCTTTACAGCGTATTTGTAAGCCTGGCTATTTGGAGAGGTAATGCCGCTTTCAGCTCAAATGACCTTTACTATGAGGTGGCTGCTTTTTTGATTACCTTTATCCTCTTAGGTAAATACCTGGAGGCCATTACCAAACGCAAGACCTCTCAGGCCATTCGCAGGCTCTGGGGTCTGCGGCCAAAGACCGCCCTGGTGATCCAGCAGGGCCGGGAAATAGAGGCGCGGCTTGAGGATTTAAGGGTGGGCGATTTGATCGCGATTAAGCCCGGAGGGAGGATCCCGGTTGACGGTGAGATTATTGAAGGCTATTCCAGCGTGGATGAATCGGTGATAACCGGGGAGAGCATCCCGGTGGAAAAGAATGCCGGGGACGCGGTGATTGCCGGATCTATCAATAAGCACGGGGCCTTTACCTTTAGGGCCCAAAAGGTAGGCCGGGAAACTACTCTCGCCCAAATCATAAAATTAGTGGAAGATGCCCAAATGTCCAAGGCCCCTATCCAGGAGCTGGCGGATAAAGTTGCCTCCATTTTTGTCCCGGTAGTCTTAGTCATTGCCTTTTTGGCCTTTTTCTTTTGGATTTTAGCCGGGAAAAGCTTTATCTTTGCCCTAACAGTCTTTATTACGGTCTTGATTATTGCCTGTCCCTGCAGTTTAGGTCTGGCAGTGCCCACGGCGGTAATGGCCGGTACCGGAAGGGCCGCGGAGCGCGGCATTATCATCAAGAACGCCAAAAGCCTGCAAATCGCCCGGCAGATAAAGACCATAATCTTTGACAAGACCGGCACCTTGACTATAGGTAAACCCAGGGTTAGCGATGTCTTTGGTTGCGCCGGGAGCGAGGATGAGATATTGAAGCTGTGCGCCTCCTTAGAAAATAAATCCGAACACCCTTTGGCCGAGGCGGTGGTGGAGGCGGCGAACGCGAAAGGCATTTCCCTGACAGAGGTAGAGGCATTCGAGGCTGTCCCGGGCAAAGGGCTGATTGGAAAAATAGCAGGCGGGAACCTTTTGCTGGGCAGCCGGAGGCTGATGGAGGAAAAAGGCGTCAATTTGCAGTCTGTTGATGAGGGTATCAAGAAATTAGAAACCCAGGGCAAGACGCTGATGTTTTTAGCCAAAGACGGTAAGCTGGCCGGATTGATTGCCGTGAGGGATACCTTAAAAGAATTTTCTAAGGCGGCAATAGATGGTTTGAAGAAGATGGGTAAGCAGGTGATAATGCTTACCGGTGATAACCAGCGCACTGCCCAGGCTATCGCCGGGGAAGTGGGGATAGCCCAGGTTCTGTCGGAAGTCCTGCCTCAAGATAAGCAGGATGAGATCAAGAAACTGCAAAGCTCAGGCAATAAGGTTGCCTTTGTGGGGGATGGGATAAACGATGCCCCGGCCCTGACCCAGGCGGATTTGGGCATTGCCATCGGCAGCGGCACGGATGTGGCTATTGAAGCCGGGGATATAATCTTGATTAGAGATGATTTAAGGGATGTTATTTCGGCCCTGGACATCTCTAATTATTTACTGCGCAAGATAAAACAGAATTTATTCTTTTCCTTCTTTTATAACAGCATCTCCATCCCTATTGCCGCGGGCCTCTTGTATCCCTTTACCGGATTTCTGCTCAATCCCCTAATAGCTGGAGCGGCAATGGCCTTGAGTTCAGTTTCGGTAGTAATAAATTCTCTCTTTATACGCCGCTACAAAAGAAATATTTAAGTGGTCCTTCATAGTTCACAGGTATTCTCTCCCCAAGAAAGCGCTTTCCCCAAACCCCGGTTTTAGCCTTGTTTTAGCTTTGTTTATGTGGCATACTTTATATAAGAAGTTGAGACCGTTGCAAAACCCTAAAAAACTCTAATCTTGAAACATTTCTGTATGAGATCCTTCGTCGGGACTTACGTCACTCCTCAGGATGAGAGCGTTGAAAAGCAGGATTTTTCAACGCTCTCAAGTTATAACTTCTTCAACAACCTTATGCTCCATAATCTTAACAAACTCATATCCCTCTTTATCTCCTTCTGCCTCATCCTTGAGCAGACAGCCTTTGCCCAAAGCCTAGACCTTTCCCGTTACCTTGCCAATTCAACCAAGCCTCTCCTCCAAAGCGATAAGTTCCGCCCCTTACATCTAAGATACATCTCCTACGATAACAAAAGCAATGATTTTAAGCTGTTGTTAGACAAAGGCGATTTTCTGAAGAGCCCGCTGAAGGGACTATCCCCGCCTGCCCCGAGCAAAGCCGAGGGGCAGGGGACTGTCCCTGATGAAGCTGAAGCAAGGCTCAAAGAGGCCACCCAAGAGCTGATGAAATACTTCTTCATTGGATTGGCCTTACCCAACGAAAAGTTTTGGGTCAACCTAAGGCCGGACTCCCCCGACAATATCTTGGACCCGGACTTAGAAAAGACCGATATCGGAAGGATATTCTTAGAAGCTGACCTCCAGCTAAAAAAAGACACCTCAAGCCTTACCTCCCCCCAGACCCCGGAAGGCAAGGCCTACTGGGATAAGCTCTACCAGAAGGCAGGGGAATTATACGGCACTGAGAATATCACTATTCCCACCCTAACCCGTCCCTGGATAGTCCCGGATGAAATCATTCTTAGGGAGTCTCCCGATACTAGCGCCTACATCTATAAAGCCACCTTAAAAGTGATGCTGGAAGAAGACTATCTTAAGGGTTATCAGCCTTCAGCCTTCAGCTCTCAGCAATCTAGTCCAAACCTCCAACCTTTAACTTCTAACTACAACTTTTCCGATCCTAGGCTAAAAGAGCTAAATCAGTATTCTACCCAGTTAATCAGAGAAACCATGATCCCTAAACTTACCCGGGAGATCAACTCCTCCAGGAGATACGCTCCACTAAGACAAGTCTACTACTCTTTGATCTTAGCCCAGCATTTTAAAAAGAAGTTTATAAACAAATCCGGGCCCTATTCAAGCCTTATGGATTCAAGAGATCTCACTAATTTAACCTCTCCTGAACCCTGGGATAAGCGGACTTACTTTAAGGAATATCAAAAATCTTTCCAGGAGGGTGAATATAATCTCAAAGCCAGTCAGTCCACGACCTATGGTCAGGTTATCCGCAGGTATATGAGCGGGGGAGTGGAACTGGGTAACGGTGGTTCTTCATCTCTGATTATTTCGGCGAAAGATAACAGAATTATAAATCATCCCGGGATATTAAAGGTTAGCAGTGCTATATTGCCCGGCGACCTTAAGGCGCTTGGCAGGCCAACCAGCAGTCCGGCGGTAGAATATGTGTCAAAATCTAAGGATTTGCAAATTAGCGATAATCCTAAAATTAAACGAATCTGGGGTGAGATGGTTGAGGAGAACCTAAAACTATATAAATTTGCTCAGGAATTAACCAAGCTTACCGGTGATTATAACTTTATTAATAAATTCCCTGATGAGGATCTGAATAATCTGCGCGTGTTCTATAATAGCCTGAATGAAAAAGATCAGGTTTATAATTTAGGTTTTATTACTTTTAATAGCGGCATAGGAAAAAGAAGCGGTTCACAATTAGCCGCACGGTTTAAATTCAACCTCATGTTTTTAGCGAGCATGGTGAATGCTAAAATAGAGCCTGCTGATATTTTTAATAAAGAAAGGAACAATACTTTATTGGATGATAAGGATATGGAAAAGATTGCTTCCGGAAGGAAACTTAAAGAAGGTGAAGAGCTTCACTATTTATGGAGACATTTTAAGGCAATGAGTGATATTGTCTGGAAGGGAGTTAATAAAAATAAAGTTGATAAATTCTTTAGAAGATTTGAGGATTTGCTGGATATTTTTCAGCAAGAACGCCAGTCGTATGATGAGATCGCGCGGGTTCGCCATGCAGGAGAAAAACCATATATGGCAATTTTAAAGCAATATCAAAGTCAGATTCCTGAGCTTATTAATTCTGATTCTCCGAGACAATGGATTGAGCGGCAAGAATTAGTTGGGCCAATCACCCCTGAAGGAAAAATAGGGAATATAGGGGATTTTCCTAATCCGCGCTTACCGGGTGAATCTATGGGAAAGGTGAGAAAATTCAGGCTTCCCGATGGCCGGGAGGTTTACGCTAAGCGAGTTAATCCTTTACGCGCGCGATATCCTGAGGAAGAAATTATGATTTCGCTGGAAGTTGATAAAAGCTTAAAGAAGATCAGCCCTTATTTTGGCGTGCAGGAGTTTATCGGTATTGTGTATGACCATGGGGCTTTTTACTTATTGTCCCTGGCTATCACCGGAGAAAGATATTCGCCAGATAAAGAAGAAGCGAATGATCCATACCAATTTAAAGCGGAGGTCGAGAAAATTCTAGTGCCTTTAGGTTTGGGCGATATTGAACATTTATTTATTTATAAAGACGGAAATATTCATTGTGTGTTCTTAGATTTTGAAACGTTTCCTTATCATTCAGCCAAAGAAGAGAATAAAGCCACGGAAGCCCTTAAAAGCAGTTTGTCATTAGGAAGTGACAGAGAAGTCGGAGTGAGGAATATCGTTTCTTCGGCAACTGATGGCGATTCAGGTGAGTTAATTTTTAAAGGTTTTGAAGGTGAGTCTAAAGCGGAAATATTAACTAAGGTAATTGGATCGCTTCAGAAAACAGCAAAAGAAATAGAAAAAGCAGGAAAAGAGATGGAGGGTGTAGAAAATGAACAAGTAAATATTTTTGAAAGATATAAAGCATTTAAGGAGGAGATAGAAACCAATCCGAAATTAATAAAGGAAAAGATAGAAAAATTTGGAGAATTGTTGGATAAGTTTAGCGCGGAGGTGAGAAACATAGTGAAAAATAACAACAACAATGAAGAAAAAGTGTTTTTTTCAGAAGTATATGTTTCTGTATTTTACGATTTAATAGATAAAATTAACAAAGCTAGGTGGTACCCGCATTATATTGAATATGGAGCGAAGGTGGATAACTTCATAAGGGTGATGGACGCTTATATAAAATTATTGTCAGATATTCAAAGCCCGGAGAAAATTGAGGAAAAATATGCAGAAAGGATGGCTCACCGATTGGCTGAGTCAGTGGGTGAGCCGAAATTGACCTATCGGTTATTAAAAGAATACAACAAACTGCCTCAAGAAGAAAAATCATCCGCTATCCCTGGGCAAATAAAAGAAGCAGAAATAGAGGAGATATTAAAGAACTTTCCTTTAAATAACCCTGATTGGTTGGGCGGGAAATTAAAAAATAGAATAGCAGAGGATTATGGGAGGCTTTCTGTGCTTGAGCCGATTATTGCTGATCAGTATGGCCAATCGAATGATTTCTTGCGTTTACCCGATGAAACGATGGATAATCTTAAGGCGCAGTTTAAGGAAAAAGCAAATGAATACTTTTATCTGCCGATAATAACTAAGCATTGGATAAAGGTATTAACTTATCAATATTGGGTAAATAGTTATAATTATAAGGTGATTATTGCTAAGAAGTCGGCTTTAGAAAAATCGCTTAATTATACGTATAGGGATATTGTTGAAGGTAATGATGATATCTTGCTTTTATGGGAATTTACCTTAAGATCGGAGAATAATCCGCCTACCATAATTCTGGAACAACAGGGACTTTATAAAGGGTTGAGGAGGCAGGGATTTATCTCTGAGGCGTATCCCTTGTTTGTTCAAGGCTTAGCTGAGAAATTTCCAGGATGGCAGGTGGAGGGAGAGTTTGAAAATCCTGAAAGACATGAAAACCCTCCCGCGCTTGTTCTTTTTAAGAACTATTTTCTTGATCCACAACCATTAGATGCAAGAAAAGACGAAGTGCCGGATTACACAGAACCTGCAATATGGAAGGCGAGAATACCGCCATTTAATCCTCCCTCTTCTCCTGTAAACAACCCCGGAGGTATAGACTTGAGCGCCTTGCCCGTTACTATTCAATCCGCTTTAAACCAGCCTTTGACGGCCAATATGCCTATGGCCGGCTCAGCTTTAAATCTCAACCTTAATTTAGATAAGGAACTCCGGGATATCCAGGATATGCTTAATGCCGGGATTATGCCTGCAAGCGAAAGGATTAGAGAATATGCCTTGGCCTCCTCATCCCTAAAACCGGAAGACCACAGCCGGGAAATTGACCGGCTGTTGGGCTGTATTGCCGATATCTTCCGCTTGGAGGAGGAAAAGGCCAAACCCACCCCCCAGGCCTTAAAAGACGCGCTTATTCTGTTGGAATCGGATCTGGCCGCCTAAGAGATATATTCTGTTTTAACCAACCAACTATTACATTGTTACAGAAGTTTTTGAACAATTGAACAATAGAAAATAGACCGCAATTGAGCTTTTTTCTTGTCTATTGTTCTATTGTCGATTGCTCAATTGCTCTGGGCGCTGTTATTAAAAATTTTATGTAACAGCGCACTATAGGTGATAGGTGTGAATTATTTCACAAAACGCTTGACAGCATAGGATTTGTGTGTTAAATTTTGGTTTTCTTGGCTTAAAAGGGATTTTAAAAGAGTTAAAACCGAATACAGGGTAATATGTTAGTTAATACCTATAGCAGTGTGCTTTTGTTTTTAGCGGCCTCAACCGTGTTTGTCCTGGCCTCTTTTGTTACCTCCTGGGTTCTAAGGCCGCACAAGCCCAGCCCTCAGAAGCTCTCTACCTATGAATGCGGCGAACCGACCAAGGGAACCAGCTTTATCCAGTATAATGTCCGCTATTACTTGTTTGCCTTAGCCTTTGTTATTTTTGACGTGGAGGCGGTATTTTTACTGCCCTGGGCCGTGGTCTGCAAAGACTTCGGCCTTTTTGGCTTTATTGAGGCAGTGGTTTTTATCTTTATCCTTTTGGCCGGTTTAGTTTATGCCTGGAAAAAGAAGGTATTGGAATGGCTTTAATCAATAAGCTTCCTATAATTACCGAGAAATTGCCCGGCGGCCAGATTATCCTGTCTTCGGTAGATTTTATCCTGAACTGGTCCAAGGAATCCAGCCTTTGGCCGATGAGCTTTGGTTTGGCCTGTTGCGCTATTGAGATGATGGCCACCGGAGCCGCCCGATACGATATGGACCGTTTTGGGGCCGGAGTTTTTCGGGCTTCTCCCCGGCAGTGCGATCTGATGATTGTTGCCGGCACCGTTAATGAGAAAATGTCTAAGCGGCTCAGGTTGTTATATGACCAGATGCCTGAGCCTAAGTATGTGATGGCTATGGGCAGTTGCGCTATTTCCGGCGGGCCGTATTATTATGATAGCTATAATGTGGTTAAAGGGGTGGATTTAATTGTTCCGGTGGATGTGCATATTCCGGGCTGCCCTCCTCGGCCCGAGGCTTTGCTTTTCGGCCTGATGCAGTTACAGAAAAAAATCAAGAAGGAAAGTATTAGAAATGGCTGATACGGATTGGGTTTTGGCCCTGAAAAATAAATTTTCTGATGCAGTTGATGAGGTCTTCAGCGGCTGTTTGGTTCTGCCCGGGGAAGATATTTTTAGGGCTATTAGTTTCTTAAAAAGAGAATACGGTTTTGATTATTTGATGAATCTGGCGGCTTTGGATTATAAGGATAGATTGGCCGTGGTCTATAATTTGTATTCGTTTAAGCTTAAAGGGAAAGTCTGCCTGAAGGCATTCTTGCCCCGGGATAATCCTGTAATTGAGAGCATAACCGGGATTTTCGCGGCGGCCAATTGGCAGGAAAGGGAGGCCTTTGATTTAATGGGAATAAATTTTACCGGCCATCCGGATTTAAGAAGAATCCTCCTGCCGGATGATTATGCCGGCCACCCATTAAGGAAAGATTATACTAAAGAAGGCCTTCTTCCCATGCCCGCGGTTTAACTATGCCTACCTTAGAGACTCAACAATTTAGCGTAAGTTTCGGCCCTCAGCATCCCTCCACCCACGGAGTTTTGCATCTGCAGATGGATTTGGACGGTGAGGTAATTGTCAATTGCACGCCCCATATTGGCTATCTCCACCGCGATTTTGAGAAAATCTGTGAAAATAGAACCTATACCCAGATTATCCCTTTTACCGACCGCCTGGATTATATTGGGGCGATGAATAATAATTTTGGATACTGTTTGACGGTAGAAAAATTACTGGGAGTGGTTATTCCGGAGCGGGCCGAATACATCCGGGTGATTATTGCCGAGCTAAACCGGATTGCCAGCCACTTATTGGCCGTAGGCACCTTTGTCCAGGACTTAGGGGCCTTTGGCACGCCTCTTTTATATTGCTTCCGGGAAAGGGAGATGATCCTGGATATCTTTGAGATGACCTGCGGAGCCCGGCTTACCTATAATTACTATCGTCTGGGAGGAGTTTCCGCGGATATCCCGGAGGGGTTTGTTCAAAAGGTCAAGGATTTTATCCGCTATTTCCGGCCGAAGTTAACCGACTATCACCGCCTAATTACCAATAATGCCATTTTTCTTATCCGCACCAAGGATATTGGGGTTTTGAGTAAGGAAAAGGCGCTTAACTATGCCATCAGCGGCCCCAGCCTAAGGGCCAGCGGAATAAAGTTTGATTTAAGAAAAGAAGAGCCTTATTCCATTTATCCGCGTTTGGAGTTTGATATTCCCACCAGAGATAGCGGCGACTGCTGGGATAGGTATATCGTCAGGATGGAAGAGATGGAACAGTCTCTGCGCATAGTGGAACAGGCCATAGATAAGATTCCCGAAGGGGATTTTATCGCCAAACTGCCCAAGATTATCAAGGTGCCGCCGGCTGAGTTGTATTTCAGGACTGAATCTCCCCGCGGGGAGCTGGGTTTTTATTTAATCAGCGACGGCTCAACCAAGCCTTACCGTTTGAAATGCCGGGCGCCTTCATTTTCCAATTTAAGCGTTATCGCGGAATTAGTCAAAGGGGTAAAGATAGCCGATGTAATCGCTATCCTGGGAAGCCTGGATATTGTTTTGGGTGAAATAGACCGATGATATTTAAAATATCCCCGGAAAACTGGGCTTTTTTAATTGAGTTTGCCTGGCTTTGCGCCAAGGCGGCCGGGCTTTTAGGTTTTGTCAGCCTTTCGGTTATGTTTTTAATCTGGTGGGAGAGAAAAGTCAGCGCCCATATCCAGTCGCGCCTGGGGCCGATGCGGGTGGGTTGGCACGGGGCTTTGCAGACCATTGCCGACACACTCAAGCTTTTGCTTAAAGAAAATATCGTGGCCAAGGATACGGATAAAATTTCTTTCTGGCTGGCTCCATTGGTGTCTTTTGTGGCGGCCTTTCTGCCTTTCGCGGCCATACCTTTTGCCAAAAATTTGGTGGTTCAGGATTTTGGGTTAGGCCTGCTCTATATCTTCGCGGTGAGTAGTCTGGGGGTAATCGGGGTGTTTATGGCCGGTTGGGGCTCCGGGAATAAATATTCTCTGCTGGGGGCGATGCGGGCCTCGGCCCAGATTATCAGCTATGAGATTCCTCTGGTGCTTTCAGTCTTAAGTATCGTGATGCTCACCGGAAGCCTGAATATGGTTAAGATTGTGGAGGCTCAAGGGCGGATGTGGTTTGCCTTTAGCCAACCGATAGCCTTTTTGATTTATTTTATTTCCGCTCTGGCTGAGACCAACCGGGCCCCTTTTGATATCTCCGAGGCCGAGTCCGAATTAGTGGCCGGATTTCACACCGAATACAGCGGGATGAAATTTTCTATGTTTTTTCTGGCCGAATACACCAATATGTTTGTCGTTTCAGCCATAGCCGCCGCGCTTTTTTTGGGCGGCTGGCAGGGGCCGTTTTTACCGGGAATATTCTGGTTTCTGGCCAAGGTTTATTTTATCATATTTTTAATGATGTGGATACGCTGGACCTTTCCCCGTTTTAGGGTGGATCAGCTGATGAATTTTGCCTGGAAATTTTTAGTCCCGCTGGCTTTCCTGAATATCTTAGCCACGGCATTATTTCTGGTAGTAAAAAAATAGAGATGTTAAAAAGAATAAAAAGAATATTTTCTGATAGTTTCAGCCTCATTCAGGGTTTAGCGGTTACCGCCAAGTATTTATTCAAACCGGCGGTTACCATGCAATATCCCACAGAGCGCTGGACGCCTCCGGCGCGTTACCGGGGGAGGGTGGCTTTGCGGCCTAAAAAATGCGTTTCTTGCCAGATGTGCGCGCGGGCCTGTCCGAATTATTCCTTAGAGGTGAAGTTTAGCCTGGGAGAAGATAAAAAGAGAAAGCTCAATGGTTTTATTTATCATTTGGATACCTGTTTGTTCTGCGGCTTGTGCGTTGAACCCTGTCCTACCGCGGCGATATTTATGAATCAGGAGTATGAGTTGGCGGTGTATCAGCGCCAGAAGTTAGTGATGGACTTGACTGAGGCGGATAAAAATGTGGAGTAATCTTCTTAGCGCGTCAATTTTTTATCTGATAGCTATAGCCAGTATTATTTTCGCCATACTCTCGGTTACCCTGAAGAATATGTTTCACAGTGCCCTGGCCCTGATCGTGATGCTTTTGGGTGTAGCGGCGGTCTATATCTATTTAGACGCGGAGTTTCTGGCTCTGGTCCAGATTTTGATTTACGTGGGGGCGATTATGACCCTGGTTATCTTTGCCATAATGCTTACCGCGGAAATTTATAATAAAAACATCAAGCGTCAGAACCAGCAGAAGCTGATTTCTCTTATCATTGCCTCCAGTATGGCCGGTTTCCTAATTTTTGTCTTGAGCCGCTTTAAGGCCCAGGGGGGAGTAAGTTTTTTTGAGCCGCTGACTTTAGCCATGATTGGGAAGGAATTATTAACCAAGTATGTTTTGCCTTTTGAACTGATTTCAATAATTCTGCTGGCGGCCCTGGTGGGCTCGGCGGCCATAAGCAAGAAAGAATGATACCTTTAAGCCACTATTTGATTTTATCGGCCATCTTATTTTCTATCGGACTTTACGGTGTTTTTACCCGCCGCAGCGCGATAGGGATTTTATTGTCTTTGGAAATTATGCTTAACGCCGTGAATATTAATTTTGTGGCTTTCGCCAAATTTATGGCTCCCCACAGCCTCGCCGGGCAGATTTTTGTCATCTTTACTATCGGCGTAGCCGCGGCCTCCACCGTGGTGGGCCTGGCCATAATTGTGGCTATCTACCATAATTACAAGACTATTTTTGTGGATGAGATAGATGTGATGAAATGGTAAACTACGCGTATCTAATTCCTTTGTTTCCTTTGGCCGCCTTTGTGGTCAATGTTTTCTGGGGCCGCAGGCTAAAGTCTAAGAGCGCGCCGGTGGCTATTCTGGCTATGCTGGGCTCTTTGGTTATCTCCTGTCTGATTCTTAAGGAAGTTATTTCCGGGAAAACTCTGGAGCAGAGCATAGAGTGGTTTAAGGTCGGCCGCTATTCTTTTGAGGCCGGATTTTTGGTTGATTCTTTAAGCGCGATGATGTTGTGCGTGGTTACCCTGGTGGGGCTTTTGGTTGAGGTATACTCCATCGGCTATATGCACGGGGACGCGCGATATCATCTTTTCTTCGCCTATCTGTCTTTATTTATTTTTTCAATGCTGGGCCTGGTGTTATCCAACAATCTTATTCAGACGTATATATTCTGGGAATTAGTGGGGGTGTGTTCGTATTTATTAATCAGCTTTTGGTTTGAGAAGAAGTCCGCCGCTGACGCCGGGAAAAAGGCTTTTATCACTAACCGGATCGGGGATGCCGGATTCTTCTTAGGCCTGTCTACTTTGTTTTACTATTTAGGCACGGCAAACTTCGCGCAAATCAGTCAAAGATTAGCCCATCATCCTGAGGGCTTAAGCCAGGGTGTTTTGGCCCTTTCGGCAGTGCTGATTTTCTGCGGGGCAGTGGGCAAGTCGGCCCAGTTCCCTTTGCATGTCTGGCTGCCGGACGCGATGGAGGGCCCTACCCCGGTAAGCGCTTTGATTCATGCCGCTACCATGGTTGCCGCCGGAGTGTATCTGGTCGCCCGAAGCTACGCGGTTTTTGCCGCGGGACATCTCTCTTTGGAAGTGGTTTCCTATATCGGAATCATCACCTCATTTATGGCCGGCTCAATTGCCCTGGTGCAGACCGATATCAAACGCATCCTGGCTTATTCCACGGTTAGCCAGTTAGGCTATATGATGATTGCCTTAGGCACCGGCGGTTACAGCGCCGGGGTATTTCATCTGATGACTCACGCCTTTTTTAAGGCCCTACTTTTCCTATGCGCCGGAAGCGTAATCCATGCCTGCGGGGTCCAGGACATCCGCCAGATGGGCGGTTTATTTGGGAAGATGAAGGTAACCGCGACTACTTGTCTGATCGGCTGTCTGGCTATTTCCGGGGTTCCGCCCTTAAGCGGATTCTGGAGCAAGGATGAGATTTTAGTATCGGTGTATAACAGCGGAAACATGGTGCTTTACGGCCTGACTTTGACCGTGGCCTTTATGACCGCCTTTTATATGTTCCGGCTTTTATTCTTGACCTTTTTCGGAAAACCCAGAGAGAAACTGCATATTCACAAACCGGCTCCAACCATGGATTGGCCGTTGATTATTTTAGCCATATTCAGCATATTTTCCGGATTTGTCGGCTCGCCTTTAATGGGCCATGCCTTTTCTAATTTTATCTATTTTCATCCTGAGCATATTGAGCCGAATTATATGGTGATGGTTTCTTCCATTATCGTGGGGTTAGCCGGAATAACCTTGGCCTGGGTATTTTATATTTTATCTCCGGGAATACCCGCGGCCCTGGCCAGGAATTTCAGCCCGGTGTATAATCTCCTGCTGAATAAATACTGGATTGATGAGATTTACGACAGGTTTATTATCCGGCCGTTTTTGCGCCTGACCAAATTCGCCTTTTCTTTTGATCGCTATCTAATTGATGGGGCGGTGAATCTTACCGGAACATCCTGCGTGGCGGTCAGCCGGGTCAAGGGTTGGATTGATAAATATATCGTTGACGGCCTGGTTAATTTGATTGCCCTGATGGTGGGGGCGCTGGGTGAGGTTTTCCGCCGCTTACAGACCGGGCTCATTCAAAACTATATTCTGTTGATTTTCACCGGTGTGATAGCAATAGTCATTTTATTGAGGTTTGTCTAAAGTAAATTCCGCGTTACATCATTTGAGGAGGCAGTATGTCATTAAATTTTCCGCTTTTAAGTTTAGCCGTATTCTTGCCGATTTTAGGGATTTTAGTTTTGTTTTTCATCCCTAAAAATAAAACCGCTCTAATCCGGGTAACCAGCGGCATCGTTACCTTTATCACCCTGATTGTCTCGCTGATAATCTTTGCCAACTTTAATATAAATGACCCCAGCCCGCAATTACAGGAACGCTTAAGCTGGATACCCCAGGTAAATATTAATTATCATTTGGGAGTTGACGGCTTAAGCTATTCTATGGTTTTCCTGACCGCGCTTTTATGTTTTCTGGCCTGCGTTGCCTCTAATTCCATCAAAGAGAGGATTAAGGAGTATTACATCTTTTTTCTGCTTTTAGAAGCCGGGATGATGGGGACATTCCTGGCTTTGGACCTGTTTTTGTTTTATGTCTTCTGGGAGATAACCCTGGTTCCGATGTATTTTTTAATCGGTATCTGGGGCGGGCCGAGAAAGGAATACGCGGCCATAAAGTTTTTCCTCTATACTTTGGCCGGAAGCGTCTTTATGCTCCTGGGTATTTTAGCCTTGTATTTTACTAGCACCCCGCATACCTTTAATATCTTAGAGTTGACCCAACAGTCTAAGTTTTTCGCCCTGGCCTTTCAGAATATTGTCTTCTTGGCCTTGTTTTTCGGCTTCGCGGTCAAGGTGCCGGTGTTTCCTTTTCATACCTGGCTTCCTGATGCCCATGTGGAGGCCCCGACTCCGATAAGCGTGCTTTTGGCCGGGGTTTTGCTGAAGATGGGCGCGTATGGTTTTTTTAGGATAAGTTATCCTATATTACCCCAGGCCGCCAATTATTTCGCTTTCGCCATCGCGGTGCTGGCGGTAATTAATATCGTTTACGGGGCTTTTGTGGCCATGGCCCAGACGGATTTCAAGAAGATGGTGGCCTATTCCAGCGTCAGCCATATGGGTTTTGTAATGCTGGGCCTTGCGGCGTTGAGTCCGGTGGGCTTCAGCGGCGCGGCAATGCAGATGTTTAACCACGGGGTAATCACCGGGGCAATGTTTTTATTGGTCGGGGTTCTTTATGACCGGGCGCACACCCGGGAGATGGGCGCTTTTGGCGGCTTAAGGGTTAATTTGCCGGTTTTTTCGGCAGTGTTGATTTTCTTTTCTATGGCTTCTTTAGGGCTTCCCGGATTAAGTGGTTTTATCGGTGAGTTTTTATCTTTGTTGGGCGGCTTTAAGGCTTTTAAGGTAATAACGGTGATCTCGGTTGTGGGTATTGTGATTACCGCCGGGTATATCCTGATTATGATTCAAAAGGTTCTCTTGGGGCCGATGAACGACAAATGGAAGGGCTTAAGCGAAATCAGCTTTCGGGAATTGGTAACCGTGGTGCCGCTATTAGTTATTGTCTTGGTTCTGGGGGTTTATCCCAAGCTGGCCCTGGACATTATCAATCCCGCCTTAAATCTTATTCTGAATAATATGGGAGCAGTCTTACCTTGATGGACTTATTGCTTGATTTAAAATTCATCCAGCCGGAGATTATCTTAATTATTGCCTCCATTCTGGTATTAATGCTGGATTTTATGTTTAAATCCAAGCGTCTCTTGGCCTATTTTTCCCTGTTTTCTTTATGTTCGGCCTTGCTGGTTTTGTTCCGGGGAAGCCTATCGGCCCACAGCCTGTTTTCGGGGATGCTGGTCAGCGACCCACTGGCTTTGTTTTTGCGGATACTTTCGGTTTTTATTACGGCAGTGGTAATTTTGATTTCCATTGATTATCAGGAGATAGGCCCGGGGATGAGGTCGGAGCTTTATTCCCTGCTTTTGATGTCGGCCTCGGCAATGATGTTTCTTTCCGGAGCCAATAATCTCTTGATGATTTATTTGGGGATAGAGTTTATCAGTTTGATTTCTTATATCCTGGCCGCCTACTGGAAGGGGAATCTTAAATCCAGCGAGGCCGGACTTAAATATTTTCTCTTTGGCACTGCTTGTTCCATCACTATGCTTTATGGTATGTCAATTATCTACGGCATAACCGGCACCCTGGACCTGCCCCAAATGAACCAGGCCTTGTTTAACAATCAATTCAGTCCGGTAGTGATATTTATCGCTATCCTGATGGTTTCAGTGGGCCTGGCCTTTAAAGTAGCGATGGTGCCTTTTCACTTCTGGTGCCCGGATGTCTACGAGGGAGCGCCCACGCCGGTAACCGCCTTTTTTTCAGTGGGCCCTAAGTTGTTGGGCTTCGCGGTGTTATTGAGATTTTTGCTCGGAGGCAGTGCTTTATTTTATCAGCATTGGATGCATCTTCTGGGGATTCTGGCCATCGCCACTATGGTGGTGGGAAACTTGACCGCCCTGGCCCAGACCAATATTAAGAGATTATTGGCCTATTCTTCAATTGCCCACGCCGGATATGCCTTAATCGGCTTAGTGGTAAATACCACTGCCGGATATGTCAGCCTGTTTATTTATTTATCTACCTATATCGTGATGAATCTGGGGGCCTTTGCCGTAGTCATTGCGGTCTCGAACCAGACCAAAAGCGATGAGATCAAGGATTACGCCGGCTTATCGGCAAACTCACCCTATTTAGCCGCCATGCTCAGCCTGTTTTTAATTTCTTTGGCCGGTATTCCGCCTTTGGCCGGCTTTATCGGCAAGTTTTATATCTTTAGCTCAGCCTTAAAAGAAGGATTTATCTATCTGGCTATTGCCGCGGTCCTCAACAGCGTCATTGCCGCTTACTATTATTTCAATATCATCCGCGTAATGTATCTATCCCCTGCTTCAAGTTCAGCCGTGAAAATTAAGCCTTCCCCGGCATTAAACCTGGCCCTGGTTTTAAGCCTGCTCCTGGTTTTAGCTATAGGCCTATATCCCAAACCGGTTATAGACTGGGTCAGCGCCGCCTTAGCCTTTCCCTCGCCTTAAAATTCAAGCCAATCTGGATTGCCCGATTGTGTTTTTGTAGTACTTGATTAAGATATATCACACCAGTCAAACTATCCACGCAGTATATAACTTAGCATACGCAGTGTACAGTTATGAAAAAAAGCTTGCAAATAAAGCCGTTTATGGTATATTAGGTACGCATAGTTATTCACCTTGTTTACAATAAAGCAGATAGGATATACAATGAATAAAATATCAGGAATCGGTGGAAAAAACAGAATACTCTTGGATACGCTTAGTCGATCTATGAAGAATCTATTCTCTGTTAAAGACGCCGCAAAAATTTTGGGATTGCCGGTAAAGAATGCGCGCCTATATCTTGCCTATTTCGCGCGCCGCGGATGGCTTTCAAGAATAAAGCCGGGATTATATATTGCGGTTCCTCTTGGCACGGTTAATCCTCAGGAATACAAAGAAAATCCTTGGATTGTGGCAAACCGAATTTTCTCGCCTTGCTATATCGGCGGTTGGAGCGCGGCAGAACATTGGGGACTGACCGATCAAATATTCAGCAGCATATTTGTTTTCACTACGCGTATGTTTAGAAAAAAAGAAATAACGATTCAGGGGACGGATTATGTTTTGAAATTAGTTCGCAAGAAAAATATTGGCCATACCAAGGGCGTTTGGATTGAAAATGTTAAGGTGCAGATTTCCGATCCAACACAGACAGTAGTAGATGTTTTGGACGACCCTATAACAGGCGCGGGGATACGCCATATTGCCGAGATCGTTGTGAATTACTTTGGCTCGGAACATCGAAGCGATTCTGACCTGATGAAGTATGCCGCAGAAAAGAAGAATCGCACCGTATACAAGCGTCTTGGGTTTATTCTTGAAACCATTAATATTCAGTCACCGGAGATTATTGAGACATGCCGGAAGAATATCAGTGCCGGATATTCAGTGCTCGATCCCGCGATTAAGAATAAAGGCACGTTTAACCGTAAATGGAATTTGCGGATTAACGCGGAGATTCAGAAATGATCACTAATCAAGAACTGCGGAATTTAGTTACGGAGTGGCAACTTCGCGATGATGTAATCGAAAAAGATTATGTTATCGGATGGCTTTTATGGGGTATTGGTTCCGATCCCGATTTAGGCGTTCACTGGGCGTTTAAAGGCGGCACCTCTCTTAAAAAGTGTTATGTTGAAACGTGGCGGTTTTCAGAGGATTTGGACTTTACGATAATTCCCGGCGGGCCTGATAAACCTGAAACCATTGAGCCGGTTATTAAGCGAATCCTTGAGCGCGTTCATGATGAATCGGGGATTGATTTTTCAATGAAACTGCCCGCGTTTAAACACGCGGATAAATATCTTT
This sequence comes from Omnitrophica bacterium GWA2_41_15, assembly GCA_919902675.1. Classification (GTDB taxonomy): domain Bacteria; phylum Omnitrophota; class Gorgyraeia; order Gygaellales; family UBA12090; genus UBA12090. Next base: position 80,759 of record CAKKRH010000001.1, read on the forward strand.
ATACCGAAGGAAGTATTTACTATCGCGGGCCCCGCAACGCGCCCTCTCCGGCAAAGGTTAAATTAGACATAAGCGGATCAGAAAAGATTGTGCGGCCAACCGTATTAAGAGAAATATCCCATTCTTATAGCGATACGTTGCCTCGGCCCGCGCAAGTGCGTTGCTATGCTTTCGAAGAGGTTTTCGCAGAAAAGCTACGCGCTATGGGCGAACGCGGCCGCCCGCGCGATTTATATGATATTGTTCTATTGTTTAGGCGCCGCGATCTTCAGTCAGCGCCGCAGATAATAAAAGAGGTGCTGATTAGCAAATGTTCTTCAAAAGGCGTTCCGGTTCCCACTCTTGATTCAATACAGAACGCTACGACAAAAAACGAGCTTATTAGTGAATGGGAAAATATGTTGGGGCATCAATTACAAACGTTGCCTCCTTTTGAAGATTTCTGGGATGAGTTGCCTAACATATTTGGCTGGCTTAATGAAACCCTTAAACCGTCTGTTCTTGCTGATATTCCGGTTAAAGCGGAACAGAAAACCGTTTGGGCCCCGCCGCCTACCATCTGGCAATGGGGACTTGGCATTCCGCTTGAATCAATCCGGTTTGCGGCAGTCAACCATTTATGTGTTGAATTGGGGTATAGAAAAGAAAACGGGGAATTTTCTAATCCTGTCATTGAACCATACTCATTACGCCAGGCGCAGGACGGGAATAAGATCGTTTATGGAGTAAAAACCGAAACAGGTGAAGTCCGGGCGTATCGAGTCGATCGTATACAAAGCATTAAAGTAACGACAAGAGTTTTTAGGCCGAGATATAGGATCGAGTTTTCATCGTCAGGAGGCATTCACGCAATACCTACTGAACGAAAAAGCGGGCTTAGTTCTTTTAGCGGGTATGGATTATCTGGGCGCTCGCATCGAACATCCAGCAGGTCAAGGACAGCAAATCCATTCGGCGTGAAATATATTTTTCAGTGCAATATGTGTATGAAAAAGTCTACTAAATCGACGAATGACCCAACGTTACGCGCGCACAAGAATTCATTTGGAATGCAGTGTTCGGGCAGGCATGGATATCTTGTTGGGAATAAGTGATGAAAGAAAAGAAGAAATTGTCAGGTATAAAAAGTTGGCCGGAGGATGACAGGCCGAGAGAGAAACTCCTTAAAAAAGGTGCGGGAGTTTTGAGTAATTCCGAGCTTCTGGCGATTCTTCTTCGTACCGGCACCCATGGCACCAGTGCAATCGACCTTGCACGCAAGGTTTTGAAGAAGTTTGGCACATTCAGGAATATGGCCCACACCGACGCCCGGGACTGGCAAGAGCTCAAGGGTTTAGGCGGGGCCAAGATCGCCCATATTCAGGCCGCGCTTGAAATCGGGAGGCGCTTTCGACAGGACGATGTGTCCACCGGGAAGCAGAAGATCGCCTCTGCCAAGGATGTCGTGGATATCGTTATGCCACAGCTTCGAGATCTTAAGACAGAGGTTTTTAAGGTCGTTTGTCTTGACTCAAGTAATCGGATCATAGATATAACAGATGCGGCTTGTGGCACAGTTAACCGCGTAACGCCGATAGTCAGAGAGATTATTCACTGCGCCTTGCAAAAGTTCGCGGTGTCAATCATCTGTCTGCATAATCATCCATCAGGGGATCCAAAGCCAAGCAAGGAAGACAGAGATTTCACAAGAGAACTTTGCCAAGCAGGCAATGTTATGCAGGTCAAAGTTTTAGACCATTTGATTATAGGGGATAACTTGTACTATAGTTTCTATGATGAGGGTTTAATTTGAAGGAGATGCGATGACAAATTCAAATAAGACAGCGCTCATTTCCATTCTCAAAGATTCCAGCTACAACCTGTTGCTTTTTGCACAGGAAGATATTAAGGCGCTTGAATCAAAAATCAAGATTGTGAAGAACAAGCCTTATGTCAATTGTATTATCCGGGAAAGAGAGGTCCAACTAAAACCGGAAGAAGTCGTCCGTCAGCTTTATGCTGCCAAGCTCATTAACGATTACGGCTATCCCAAAAAACGAGTAGGCTTTGAGCATTCTGTCCAGTTTGGCCGAGAGACTAAATCTGCAGATATCGTTGTTTTCGATCAAGATAGACCTACTGTCGAATATATTATCGTTGAAGTCAAAAAGCCAAAACTTAAAGATGGTAAAGATCAGCTAAAGTCTTACTGTAACGCCACCGGCGCGCCCATCGGCGTTTGGTTAAACGGCGGGCAGATTTCGCACTATAACCGCAAAGATCCAAATTTTTTTGAGGATATTACCGATATCCCCAAGGCGGATCAGACGCTTGAAGATATACTCAAGGAGCGCTTTACGTGGCGGGAGTTAATCGTTAAGGATGCCCTCTTAAACGACAGAATTACGCTGAAGGCCAAGATCGAGGACATGGAAGATGAAGTCTTGGCGAATGCGGGTGTTGATGTCTTTGAAGAGGTTTTCAAACTTATTTTTACCAAATTGTACGACGAGCATAAGAGCCATCAGGATAGAGCGGTCATCAATTATTTTCTGAAAAAGAAAAATTTACCTATGGTTGCTGAACCAGCCGCAGCCTATGGCAAGGCAAAGGAACGATCTTTTGACGACGTTAAGGCGGCGCTTGGGCAAGTGGATGATTCATCTTTCCGTTTGCTTGAATTCAGAAACACAGGACAGACAGATGCTCAATTAAAAGAGAAGATTCAGCGATTATTCAATGAAGCCAAGAAAAAATGGCCCGGTGTTTTTCCTGGGGAGAGCCGCATTGATCTTTCGCCTTCGCATTTATCAATCTGCGTTTCCAGTCTTCAGGACGTAAAGCTTTTTAATTCCAATCTGCAAGTTATTGATGAGGCGTTTGAATACTTGGTCAGCAAGTCTTCTAAAGGCGAAAAGGGACAGTATTTCACGCCTCGGCACGTTATAGATATGTGCGTTAAGATGCTTAATCCCCAGCGCGGCGAATACATGATTGATACTGCCTCGGGTTCCTGCGGGTTTACCGTGCATACGATCTTTCAGCTTACCGGGCATTTGTTTGAAAATACCGAGATTTCAGCCGAAGAAAAAGACGACGTGTTAAAGGTTTTTGGCATTGACTTTGACGAAAAGGTAGTGCGTGTGGCCCGCACGCTCAATCTTATTGCCGGTGACGGCGAGACAAACGTGCTTCATCTTAACACCCTTGATTATGACCGCTGGAATGAAAAAGTTAATAACCCCGACTGGCGGGATACCTATGGCGCAGGATTCAGGCGTCTTGAAGCGTTAAAAGCGGATCGCAATTCAAACAAGGAATTTCTCTTTGATATTCTAATGGCCAATCCGCCTTTTGCTGGGGATATTAAAGAATCAAATATCATCCACAAATACGATCTTGGTTTTAATGAGAAAAAAAAGCCCAAGTCAAAGGTTGGCCGGGATATTCTTTTCATTGAGCGCAATCTTGATTTCTTAAAGCCCGGTGGCCGCTTGGCCATAGTTTTGCCCCAAGGAAGATTTAATAACACATCGGACAAAGACATTCGTGAATTTGTCGCAGATAAAGCCCGTATCTTGGCGGTCGTGGGCCTGCACGGCAACACCTTTAAGCCTCATACCGGCACAAAGACCAGTGTTTTATTCCTGCAAAAATGGGATTCCAAGCTCTGCCCGAAAAATGACGATTATCCTATTTTCTTTGGGGTCTCCGAGAAGTCAGGCAAAGACAATTCCGGCGATTATGTTTATGTCAAAAACGGCGACGGTAAGCCCAAACTGGATAAATACGGCCACTTAATCGTTGACCACGATCTGCATAATCACAAAGGCGAGCTTCCGGACGGGATAGCAGAGGCGTTTATTGACTGGGCGAAGAAAGAGAAATTGAGTTTTTGAAGATAGGATAAAAAATGCAGATCTCGGTCGTTACGCATAGTAAAGTCAAAAATGACTCTAAAGATTTTAGAATAGACGCGGAGTTTTATCTTCCTGTATATTTAAAATATGAAAAGCAAATAGGCAAACACAAAAATGAGATTTTGCGTAATTTAGCAGATAATTGCTATAAGACTTTTCGAAGAAAAGAGGGTGTATTTGAATATATTGAAATTTCAAATGTAGACTTAGAAATCGGGGAATATTATACGGAAATTTTGAATTCGGATAATCCTCCTTCAAGGGCCAAAAAAATTCTCAAGAAGTCAGATATCATTATATCTACAGTCAGACCTAACAGGAACGCAGTCTCAATTATTCTCGATGAAAGAAAAGATTTAGTTGCTAGCACTGGTTTCTGTAAACTAACGGCTAAAAGAATAAATCCAAAATTCTTATTTATTCTGTTTAAAACCTCAGTTTATAGGGATTTGCTTGTAAGATTTACAACAGCAACAATGTATCCGGCCGTTAACGAAGACGATATATTAAATCTCAGAATACCTATCTTTGATGATAAATTTCAAACACTAATTGAATCTATAGTTGATTATTCTTATTCCTTCATCAATAAATCAAAATCTTTCTACTCTCAAGCCGAGCAAATGCTTCTTTCCGAGCTTGGCCTTTTGAGTTGGAAGCCGAAGCATCGCCTTTCTTTTGTCAAGAACTTCTCCGACACGCAGGCCAGCGGGCGCATTGATGCGGAATACTTTCAGCCAAAATACGACGAGGTTGTGGAGCGCATTAAGCAATATAAAAAAGGCTATAAGTCTTTGGGAGAAATTGTCAGGGTAAAAAACAATAATTTCCAGCCAAAGGATGAAGTAACTTACCGCTATATCGAACTTGCTAATATCTCGGCGAACGGAAACATTAACGGATTTATCGAAGCGCAAGGCAAAGAATTACCTACTCGGGCGAGACGTATGGTTAATGCCGGAGATGTCATTGTTTCGACTATTGAAGGGGCTCTTTCAAGTGTTGCTTTGATAAATGATGATTTAGATAATGCTTTATGCTCAACAGGTTTTTTTGTTGTTAATTCAGAAAAGATAAATTCCGAAACATTGCTTGTTTTGTTTAAGTCGCCGGTTGGACAATTACAGCTTAAAAAGGGTTGCTCTGGCACGATCTTAACTGCTATTGGTGACGACGAATTTAAACGGATTATTCTGCCGGATTTGTTCGCTGGGATTCAGAGTGATATTAAGAGGAAAATTACGGAGATGTATGACGCTAAGGCATTGTCAAAACGATTACTCGACATTGCCAAGCGGGGCGTTGAAATGGCGATCGAGAAGAGCGAAAAAGACGCGCAAAATTGGATTGAAGCGGAATCAGAGAAATTAAAAATCGCTACCGCGTAATTTTAGCCAAAGCCTTTCGCGGTGATCTTGTTTCGCAGGAGACTTAATTAGGCATTATTCTTGATTAGACGAATAAGAACACCAAAGGATTAAAGTATGTATGAAAAAGATTGGCCGAAATGACCCTTGCTTTTGTGGTAGCGGGAAAAAATTCAAAAAGTGCTGTTATGGAAAAACCGAAGTGATCCATCCAGAGGTTCATCTCCAATTCGAACGCCTAAAAGCCAAACAATTACAGATTGAGAAACAACAAGGGTTGGGCAGATCTATAATATCCCTTGAGCATAAAGGGTATCGTCTTGTAGCTGTAGGCAATCGCATGTACTATTCGCAAAAATGGAAGACATTTCACGACTTCCTCCTTGAATATATAAGAATGATGTTTGGCAAAGACTGGGGACAGTCGGAATTCAAGAAACCGTTTGAAGAAAGGCATCCTGTGGTTCAATGGCACGAAATGGCGCACAAATATATGAGAGAACACCAAAAAGGAAACGATACGATTAATACTGCGCTAATGACGGGCGCTATGTCAGCTTACATAAATCTTTCATATAATTTATATCTTTTGGCGCATAATGTAGAAGTCCAAGAACGACTAATTAGACGGTTGAAAGGTATATCCCAATTTCGCGGTGCCCAATATGAAACATATGTAGCCGCAGAATTCATTAAGGCGGGTTTTAAGTTAGAGATTGAAAATGAAGAAGACAATCAGACTACGCACTGTGAGTTTAGCGTTGTCTCAAAGACTACGGGTAGAAAGTATTCCATTGAAGCAAAAGCGCGGCAACCTCACAAAGAAAATGTAGCTATCGGCAACCAGTTATATAATGCTTTGAAAAAGAAAGCAAAGCATGAGCGGATTGTTTTCATTGATATTAACATTGCTAATTTTATGAAAGAGGTGGCTAATATAGTCAATGAGATAAAAAGTAAAGAGCCAATTTTAAAAATCGATGGGTGTCCAGCACCATCGGCATATGTTTTTGTTACCAATCACCCTTTTGAATATGATTTAGAAGGTATGTGTGAACATCGTGCGGGATTTGCGCATGGGTTTAAAATTCCGGATTTTGACTTTGATTTTTGTTTTACAAACATTCGAGACGTCCTAAAGGCTCGCGAAAAGCACAATGATATGTTTGACTTAGTGAAATCGATTTGTGAACATGAAGAGATTCCTTCAACTTTTGATGGAGAAACTCCTGAATTTGCCTTTGCGGGAAAAGATGCTCCGCCAAGATTAACTATCGGTGAGAAATATGCTATTCCTGGACATGAAGGCAAAGTTATGGAGGGAGTCCTTGTCAATGCAACGGTATCAGAGGAAGAAAAGAAGATATTCGGCGCCTATCGCACAAAAGAAGGAACGCAGGTTATTTGTACGAATCCTCTGACCGATGAAGAGTTAATAGCTTACAAGAGGCAACCAGATACATTTTTTGGTGTTCATCTGAAACAGGGAAAGAGGGCATGGGATCCATTAGATTTGTTTGATTTCTTTTACGGAAGTTACAAAAATTGCCCCAGGGAAAAGCTATTGAGTTTTCTGGAAAATAGGCCAGATTTTGAAAAAATTAAAACTTTGGACACGCAAGAATTACTTATTACATGTTGTGAAGGGTGGGCATACTCAGCAGTTGATAGTTTCAATAAGGGAGAAAAGATTAAGGAGGGGATGAATGAGCAATACGATGTTCATGATTAGTAGTGTTATTACTGCAATTGCCACAACAGTGATAGCCTTATTTTCTTGGCGAAGTTTTTGTTTGTCTGGAGAAATCAAGAAGGCGACGGAAAACCAGTGTAAGAAAGAAGAAGACTTTAAAAGCCAGACTAAAGACCTTTATCAGGCTATTGTCATATCAAATATTCTTTCTGGGCCGAGTAGTTATGGTGCGTTGACTCAAGCTATAGACGCTTTTAAGTCTCAATACAAAGGCACATTTAAGATATTTGATTAGGACATTTAATATGCAAAGACGCGAAACTTTGTCAATAATCTGCTTAACTTTTTCTCTTTTGATTTTCAGCGTTATAATTCCTATTTCCCGAAACAAAGTAGATAGAGTGAAAGAAAGGAGAGAAACGTATTTTCGCAACCTATTGAGTGCACAATTTCATCAGGCCATTGGAACTATTTCAACAAATCTTTGGTCAGCTCTCGATGTCTTAAAAAAATCAAAAGGCATAGAGAATGTCGAATTAAAGGCATCTATTGAAGAAATCCAAAAGATTTATTTCGAACAGGCTGAAAATTCCGCCACCAATTTTTATTTTTTACAGACCGAGCCAGTCACAGATGATAATAAACCGGATAAAAGGCGATATAACAAAATAAAACAGGACATTAAACAAAAATCAAAAATGCTCAACATATATTCGGACTCATTTTTAGCAGATTTTAATCAGAAGTATATTAAGGAGCTTACTTTCTGGAATCTAATTGAGATGTCGGGATATATTTTTGCCATTTTCTTGCAAATTCTCGGGGTCTGGTTAGGGCTCATAACAAAGAACAACTCTACCGAAAGCATCCTAAAAGAAATAAGATCTATAAATAGTAGACTTAACATGTTCCAGCTTCGTAAGAAGCAGGCTCCATAAATTTTTTACGAAAGTTTCTTTATGAAAATATCGATATACCCTCTTCACGAACTTGATTCAGATGTAACTCTGCCAGTAGAAATAGCAAATGGGGTTACCGTTATTTCAAATAATATCGATATTCGTAAAATAAAGAAAATAAATGTTTCAAAAGAAGATGCACATCACCTTGTTGACCCTAAATTATGCTTACAGGTTAATGAGAAGATTGTTTCTCCTGAGAAAGCGTCCATTGTTTTTATTATTTCCTGTCGCCTGCTGAAACGCACGAAAGTTTTCATACGTTATAGAGTGGATTCCTCAAGCGAAGTAAGAAAAATTAGAGATGATTATCCTTTTGTTACCTCTAGAAATGTTACAACAGAAATTAAAGGGCAAGAATTTAAGAAAATTGCTAAATTATACCTAGGATTAAATGAGTTTAAGGATATCAACAAAAGAACTGGAAATGCGGCTTATTTTCTAGGTATGGCATATAGATCAAGAGGTTGGTTAGAATCCTTAATATTTCACGTATGTGCGCTGGAAACATTAACATTGGCATCAAATAGAGAAAGTAGTATTACGCAAAAATTTAAAGAAAGGATTCATAATTTTATTGGCTACGATAAAGACAAGCTGGAAAAAATTTATAATATACGTTCCGAACTAGTCCATGGAAGATACAGCTATAGCTCTGCAAAGCAGAATCTAAGGTTATTTAGAATTGCCGAAGATGTTAGCAGAAGGATGTTTAAGAAAATATTACTAAATCCAAAACATTTAAAAGCTTTCATAAATGATAGCTCTCGCATGAAATTATTTTTATAAAGTAACGACATCTTTTTCTGATGGCAAGCGTTGTTGTAGTTATGTATTAAATAATCTCGAAGAAAAGTAGCTGAAAGAATAAAAATAACAAAGGCCAATTTTATGCCTCAGCCTATGGCCTTAACGAAATCAAATTCGCCGCCGATGAGGCGGCGTTTAGAGGAACGGGGTCAAACCTCGACTTTAGAAAGTAATTATCAGCAATCGCGAATGAAAAAGGGGATGGGCCTATCTTTTAAAAATATGCATGCTTACTGCGAGGCTGAAGGCGGGAAAACGGCGAATTTTTCATGAGGAGCCGCAGTCAAACGATTTGCGTGGGCGGTCATTTAGTTCATCCTGAATGCCCTCAAGTCTTTCTTTATCGATCTTTGAAAAGTTTGTGTTATATAGGTATCAGAGTTCACTAACTCGTTATAGTTATATAGGAGGAGAAAAAGATGCCTAAAAAGAGGTAATTAGAATACTGGTGCGGCGATTTGTTTGCGAGGTTTAAGCTTACCTTGGATAGCTTGATCCATCCGTTCAGCAACGCTGCCAGGAATCCAGATTTCATTGCATTGTCTGCAGGCTTAATTCGTTTGGGTTCCGGGGTTCCGGGGACACATACCTAATTATTATGCTAAAACAACGCAAGCCCAATCGCCTGAGAAATTATGATTATTCGCAATCCGGCGCATATTTTGTGACAATATGTTCCCAAAATCGTGATTGTTTATTTGGTGAAATTACGGATGGACAAATGCGATTGAATAAATATGGCGTTATTGCCAAAGACCAATGGCGGCGGTCGGAACAAATTCGCGAGGAAATAAAATTAGACGAATTTATCATTATGCCAAACCATTTACATGGCATTGTTTTTATCGAAAATACCGTAGGGGCGAACGGCCGTTCGCCCCTACATCGGACTGAATTTTTGCTCTATACTACGCCTAACGGTAAAGTGAAGGTTGAAATCTTTCTGCGCGATGAAAATTTATGGTTAACGCAGGCAAGAATTGCTGATTTGTTTGGCGTAGAAAGAAGCGTAGTCACCAAACATCTTCAAAATATCTTTCAGGAGGGTGAATTAGATAGAGAATCAACCTGTGCAAAAATTGCACAGGTTCAAACCGAGGGTGCCGGCAAAGTAAGCGCTGAAATTGCCAAATCGTTTGCTGAAAATGAATTTGAAAAATACAGCGTGATTCGAGATGGGCTTTACGAGAGTGATTTTGATCAGGCAGTTAAAAAACTTATGCATAAAGAAAAACGGGATTACAATAAAAGATAACATGAATCAAGAAAAGCTTTCTGTCGAAGCAAAGATTAAGCAAATCGACGAGCAAATCGCAATGCTGACGAAACTAAAATCGCAGTATGCAGAGAAGCTCAAAGGTTTGAATGATATGGAAGCCATTGTCACGAAGCCCATAGACAGCAGTCAATCGTCTAATGATCATACGCTTTTGCTGAAAGAATATTTCCGCGGTCGTGAGGATGTTTATGCCAAGATGTGGGTCAATAACCGAACGGGTAAGCGCGGTTATAGTCCGGTTTGTAAGAATGAATGGGTGCGCACTTTCTGTCGCAAGCCTGCGGTTAAGTGTTCTGAGTGCCCGAATCAACAGTTTTTGCCTTTCGACGAGGTTGCTATCCGCCAACACTTAGATGGCCGACAGGTTATCGGTGTTTATCCTATGCTTAAGAACGAGAGCTGTTATTTTTTAGCTATAGATTTTGATAAGGAAAATTGGCTTGAGGATATTCGGGCGATTATGGCAACTTGTCGTGAAGAAGGAATTCCAGCAGTAGTGGAGCGGTCGCGTTCCGGAAGCGGCGGACATATCTGGATATTTTTCAGCGAAGAGGTGCCAGCGATCTTAGCGCGTAAACTTGGCAGTTCTTTGATCACCAAGACTATGGTTAAGCGATATCAGATAGATATGAAAAGTTATGATCGGATATTCCCAAATCAGGACACAATACCCAAGGGCGGATATGGAAATTTAATTGCGATCCCATTTCAAAAAGAAGCCATGCGTAGAGGCAACAGTGTTTTTATTGATGATAATGGACAGCCATATCTGGATCAATGGGCACATTTATCTTCTATCAACAAGTTGTCTTATCGCGATATTGAGGCACTCATAGATGAGGCTTCAAAGAATGGTCAGATTATTGCCGTGCGCCAGAGCCCGGTTGAGGAAGACGATGAACCATGGATGCGTTTGCCTTCGGGAAAGCTGCGGTTTAAGGTTGACATTAGCGAATTACCGGAGGCGCTGGATGCCGTTCTTGCTAATCGGATATACATTAAGACTGAAACTGGCCCCTCTGTTTTGTTTAACCAGTTAAAGCATTTGGCCGCGTTTCAGAATCCTGAATTTTACAGAAAACAGAGAATGCGTTTTTCGACACATGACACACCGCGGGTTATTTGTTGCGCGGAGATTGTTGATGGGTATTTATCTTTGCCAAGAGGCTGCTTGGATGATGTTAAGGCTTTGCTTAGCGAGTATGGCGTACGACTAAACATTATTGATAAACGATTTACCGGACGAGAGGCGAATTTTATTTTTAATGGCAAGCTTACAGATGAGCAGGATAAGGCATTAAAAGAAGTGCTGGATTCTGATTTTGGCGTATTTGTTGCTCCTCCTGGAGTAGGGAAAACAGTTCTGGCGCTTGCCGCGGTTGCCAAGCGAAAGACGAATACGTTAATTCTTGTTCACCGCAAACCCTTGATGGATCAATGGCGATTACAGGCATCGTCGCTTTTTAATATCAATAAAAAGGAGATCGGTCAAATAGGCGGAGGTAAGAATAAGCCTAACGGGATTATTGATATTGCCATGGTTCAAAGTATGGATTTATCTGATGGCGTGGATGACCGGATTATGGATTACGGGTTTGTTATAGTTGATGAATGTCATCATGTCGGCGCTGTGTCCTTTGAGAAGGTTCTGGCGCAGGTTAAAGCTAAATATGTATTGGGGTTAACTGCGACACCTTACCGCCGGGATGGGCATCAGCCGATCATTCATATGCAATGCGGGCCTATCTGCCATCAAATTAAGCGGAAGGATATTTCTGCGCATATCGCGAGTTCACAAGTTATCCTGCGGTCAACCAAGTTTGAATATCCATGGTCTGATGAGTCGCGAATATCCGATGTATGGGGTGAGTTACTCAAAGATAGCAGGCGCAATGATATGATTGTTAATGATATTCTTAGCATCGTGGATGAAGGGCGGTTTCCTTTGATTTTGACGGAGCGTCGTGACCATCTGGAGATTTTGGAGGAGCGCTTACGGGACAAGGTTGACTTTCTCGCGGTCTTGTATGGAGGAATGGGGCGGAAGAATCAGCGAGAAATATTCGAACGAATTAAAGAAAATGCCGATGGTGCTCGCAGGGCTATTTTAGCGACAGGCTCATATATTGGCGAAGGCTTTGACGAGCCCCGGCTGGACACGCTTTTTCTGACGATGCCCAGCTCTTTCAAAGGCAAGATTGTTCAGTATACAGGGCGTTTGCACAGGTATCATCATGATAAGCATGATATTCGGATTTATGACTATATTGATTCCCGATTGCCGATTTTGGAAAGGATGTTTAAGCGTCGTTCGAAGACGTATAAATTATTGGGGTATGAGATTAAAGATCATCTGAGCGTTAATAGTCAATGAGCTTACAAAGGGTTCAAACGGCGCACCAAAGCGTCACGGCGCGCTATTTCTGTTGATTATTAGCAGGAATCGCATAAAATATTATTAGAGAATAGCCCGGAATAATTAACAATGCGCCAAAGACTTTGGCGCCAATTTCAGGAAAGGTTAAAGGTATAGAATATGATTTCGGTTAATAATGTGTCGTTACAATTCGGCCAGCGTAAGCTTTTCTCAGAGGTTAATATTGTTTTTTCAGCCGGTAACTGCTACGGTCTTATCGGCGCCAATGGTTCGGGTAAATCCACATTTCTAAAGATTCTTTCCGGTGAGGTTGATTCGAGCTCAGGTGAAGTCGTTGTCGCCCCGGGCAAGCGGGTTTCTACTTTAAGGCAGGACCAGTTTGCCTTTGATGAATATACGGTATTAACCACGGTGATTATGGGGCATAAAAAGCTCTATGAAATTATGCTGGCCAAAGACGCGATATATTCCAAGACGCCTTTTACGGACGCCGACGGGATGCGCGCCGCGGAGCTGGAGGGAGAATTCGCGGAGCTTGAGGGATGGAACGCTGAATCTGACGCGGCTAAATTATTAAGCGAGCTGGGCATTGAGGAATCCCTGCATACGGCGCAAATGAAAACCCTTGAGGCCGGCCAAAAGGTGCGGATATTGTTGGCCCAGGCTTTATTCGCTAATCCCGATATCCTGCTCTTGGATGAGCCTACCAATTACCTGGATGTTGAGTCAAGTATGTGGCTGGAGGAATTCCTCTACGCTTTTGAGAATACCGCTATTATTGTCTCTCATGACCGGCATTTCTTAGATAAGGTCTGCACCCATATCGCTGATATTGATTTCGGCAAGATTCATCTCTATCCCGGAAATTATACTTTTTGGTCGGAGGCCAGCCAGCTCGCGGCGCGCCAGCGCAGTGAATCCAACAAAAAGATAGAGGAGCGGCGCAAAGAATTAAAAGATTTTATTATGCGTTTTTCCGGTAACGCCTCCAAGGCCCGCCAGGCCACCAGCCGCAAAAAAACCCTGGAAAAGCTCACCATAGAGGATATTGAACCTTCTTCGCGCAAATACCCCTATATCAATTTTGAGCAGGAGCGTGAGGCCGGCAATGACCTCCTGAATATAGATCATCTGTTTAAAACAGTTGACGGGCAGATTATGTTTGAGCGCTTAAATATTACCATTCAAAGAGGTGATAAGGTTGCTTTTGTCGGCCCAAACGACCTGGCCAAGACCATACTTTTTCAGATTTTGATGAATGAGGCTCAAGCGGATAGCGGAACTTTTAAGTGGGGTTCTTCTACCAAGCGGGCGTATTATCCAAGAGATAATTCCGCGTTCTTCAACCGGGACCTGACTATTATTGACTGGCTCAGGCAGTATTCAGCCAACACCGAGCAGGAGTTTATCCGCGCCTTCTTGGGCCGGATGCTTTTTTCCGGGGAAGAGTCGCTTAAGCCGGTAACTGTGCTTTCCGGAGGAGAGAAGGCCAGGTGTATGCTGGCCAGGATGATGGTTTCAGAGCCCAATGTGCTTATCCTGGATGAACCGACTAATCATTTGGACCTGGAGGCGATTACCTCTTTAAACAAGGGCCTGGAGAAGTTCCGCGGGACAATTTTGTTTTCTTCCCATGACCATCAGTTAGTCCAGACTGTAGCCAACCGCGTTATTGAAATTACCCCCAAAGGATACATTGACCGGGTGGACACCACCTATGATGAATACCTGGCTAATGAGCAGATAAAACAACAGCGCCATGAGCTATACTCCGGATAACCGCCCCCCTGAGTAAATATGAATTCTTAGTTTTTTCTTTTCAGCTTAAGAAAGGTTCTGGGGGGGAATAAATGTCTAATGTCCGGGTCCGACCCCTAAACTATGCCAGCCATTAAGCAAGAGCGGATGAATAATAGCATCGAAAGGGATCTTGGTGAACAGCCTATCGTGCGGATAATGGCAGCGGACGGGTTAAGCCCGCATGATATTGTAGCCGCCTCAACCAAGCAGATGACGCATAAGATGATATCACGCGCGGCCAAGGGCAGAAGATTGACGCCCCCGGTACAATTAAAAATCTTGAGCGCCTTAAACAAAGCCACAGGAAAAAACTATTCATTAAATGATCTCTTTAATTACTAAATCCGGGTCCCTTTTCTCCGGCTTCGTTGTTATAGAAAGTCTTTATGCGGGCGCTTGAGACCATTGAAGACGCGCTTGGTGCAGGAAAGAAAAGAATAGGAGGCGGATAATGGACTCAAAGGCGAAAAAAATGGAAACAGTTTCATCGGAAAACAGGCAATTCCATCCGCCGGAGGCTTTCCAACAGCAAGCGCGTATTTCCTCAATGAAAGAATACACAAAACTCTATAAAAAAAGTATTCGCGATCCCGAAGGTTATTGGGAATCCGTGGCTAATGAACTTACTTGGTTTCAGAAATGGGATAAAGTCCTGGATGAGAGCGGCGCCCCTTTTTACAAATGGTTTGTCAACGGAAAAACAAATATTACCTATAACTGCCTTGATCGCCATTTAGGCGGCGCGACGGGTAATAAAGCGGCGCTGATCTGGGAAGGAGAAACCGGGGAACAGCGCACCCTTACCTATATTCAGCTCCACCGGCAGGTATGCCGGTTTGCCAATGCTTTAAAAAATATGGGTATTGGCCGCGGTGACCGGGTGGCTATTTATCTGCCTATGATTCCGGAGCTGGTTATCAGTATGCTGGCCTGCGCCAGGATAGGAGCGGTGCATTCGGTGATTTTCGCTGGGTTTTCCGCGGACTCTATCCGTGACCGCGCGCTTGATTGCCAGGCCAAGCTTATTATCACCGCTGACGGCGGATGGCGCCGGGGTAATATTTTGCAGTTAAAGAATATTGTTGATGAAGCCATGCTGGATTGCGCCTCTGTCCAAAACATTATTGTAGTCAGGCGGGGGCCGGATAATTCCTTTCCCTGCCATATGAAAGAAGGACGTGATCATTGGTATCACAGCATTATTGACGGTGTTTCCTCGGAGTGCGCGCCTGTGCATATGGATAGCGAAGATATGCTTTTTCTTCTTTATACCAGCGGAACAACCGGCAAGCCCAAGGGAATTATCCATACCACCGGCGGATATATGGTGTATACCTACATCACTACTAAATATGTGTTTGATTTAAAACCTTACGATGTTTATTGGTGCACCGCTGATATCGGCTGGGTTACCGGCCATAGCTATACGGTATATGGGCCGCTGGCTAACGCCGCGACAGTACTTATTTATGAAGGCGCGCCGAACTGGCCGGATAAAGGGCGTTTCTGGAAGATGGTTGAGGAACATTCGGTAAGTATATTTTATACCGCACCCACCGCTATCCGCTCGTTTATGAAATGGGGGGATGAATGGCCCAATAAATATAATCTTTCTTCATTGCGCTTACTGGGAACGGTGGGAGAATCAATTAACCCTGAGGCCTGGATGTGGTATCATCACGTAATCGGTAAAGGCCGATGCCCTATTGTGGATACCTGGTGGCAGACTGAAACCGGAGGAATTATGATTAGCCCTCTGCCCGGATGCGTATCTACCAAGCCGGGTAGTGCCACGCTGCCTTTTTTTGGGATAGAGGTGGAGGTGTTATCGGAAGAGGGCAAAGATGTTGAAGCCGGAATACTGGCTATCTCCAGGCCGTGGCCGGGAATGCTGCGGGGAATTTACGGTGATAACCAGCGCTATAAACAGGCCTATTGGTCAAAATGGCCGGGAAAATATTTCCCCGGGGATGGCGCTAAGATTGACAAGGACGGTTATTATTGGATATTGGGCCGGATAGACGATGTGGTTAATGTTGCCGGCCATAGGATAGGTACCGCGGAACTGGAGAGCGTCTTTGTTGAGCATGAGACTGTCGCGGAAGCGGCAGTTATTAGCATTGATCATGAGATTAAAGGCCAGTGTCTGGTGGGTTTTATCAGCTTAAAAGAAAGCCGGCAGGCAGATGATAAATTGGCTGAGGAATTAAAAGAGTGGATCGGCAAGAAAATCGGGCGGTTTGCCATGCCGGAGAAAATTATTTTCGCTGCCGACCTTCCTAAGACCCGTTCGGGGAAGATTATGCGCCGCCTCTTGCGCGATATCGCCAGCGGACGTGCCCTGGGCAATGTTACCACTTTAGCCGACGCCGGTGTAGTTGAGCAATTAAAAAAGAAATACGAAGAGGATTAAGGGATACCAAAAAGGAGTATGTATGATGAGAAGAAACCTTAGGTTTATTGTTCTGGGGATATTATTATTGTCTACTTCAGGCTGTGCCTTATTAGGTATAGCGGCAAGCGCGGCGGCCAGCTATGGGATTTACCAGGCTACCAGGAAATAAGCTCAGGCCTCTATTTTGCATAACCGCCCCCCAAAGATATTAAATAAAAGGATTGGATTCCGCGAAGGGTTTATGCTAAGATAACGGAAGTTTAATTATAGTCTCCTGCCGGAGTTTTTAGAGAAATTGGCGGGAGAGGGTGTTACAAAAAGGAGGTAAGATGGGATATCAAGGTGGTGGTGGTGGATTTAACCGTCAACCGCGGGAGATGCACAAGGCGGTTTGCGATGATTGCAAAAAAGAGTGCGAAGTTCCTTTCAAGCCCAGCGGAGGCCGTCCGATTTACTGTAAGGATTGTTTCTCTAAGCGCAAAGATAGCGGTAGTTAAAAAGGCCATAAAGGAAATAAAAGGGACGGTTCTATTTTTCAAAGAATAGAATCGTCCCTTTTGTTCAAATATCGTTGCCTGGCATTATTTCTTGTGATAAGATAGAGCTTATGAACGTGGATATTACCATAAAAATAGCCGGGGAGGCCGGCCAGGGCCTGCAGACTATGGGTCAACTTCTGGCTAAGGCGTTTTCCCGGGCCGGATGGTGTGTATTTGCCAATCAGGTTTTACAATCAAGAATCCGGGGCGGGCATAATTGGTTTCAAATCAGGATAGCCGATAGTCCGGTCACGGCTCATTCAGATGCCACCGATATCCTGATCGCCTTGGATGATGAAAGCGCGTATCATACCGGAGAGCTCAGTGAAAGTTCGATTACCGTCCTTGATTCTTCCCTGATTACCTATAATCCGGAGAGAGGCTTAATTTTAGATATCCCTTTTGAGAAGACCGCCAAAGAAAGCGGGGGAAATAAATTGATGGGTAATGCCGTGGCTTTGGGAGCGGTCTTAGGCATTTTGGAGTATGATATAAATATTTTATTCGGACTGCTCAGGGAAGGTTTTCAAGATAAGAATCCGGAGGTTGTCCAGGCCAATATCCAGGCGGTCCAGGCCGGATACAATCTGGCTTGTCGAAAGATTAAAGGCAATAAATTTTCCCCTTTAAACCGGACAAACGGTGCCGCGAAGATGTTGATTAACGCAAGCGAGGCAATAGCCTTAGGGGCTTTGGCCGCCGGATGCAAGTTTATCTCGGCTTATCCGATGAGCCCTTCCACCGGTATAATGACTTATCTTGCCTCCAAGGCTAAAGAATTTAATCTAATAGTGGAACAGTCTGAGGATGAGATTGCCTCCATAAATATGGCTTTAGGGGCTTCTTATGCCGGGGTCCGGGCCATGACCGCTACCAGCGGAGGAGGATTCGCCCTAATGGTTGAGGGCCTCAGCCTTTCAGCGATGACCGAGACGCCGGTAGTAATAGTTGATGCCCAAAGGCCGGGCCCGGCAACCGGCCTGCCCACCCGGACCGCCCAGGAGGATTTGGAGTATGTAATTTATTCCGGCGGCGGTGAGTTTCCCCGGGCGGTAGTGGCTCCTCTAAGCATAGAAGACGCTTTTTATCTGACGTTTAAGGCCTTTAACCTGGCGGATAAATACCAGATACCGGTAATAATCTTAAGCGACCAATTGTTAGCCGATTCCTATGTAACCGTGGATAGTTTTGATGTTGAAAGCCTGAAGATTGAAAGGCACATCTTAAGCGATGAGCAATTAAAAGATATAAAAGATTATAAAAGATACCGGATTACCGAGTCGGGAATTTCGCCCCGGGCTTTGCCGGGAAATCCTTACGGCCTGGTGGTGGCGGACAGCGATGAACACGACGAAGAGGGCCATATTACCGAGGATGTGGATTGGACGCGCCCGGAGATGGTTAAGAAAAGAAACCGTAAGACAGCTGGTTTATTGAAAGAGATGTCCGCGCCGATAAGATACGGTCCCGCTGAGGCCAAAAACATACTCATTGGTTGGGGTTCAAGCTACGGCGCGCTTAAAGAAGCGGTGGATATCTTGAATTTGGAAAAAGAAAAGGTCAGCTTGGCGCATTTTAACCAGGTCTGGCCTTTAAATAAAGAATATTTTGGCTTTCTGGATACGGCGGAATTCGTCTGTGTCGCGGAAAATAACTTTCGCGGGCAATTCGCTCATTTGATTACCGCCCAAACCGGGAAGGTAATCCCAAACAGGATAAATAAGTTTAACGGCCTTGCCTTTACCGCGCAAGAGATAGTTGAAGAGTATAAGAAGCTGAAATGCGCTTTTTAAAAGGATAGGCGGGGTTTTCTAACCCCGCCTATCCCAAGATCAAAATGGTATTTAGGTAATAGCATATGTCTGATTTGAATACTTTCGGAAAATTTGAGACGGCCTGGTGTCCGGGATGCGGAGATTTCGGGATTTTGGAGGCGCTTAAAGACGCCCTGGTTAAGCTTAATCTTGAGCCGCATAAAATAGTCCTGGTTTCCGGCATAGGCCAGGCGGCGAAATTGCCCCATTATCTTTACGGCAATGTTTTTAACGGCCTGCACGGCCGGGCCATTCCGGCGGCTACCGGCATTAAGATGGCCAATAATAAACTGGCGGTTTTAGTTACTTCCGGAGACGGGGATATCTATGGCGAAGGCGGCAATCATCTTATCCACGCTATCCGCCGGAATATTAATATCACCGTGATAGTGCACAATAATCAGGTCTACGCCCTGACCAAGGGCCAGGCCTCTCCCACCAGCGACTTAGGCTATGTAACCAAGGTCCAGCCGCAAGGGGTGATTGATGAGCCGATACATCCTCTGACCATGGCCATAGCTTTGGGCGCGGGTTTCGCGGCCAGGGGTTTTGCCGGGGACAAGGAGCATCTTTCTTTAATGATTCAGGAAGGGGTAAAACACCAGGGATTGGCCATTATTGATGTTTTGCAATGGTGTGTTACCTTTAATAAAAAAAATAATTTTGCCTGGTATAAAAAACGGGTTTATAAATTAGGGCCGGAGTATGACTCTTGCGATAAAACTAAGGCCTTAGAAAAATCCATGGAATGGGGAGACAGGATTCCCCTGGGAATAATCTATAAGAACGGCCGGTCCAGCTTTGAAGAGTCTTACGGACTGCCGAAAGATAAGGCCTTGGTAGATGAGGAGATTGAGCCGGGAAAAGTGAGTTTAGCCTTAAAGGAATTTCTTTAAAAATAAAGATGATTGATTATCGGGATTTTTTATCTAGCCTTTCTAAAAAACAGTGGGAGAGCATAGGCTTACAGCGGCGCTCCGGGGTAGTCGCGCCCTTGTTTTCCCTCTATTCGCAATACAGCGCCGGAATTGGGGAATTGACGGATTTAATCTTTCTGATTGATTGGTGTAAGGCTTGCGGGATGAGTATTATCCAATTACTTCCGATGAATGATGTGGGTTTTGACTTTCGGCCTTACGATGCCCAGAGCACTTTTGCCCTGGAGCCGATGTATCTGTCTTTGCGGGGGTTGAAGGCGGTTAAGACGTCTGCTTTTAAGGCTAAGCTGGATAAGCTTGTGGAGAAGTTTCCGGCTGGGGGAGAGCGGGTGGATTATGGGATAAAACAGGCCAAGCTCAAGCTTCTTTGGGAAGTTTTTGAGAATCACCGGGATTTGGCTGACTCCGGCGGCGTTAAAGATTTCAACCGCTATTTAGAGGAGAATAAATTCTGGCTGGAAGATTATGCCTTATTTAAGGTAATTAAGGAAGAAAATAATCAGTCCGGATGGGAGGCCTGGGAAGATAAGTTGAAATACCGGGATCAAAAAGCCCTTGAATTATTTGAGCGGAAGAATTCAGAAAGAATAAATTTTCATAAATGGCTAGAGTGGCAGTTATGCGAACAGTTTAAGGTGATCAAGAAATATGCCCAGAGCCGGCAGGTTTTTATAATGGGGGATTTGCCCTTTTTGGTTTCCCGGGACAGCGCTGATGTCTGGGCAAGGCAGGATTATTTTAAGTTACATCTTTGTTCCGGCGCGCCTCCGGATATGTATTTTGCTCATGGCCAGCGCTGGGGGATGCCGGTGTATAATTGGCCGGCGATCGAGAAGAATAATTACGACTATCTAAAAGAGAAATTAAGATACGCCCAGAATTTCTATGATTTTTTTCGGATAGACCATGTGGTGGGAATATTCCGGGTCTGGACCATACCATTAGATGAACCGCGGGAAACCGCCGGCCTAAACGGCACCTTTGACCCGGCTGATGAGAACGTATGGGAGGAGCATGGCCGGAAGATCCTGACCGTGATGGTGGAAAATACCACTATGCTGCCTTGCGCCGAGGACTTAGGGGTAATACCGCCTTGCTCTAATAAGGTTTTGTATGAACTGGGTATCCCCGGCATAGAGGTTCAGCGCTGGTCTAAGGATTGGGGCCGGACCTATAATTTTAAGGCCCCGGATGATTACCGGATAAATTCGGTGGCCACGGTTTCAACTCACGACAGCAGTTCACTGTGCGCCTGGTGGCAGTTTGAGGCCGGGACTGTTGATGAACAGCTTTTTAAAAGAAAGTGCCAAGAATCGGGAGCGGGCTTTGAGGATCTCAGGAATGAACTTTTTGATTTAAAGCAATCCGCGCATAACCGCCTGCGTTGGAAAGAGAGCATAAAAAACCCGGATGTCCTACTTGAGAAATTAAAATTACCCCGGGATAGGGCAAGAGAATTTATCAATTTATACTTAGAATCCCACGGAGAAAGAGGCAAGTTCTTAAATTATTTAAAGCCGCAGGCGAAAGAGAAGGCATGCCTTTCTGATCCCGCTCGCATAGCCATGGAAAAGGCATGTCTTTCCGACCTTATCCGTATGGCTATGGAGAAGGCCGGCAACACCGCTTCTATTTTCAGTATTCAGCTTCTCCAGGATTGGATTTCCATAGACTGCCTGAATGAATGCGACCTTTGGGAATTCCGGATTAATTTTCCCGGGACCGTCAGCTCCAAGAATTGGTCATTAGTTATGCCTTTATCTTTAGAGGATATGCTGGCTTTACCTATGAATACTATTATCAAAAATATTAATTCCAAAGCCGAAAGGATATAAGTATGTTTATTTTTTCTAATTTTTTAATGGCTATCGCCCATATTTTAGAGGTTATCCTGACTATTTTCTATTGGCTGATACTTATCCGGGCCCTGATCAGCTGGGTAAACCCCGACCCATATAATCCGGTAGTCCAGTTCCTGGAGAAAGCTACCGAATGGGTGCTTTCGCCGATAAGGAGGATGCTTCCCCATAACCTTAGGATGGGTCTTGACCTCTCGCCTTTGATTGCCTTTTTAGCGATTATGTTTTTAAAGTCATTTGTGGTTAAGACTTTAGCGGATATAGCGTTAAGAATGAGATAGGGATGCTTAAAATATTCAAAACAGACGCCCGCTGGTATGCCGCGGCCTTTATTATTGTCCTTCTGGCATCGGCAAAGTTTTATCAGCCCAAGGATATAGGTTATGTATTTTTAATCTGCGCCTCAAGCTGTATTTTAGATTTTATCATACTCTGTTTAATCAACCGCAGGCCTTCTTTTCCCTTGAGCGCTCTGGTAACCGGCTTAATAATTTCCGGGATATTGGCCCCCGGGCGCCTTTCGTTTATAGCGGCTCTGGCGGCCGTTCTTTCTAAGCATCTTGTCAAAATTTCCGGAAGGCATATCTTTAATCCGGCCGGATTCGGGCTTTTTATTGCCAGCGCTCTTTTAGGCCTGCCGCTTATCTGGAAAGTATACGCGAATCCTCTATTAGCGGTTTTATTCGGCTTGTTTCTGGCTTATAGGATTAGAAAATTAAGCCTGGTTTTCAGCTTTACCTTAAGCTTTCTTTTGTTATCCGTTGCCTATAGCCTGATTAAGCATCAGGGATTATGGGCTAATACCTGGCTCTTGAATTACTTTTTCATCTTTTTTATGCTTATTGAACCCAAGACCTCTCCGGTTTATTTAAAAAGCAAGCTTATATATGGTATAATAGTCAGTATAATGGTTATGTTGTGTTTTGCCTTTTTACCGAAATATGACTTTTTGGTTCTGGGCCTACTTTTGGGAAATGTGATAAACGCCCTGTTGAGGCGAAAGACAGCTTTAAACTGGAGGTAAAATATGATTAAGGTTATAGCGGTGTTAGTCGTGGTTTTGATTATCGCGGCCTTCTTGCTTAAGAATAAAGGCGGTGGATGCGGCTGTGGAAGCACACCTGAGAAGAAAGCTTGAAAAACTAAAAGAACTGCTCTTATCCTACAAGTCAGAGGGCAGTGGCGCGGCTTCCGATAGCCGCAGCCATAAGCCAGCAGGCAATGGTTTGGTTTCCTATAACCAAAGCCATAAAAAGGTAATTGTCGCTTATTCCGGCGGGGTTGATTCCAGTTTTTTGCTTAAATGTTGTGTTGACTTTTTAGGCCGGGAGAGAACAATCGCGGTAACCGCGGTTTCGCCTACCTATACCCAAAAAGAACTGCAAACCGCCCGGGAAATTTCCCAAGGGTTAGGGGTCAGCCACAAAATTATTCACACCTCGGAAGTTGACAATCCCAATTTCAAGGCCAATCCCCAGAACCGCTGTTATTATTGTAAAAGCGAACTCTTTTCTCAATTGCAGTTATTAGCCAAAAAAAAAGGTGTCAGTTTTGTCCTGGACGGCACCAACGCCGACGACTTGAAAGACTACCGTCCGGGAAGCCTGGCCAAGAAGGAGCAGGGGGTATCTTCGCCATTAGCTGAGGTAAACCTTACCAAAGAAGAAATCCGCGCTGCCTCTAAGGAATTGGGGTTAAAAACCTGGGACGCGCCCCAAATGTCTTGCCTGGCCTCGCGTTTTGCCTACGGCCAGGAAATAGGATTAGAGGATTTAAGCCGGATTGAGAAGGCGGAAGACTACATCCGCGGCTTAGGTTTTAAGATGGTGCGCCTGCGGCATTACCGGCTCTCGGATAAGACTCTTTTGGCCCGCCTGGAAGTCAATAAAGAAGATGTTATAAAAATCGCCAATCACCAATCCCCAATCACCAATCGCCTTAAGGAACTGGGCTATAATTACATCACGCTGGATTTGGAAGGATATCGAACAGGAAGTATGAATGAGGGAATAATCGGAGGTAACATATAAAATGGAACGAATATACTTAGATTACGCGGCTACTACGCCATGCGATCCGCGGGTAGTTGAAGCGATGCGGCCGTATTTTAGCGATAAATTCGGCAATCCTTCAAGCATACATTCTTTCGGCCAGGAGGCCAAGAAGGGCATGGAGGACAGCCGTCAGGTTTTAGCGGATTTTCTGGGGGCAAAGCCTGAGGAAATTGTTTTTACCTCCGGAGGCACCGAGTCTAACAATTTTGCTATTTTTGGAATCGCGGGAGCGCGAGAGAAAAAAGGCAATCATATTATTACCAGCGTGATTGAACATCACGCGGTGAGCGAGCCGTGCAAAGTTTTAGAGAAGAAAGGCTATGCTATAACTTATGTGAAAGTGGATAAAGAGGGCATAATTGACCCGGCTGAAGTTAAGAAAGCGATTAGCGATAAAACTGTCTTGATTTCTATAATGCAGGCTAATAATGAAATCGGGGCCATCCAGCCCATAGCTGAAATCGGTAAAATAGCCAAAGAGAAAGGGATTGCTTTTCATACCGACGCGGTGCAGAGCGTAGGCCACATCCCGGTCAATGTCAATGAGTTGAATGTGGATTTATTAAGCCTTTCGGCGCATAAGTTTTACGGGCCCAAAGGAGTCGGAGCGCTGTATATCCGTAAGGGCATCCGGATAAACCGCTATTTATATGGCGGAGACCAGGAAAAAGGGCGGCGGGCCTCAACCTCTAATGTCAGCGGCATTGTGGGTATGGCTAAGGCTATTGAATTATGTAAAGAAAAGTTAAACGAGGAGCTCAAATTTCAATCCGATTTACGCGATACCCTGATTAAAGGTTTAACGGCTAAGATTGAGAGGGTCTATCTTAACGGCCATTCTAAATTGAGACTGCCTAATAATATAAATATGTCTTTTGAATATATTGAAGGCGAATCAATGCTTTTGAATCTGGATATGCTGGGCCTTGCCGCTTCCACCGGCTCAGCCTGCACCTCAAGTTCTTTAGAGCCGTCTCATGTTTTACTGGCCATTGGCAGGCCTCATGACCTTGCCCACGGTTCATTAAGGTTTTCTTTGGGCCGCTGGACCAAGAAAAGCGATATTGATTATCTGATTGAGGTTCTTCCGGCGATAGTGGATAAACTGCGTCAGATGTCGCCGTTGTATGAGAAAAAATGAAACCAAAAAACCAAAACCCCGGAAACTTGAATAATGTCTCCTTAAACAAAATTACCGATGAGATCTTATCCGGTAAAAGCATTACTTTGGAGCAGATCAATAAGCTGAAAGAGCTTAGAGAAGAAGATATCTATTCTCTTTTCAATGCCGCTTACGCCATCCGCAAGAAATTCCGCGGGAAAAAGGTGGAACTTTGCGCTATAACTAATGCTCGTTCCGGGGCCTGCTCGGAAAATTGCGCCTTTTGCGCCCAATCCAGCTGGAATAAAACCAAGGTTAAGGTTTACCCTTTATTGAGCGAGGATGAGCTTTTTAAAAATGCCGAGCGCGCTCAAAAGACCGGGGCGGGGTATTTTTGTATTGTTACCAGCGGCCGGCGTATCCAGGAGAAAGAAGATTTCCGGAAAATCTGTAAGGCAGTTTCCAGAATCCGCTCTAAACTAAAACTTAATGTTGATGCCTCCTTAGGAGAATTAAGTCTTGAGCAAGCTAAGGCGCTTAAAAGCGCCGGATTATTCCGTTATAACCATAACCTGGAGACTGCCCAAAGCCTCTATTCTGAAGTTTGCACTACCCACACCTATTCTGACCGGATAAGGACCATTGAAAATGTCAAACAGGCGGGCTTAGAGCTCTGTTGCGGCGGGATATTTGGGATGGGGGAGAGCTGGGCTCAGAGATTAGAGATGTTTTTTGCCTTGAAAAAGTTTAACCCGGAGTGCGTCCCGGTAAATTTCCTAAATCCTGTTGCCGGAACTAGGCTTGGCCGTCAAAAACCAGTATTTCCCCTGGAGTTCCTTAAAATTACCGCTATCCTGCGTTTTATCTTTCCCCGCCAGGAAATAAAGATCTGCGGTGGCAGGGAGGCTAATCTAAGAAGCCTCCAGCCGTTAATGTTTCTGGCCGGAGCAGACTCAATGATTATCGGCGACTACCTCACCACCAAAGGCAATCCTCCCCAGAGCGACCTTAAAATGATTCAGGATTTAGGCTTATTCGTGAATTGATCCGACCGTGCTATAGTAGCGGCGCGATTTATCGCGCTTGGAAGGAGATTTTCAGGTGATAAATTTTAAAGAAGAATTATCCGCGCTGGAAGCCAAAGGCTTAAGGCGCAGGATGCGCTTTGCCTCTTCGGCCTGCGGCAGGCAGATCATTATTGACGGCAAAAAGCTCTTAAACTTCTGCTCTAATAATTATCTGGGGCTAGCTAATGACTCCCGCCTGAAAAAAGCGGCAATCGCGGCAATCAATAGGTTCGGAACAGGCTCAGGGGCCTCGCGATTGGTTTCCGGCAGTAACATTTCGCATAAGCGTTTAGAAGAAAAACTGGCGGATTTTAAGAAACAGGAAGCCTGTTTAGTTTATCCCAGCGGTTACAGCGCCAATTTGGGGATTATTTCCGCGTTGGCGGGCAGGGGTGATATTGTCTTTTCTGATCGCCTGAATCACGCCTCCATTATTGACGGAATTATCTTAAGCCGGGCCCAACTGGTGAGGTATCCGCATAAAGATATTAAAGAATTAGAAAGACTTCTGGAGCGTAACAACGCCGCTGTAGGGGCAGACCTCTGTGTCTGCCCGAAACAGCGCCAGAAAAAACTGATAGTTACCGACAGCTTATTCAGTATGGACGGAGATATTGCCCCGCTTCCGGAGCTTTCGCGTTTAGCCGAGAAATACGATTGCCTGTTGATGATTGATGAAGCCCACTCAACCGGAGTTTTGGGTAAGAGCGGCAGAGGGGCTTTGGAACACTTCGGCCTCAAGGCCGATAAGCGGATAATCCAGATGGGCACCTTGAGTAAGGCCTTAGGAGGCTTGGGGGGTTTTGTCTGCGGGAGCCGGGATTTGATTGACTATTTAGTTAACCGCTCGCGCTCTTTTATCTTTAGCACCGCCTTGCCCGCGGCCCTCTGCGCCAGCGCCTTAGAGGCTGTCAAAATAATTGAAAAAGATAAATCGCGTATCCAGCGGCTTAAAGAGAATGCCGACTTTTTGCGCGATGGCCTGCGCTCATTAGGCTTTGATACTTTAAATTCTCAAACCCCGATTATCCCTATTCTCACCCAAGACCCCCGCCGGACAATGGAATTAAGCCAAAAGCTGTTTGAAAAAGGCATCTTTGTCCAGGGCATCCGTCCGCCGGCTGTTCCCGATAACCTCTGCCGCCTCAGGGTTACGGCGATGGCAACACATACCAAGAAGGATTTGGAGTTCGCCTTAAGTGTATTTAAAGAGATAAGATAATGGCCTATGCCGCGCCTACCGTCAGGCAGGCATAAGTTGTGGCCTCATTAGAAAGCGCTTTCCTGAAACCCCTGTTTTGCCCTGTTTTTTGGTCAATTCATATGGTATATTTTAAGTAGCCATATGTCTACCAGATTGATCAAACTTATATCTTCTTTTCTCTCTTTCTGCCTAATTTTTGAGCATGGTGTTTTTGCTCAGAGTATAGACCTCTCGCATTATTTTGCCCATAGTCCTGCTCAAGCAATTCCCCAGAGTGATAAATTCCGCCCCTTACATTTAAGGTATATCTCCTATGACAGCCAGGCTAATGATTTCAAACTGCTCTTAGATAAAGGTGACTTTATGAAGGGACTGTCCCCGAAGGTAACTGTCCCTGATGAGAGACTACAAGAGGAAACCCAAACCCTGATGAAATATTTCTTTATCGTCCTATCCTTGCCCAATGAGAAGTTCTGGGTCAACCTGAGGCCGGATTCTCCGGATAATATCTTAGATCCGGACCTGGAGAAGACAGACATCGGAAGGATATTTTTGGAAGCTGATGTCCAGCTAAAGAAAGACACCGCAGGAATGACCTCACCTCAAACCCCGGAAGGCAAGGTCTATTGGGATAAGCTCTATAAGAAGGCAGGGGAATTATTCGGCAGCGAAAACATCACCATCCCCACCCTAACCCGGCCCTGGATAGTGCCCAATGAGATAATCATCCGAGAAGCCCCGGATAATGCCTATATCTATAAGGCCACCCTCAAAGTAATGCTGGAGGAAGACTATCTCAAGGGCTATCAGCCTTCAGCCTTCAGCTCTCAGCAATCTAGCCCAAACTTCCAACCTCTAACTTCAAACTACAGTTTCTCTGACCCCAGGTTAAAGGAACTTAATAAGTATTCTACCCAGCTGATCAAGGAAACAATCATCCCGAAGCTCACCTATGCGGTGAACACCTCAAAGAGATACGCCCCCTTAAGGCAGGTGTATTATTCACTGATCCTGGCCCAGTGGTTTAAACAAAAATATGGTCCCCAGTCCCCGGTCTCGGGTCTGCGGTCAGCAGAGCAAAATAATCCCTATATCAAGCTTATAGATTCCGGCAGCCTAACCTCAAACTTCCAACTTCTAACTTCCCAAAGTCCTTATTCTAAAGAGACCTACTTCCAGCAATACCAGAAGTCATTTAAGGACGGCGAATACAACCTCCAGGAGCCGGTGTATACGCCAATGGGGCAGAGTATCAGGAGGTATATAAGCGGGGGGATGCAGATAGATTGTTCTTCGGCGATTGAGGCAGGAAAAATAAAGGCTACCCTAAAGCCATTTTTCAGTAAAATATCCTTGCCGTTTTTTATTGCAGTAACCGCTATCTACTCAAGCATAGTTTTTAAAGAAAAAATTAAGCCAAATCCTAAGGTAGTAAAAGAATTGATTTCGGCAATAAATGAAAAAGGCGGAAAAATAAATTTTGCTGATTATATGTCTATATGCCTATATGGCGATGGAGGATATTATACCAGCGGAACAGTAAATATAGGTGATGGGAGAGTTAATGGTCAGCGATATAAAGGCGATTTCAGCACTTTTCCGGAAAGTTCTCCACATGCATTCGGCTATGGCCTTGCCGAAAAGATCTATGAAATGTGGAATAATATGGAGAACCCAAACAATTTCCAGGTAGTGGAAATGGGAGCCGGAAACGGAACAACGGCAAAAATTATTTTAGAATATATTCAGCAGAAATATCCTGAATTTATGAATAGTCTTACTTATACTATAGTGGAAATAAGCCCGGCATTGATTGAGAGACAGAAGAAGACTATGCAAGGTATGGCTTATCCTGTAAGATGGATTTTAGGATCCGCAATAGAGATGCCGTTAAAGAATGTGGTGGGCGTATTTCTTTCTAATGAGCTTCCAGATGCTTTTCCTGTTCGCTTAGTAAGAAAAGACCCCAATGACAGGATAAAAGAAGTATTCGTGACTTATAAGAATGGGGTTTTTATGGAAGAGCTCGGAGATATTTTAGACCCAGGAATTAATAAGTATATCAATATGTTGCGAAATAACACTATCTCAAATGAGGTAAAATATTTATTTTTAAAGAATACCCCTATAAATCTAAATATGATTAAATGGCAGAAAGATATTTATGATAGCCTTAAAAGAGGATACATGATTACCTTCGATTACGGCTACAATGGTCCTGCTGGCGCGGGAGATCTCGGTTTACGTGTATACGGCGATAAGCATAAATTTAAATTCAGAGATTCGCTTCTAAATTCGGGGGAATACATTTATACTTTACCTGGTCAATTTGATATTACGGCAAATGTAAATCTCAAAACATTGCTACAGAATGGGGAAGAAAAAGGATTTTCTGGCAGCCAATTAATTGAACAAGGAGAATTCTTTGCGCAAATCCCCGAAAAAGTATTTAAAGGGTATTTACAGGAAAGAGCAAATCTCGCGCATAAAGATTTTTATGTTCTTACGCAAGGTAAGGATGTTCTTCCAATAGGTTCATTGCCTGCGCGACAATCATTCTCCAGCTCGGCGGTGGAGGGAGGAGAGAAGAAATTAAGGGAATTGTTATCTAAGCATCCAAAACTGAAGATAGAGTATGACCTTTTTAAAGAGTTTGGGGTTGGCCTGGGAACTAATATTTTAGAAATTGGTATTGGATCTGAGCATAGAGGAACTGTAGCGGCGGCAATGGGAGCGCATTATCGTCAGTATGAAATATCAGGGGAGATATACGGATTCTCATTCAAAGAATACATTGATTCTATTGAAATCCCAGGATACAAATATGAGTTCCCTCTTAAGAATAATTTATCCAGCCATAATGGACATGTGGGTGAGGGAACATACAATTATATCAGAGGTGAGTTTTCGGGAGGTAATAAATCAGTATCAAATAAGATTGGAAGAGAAGGCTATGTTGAGAACAAGAGTCAAGATATAATTATAGCAATGACGGGAGCGTTATCCGACCCTATTCCAGAATCAAACGCACACGATGTTCTTAGAGAAATGTTACGAGTGCTCAAGCCGGGAGGAATGCTCGTGGTAGGAACTTACGGTTTATGGGGCAAGGATATAGGGTTGAGTATGCCGCATCCTGAATTGCATGGTTATGAATTTCATAAGTTTAGGAAAGTTGTGAGCGATGTATTGAAAGAGCCTGAATGGAGAGGAAAGGTTTTGTTCTCTCAGAGGGAAGAGTTAAGCAGGCAGGATTTTGATCATTTTTTTTCCTTTGACGTATATAAGATAGATTTTATCAATTCGTCTCCGTTTGAAAATAACAATAGTAATACGGTTAATAGTTCGTCAAGCTCACTATTAGCAAGTAGCGACAAAGGCGGCATTGACTTCCACGCCCTGCCTATTCAAACCGAATCCGTTGCTTCGTCTGCTTTAGGTCTTTTTTCTGCTTTGGGCGCGTTTAAAGGCGATCTTGACGCCGAATGGTCCCAGATTCAAGCCATCTTTAACTCCGGGATCCGGCCGTCTATCCAGCGTTTGAGTGAATATACCGCCGCGGCCGCCGCCAGTCCTCTGGGCGAAGGTAAAATTGATCAGGTCAGGGTTATGCTTGCTGACATCCTGCGCCGCGATGAAGAAAGTCAAAAGTCCGCTCCCGCCGAAGAATCCTGCAAGCAGCTACTTAGACTGCTTGAATCGGGATAAGTAAACAATTCTCTTGGCATTAACACAGTCTTTGGAATGTGGTATATCTGTTTCATTTAGTCTGCCTTTAGGTTGACCTATTGAAACAAATCCGCCCCTTTTTCAGCGTGACATAAATAGGGATGAAAAAACGGGAACTTGACACTCGTCTTTAAGTGTGATACTTTTGTAAATGTACGGTATAACCCATTCGGAGGTGAAAATATGTCGCCAGCAACAACAGTTATCTCTAAGGCATTACATTTAAAGCCATCGGAGCGTTTTTTCGTCATTGAGGCCTTAATAAAAAGCCTTGATAATCCTGATCCGGCAATTGATAAGGCTTGGGCTGTTGAGGCGGAAAAAAGGCTTAAGGCATATAAGTCTGGGAAGGCAAGAACTGTTTCTTTTGAGGGGATGTTCGAGAAACATTCATGAAAATCGAGATCCTTGAAATCGCCGGCAAGGAGTTTATATCCGCCAAAGAGTTCTACGAATTAGAACAGTCTGATTTAGGCGCCACATTTGAAAATGAGATAAAACATGCCTTGTTTCGTATACAACGCTATCCCACAGCTTGGTTATGCGAACGAAAAGAAATCCGCCGTTATTTTGTCCATCGCTTCCCTTACAAAATTCTTTACTCAATTCAAAAGGAAATTATTATCGTCCTTGCCTTTGCCCATCTGCACAGAAAGCCTGAATATTGGATTGGCAGGATTTAGATCCCGCAAGCAAGCTCCTTAGACTGCTTGTATCGCTATCCCATGCGCCCAGAAAAAGTCGGAAACCCACTTTGCGCGTTTCCTTAGCCGAGGCGGTGTTAAACCCGGAATTTGCAATAGTAATGGCATTCGCCGCCAAATAAGGGCGCATCTTCGTCAGAAAAAAGCGCTTACATACTAAAAGTATGCGCGCACTTTTTTCTGCCAAATCTACACCCTTCTTTGGCGCCCTCGGTGTCCGCATTCCTATTGCAAAATCCGGGTTAAAGGGATATGAGCTAATCTGCAAGAGATATGAGAAGTGAAATTTTAGTCTTCATCCACGGCTGGGCCAGTGTGCCGGATATATGGGAAACGCAGAAGGAGTATTTTTCCAGAAATTATGAGGTAATTTTGCCGGATATAGGCCCGGCCCGGGATATTCAGGAAGCGGCGGGATTAGTCAGGGACGCGATTCAGGGTAGCGATGATTTTGTCCTGGCCGGCTGGTCCTTGGGGTGGCTGGCAGTCTTAGAGGGGCTTAAGAGTTTTTCTTTAAAGCCCAAGGCTGTGGTGGCGGTGAATTCTACCCCTAAATTCTGCTCTCACGAATATCTGGGGGCAGGTTCCACCAAAACTCACCTGGATAAGATGATTCGGGATTGTAGGCGCGACCCGCGAAAAACTATGGAGAATTTTTATAAGGGTATGCTTACGGATAATGGAAAGAGTATGGCAAATAGTTTTCAATTTAAAAACATAGATTATAGCAAGCTGATGTATGGCTTGTCCATGCTTAGGGACGCTGATTATCGGGATTTTATCGGCACTATAGATATCCCGGCGCTGATTATTACCGGGGCAAGGGATAATATTTGTGTTCCCCAGGTATCCGAATATATGCGTCAGAGGATTAAGCAGTCGGATTTAAAGGTTTTTGACTGCGGGCATCTGCCGTTTCTGGATAAGGCGGATGAATTTAATTCTGCCGTAGATGATTTTATTAAAAAGTTAAAATGATTTCCACTCAAAAAATAAGAGATAACTTTTCCCGCAGCGCTGTTTATTACGAGAAATACGCGGATATTCAGCTCAAGCTTGCCCAGGAATTGCTTGAGGAAGTCATTGGTGGCGACTACACAGCGAATAAGGTTTTGGATATCGGCTGCGGCACCGGCTGGCTCTTGGCTGAATTAAAGAGATTCCTGCCCCAAGCTCGGCTCTGGGGCCTGGATATCAGCTTAGAGATGGCCCGTAAGACAAGGGAACGGTTTGCGGATGTCCTGGCCGGGGATGCCGTTTCTTTGCCGTTTAAGGACAATACACTGGACCTGGTTTTATCCAATGCCGTCTATCAATGGGTGGCGGATTTGGAGGCAGCCTTTAAAGAGGCGCGCCGGATTCTTCGGCCCGGAGGTTGTTTTATCTTCAATTGTTTCGGGGCCCGGACCTTGCGAGAACTGCGCCAGTGTTTCGGGATAGAGGAAACCTTTCTTCCTAAGGCGGAAGATATAAGAGAGGATCTGAGGGGGGCAGGTTTTTCCTGCCTGGAGTTTAAGGTCAGGGATTGCAACCGGAATTTTGATAATTTAGCCGATATCTTAAGCTGGCTGAAATATATCGGGGTAAACCGGATTAATCAACATCAGGGGTTTTTAACCCCCTCCAGGCTGGCCAAGGCTGACCATTTCTACCGCGTTAACTTTCGCAGTAACGGCCAGGTCTATGCCACTTTTGAGGTTATCACGGTAAAGGTAAAGAAATAGATAGTTGGTAGTTAGAGGTTAGAAGTTGGTAGTTAGAAAGCGAAAAAATAGTTCTTATAAATAAAGAGATGGAAAAATCAATTTTTATCACTGCCACCGATACCGGAGTCGGGAAAACTATTATTTCTTGCGCTATCGGCCTGGCCTTAAAGAAAAAGGGGCTGGATGTCGGATATATGAAGCCTTTTCAGTGCTCCGGGTTTGACGCGGAATTTCTCTGCCGGGTGCTGGGAATAAAAGATGAGAGGGAATTAGTCAATCCTTATTATGCGAGCGAACCACTGGCCCCTTATGTTGCCTTTAAGCGGGCAAAGGTAAGGATTGATTTGGAAAAGATTCTTAAGGCCTATAAAGAATTATCCCGTAGGCACGACGTCTTAATTATTGAAGGCGCCGGCGGCCTGCTTGTGCCAATAAAAAAAGATTATCTGATCGCGGATTTGATTCGGGATTTGGATGTCCCCGCGCTTATCGTTGCCCGGGCAGGTTTGGGAACTCTGAACCACACCCTGCTTACCCAAAGATACGCCCTGGATTGTGGGATAAAAGTAAAAGGCGTAATTATTAATGCTTATCAAGGCAGGGATAGCGCGGAAAAAACTAATCCTCAGGCGTTAAAGGAATTCCTGGATGTCCCGTTGCTGGGAATAATTCCGCGGATAAAGAATGTTAAGTCAAAGAATGGGCTGTCAGTATTAGCAAAAGAGGCCCAGAATAATATTGACCTAAAGGCCATGCTTAAAGAAGAAAAACCCTCCTTTAGGGAATTAACCGAAGCGGACAAGAAATATCTCTGGCATCCCTTTACCCAGATGAAGGATTGGCTTAAGGATGAGCCTTTGATAATTGAAGAAGCCAAGGAGAGTTATCTGAAAGATACTAACGGCAAATGGTATTTAGACGGGGTCGCAAGCCTTTGGGTGAATGTTCACGGCCACCGCAAAAGAGAAATAGGCTCGGCAGTCAAACGGCAACTGAATAAGGTTAGCCATTCCACACTGCTGGGTTTAGGAAATGTCCCGTCAATAGAACTGGCCAAAGAGCTTATCAGCATCGCGCCCAATGGCCTGACCAAGGTTTTTTATTCTGATAGCGGCTCAAGCGCGGTGGAGATTGCCCTGAAGATGGCGTATCAGTATTGGCAGTATCTGGATAAGTCCAAGACAAGATTTATTCATTTGGATAATGCCTATCACGGAGATACCATCGGCTCAGTAAGCGTGGGCGGGATGGATTTATTTCACAAGGTATATAAGGGTTTGCTTTTTGAGAGTTATCAAGCGGATTCGCCTTACTGCTACCGTTGTCCCAAAGGCAAGAGTTATCCCTTGTGCAATTTTGAGTGTCTGGATGAGCTAAAAAGTATCCTCAAGCAAAACAGTGACTCTATCGCCGGATTGATTGTGGAGCCGCTGGTTCAGGCCGCCGCCGGGATGCTGGTCTGGCCGCCCGGGATTTATAAAGAGATGTCCCGGCTGTGCAAGGAGCATAACGTCCTATTGATTGCCGATGAGGTGGCAGTGGGGTTTGGCCGGACAGGAAAGATGTTTGCTTCGGAGTGGGAAGGGGTCAGCCCAGATATCCTATGTTTAGCTAAAGGTATTACCGGAGGGTATCTGCCTTTAGCTGCTACCCTGACTACACAAAAGATATTTGACGCCTTCTTAGGTGAATATAAAGAACAAAAAACCTTCTTTCACGGCCACACCTATACCGGCAATCCATTGGCTTGTGCCGCGGCCATGGCTAATCTGGAGCTTTTTAAAAAGGAAAAAACTTTAGAGAAACTTAAATCCAAGATTCAATTCCTAAAAGAAGAATTGGAGAAATTTAATACTTTAGAGAATGTAGGCGATATCCGGCAAAAGGGTTTTATGGCTGGTATTGAGCTGGTCAAGAATAAACAGACCAAGGAGCCTTATGCCTGGGAAGAAAGAATAGGGATAAAGGTTTGCCAAAAGGCCCGGGAATACGGGGTGATCTTGCGCCCCTTAGGCAATGTGATTGTGCTTATGCCGCCACTATCTATAAGTAAAGAGGAATTAAAACAGCTTGTGGACGCCGCCTATAAAGCGGTTAAGGCAGTTTATGATGCTTATCCAGAATAAAAAAAACGATATTTTTTACCGCCGTTGGTCGGCGCAGGAGCCACAGGTAGTGCTACTCTTGATTCACGGCCTTGGCGCGCATACCGGACGCTGGGAATTCCTGGGGGATTTTTTTCAGAAAAACAATATTTCCTCCTATGCCCTGGAGTTGAAAGGCTTTGGCCAGACGCAGGGCGAGAGGGGAGATATAGATAGTTTGAATACATATTTCCAGGATATGCGCTCCTTGTCTGACATAATCAAACGGGAGAATCCGGGTAAGGATATTTTTCTTCTGGGCGAGAGTATGGGGGCGTTGATCTGTTTTCTTTATGCCGCCTTGGAGCCACAGGCATTCTCTGGTTTAATCTGTATCAGCCCGGCCTTTGCCAATAAACTACCGTTTAGCCTATGGACATATCTTAATATAGGGCTGGCCTTGATTTTTAACCCTAAAAGGTATTTCCCGGTGCCGATTGCACCGGAAATGTGCACCCGGGACCTTGAGTATCAGAAGATAATTGAGGCTGACCCTCTGGATAAGCATACGGCTACCGCCAGGCTTTACTGGAATATCCTTAAGGCCCAAAAGAAGGTCGGGTCTTTGGGAGATAAAATCAATATCCCCTTCTTGGTTTTAACTGCCGGAGAAGATAGAGTGGTGGACTCTTTAGCCGCGCGCGAAATTTTCAACAGCTTAAGAATAAAGGATAAAAAGCTTATTAATTATCCCGCTATGCGCCACGCCCTTTCTATTGAGTCAGGGAGGGAAAAGATTTTTGGGGATATCTTAGGCTGGATAGGAAGGAGTGAACAATGAAAAAATGTCCTTATTGCGCTGAAGAGATACAGGATGGTGCCATTAAATGCAAGCACTGCGGCGAGTTTTTAGAGAAAAGAGAGAAGGAGAAATGGTATCTTAAGACCAATATACTGATAATTTCTTTTCTCTGTGCTGGGCCTTTGGCCTTGCCGCTTCTCTGGCTGAATCCCCGTTTCAGCCGTAATAGAAAGATAGTAGCGACTGTTATTATTCTTATCTTGAGTTATTATTTGGGCACGGTAACTATAAATTCGCTGCGCTCCATATCTTTGTATTATAAAACAATATTAAATAGCATATAGGCAATGATATGAAAAGATACATTTTAGCCATAGACCAGGGGACTACCGGTAGTCGGGCAGTAATTTATGATAAGAATGGCAGGGCGCTGGTCAGCGTCTATCAGGAATTTAAACAGTATTTTCCTCAGCCCGGCTGGGTAGAGCATGACCCCAATGAAATCTGGCAAAGCGTCTATAATTCCATACAGAAAGTTTTAAAGGAAGTTGCCTCCGGAGCAATCACGGCTATCGGGATTACTAATCAGCGCGAGACCACGGTTATTTGGGATAAAGAAACCGGCAGGCCTATTCATAACGCCATTGTCTGGCAGTGCCGCCGGACGGCGGAGCGCTGTAACCAGCTTAAGAAAATAAAAGGGGAGACGGAGTTCTTTAGAAAGCGTACCGGCTTGCCTGTTGACGCTTATTTCTCGGCCACCAAGATTGAATGGTTGCTTAAGAATATTCCCGGGGCTTTAGCTAAGGCAAGGGTGGGAAAACTTTTATTCGGCACTACCGACACCTGGGTGTTGTGGAAATTGACCGGGGGAAAAGTTCATGCCACCGATTATACTAATGCCTCGCGGACAATGCTTTTTAATATTGAAAAGTTAATCTGGGATGAGGATATTTTAAAGAAATTCAAAATACCGCCGGAAATATTGCCGCGGGTTAAAAAGTCATCCGGTATATTTGGCCAGAGCGTCCAGATTGGCGGTCTGCCGGCGGGAATTCCCATATCCGGGATTGCCGGGGACCAGCAGGCGGCATTATTCGGCCAGGCCGGGTTTCTTTCGGGCAGTATCAAGAATACCTATGGCACCGGATGTTTTGTCCTGCTTAATTCCGGGAGAAAACGCCCGCTTTCCAAATACGGTTTAATCACTACTTTAGGCTGTGGCAGGCAAGGTGAGCCGGTGTATGTGCTGGAAGGGGCGGTGTTCATCGCCGGAGCGGCAATTCAATGGCTAAGGGACGGTTTAGGGTTGTTAAAATCCGCGTTTGAATCAGAAAAAATGGCCAGGGCTATTAAAGATAACTCCGGGGTTTATTTTGTCCCGGCATTTGTAGGTTTAGGCGCTCCTTACTGGAATCCTGATGTCCGGGGCGCGGTATTTGGGATTACTCGTGGCACAACCGCTAATCACTTAGTTCGGGCAGCCTTAGAGGCAATGTGTTATCAGACTAAGGATGTGCTGGTGGCGATGGAAAAGGACACCGGCTTAAAAGTCAAGGATTTAAAGGTTGACGGAGGGGCCTCGGCCAATAATTTTTTATGTCAGTTTCAGGCGGATATCCTGGGGATAAAGGTGATTCGGCCTAAGGTCATTGAAACTACCTCTTTGGGCGCGGCTTATCTGGCCGGCCTGGCAGTGGGATATTGGAAAGATACGGATGAAATCGGGAAATGTTGGGAAATAGATAAGGTGTTTTCTCCGCAAATGCGCGGAAAAGAAAGTTTAACTCTTTATCGCGGCTGGACTGAAGCGGTAAAAAGGACATTGTCTAATTTTTGATAATTGATGATTCCCCTCTCCTTGAGACTGGGTCATAATTGCTTTTTCTCTTACGGATAGGCGGGGTTTTCTAACCCCGCCTTGTCGGGAGCGGGACAGGAATGTCCCGCCTATCCGTCAAAAAAATGCTCATTTGGCACAGTCTGCAAGGGGGAGGAATTATGTATTATGAACACTTATGATGTTGTAATTATTGGGGCCGGGGTAGTCGGGGCTTCTATTGCCAGAGAGCTATCCCGCTATGAGCTTTCTATTGCCGTATTAGAGAAAGAGGAAGAGCCGGCCTTTGGGGTCTCTAAGTCTAACAGCGGGATAATCCATCCCGGGACCCAGAATCTCGCGGGTTCGCTCAAAGGAAGATTATGCCTGGAAGGCAATGTTCTTATCCGTCAGATTTCCCGGGAACTGGGCCTGGATTTCAAGGAGACCGGAGAGCTTATCGTGGCTTTCAGCCAGGATGAGATACCGCGGCTTTTAGAGATAAAGCTCCAGGCTGAGGCCTTAGGAGTAGGACAATTAAGGATAGTGGATAAGGCCTGGTTGAGAGATAATGAGCCGAATCTTAACCCCGAAGCTGTTAGCGCCCTTTATGCCCCGACTGCCGGGATTATCAGCCCTTACCGGCTGGTCTATGCTCTTTGCGAGAATGCCCTTAAAAATGGGGTAGAGATTTATACCCAAACCAAGGTGGAGAATATTATCTTTACCGATCCTTGTTTTGAGATTCAGGCTGTAAAAGGCGCCTTTAAATCCAAGCATGTGATAAATGCCTCTGGATTGTCCGCTGATGAAATCTCGGCAATGCTGGGTATTAGTGATTTTAAGATAACTCCGCGCAAAGGCCAGGAGTTTATCCTGGATAAAAAGAAAGAAAACCTGAGTAATCATTTGCTTTTCCCATTGCCTTCCAAAGTCTCAAAAGGGATATTAGTGATCAAGACCGCTGACGGCAATCCTATGATCGGCCCCAGCGCCGAAGAGGTGGAGGACAAGGAAGATCTGTCTACTACCGGCGAGGGATTGAAAAAGGTCTTTGAAGGGGCAAGGAGGTTGGTGCCTTCCCTGAACCAGGAGGATATCATTGCCTATTTTTCCGGCTTAAGGCCGGTATCTGGAGATGATTTCATTATCCGCTATGAAGATAAGGTCTCTGGATTTATTAATATAGCCGGGATTCAGTCTCCGGGCCTGACTGCGGCTCCAGCCATAGCCAGAATGGTTTGCGATATCTTAAAGGAAAAGGGGCTGAAATTAGAAGAGAAAGAGGATTTTATCCGTGAACGTAAGAAACCAATTCATCTTTTTAATATCCCTTTATCCCAGACCGAGGAATTGATCAAGCAAGATGCCGGATACGGGGATATTGTCTGCCGCTGTGAGCTGGTCTCAGCCAAAGAAGTGGAGAATGCCATAGCCTCCGGGGCTAAGACTTTGGATGGGATAAAGTTCCGCACCCGGGCTCAGGCCGGCCGCTGCCATGGAAGTTTTTGTACCACCCGGCTGATGAAGATATTAAGTGAGCAAACCCACCGGCCCTTGAGAGAGATAACCAAAAGAGGCCCCGGCTCGGAGATTATCAAGTGTCATTCCTCGGCTTGACCGGGGAATCTAGAAATATATGACTGAACGAGATCTGATAATAGTTGGCGCAGGGCCTGCGGGGATGGCGGCGGCGCTTTCGGCCTATCAGAACGGGGTAAAGGATATTTTGCTTCTTGAGCGCGACCAGTATTTGGGCGGGATACTTAACCAGTGCGTCCATGCCGGATTTGGCCTGACTTATTTTAAGGAAAACCTCACCGGGCCGGAATATGCCCAGAGGTTTATTGAGAAAATAAGAGCGACAAACGAAATAGAGGTAAGCCTTAGGTCTTTCGCGGTCAAATTAACCCGGGAAAAAGAGCTCACCTTTATTAAACCCGGGAAATTAGAGCGGGTTAGGCCTAAGGCCTTGATCCTGGCCTCCGGAGCTAGGGAAAGGACCCGGGAGATGATCCATATCCCTGGGGAGCGTCCGGCCGGGATATTCTCCGCCGGCCTGGCCCAGAAGCTGATCAATATTGAGGGCCTGCTTCCGGGTAAAGAGGCGGTGATCATCGGCTCCGGTGACATCGGACTGATTATGGCCCGAAGGTTTATTTTAGAAGGGGCCAAGGTTAAGGCGGTGATTGAAGTCCGGAAGCAGAGCCGGGGACTGCCGCGCAATGTGGTCCAATGCCTGGATGATTTCGGCATACCGTTTTATTTGTCGCACAAGGTCGCCAAGATTTATGGGAAAAAGAGGGCGGAGAAAGTGGATGTGGTTAAGATTGATGAGAACTCAAACGAAATCCCCGCCTCTAGATTCCAAATTGAATGTGACACGGTCTTGATTTCTGTGGGGCTTATCCCGGAGATTGAGCTGATTGATGGATTAGATCCCGCCTCCATCCCCGGGTTATTCGTCTGCGGCAATGCCTCAAAGATTTATGACCTGGCGGATTCAGTCAGCCGGGATGCCTTGCTTGCGGGTAAACAGGCCGCGGAATATATTAAAGGCATATGATGATTAAGAACTTAACCTGTATTGAGTGTCCCAGGAGTTGTGTTTTAAGGGTGGATATTCAGAACTGCCGGGTAGTTAAGGTTACAGGTGAAAAATGCCCCAAAGGCAAAGACTATGCGGTTTCCGAAGTGGAGAATCCGCAGCGGGTCTTGACCTCTACGGTTAGCGCGCGAGGGCTGAACCTGAAAATGGTCCCGGTGAGAACGGATAAGCCTATACCTAAGGATAGAATTTTAGAGGCGGCCGCTGAAGTTAGGAGGATTAGGTTAGATAAGCCGGTTAAGACGAGTGAGGTTATTGTCCGGGATTTTTTAGGATTGGGTGTGAATCTGATAGCCACACGGGATTGTTTATGAAAAATAAAGTGGTGGTGGCGATGTCTGGGGGGGTGGATTCTGCGGTGGCCGCCGGCCTTTTGCAGAAGAAGGGCTATGAGGTAATCGGGATTACTATGTGCTTTGGCCTGAAGGAGTCAGGTAAAAAAAGGCCTTCCTGCTGCGGTATTGAGGGGATAGAAGACGCCCGCCGGGTGGCCCATAAGTTAGGGATTAAACATTATGTTCTGAATTTTGATAAATATCTTCAGAAAGAGGTGATTGATAATTTTATCAGCGAGTATCTTTCCGGAAGGACTCCTAACCCTTGCGTGCGCTGTAATGAATATCTGAAATTTGAGCGTCTTCTTGATAAGGCCAGAAGCTTAGGGGCACAATATCTGGCTACCGGACATTATGCGAGAATAGTCCACAGTCCACAGTCCACAGTCCACAGTAAAAAATATTTACTTAAAAAGGGCAGGGATAAATATAAGGACCAGTCCTATTTTTTGTATCGGCTCAAGCAGGAGCAGTTGCGGCATATCCTTTTTCCTTTGGGGAGTTATACCAAGACCCAGGTTAGGGCAATGGCCGCGGAGCTTGACCTGCCGGTAAAGGACAAGCCGGGAAGCCAGGAAATTTGCTTTATTCCGGATGATGATTACCGGGCTTTTTTAAGCCGGGCCTTAAGAAGCAAAGGGCTTAAGATAAGGCCGGGGCCGATTGTGGATTCTTCGGGGAAGGTTTTAGGCGAACACAAGGGTATCCCTTTTTATACTATAGGGCAGAGGGAAGGGTTGGGGATTGCCGCGGGTTATCCTATATATATTATTCGCATGGATTCTAAGGAGAATACTATTGTGGCAGGGAAAAAGGAGGAGGCTTTTTCTTCCGGTTTGATTGCCGGTGATTTGAGCTTTACTAATAAAGCGATGAAAAGAGAGATTGCCTTGAGGGTAAAGATAAGATATAATCATCGGGAAGTTCCGGCTAAGGTAAGTCCGGAAAGTAAAAACAAACTGAAGGTAGTTTTTTCTCAAGCCCAATTCGCGGTTACTCCGGGGCAGTCGGTTGTATTTTACCGGGGCAACACAGTGATTGGCGGAGGGATTATAGAGAGCGCCTTAAAAGATGCAAAAATTAGTTGAAGAAATACAAAAGCTAAAAAAAGAAAGAAACGCCGTAATCGTGGCCCACAATTATCAGCTTCCGGAGGTCCAGGATATCGCGGATTTCCGGGGTGATTCTTTAGAATTAAGCCGGATGGCCGCCAAATCTCATGCCAGGGTTATTGTTTTCTGCGGGGTGTATTTTATGGCCGAGACCGCTTCTATCCTTTCTCCGGATAAGACCGTGATTATGCCGGACCCCGCGGCCGGATGTCCCCTGGCTAATATGATTAGCGCCGAGGATTTAAGGGAATTAAAAAGCCGCCATCCCAAAGCGGTTTCTGTGGGCTATGTAAATACTTCCGCCGAGGTCAAGGCGGAGCTGGATTATTGCTGTACCTCAAGCAACGCGGTCAAAGTGATTTCCAGCCTCAAAGACGCCGAGGAGATAATCTTTATTCCGGATAAATACCTGGCAGACTATGCCTCTAAAAAGACCGGCCGCCGGCTGATTTCCTGGGATGGGTATTGCCCGACCCATGTTAAAATCTTACCTGAAGATATTATCCGCTCAATACGATTGCATCCTAAGGCCAAGGTGATTGCCCATCCGGAATGCGCTACCGAAGTTGCCGCTCTGGCGGATGAGGTGCTTTCTACGGGTAAGACCTGCGAGTATGTCAAGAAATCTGAGGCCAAGGAGTTTATTATCGCTACCGAAGTGGGGCTGGTTTACCGCCTGCACAAGGATAACCCGGACAAGAAGTTTTACCCGGCATCGGAACTGGCAGTCTGCCCGAATATGAAGCGCACCAACCTGGAAAAGATTTTATGGTCCCTGGAGGAGATGAAGACCGAGGTGCGGGTGGCTGAAGAAATCCGCAAAAAGGCCAAAAAGGCAATTGAGGCGATGGTAGCAATCGCGTAAGGGTAAGTTATACTCATTAAGGAGGTTCGGATGAAATGGAGTAATGTAAAATCAAAAATAATCTCGGATAGCTGGAACTCGCAGATCAAAAATTTTATCGCCCGGATTTTATTCTTTCTGCTGGCCTTTATTATTTTGCGCGTGCTCCTGGCTGCTTTCTTTGTTTACATTAAGCCTAATGAATATGGCATAAAGCAGGTAAATATCGGGCTAAGAACCGGAATTCAGAAAAATGTGTATGAAGCCGGCTATCATTTTCTTATTCCCTTTGGTTTTCAGATGATGCATCGTTTTCCGCGCGATATGCAGGTGTTTGAATTGACCGATTCTCCGGATACGGCCTCCCGCGACGCTCGCAAGGAAAAGGCGGCGCATATCCAGACCTCGGACGGATTTTTTGTTGATGTTGATGTGAGCATACTCTATCAT
Organism: Omnitrophica bacterium GWA2_41_15; assembly: GCA_919902675.1. Taxonomy (GTDB): domain Bacteria; phylum Omnitrophota; class Gorgyraeia; order Gygaellales; family UBA12090; genus UBA12090. The sequence continues at coordinate 124,108 of CAKKRH010000001.1, forward strand.
ATCAACGATCCCTACGAAGTCATTACCACAGTCGGCCCGGGTAAGCTCTACGAGGACAATGGCATTATCCCCAAGGTTGAGCCAAAGTTAAAAGAGGCGTTGGGAGAATTAACCACTGAGGAATTTTACAACAGCCCGCTTCGGGTAGCTAAGGCGGATGTAGCCAAGCAGCTTTTAAATGAAGAATTAAATTTCAAGGGAATTTATGTTGACTATGTTTTGGTGCGTTACTTTAAATACAGCGGAGAGCTCCAGCGTAATATTGAAGAAAAAAAACTCAAAGATCAATTGGTCTTTACCAATCAATCAAAAGCCAGGGCCACGGCGGAGGAGTCGCTGGTTAAAAAGGTCAGGCAGGAAGGCGAGGCCAATATGAAGGTAAGGCTGGAAGAAGGCAAGGCCTATATCGTAAAAAAGAACGCGGAGAGAGATCTCTATATCCGGACAAAAAAAGCCGCGGCCGACCTTTTGATCAGCCTGGCCGAGGCCCAGAAGACAGAATTAATCAATCAGGCCTATCAGAAGAAAGGCTCGGATAAGCTGGTGGGGCTGAAAATGGCGGAAGTGTATAAAGGCCTGGATATGATTTTACTGCCTTCCAGCGGCTCAGGCGGAGTTAACCCCCTGGACCTGGATAATACTCTTAAAATGTTTGGCGTAGGTGAAGGAAAGGAGCAATAAGATGCGGATAAAGGCCCTGGTTAAATTAGCGCTTACCTTTGTTATTTTCCTCTTTCTCTTTATGATAACTTTTCCGCATCATACCAAATCAACCGAGGTGGGGGTGCGGGTGATAAAGTGGTCTCCTCTGGCAAAAAAAGGAGTGGTAAAAGAAATCTATGCTCCCGGGGCAACCTATTTCTTTATGCCAATCATTAACGAGTGGTATACCTTTGACGCGAAATTGCAAAATATGGAGATGACCGCCTCCTACCGGGGGGCCCGAGGGGGAAGGGACGACCTGGTTTTTAAGACTGTTGACGGCAATGACATCGCTTTGGATGTGATTATCGCTTACCGTATTGACCCTCCGAAAGCGGTAGATATTTTAGTCAGGGTTGCTCAAAGTAACGGGGAGTTGGAGGAGAAGCTTATTCGCCCGGTATCCCGCAATATCACCCGCGAATTATTCGGTGAATTAAAAACTGAAGACTTCTATGTGGCCCATAAACGCGCCGAGAAGGCGGAAGCCGTGAAATCAGCCTTAAATAAAGTGCTTAATGCTTACGGGATAATCGTGGAAAGCGTCTTACCTAAGGATTACCGTTTTAATCCCGCGTATCAAAAAGCCATAGAAGAAAAGAAAATCGCCGACCAGATGGCTGAACGTTTTAAGTCTGAAGCTAAAGCCACGGTGGAGGAATACCTGCAGAAACTGCAATCGTCACAGGGGGAAGTGAATAAGATGATTGCCGATGTAGACGGAGAATACCTCAAGGCCAAAATATCCGCCGATGCCTACTACGAACAACAGGCGATGCTGGCCCAGGCCATTGAGGTGGAAGGCCTTGCCCAGGGAAAAGGCATAGAGAAGATGGTAGAGGCCTTAAATAGCTCCGGCGGCAAGACCATGGTGAAGATGAAGCTGGCCGAATCCCTGGAAGGAAAGAAAATCTATCTTCTTCCTTTCGGCGATACCGGAGGCATTGATTTAAAGACCACCGACATTAATGAACTGCTTACAACATTCGGAGTCCGGAAATTAGCCCAACAGCAGTAGTTTGTATTTATTCTTTAGAGAATGGTATTCTTTCCCGGAAGCAGTATTTAAATAAAAAAATATTGACAAAATTAAATGATGTTGTATATTAATATATAAGAGATTGTGATAAGTTTCACAATATAAATGAAATGCACGAAACCAATTTAATCAAGAATATTCTGAAATACCTGGAGGAAGAGGAAAGGGTTTCTTCCAGAAGGATAAGGAAGCTTTATATCGCGCTTTCCGAGTTTGGCGGTATCAGCCGGGAGCATTTTTTAGAACATTACCGGCAGGAGTCGCGGGGTAGCCGCTGGAATAACTTGGATATTGAGTTTAAAAAGAGAATATTCGGACCGGAGCTGGAAATTACCAGGATAGACTTTAACTAAATAAAAAAATGAAATACGCTGTCCTCAAAAAAGAAAACCTGAATAAGTGGCTGGAATACTTGAAGAAAAAGGCCCGGCTTTATGCCCCCAGGAAGAAAGAAAATCTTTTTGTCTTTCGCCCGGTGAAAGATGTGAGTGAGGTCTGCCTGAAATATATCCCGACCATCCTTCCTCCCAAGAAGTATTATTTCCCCCAAAAAGAAAAACTGCTGAAATTCAGCATTGAGCCTTTTAAGACCGCTAAGGCGATTTCCGAGTTTGAGGAGTTTATCCTTTTTGGGGTGCATACCTGCGATATCGCCGGAATCCAGTGCATGGATGTGGTTTTTCGCGACGGGCCCGAGGATCCTAATTATCTCAACCGTAAAGACAAGATGACCATCATCGGAATTGAGTGCCTGGAATACTGCGACCAGTATGCCAACTGCGCCTCTATGGCTAACCATGTGCCCCGGGGCGGCTATGACCTGATGCTGGTGGATATCGGAGAGAAGTTTATCATCCATATTAATTCCGAAAAAGGGGAGCGGTTGGTCAAGGGCTTAAGCTATATTAAGGAATCCGGCGAGACCGAGATGAGCGCCTTAGAGCGCCTGAGAGAGGCCAAAAAAAAGGTGTTTAAGGAAGAGTTCAACGCGCCTTTAAATAAAGTTAAACAAGCCTTTAATCAGGGCTTTGCTTCCCGGGTGTGGGAGGATGTGGGCAAGCGCTGTGTGGCCTGCGGTAATTGCACCGCGGTCTGTCCTACCTGTTATTGCTTTGATGTGTTGGATGATATGGATTTATCTTTAAACGAAGGGCTGAGGTATCGGATTTGGAATTCCTGCCAGATGGATGATTTTGCCAAGGTGGCCGGCGGTGAGGATTTCAGGAAGGAAAGGGCAAACCGCCAGCGCCACCGTTATTACCGAAAATTCAAATATCCGGTGGATAAATTTAACCGTTATTTCTGCACCGGATGCGGCAGATGCAGTAGAAGCTGTATGGCCCAGATAAATCTCATTGAGACAGTGAATTCATTAGCCGCAGAGGTTAAAGAAAGCTAAAAATGATTGAGCGTGAGATACTCTTAGAGAAAATGAAGACCTCTCCTTACCGGCCGATAAAGGCCAGGATAGTTGAGGCCGGGATGCTTACCGATAAAGAGAAGTTTTTCCGGATAGAGCTTGAGGGTGGTATTGATTTACATCATCAGCCGGGGCAGTTTGTGATGGTTTCCATATTCGGTTACGGCGAGGCCCCGATTTCCATTTGTTCTTCTCCCACGGATAAGGGGTACTTTGAGCTGACCGTTCGGAATGTGGGGACTTTGACCGATAAATTGCATCGTTTGGGCGAGGGCGATGTTTTGGGAATCCGCGGCCCATTTGGCAAGGGCTTTCCCATTGATAATATGTTTGGTTTTGACCTGGTGATTGCCGCCGGAGGCTTAGGGCTGGTGCCTTTGCGTTCGCTGATTCGCTATATTATGTATAACCGTAATGACTTTGGCAATGTTCAAATACTCTTAGGCTGTAAAACCCCCAAAGACCTTTTGTTCGGCGATGAGACCAAGGAATGGATGAGACGGGCCGAGATTAAATTTAACTGCACGGTGGACCGGGCAGACCCGGATTGGAAGGGCAATGTAGGTTTGATTACCAGCTTGATTCCCGGGGTTGACCTTAATCCTACCCGGACTTATGGGGTAGTGGTGGGTCCTCCGGTAATGTATAGGTTTGTGTTATCAGAGTTATTAAAGAAGAATATTCCCGATCATCAGATTCTGGTTTCCTTGGAAAGAAGGATGCGCTGCGGCCTGGGAAAATGCGGCCATTGCCAGATTGAAGGGGTATATGTCTGTCAGTGCGGCCCGGTCTTTGACTATGCCCAGTTAAAGAATTTTAAAGGAGAATGCCATGAGAAAGCCGCCTAAACCCAAGGCAGCCTTTTTTGATTTTACCGATTGCGAAGGCTGTCAACTGCAATTTGCCAATATGGGCGAGACTTTATTAGAACTGACTGAACTGGTGGATATTGTCAATTTCCGGGAGATTATGTCTGAGGCGGGTGAGGATTATGATGTTGCCTTCATTGAGGGAAGCATTACCACCGATACCGATGTCAAACGGATTAAGCGAATTCGTGAGAAGGCTAAGGTGATTATTGCCTTAGGCTCCTGCGCCACTATCGCCGGAGTCAACGGGATTAAAAACCGCAGCCCTTTGGATTTAGCTAAACAAAGGGTTTATGGTGATAAGGCCGATACGGTAAACACTATCAAGGCCATGCCGGTGCATGAAGTAGTCAAAGTGGATTATTTTATTAACGGCTGTCCGGTGTATATCCCGGAGGTTATCAGCGTTATTAAATGTGTTTTGATGGGCAAGCCTTATCCGGTGCCAAATTACCCGGTGTGCGTGGAATGCAAGATGAATGAGAATGTCTGCCGCTATGAGAAGGACCAGGAGTGCTTAGGCCCGCTCACCCGGGCCGGATGTAATTCCTGGTGCGTTAATTACGGCAATAAATGTTACGGCTGCCGCGGCCTGGTGGAAAATCCGGCGGTCAACGGACAGAAAGATATTTTATTAAAATACGGGCTCAAGATAGAAGACATTCTTAATAATTTTACTTTATATAATGATTCACTGGGAGAGAAATATGACCCCGAATTCAAGTAAGCAGGCTTATTCTAAAGATGTCAAGGTGGATGTGCATTATCTGACCCGGGTGGAAGGCCACGGCAATATCGTGGTTGATGTCAAAGACGGCCGGCTGACTAAATGCGAATTCCAGGTAATTGAGTCTCCCCGTTTTTTTGAATCAATGCTGGTAGACAGGTCTATCTGGGAGGCCCAGCATATCACCAGCCGCATCTGCGGCATCTGCGCCTGCGGCCACAGCTTAGCCAGCGTCAAGGCCGGCGAGGATGCCTTGGGGATAAAGCCTTCGGAGGATACCATTCTTTTGAGAAAGCTGCTTTTATATGCCGAGGCCCTGGACAGCCACATCCTGCATATCTATGTTTTGGTCGCCCCTGACCTTTTAGGGGTAAAAAGCATTATGCCCTTGATTAAGACCGACAAGCCGATAGTGGAGATGGCCTTACGGATGAAACGGATGAGCGATTATGCCGGGGAGGTCCTGGCCGGAAGGCATATCCACCCCATCAGTTTTGTCATCGGCGGGCTTACCCAGATGCCCTCACAAGATGGCCTTGAGAAATTATACAAGCTGATGTTAGACTCCCGCAAGGACACCGATGAGACCTTAAAAATATTCAAGAAGCTGAAATTCCCGGAATTCCAGCGGCCCACCCAGTATATGTCACTGGCCTCGGATGAGGAATACGCCTTTTACGACGGGGACCTGGTGGTAAATGGCGGCAGTAAAACCAGGGTCAGGAATTATAAGCAACTTTTTACTGAAACGGTGGTGGATTATTCCCGGGCCAAGATTGCCACTATTAATAATAAACCTTACGCGGTAGGGGCGCTGTCCAGGTTTAACAATAATTTTGAGAAGCTGAACAAGAAGGCCAAGGCCGCCTCCGCGGAATTAGGGCTTAAGGCTCCCTGCCATAATCCATATCTAAACACCGTGGCTCAATTAGTGGAGTGGGTGCATTGCCTGGAGGAATCCATTGCCATTATGGAGAAAATCCTAAAGAACGGATTGGATGAGAAAAAGGTGGTGGTTTCCAGCTGGCCCAAAAGAAGCCAGATCGGTAAAATCAAATATAAGCCCAATACCGGGATTGCCTGCGTAGAGGTGCCCCGGGGTTCCTTATTCCACGAGTATTCAATTAACGAAAGCGGCCATATCACCCAGGCCAACTGTGTCATTCCCACCAACCAAAATATGGGAAATTTAGAAGAAGATATGCGTCAATTAGTGCCGCTTGTTTTGGGCAAAAAGACCCAAGAAGAGATTACCCTGGATATGGAGATGCTGGCCCGTTCCTACGACCCCTGCATCTCCTGCTCCACGCACCTCTTGGATGTCAAATTCGTCTAATAAGTTCGCGGTTATCGGATTAGGAAATACTTTAAGGAGAGATGATGGGATAGGAATAGTTATCCTGGAATCTCTCCTTAATTCTTGCAAGAGGGAGAGGGTAGATTATTTTAACTTCGGGATTGCCAGCTTTGACCTGATATACAAGCTCCGGGAGTATGATAGTGTATTACTTATTGATGGCCTTGACGCCGGATTGGCCGCTGGAGAGCTGAAGATATTTGAGCTAAAAGATATAAGTTATCATTTAAAAGGCCCGGCCCTTTCCACCCACGAATTTGACCTGAAAAGCCTTTTTGAGCTGTATAAAAGATTTGAATTAAAGTCAAAGATATATGTCGCCGGCATCCAGGTCCAGGATGTCTCTTTTGGCGATAGCCTTAGCCAGCCCTTAAAGGATTCTCTGGAGCATTCCATTAGTGAAACCCGCCTTTTCATCGACAAAACCCTGTTGAGTTTTTAGTATTCTCCCCCAGAAAGCGCTTTCCCCAAACTCCTGTTTTATCCTTATTTTACCCTTATTTATGTGGCATACTTTATATAAGAAGTTATAGCTTCTCTAACAACCATATGCTTCATAACCTCAATAAACTCATATCCCTTTTTATCTCCTTTTGCCTTATCCTTGAGCAGATAGCCTTTGCCCAAAGCTTAGACCTCTCCCGCTACCTTGCCAATTCAACCAAGCCTCTCATCCAGAGTGATAAGTTCCGCCCCTTACACCTAAGGTATATCTCCTATGACAGCCAGGCCAATGATTTTAAACTGCTCTCAGATAAGGGCGACTTTATAAAGGGACTGTCCCCCGAAGGGGACTGTCCCTGATGAGAGAATACAAGAGGAAACCCAAACCCTGCTCAAGTATTTTTTTATCGGTTTATCCTTGCCCAATGAGAAGTTTTGGGTTAACTTAAGACCAGACTCACCTGATAATATCTTAGACCCTGACTTAGAGAAAACCGACATCGGAAGGATATTCTTGGAAGCCGATGTCCAGCTTAAGAAAGACACCGCCGGTATGACCTCGCCCCAAACCCCCGAAGGCAAGGCCTATTGGGATAAGCTATATCAGAAAGCCGGAGAATTATTCGGCACAGAAAATATCACCATCCCCACCCTAACCCGGCCCTGGATAGTGCCCAATGAAATAATCATCCGAGAGGCCCCGGATAGCGCCTACATCTACAAAGCTACCCTTAAGGTAATGCTGGAAGAAGACTATCTCAGTTCTTGGCACATCCCAACCAAACTACCAACCTCTAACTTCTAACTACAGCTTCTCCGACCCCAGGCTAAAGGAGTTGAATCAATATTCTACCCAACTAATCAAGGAAACCATAATCCCCAAGCTAACCTATGAGGTAAACACTTCCAAAAGATACGCCTCCTTAAGGCAGGTGTATTACTCGCTCATCCTGGCCCAGTGGTTTAAACAAAGTCACCGAGTCACAAGGTCACAAAGCCGCCAGTCACCGGAAAACCCATATATTAAGCTTATAGACAGCGGCAGCCTAACTTCAAACTTCCAATCTCTAACTTCCCAGAACCCTTATTCTAAAGAGACTTACTTCCAGCAATACCAGAAGTCATTTAAAGATGGGGAATACAACCTCACTGAGCCAGTATACACCCCAATGGGTCAGAGTGTTCGCAGGTATATGAGCGGGGGGATAGTAATAAATCCTAAAGCTGAAACTGTTGTCGGGGGCAATGTTGGATATAATCCTGAAAAGTCGTATCTGATAATGAAAGAGATTAATTTTTCCGGTAGTCCAATAATCAGCGATGCGCAGAAAACAGGCATTAACGATGAGCGGAAAAACATTCCGGCTAACGAAGATACTTATTTAATTTATCATGCCACTGTCCCGGAAAAATTAGATAGTATTGTTAAGTATGGCCCCATACCATTTGAAGAGAATATGTCTTTTCCTTACGATCCCAAAACAAAAATAAAGCTAAGCCATATTTATGGAACTATAGACCCTAAAAAAGCTGTTGAACATGTTAAGAATAATGGTGTGCATAACAGCGATCCAGCATTAAACGCTCAATTTAGCAGGATACCAGTCATCTTGGAGCTGCGATTACCTAAGGATTGGGTAAGAAATCGTCCAGAAGCGCAAGAGAAGCAGGGAGGAAGTAAGACGAGGCGGGAGATATTTGAAGATGATTTAAAAAGTTCGCTTGCTGCCAGCTACGCGGGAATAACTATCCCGGTAGATAATGTGCCTCCTGAATTTATCTTTGTTCAGAGCGAAAAAGGAATTTTACCGATAAAAGAATACATAAAATTAATAACCCCGGAGATCACTTCGCTTAAGAACGACATGGCAGCAGTATCGATAGAGCAGGAGATAAAGATAAAAGAAATGTTAGGTAAATATGGGATAGACCCTGATTTAATAAAATGGTCTTCGGATGATTGGACTCCCAATCTTGTGTACGGTAAGGCATTTTTTACTAAAAGAGGCGAGGATTTAATTAAAGAAAATGAAGATCATGTGAAATTATTCGATTTTTTCTGGTATAGAAATAAATTACCCGAAAAAATAAAAGCAGGCTTGCCAGAAAGTTTAAGAGAAATGATTATTAAGAACAGGGAAAAGCTTAATTCAGTAATGGGCGGCATAGTAGAAGGAAACATAAAAGGCAGCGTTCTTGAATTACTAAAGATTGTGTTAAAAAATGAGTTAAGTAAAGATGTGGCCGCGCGTGAATATTTGGGTTTGGTTGAAGCATTTCAAAATAAGAAAGGCGGTATTGATTTTACCAACCCGTCTATTATAACCCAGTCGATTGGTGGCCTTCAATCTCTGATTTCCGGCCCAATACCCATAAGTCCGGATTTTGATTTTGATAAGGAATGGGCTCAGATACAGCAAATCTTTAACGCCGACATTCAACCTTCGGCCCTGCGCTTGGCGGAATTTAGCGTAGCGGTTTCCAGTAATCCTGCCGAGATCCGGCGCAAGGAAGATGTTATTGGTTTGATTGCCGACCTTCTGCGCCGGGAGGAAGAGGATAAAAAACTCACCCTTGCCGACCCAGCCTTAAAAGTCCTGCTTAGCGCCCTGGAGGCGTAGCGATTAGAGGCCGGCGATTTCTAAGAAGTTTTGAAATAGTTTTTGACCGGTTGAAGTGTATTCCGCGAGGAAGGAATTGAAGTCGTCTCGAAGTTGTTTTTTATTTAAGCGCAACAAATCCGCGTCTTCATTAAGCCATACCTCAAACATCTCCGGGGTGAGTTCAAAATGGCACTGGATGCCGTAGGCATTGGAGCCGACTTTTATGATTTGGTTTTGACAGAATTCTCCCTTACCCAGAAGTTTCATCTCCGGGGTCAGTTCAACCGTCTCCCCGTGAAGCTGAAAGACCCGGAAATTATCCCCCAATCCCTTAAAAAGGGGATCTTTCTTCTCTGCCGCGGTTAGGCTAATGATAAAAGGTTTGTTGTCTGGGCCTTTAAAGCCTACTTCTTTTAATGGGCTCTTTGCTACCTTGCCTCCAGCAGCCTTGATTAAGGTTTGTAATCCTAAACAAATACCCAGATAAGGGATATTCAGGGAAAGGGCTTCTTGGATTCTTTGTAATTCAGATTTCATTTTTGGGGTGTGGTCATTGGCGCTGTCCGGCCCGCCCATAACTACAAGGGCAGAGTAATCTTGAGGATGAGGAAAGGTCTCGCCCTTATCAAGGTCAATGACGGTATAATTAATATTCCGCTCTTTGAGCAGGTTTTCAATAATCCCCGGGCCTTCGCGGGTGATATTTTTTACAATAAGAACAATTTTTTTCATCCGCTCGGGATAATGTTTAGAGACAAAAGCAAGTCGAATAAGTCATAGGAGTAATTATAACCCCGGCAACGGTCAGGTCAAGAGAAAAAAGGCCATCATATTGATTCAATTTAATTGATTAGAGGCAAATAGTTTGCTATACTTTTCTTTATAGGATTTTTCGAAAAGGAGCTTAATGAGAGAGATGCGTATATTATCTATTTTGGCAGTCCTTTGGTTTTCCGTATCCGGCTGCGCGGTTGTGCTGGTGGGGGCGGGGGCGGCCGGAGGATACGCTATAGGCAAAGATTATATTCAAGGCGAAACCGATAAGGATTTTGACCGGGTGTATGATTCCGCGGTAACCATCGCCGGGATTATGGGAGATATCGAATCCCAGTTTAGTAATCCCTCCACCGGAAAGATTAAAGCCAATGTGGAAACCAGCAGTTTAGAGATTTATGTGGAAAGGCTCACCAAAAAGACCGTGCGGCTTAAAGTAAGGAGCCGCAAAAACCTAATGCCCAATATTGAGTTGGCCCAGAAGGTCTACACCAAAATCATCCAGAATATCAGATGATTTTTTATCGTTCGGCGGCCTTATTCCTGTTTTTATGTTTCTTTCTTTTTGGCTGCGGAGATAATTTCAGCGCCTCCAAGGAATTCCAGGTCAAGCAGGTTATTGACGGAGATACCATAGAGCTGGATAACGGCGAGTCCGTGCGCTATATCGGCATTGACACCCCGGAAACCAGAAAGCGCGAGGGCGATACCTGGGTTTATGTCGGAGAGCCGTTTGCTGAGAAGGCTAAGGATTTTAACCGCCGGATGGTTGAGGGTAAAGTCGCGCGCTTAGAGCTGGATGTCCAGAAAAAAGATAAATACGGTCGCCTCCTGGCTTATTGCTTTGTGGAAGATAACTTTGTAAATGCCAGGATGCTGCAGGAAGGCCTTGCTCTTCTCTACACCATTCCTCCTAATATTAAGTATGTAGACCCCCTAGTTAAGGCTCAGAAGGAGGCCCGCGAGAATAACCGCGGCCTTTGGGCGGAAATTCCGGTAATTTCGGTAAAAGAGGCCGGGAAATATCTTAACCAGGTAGCCATAGTAGAAGGGAAGGTTTCCTCTATTTACCAATCAGCCAAGGTAACCATTCTGAATTTCGGCCGCAGCGATTTCAAGGCGGTGATATTTAAAAATGATTTAGCTTCTTTTATGGCCGCCGGAGTTTCTGTTTCCTCTTATAAAGGCAAAACCTTAAGAATAAGCGGCAAGGTTAAGGAATATAAGGATAAGTTTGAGATTATTGTCAGCCATCCTTCAAGCATTGAGGTGGTGGACTGATTTTGATTGACCCGATCGGAAATTATGTTATACTAAAACGATTATTAAACGGAATTGCTAAAAGCAGAATTTTCATAAATGCTGAAGTAGCTCTCCTGCTTCGCCCTTCAGCAGGTCAATAGCTGGTAGGGCTTCGTAGGATTCACCAACAAATAGATTTAGCCGAGGTAGCTCAGTGGTAGAGCGCGGCCCTGAAAAGGCCGGCGTGGGAAGTTCGATTCTTCTCCTCGGCATTTAATTTTTAAGAGGGGGTTCCATAACCCCTCTTTTTTGTTATATTTAGGCGTAATTGCTTTATATTTGAGGCAGTTACGCTTTTTTATTTCTTTAGTGTCTTTTGTATGGTTTTGGCTTTATTTATGGACTTTAGAAAGTTATAGTCCCATATAGTCTCAAAATTATGAAAAGAATGACTCCCGCGGCAAACTTACTTCTACGGACATTAACAGGCAAGTATAAACATTTTGCTCGAAAAGGGATGTTAGCGGCAAACGGCTCATTTTATTGTCATGATGAGTATCTAATGCAGGAATTATATATCAGCGACAATACAATTAAAAGAGCGCGTATTTTTCTAAAAGAAGCCGGGGAAATTGACTATGTTATTGGTAAGTATAAGGGTGCGCCTACGCGGTACTGGATTATCTTAAAGGGTGCCAAGGAAAATAGGGACAGCGACCATTTTATTGACTTCCTTCGCATTCCCTGGTAGTATTACTTTATGCCCCGCATTGCCCGCGCAGTAGCTGTTGGATTACCGCACCATATCACCCAAAGAGGCAATTACCGCCAGGAGGTGTTTCGTGATGACAACGATAGAAGCCGGTATCTTTCCTGGATCAAAGACTACAGCCTAAAATACCGCCTCTCCATACTTGCTTATTGCCTTATGCAAAATCACGTGCATTTTATCGCCATTCCCAAAGAAGAAGATTCGCTCGCCAGGACTTTTAATTCTGCCCACATGCGCTACTCCCAGTACTTTAACAAAAGGATGAAAGCCAGAGGCCATCTCTGGCAGGGGCGTTTTTATTCCTGCATATTAGATGAACCCCGCCTGTTAATGGCATCCAGATACATCGAGCGCAATCCGGTGCGCTCAGGGTTAGTGAAAAAACCCTGGGAGTGGCGCTGGTCCAGCGCGCCATACCATACAGGCAGAGAAAACAACCTTCTTAATCTTGGGGATTTATTTAAGCTGACGGGTATGTCTTATGATTCCTGGAAGCAGTATATAGACACAAATGAGGAAGAAAAAGCCCTTGAGGCCATAAGAAGCCATACCTATACAGGCCGGCCCATAGGGTCTATTGACTTTGTTAAGAAGCTGGAAGAGAAATTCGGCAGGAGGCTGTTTGCCTTGCCAAGAGGCAGGCCAAGGGAAAACCCAGAATAAATGGTCGCTGTCCCTATTTTATGGTCGCTGTCCCTATTTTCTATTTTCTATTTTGAAATGCGCAGGAATAATCTATCTTGATAGGCCCATTGAGTGGGTTGATGAAGCGAAGGGAATCTGCGTTTGCCCTCACTGCGGCGAAAAGGTAAAAGTTAATCTGTAAGAAATACTTATAAACATGGCACATATTATTAAACAAGACATAATTGAGAAAAAGATATTCTTGATTAGAGGCCTCAATATAATGCTGGATAGGGATCTCGCTGAACTTTATGGGGTGTCTACAAAACGATTAGTTGAACAAGTGAAGAGGAATATAAAACGTTTTCCAGCGGATTTTATGTTTCAATTAACAAAGGAAGAATTTAAAAACTTGAGATTTCATTTTGGAATATCCATCTTGAGGTCGCAAAATGCGACCTCAAGATGGGGCGGCCGCCGTTATTTACCATATGTCTTTACAGAACAGGGAGTTGCGATGCTCTCTAGTGTTCTTAATAGCGAAAGAGCTATTTTGGTAAATATCGGCATAATGCGGATATTTGTTAATATACGAAAATTAGTTTCTACAAATAAAGGAATACTTAACAAATTGAATCAATTGGAAAATAAGGTTCAATCACACGATAAGAAGATAAGGACAATTTTTGAAGTTATCCACAAGCCGATAGATGTAAAATTGTTATCTCCGGGAAAGCCATTTTCAAATAAAAAAGCGATTAGGGATATTATCAGTTCTTGCGAAAAGTATATTTACTGGGTAGATAAATATTTTTCAAGAGCGGGGTTAGATTGGTTATCAGAGTCACTTAATGCCGGCAAAGTAAAAGAGATAAGAATTCTAATGTCCTCAGAGAAAGCGGATACGAAATTCCTATCCTTATATAAAGATTTAAAGGAAGAACTCAAAAACGATGGGATGAAGTGTGAATTGCGGGTTATATCCGATAATAAATTGAATGCTGATATCCACGACAGATGGATTATCTCTGAGAATTTATGCTACAATATGCCATCAACTGATACCATTGCCAGAGGACAATATAGTGAAGTAAAAAGAACAGCGAATCTTCCTCCATTTGATGAATGGTGGGAGAAAAGCAAGTGGCCGGTGACGTTGTAGGCAACTTGTAAGTAAAGTTTACAGGTTCAAGCAAAACGAGGTCTCTGGTATATACGCCAGTTTTACCTTGAATACAAAAACGACGCAATTCTCCAACAGCTTGCTGGAGAATTACTCTGGGGGGCGGTAAATTCAATTAGAAAAATCTTAAAATCTGTGCTAAAATAACTTTTTTAAACAGCCTACCCGCAAGACGTGTATTGCTGGGTTAAATTGCTTCTTATATAATGTTTTTAAGATATTGCCGGCGTAGCTCAGTTGGCAGAGCAACGGTTTCGTAAACCGTGGGCCGTGGGTTCGATTCCCCCCGCCGGCTGTTTTAGTTTTGTGTAAGGGTCAGCGTAAGCTGACCCGATATGTTGCCTTACGGCAACCGCTACAAAGATGGCTCGTTTCCGAGAGGTTTTAAAAAATAAGAATTTTCTTCTTTTGTGGCTGAGCCAGATAATTTCCCAGTTTGGTGATAGGCTCAACCAGATGGCTCTGATCGGCTTTATCGCCCAGCGCTCACCCGGCAAAACCCTGCAATTAGCCAGCTTGCTGGCTTTTACCATACTGCCGGTATTCGTGGTGGGGCCGATTGCCGGGGTTTATGTGGACCGCTGGGACCGGCGCAAGACAATGTATTGCTGCGATTTCCTGCGCGGGCTTCTGGTTTTGCTCATCCCTTTGTATATAATTGATTCTCATAAATCTATTGTGCCGCTTTACGCGGTGGTGTTTTTGCTTTTTTGTATCGGCCGGTTTTTTGTTCCGGCTAAACTGGCCATTGTGCCGGAGCTTGTTCCTAAGGAGCAGATGCTGATGGCGAATTCTTTGGTGAATACTACCGGTATGATTGCCTCAACCGCGGGATTTGCCATCGGCGGGATAGTGGTAACCGTATTGGGGGCAAAGGGAGGTTTTTATATAGATTCGGCAAGTTTTTTTGTTTCCAGCTTCCTGGTATTCTTTATTCGTTTGGCCGGCAGGCAGAGAGTCAAGATTATGGAAGTGGGGAAAGAGGTGCTGGAGGCAATCAGGAAATCATCGGTGTTAGTTGAGGTTAAGGAAGGGATAAGATATCTGCTTGGCCAGAAGCAAATGCGGGGAGTGATTGCCGTTCTTTTTTTGATTTGGGCGGCCCTGGGAGCGATGTATGTGGTGGTGATTGTTTTTGTTCAGCAGACCCTGAAATCCCTGACTTTGGATTTAGGCTTATTAGCGATGTTCTTGGGAATGGGGCTCTTTTTGGGTTCAATTATATACGGCCGTTTTGGTAAGAGCGCGAATTGTTTTAAAACTATATTTTCTTCATTAATCTCCAGCGGCCTGGCCCTGGCGGGATTCGCCTTTGTCTTAAACCGCTATCCATTTTTCTATACCGCGGCTATTTTAGCCGTTGTTTTTGGTTTGGCCGTGGGGCCGATAATGACCGCGGCCAATACCCTGATTCACGATGTTTCTTC
Source organism: Omnitrophica bacterium GWA2_41_15 (assembly GCA_919902675.1). Taxonomy (GTDB): domain Bacteria; phylum Omnitrophota; class Gorgyraeia; order Gygaellales; family UBA12090; genus UBA12090. The sequence continues at coordinate 139,291 of CAKKRH010000001.1, forward strand.
CGGAGCCATGCTGGGAAAGGTCTTTAGCTCGGTTGAGGTGGTGATGCATCTGGCTTTTTTATTGTTTATGTTTATCGGTTCGGCTTTGGCCGAGATAAAGTCTATAGGACAAGGAGGGTTATTGATCGGGGTGGGGGTATTATTCTCCCTGATTGGCACCACGGGATACTTAAGGCAGAGATTCTCTGTTAATTCTAAAGGTAGTTCAAAGACCGAATATGTTAAAACTTAAAGACAAAAAAGAACTTACCGCTGATTTGGCAATTCGTCAGGCCAGGCTTGCGATGAAGGCAATAATTCCCTTATCCCAGCATATCGGCAAGGCGGCTAATCCAATAGTAAAAATAGGGGATCTGGTAAAAACCGGACAGCTTATCGCGGATTCGGCAGGGGGGTCGGTTTCGGCCCCGGTGCACAGCTCAATATCGGGAAAGATTTTGGCTATTGATGATTTAGCCCATCCGGTGTTAGGACGGGGGAGGGCAGTGGTAATTGCTTCAGACGGCTTAGACCAGAAAGATGAATTTAAACCGATAGCCTCAGTTGAGACAGCAGAGCGCCTGAGCCCGGAGGATACCCGTAAAGCAGTTTTGACCGCCGGGATTGTGGGAATGGGAGGGGCGGGTTTTCCCAGCCATATAAAGTTAAATCCGCCCAAGCCCATAGACAGCTTCATTCTTAACGGAGCGGAATGTGAACCGTATCTAACTTCGGATAACCGCCTGATGATTGAGAGGACGGATGAGATCATCCAGGGTATCGGTTTAGCGGCGCGATGTGTGGGGGCAAAGAATGTGTATATTGCTATTGAGGATAATAAGCCTGAGGCTGTCAAGGCCTTTAGCCGTAAATTAGCGGGAACAGGATATAGATTAAAGGTTCTCAAGTCAAGGTATCCCCAGGGCGGAGAAAAACAGTTGATTAAGGCGGTGCTGGGCCGGGAGGTTCCTGTGGGAAAACTTCCCTTTGATGTGGGCGCGGTGGTGAATAACGCGGCCACTATTTACGCGATATATGAGGCGGTGTATTCAGGTAAGCCGTTATATGAAAGGGTGATAACGGTTGCCGGGGATTGTTTGGAGAAGCCGGCCAATCTTCTGGCGCGTATCGGGACGACTATCCGGGATTTGATCGGTGAGTGCGGGCCGTTAAAAGAAGAGCCCAAGAAAATAGTATTTGGCGGGCCGATGATGGGCATTGCCCAATACAGCCTGGATACGCCGATAATCAAGACTACCTCAGGTGTGATATTTTTAACCGAAAGCGAAGTCAAGCCGGCTGAGGATGCCTTTTGTCTGCGCTGCGGCAGGTGCGTGGAGAATTGTTCTTTAGGACTTGAACCTTGTATGATATCTCTGGCGGTAGAGAAAGAGAAGTGGGACCTGGCCAAAAGCTATGGGGCCCTGGAGTGCATGGAGTGCGGCTCTTGCAGTTATGTCTGTCCCCAGGGAAGGAATATTGTGCAATCAATAAAATATGCTAAAATTAAATTAAAATGAGGGAAACATTTAAATACGCTCTGATTCTGGGTTTGATTTGCTTCTTGTCCAGTTCGGTCCTGGCGGTGATTAATTCGGTTACCGAGCCGATAATAAAGGCTCAGAAAGAAGAGCAGGAAACCCAGGCCTTAAAAGAGCTGCTGCCGCAAGCCGCTATGTTTAAACCGTATTATGAAGAGGATAAGGTGCTTTTTTACCGCGGCTATGACAGTAATAATCGTCTTGGGGGATTTGTGCTTAAGTCTATGCAGAAGGGTTATTCTTCGGATATTGAGATTTTGATAAGCTTAGACCTCGCCTTAAGGATAGTCAGCGTCAAGATTTTATCCCAGAATGAAACCCCTTCCATAGGAAGCCGCATACTGGAGTTACCTTTTCTGGAGCAGTTTAGAAATAAGGCCCAGGAGTCTTTAGGAGAGGTGAACGCCATCAGCGCGGCGACCATTTCTTCCACCGCGGTGATTAATTCCGTAAAGAGTAAGATTTCACAACTTCAAAATACATTACTTGAGGAGTTAAAAAATGGAGGATAAGCTTTATGTCGGGGTTTCCCCGCATATTCACAGCCGGGAAAGCGTTTCTAGGGTAATGTGGGCGGTCTGCGTTGCCCTTATTCCTTCAGGCTTGGCCGGGGTATTTATCTTTGGCCTCCCGGCTTTAAAGGTTACCCTGATTTCCATAGTAAGTTGTGTCTTTACCGAGGCCCTAATTCAGAAATCCCGGGGTAAGAAAATAACCGCGGGCGATGGCTCAGCTGTGCTCACCGGGATTTTGCTGGCCTATAACCTTTCCTCAAGCGTTCCCTTTTGGATCCCTTTGATAGGGGGAGTTTTTGCTATTGCCGTATGTAAACAGGCCTTTGGCGGGTTAGGGGCAAATATTTTTAATCCGGCCCTGGCTGCCCGGGCCTTTTTACTGGCCTCCTGGCCAAAGCAGATGACCGGGTTTGTCAAACCGTTTAGCTTAGACGCAATCAGTTCAGCCACTCCATTGGCGGTATTGAAAGAACAGAGTGCTAAAAGTTTATCTGACCTTGGGCTGTCTTACTGGGATTTATTTTTTGGCCGGCGGGGAGGATGCTTAGGAGAGGTCTGCGTTATCGCCTTACTCTTAGGAGCGGTATATCTTTTATGGAAAGGCTATATCTGGCCTCAGGCTCCGGTGGGGCTTATTTTATCTTTAGGGTTTTTAAGCTGGGTCTTTAGCCCGCGGGGATTTTTTAAAGGCGATTTTCTCTTCAGCATACTTTCCGGCGGGCTTATCCTGGGGGCGTTTTTTATGGCCACGGATTATGTAACTACTCCCTTGACCAAAAAGGGCCAATTGGTCTTTGGCCTAGGATGCGGGCTGATCGCCTTTGTTATCCGCAGGTTCGGGGGATATCCCGAGGGGGTATCCTATTCAATCCTGATGATGAACGCGGCTGTGCCGTTGATTGATAGATGGGTCAGGCCGAAGAGATACGGAAATAAAGTTGAAAGTTAAAAGTAAAAAGTAAAAATTAAAAATTACAACGCAAAAATTTAAGATATTTCTTAAGTTTTGAATTGCAGTTTTGACTTTTGACTTTTTAATTTTGAGTTAATTATGAAGCGTCTTATTAAAGAGTTCACGAAAGGTATCATAGTAGAGAATCCTACGTTTGGGCTGGTGCTGGGGTTATGTCCGACCTTGGCGATTTCTATCTCGGTCCGCAATGCCTTGGGTATGGGGTTGGCCGCTACCTTTGTTTTGGTCTGTTCTAATGTAATAATTTCTTTGGTGCGCAAAGTTATCCCAGACCAAATCCGCATTCCTTGTTTTATCGTGATTATTGCTACTTTTGTAACTATTGTGGAGATGTTGATGAAGGCTTATTTTCCGGCTCTGAATGTTTCTTTAGGTATTTTTGTGCCTTTGATTGTGGTTAATTGCATCGTCTTGGGCCGGGCTGAGGCCTTTGCCTGTAAAAGTCCGGTTCTGCCTTCTCTCTTTGACGGACTTGGGATGGGGATAGGCTTTACCCTGGCTTTGGTTATTATCGCCTCAATAAGAGAGGTTCTGGGCGCGGGTAAATTTTTAGGTTTTCATTTAATTAAAGGTTTTGAGCCGATCAGAGTAATGGTCCTGGCCCCGGGAGCCTTATTGACTCTGGGGCTTTTAATCGGTCTGGTTAATTATTGGCATATCAGGAAAAAAACGAATAAAGAAATAAAGAAGGCAGGCTGTGATGGATGCAGGTAAATTTATAGCCATAATCATCTCCACGGTTTTTATCAATAATTTTATCCTTTCCCAGTTTCTGGGATTGTGTTCTTTTATCGGGGTCTCTAAGGAAACCAAGCCGGCAGTTTCCATGGGCCTGGCGGTTACTTTTGTAACCACAATGTCCAGCCTGATTACCTGGTTAGTTTACCGTTGGCTGTTATTTCCTTTCGGAATCACTTATTTGCGCACCATATCTTTTATTCTGATTATTGCCAGTTTTGTCCAGTTGGTGGAGATGGTGATTCGTAAGCTTTTCCCTCACCTTTACCGGGCTTTTGGAATTTATCTGCCTTTGATTACGGTTAATTGCGCGGTGCTGGGGGTGGCGGTATTAAATTCCCAGGATTTCTTTGTTAACGGTCAGCCGGTGGCGGGAAGTTTCTGGCTTAGCCTGGCGCAAGGGTTTTTTGCCGGGATAGGTTATCTCTTGGCCATGCTTTTAATGTCGGGAATCCGGGAGCGCCTGGAGCTGATTGATCCGCCCAAGAGCCTAAGCGGAGTGCCTCTGGCTTTTATTATCGCCTCATTAATGAGCCTGGCGTTTATGGGATTCAGCGGATTTAAGTTTTAATGACAAAATTCAAAATCCAAAATAAATTTAAAACTTAAATGATAAATTTAAAAATAAAGGTTTTGTGTTTTGTTATTTGATATTTGGATTTATTTTGTCATTTGTGCTTTGACATTTGTCATTAATATAAGATGAATATTTTAATTCCAGTTTTAACCTTGAGCGGCCTGGGAATAGTTTTCGGGGCGGGGCTGGCTGTTGCCGCCAGGAAGCTCTGTGTCGCGGTTGACCCGCGTTTAGAGAAGATATACGCCAAGCTTCCCGGGGCGAATTGCGGGGCCTGCGGTATGCCGGGGTGTATGGGGCTGGCTGAGGCCCTTATCCAGGGAACCTGCACGGTAGAGCGCTGCGCGGTAATGCAGGATGAGGATCGGGCGGAGATAGCCGCTATCTTGGGGCTGGAGGCCAAGGCTAAGGTTAAGCTTGTGGCTGTGCTGCATTGTAACGGCGGCGCCAAAAGGGTAACGGATAAATTTATTTACACCGGCCCCAGGGATTGCGTTTCGGCTAATTTAGCCGCGGGAGGGCCCAAGGCCTGTTTTTACGGCTGTATCGGCTATGGAACCTGCGCTGTGGCCTGCCCCTTTGGAGCGATTATTATGAATCAGGAAGACCTGCCGGTAGTGGATGAAAATAAATGCACTGCCTGCGGGGCCTGCGTGGCGGCTTGTCCTAAGAAGCTCTTTAGCCTGGTTGCGGTAAGCAAGGCCTATGGCGTGCGCTGTAAATCACTGGATTTAGGCAAGAAGGTTTTAGATGTTTGTTCGGTGGGTTGTATTGCCTGCCGCAAATGCGAAAAGGCCTGCCCCACAGGAGCCATTAAGGTGATAAACAATCTGGCAGTGATTGACTATAATATCTGCGATAACCGGGGAGAGTGTTTTAAGGCCTGCCCCACCAGGACAATAGCCAGGAAGGAAGAGAAAATTTGGAAAACCTGAAGAATATCGCGGTTTTGGCCTCGGGTAATGGCTCAAACTTTCAAGCCATAGTTGAGGCGGTTAAGAGAGGAAAGATCAAGGCGCAGCTTAAACTTTTAGTTTCGGATAATCCTGAGGCCTATTGTTTACAAAGGGCGGCCAAGGCCAAGGTCAAAGCCTTTATCGCGGATAGGAGGGATTTTTCCGCTAAAGGAGATTTTGAAGAGCAGATTATCCTAAAACTCAAGTCAGAAAAAATAGGCTTAATAGTCCTGGCGGGATTTATGCGCCTGTTGAGCGCTGAATTTATCAGGAAATACCGGGGCAGGATTTTAAATATTCATCCTTCTCTGCTGCCGGCCTTTAAGGGCGCGCGAGCGATTAAAGACGCCTTTGATTATGGGGCTAAGGTGAGCGGGGTAACGGTGCATTTTGTGGATGAAGAGACAGACCACGGCCCGATAATCCTCCAGGAACCGCTTAAGATTAAAACAGGGTGGGGCCTAAAGGAGTTAGAGAAGAATATTCATAGCTTAGAGCATAAAATATACCCGCGGGCAATCAGCTTATTTTTGAAAGGCCGCCTGCGCCTTGAGGGCAGGAAGGTAAGGATTTTAAAGCCGTAACTATTCTTTGCTTTTTTCTAAAACCATTGCTTTGCTGAAAGAAATCTTTTTTTCGCTGGCCAGATTATATATATCTAAAGTCAGGAAGTCGCTAAAGTTGTATATTTTAAAGACGGTCCTGATTGATTTCAAGACCTCTTTTTCTATATCCACACTGCCCGCCTTAGGAAGATCGGAAGAACGGCTGAATTTTATCCGCAGTCTCTGTTTTATCTGATCGATTAAAAACCTTTCAAAATTCACATCATAGAATTCCAGGTGTTCGCCTTTAAGGTCTCCGATTGCCTCCGGAGTGAGCTTGATATCCTCAACAGTGCGATATTGGTATTCTGTCCAGGAAATCATTTCGTAGAGAACCTTCTTTAAGTCATCAATATAGGTGGTGTCTGTGAGCTCAAATCCGTTTTTGGTATCCGCGGTCACCACCGTGAAAAACCTGGGGCCGTTTATCTCTCGTTTGAGGCTAAAGACTACCCTGCGCACGCAGCGCAATACCTTATTTATTTTTTTACCGGCCTCAGGATTAAACTTTTTGTTTTGGCTTTCTTTGGTTTCCGGGATTTCCCGGATGTCATAGACGAAGTTTAAGGTCTTTTCCTTAAGAATTCCCTCCGCCTGTTTAAAATCAAATCTCGAAATGGATTCCAGGGGTTTATCCGAATCAACTAAAAGATCTTCTTCCAGAGGCAGATATATCCATAAGGTTTGCCCGATTAGCTTAGATACCAGATTTAGCTGGTATTCCTCCCGGGCTATTTTTACTACTGATTCAGCTATGTTTTTTGATGTGTAGGTAGGCTCGGAGGGAAGAAGATTGCATCCCCAGAGAGAAAAGAGTAAAACTGTCAGCCATAATCTGCGGGCGGGGAGGAATTTTTTGAGGCTAGCGCGTTGTAACATTAATTTTGGATATTACAACGCGCTTACTGGGCGCGGCCTTTGCCGAATTCTTTGAAAATAGCCTCGATTTCATCATAGTTAAGTTCTTCTTTGGCAATCAGTTCTTTGGCTAAACGTTCCAGCAGGGCGTCTTCTTTCTTGAGTAATTCTTCAACTTCTCTGAGGCAGGCCTGCATTATCTCCTGAGCATCGATGTCTAAGCGGCTCTTGGTTTCCTCAGAGATATATTTATTATCTATGGCGTGAAAATCACCGATCAGCCCGGTTTTGCCCATGCCAAAGCGCCAGACCATATTATGGGCGGTAGAAAAAGCCGTGTTAAAGTCTCCGCTTACCCCGGCGGTAGTGAAGCCCAATTTTAATTTCTCCGCGGCATAAGAACCAAGCGATATCTTTATTTCATCTAAAAGCTGATTCTGGTTTTCAATAAGAATTTCCTCGCGCTGGGGAACCCAGGTGGCGCCGCCGGTATGGCCGCGGGGAGTAATGGTAACCTTGAAGACATCTTTTTTAGGAACCAGTAGATAGGTGGTTACGGCGTGCCCGGCTTCATGATAGGCGGTTTGCAGTTTTTCCTCGGCTCCGTATTTAAATCTCCTCTTTATACCTAAAGCTATCCGCTCTCTGGCGTCGTCAATTTCTTTATCGCTGATTAGCTGTTTTTTATTGCGGATCGCGATTAACGCCGCCTCCTTGATGATATTGGCGATATCCGCCGGGCTGTATCCGACACAAATGCGGGCTAGGCGGTCTACTTTTATGGTAGCCGCGTCATATTCCACATCTTTAAGATAATAGGTGAATAACTTTTGCCGGTCTTCCAGATTGGGTTTATCCACGTAAATTTTACGGTCAAACCTGCCCGGACGTAAAAGGGCGACGTCAAGAATATTTTCCGGAGCATTGGTCGCGCCGATTATGACAATATTCAGGTCTTTTTCTTTTAAGCCGTCCATTTCCACCAGGAGCTGGTTGAGGGTCTGATTGTGTTCGGCTTGTCCGCCGCCTCCACCTCTTTCTATACCGCGGGCCGTGCCTAAGGCATCAAGTTCATCAATAAAAATAAGGCACCCTCCGTCTAATTCCGCTAAATGGCGGGCTTTTTTAAAGAGGCTGCGGATTCTTCCCGCGCCCACGCCCACAAACATTTCCACAAATTCCGAGCCGGACATGGAGATGAAAGGAAGCTTGGCTTCAGTAGCAATGGCCTTGGCTAAATAGGTTTTACCGCAGCCGGGAGGCCCGAGCATAAGCAGTCCTTTTAAAATTTTTCCGCCGATTTTATGCAAGGCCGCCCGGTCCATAATTAAATTCACTACCTCCAGGGCTTCTTGTTTAGCTTCATCCATGCCAATTACATCATTCCAGGTGATTCCAATCTTCGCGCCGGCAATTGACTTTTTGCTGGTCTGGCTAAAGGAGCCGGCGCCTTTTTTGTAAATAAGCCAGTAAAAAAGCCAGGTGGTGATAACTCCCTGGATGAGCCCCATAACCATCCACATAAACATTTGCAGGGGTATTGCGGCTAATTGTGTCTGCCTAAGATAGGATTCCGACTCTTTCCAGGCCTTGAGTCCGCTGAAGATTATGATTATAGTGGTAATGAGCGTCGCCAGTATAATAACCGAGAGAATAAGCTTAATCCAATGCAGGTTCAGATAAAATTTTATTTTTCTCCAATTCATCATTATTTCTCCGTTTGTAGTATATTAAGGCGCGTTACTTAAGATGTTTATTCTATGGAAGATAGCATATTTAACAATCGTAGTCAAATCTTTTCTTGGTAACTTCTTCTGTGGCCGGTAAGTGAACGAGAATAACAATGATATTTTAGGATAGGCGGGGTTTTTCCTGCCTTGCCGGCTTGCCTCTCGGCGCTCGTCTAGCGGCTAAGCCGCTGGAAGCCGAGGGCAGGCAGGTAACCCGCACTTGGCCGTAAATGTCCGCTTGACTTAAGTGCTTTTGTGGATATAATTACATTGTGCGTATCTGATGAATAAACCGTAAACAAGTAAGGGAGGATTTATTGATGGCAAAGATTAAGAAGGTTTGGGCCAGGGAGATTTTAGATTCGCGGGGAAATCCCACGGTGGAGGTGGATGTTATCTTGGATAATGGTATCTTGGGCCGGGCGGCAGTGCCTTCGGGCGCCTCAACCGGAGAAAATGAGGCCCTGGAATTGCGCGATGGGGATAAAAGCCGTTATCTGGGGAAAGGGGTGCTCAAGGCAGTTGAAAATGTGAATAAGATTATTGCCAGGGCCGTAATCGGCAAGCTTCCGGATTTTAAAAAGATAGACCAGATTGCCCTGAAAATAGACGGAACCGAGAATAAGGCGGTATTGGGGGCGAATGCCATATTGGGAGTTTCTATGGCTGTGGCCAAGGCCGCGGCCCTGGCTAAGAAGCAGTCGCTCTATAAGTATCTGGGAGGGGATAAGGCCAAGGTTTTGCCTGTGCCCTTAATGAATATCTTAAACGGCGGATTACACGCGGATAACAACCTGGATATCCAGGAATTTATGATTATGCCTGTCGGCGCGCCCAGTTTTAAAGAGGCCCTCAGGATGGCTACTGAGACCTTTCATAGTTTGAAGGCCTTGCTTAAATCCCGGCATTTATCTACCTCAGTAGGCGATGAAGGCGGTTTTGCCCCCAGCCTGAATTCTAACGAAGAAGCCTTGACTTTGATTATCCAGGCCATAGAAAAGGCCGGATACAAACCTGGCGAGGATATTGCTTTGGCTTTGGATTGCGCCTCCAGTTCTTTCTTTCAGGATGGCAAATACAGCTTTGAAGGCACCCAGAAGACCTCGGCTGATATGATTGCCATCTATGAAAATTGGCTGGCTAAATATCCGATTCTCTCTATTGAAGACGGATTGGGGGAAAATGATTGGCCGGGCTGGAAGGAATTAACTAGAAAGTTAGCCGCTAAGGTTCAGTTAGTCGGTGATGATGTCTTTGTTACTAATCCTAAGATATTCAAAAAAGGCATAGCCGAAAAAATCGGAAATGCTATTCTAATTAAGGTGAATCAAATTGGTTCTTTATCCGAGACCCTGGAGGCCATCAACATCGCCAAAAAGAATAAATACGGGGCGATTATCTCTCACCGCTCAGGTGAAACCGAAGACACCACTATTGCTCACCTGGCCGTGGCCACTAATGCCGGACAAATCAAAACCGGCTCGCTTTCCCGGACTGACCGCGTCTGTAAATATAATGAATTGCTTAGGATTGAGGAGGAGTTGGGCAAAAAAACAGTATATGCCGGAAAGCTCCGGAAACAATAGTTTATAGTTGATAGCAGAAAACGAAAAGTATATTCTGCCATAAACCATAAGCTATAAACTATCAACTGACACTTTAGCATGCTCAAGATATTTAAGCAGACATCCTTCTTGGCGGCAGTGGGTATACTTTTGGTTATTTTTATACCCGGCTACGCCAAAATCCAGGAACTGCGCCGGAAAAACCAGGAATTAGAGGCCAGTGTCAGGAAACTGCAGGCTGAAAATTCCGCCTTTCAGCGGGAAAAGGAAAGATTGGAAAATGACCCGGAGTATCTGGAGCAGGTAGGCCGGAAGGAATTGGGCATTGTCAAAAAGGGCGAAATAGCCTACAGGCTGGTTCCCCAAGAGAAGAAATAAAAATATAGACAATTTTATTTTTTGTGATATTATAATTACGCGGGGTGGAGCAGCCTGGTAGCTCGTGAGGCTCATAACCTTAAGGTCGATAGTTCAAATCTATCCCCCGCAACCACCTTAATACGCAAAAGCCGTTTGATTTTAAGCGGCTTTTGCATTTGGGGCAGTGCCGCCGAGGGCTTTTGACGAGGCGACCAACCATTAAAACCCGTTCCGACTTGTTTAGTCGGGGCGGGTTTTTCATTTGACGCTTGGGGTGATTTCTGTTACAATATTTCTTCTTGCGGTATAGCCGATTAATAATAAAAATCATACTTCATCACGGGGGTAATTATGATTCCGCGCTACAGCCTTCCTCAAATGTCTGCCGTCTGGCAGGATGAGTCAAAACTCAGCAAATTTTTAGAAATTGAAGTGCTTACCTGCGAAGCCTACGCCAAATTAGGCAGGATACCTAAGGATGCGGCCGGGAAAATCCGCCGCCAGGCAAAATTTGACCTTAAGCGGGTCAATAAGTTAGAGGAAGCCACTCAGCATGATGTGGTGGCCTTTGTCAGTTGCGTGGGAGAATCTTTAGGCCCTTATGCCAAATATCTGCATATTGGGCTTACCTCCAGCGACCTTCTGGATACTACCTTGGCTTTACAGGCTAAAGAGGCGGCTGAGATATTGATCGAGGATTTAGAGAGACTGCTTAAAGCCCTGGCTAAGAAGGCCCGTCTTTATAAAGATATGGTCTGTATGGGCCGGACTCACGGGGTGCACGCTGAGCCGACCACCTTCGGCTTGAAGTTAGCTCTGATGTATGATGAAACCCAGCGTAATTTAGAAAGGCTGAATTGGGAGAAAACGTTTATCTCTGTGGGAAAGCTTTCCGGCGCGGTAGGCACCTATTCCAATATTGACCCCCGGGTTGAGGCCTATGTTTGTGGTAAGCTAGGCTTAAGGTCAGCTAGGATTTCCACCCAGATTATTTCCCGGGATATTCACGCTGAGTTTATTAATGTCTTGGCCTTGGTGGGCTCTTCTTTAGAGAAATTCGCCACTGAAATCCGCCATCTCCAGCGCACTGAGGTTTTAGAGGCCGAGGAACCCTTTGGCCGGGGGCAAAAAGGCTCTTCGGCAATGCCCCATAAGCGCAATCCGGTTATCTGCGAACGTATCTGCGGTTTGGCCAGGATTTTAAGGGCCAATGCCATGGCGGCCTTAGAAAATGTGAATCTTTGGCATGAGCGGGACATCAGCCATTCCTCTGCCGAGAGGGTGATTTTTCCCGATTCTACCATTGCCCTGGATTATATGCTCAATAAGTTCATTGAGGTAATTGAAGGCCTGAAGGTATATCCGGAGAATATGCTGGAGAATTTGGTCCGCACCAAGGGTTTGATATTTTCCCAAAGACTATTGCTTATGTTGATGGATAAGGGTTTAAAAAGATCCACAGCCTATGATTTGGTGCAGGTATTGGCAATGAAAAGCTGGAAGGAAAAGCTGAATTTCAAGGATTTGGTTTCCCGGGATAAGGGTATTGCTAACTATCTTAACGCCAAAGAGATTGAATCTTGCTTTGAATTGGATTATTACCTGCGTAATGTGGATAAGATTTTCAAAAAAATAGGATTGTCTGTTAAAGATGGCGGTATATAAAGTTAAGGTTTTTGATAAACAGGGTGTTTTTGACGCTGTGGGCCAAGGCGTACTCAGGGATATTCGGGACTTAGGCATAGAGTCTGCCAAAGAAGCGCGTTTCGCCTTTTTGTATTACTTAAGCGGCGATATTGACGAGACGGTAGTCAGGCGCATCGCTGAGGAACTGCTCATTGACAAAATTACCCAGGAGTATTCCATAGAAAGCAGCCACCGCCAAATGGCGGGGTGCCGCCACGGGCGGCAAGAGCCGAAAGCCGAAAACCGAGAGTTGATAGAGGTGGCTTATAATTCCGGGGTAATGGATCCGGTTGAGGAGTCGCTTTTAAAGGCGGTCTCGGATATGGGTATTTCCGGGCTTAATTCCGCGCGCACTGCCAGGCAGTATATTTTAGAAGGCAGTCTTTCGGATAGAGAGCTAAAGATAATCAGCGAGAAGCTTCTTTATAATAAAGTGATTCAGCATATTGTCAAGTCCACAGTCCACAGTCCACAGTCCACAGCTTTGTCCCAAGGTGGATATAAGTTTAAACTGCTTACGATAGATTTACTCAAGGCCTCGGATAAGAAACTGTGTCAGATAAGCAGGCAAGGGCAATTATTTTTGAATCTTTCCGAGATGCGCCAGATTAGGGATTATTTTAAGAAATTAGGCCGCAAGCCTACAGATGTTGAGTTGGAGACTATTGCCCAGACCTGGAGTGAGCATTGCCGGCATAAGACGTTTAGAGGGAAGATTGAATATGTTGAAGAAATCCGAAATCCGAAATCCGAAATCCGAAACAAACCCAAAACCCAAAACCCAAAACCCAAAACAAAAATAATAAACAATCTTCTGAAATCCACCATAATGAAGGTTACTAAGGAGTTGAATAAGCCCTGGTGCGTTTCGGTGTTTGAGGATAATTCCGGGGTGATTAAGTTTGACGATGAATACAATATCTGTTTTAAGGTGGAAACGCATAATCATCCTTCCGCGCTTGAGCCTTTTGGCGGGGCCAATACCGGAATCGGCGGGGTAATCCGGGATCCTATGGGGACAGGCCTGGGGGCCAAGCCGATTTTTAATACCGATGTTTTTTGTTTTGGCCCTCCGGATTATCCCCAGGGTAAACTTTCCCGGGGCGTTCTGCATCCTAAGCGTGTTGCCAAAGGGGTGGTCAGCGGGGTGCGGGATTATGGTAATAAAATGGGAATTCCCACCATAAACGGAGCGGTTTTGTTTGATCCGGGTTATATTGCCAATCCTCTGGTATGCTGCGGCACCGCCGGAATATTACCCAAGGATAAATCTTTTAAAAAGGTTTCCAGGGGAGACTTGATTGTGGTAGCAGGCGGCAGGACCGGAAGAGACGGTATCCACGGGGCAACCTTTTCCTCGGGTGAGCTTACCGAGAAATCAGAAGAGATTTCCGGGGGAGCAGTCCAGATTGGCAATCCCATAACTGAGAAAAAGGTGCTGGAGGCGCTTTTGCAGGCCCGGGATAAAAATTTGTATTCAGCCATTACTGATTGCGGGGCAGGAGGCTTGTCCAGCGCGGTGGGGGAAATGGGGGAGAAGTTAGGCGCGCGGGTAGACTTAGAAAAAGTGCCTTTAAAATACCAGGGGCTTAGTTACGCCGAGATTTGGATTTCTGAGGCCCAGGAGAGGATGGTTCTGGCGGTGCCTAAAGAAAACATAGATGAGCTTTTAGAATTATGCGCCGGGGAGAATGTTGAGGCTGTGGTGATTGGGGAATTTAGCGGCACTAAAAAGTTAGAATTGTTTTATCAGGGGAATAAAGTTGGGAATCTGGATACGGACTTTATGCATAACGGCCTTCCCCGGACAATCAAAAAGGCGGTCTGGAAGCAACTAAGATATCAGGAGCCGGATTTCAACTGTCCTCAGGATTTAACCGAGACCTTAAAGAAGCTTTTAGGCCATTACAATATCTCTTCCAAGGAATGGGTTATCCGCCAGTATGACCATGAGGTTCAGGGCGGCTCAGTGCTCAGGCCGTTGGTGGGAATTGCCAATGACGGGCCTTCGGATGCCGCCATAGTCAAGCCTCGCCTGGAAACCGATCGCGGGGTGATTGTTTCCTGCGGGATAAATTTTAAATTCGGACTGATTGACCCTTACTGGATGGCGGCTTCTTCCATCGATGAGGCCTTGCGCCAGATTATTGCCGTAGGCGGCTCATTGAAAGAAGCGGCTTTATTGGATAATTTCTGCTGGGGCAATCCGGATAAGCCGGACCGGCTGGGTTCTTTGGTGCGCGCCGCCTTAGGTTGTTATAAAATCGCTAAGGGTTTTGGGACGCCTTTTATTTCAGGAAAGGACAGCCTGTATAATGAGTATTCGGTTGAGGGAAAATCTCAGGCTATTCCCGGGACACTATTGATTTCCGCGATCGCGGTTATGGATGATGTTACTCAGGCTGTTTCCATGGATGCCAAAAAGGAAGGAAATTTGATTTATGTTATCGGGGATACCTTTGATGAATTAGGCGGATCGCACTATTTTGATATTTTGGGTTTCATCGGAAATAATGTGCCTAAGGTAGATGTGAAAAGAGCGAAACTCCTGATGGAGAGAGTTTCTCTTGCTTCCAGGCGAAGTTTAATTCGAGCCGCCCACGATTGTTCTGAGGGCGGCCTGGCCGTGGCTTTGGCGGAGATGGCCTTTGCCGGCGGCTTGGGGATGGAGATTTTTCTTAGTGAAGTGCCCTATAGGACAGTCCACAGTCCACAGTCCATAGTCCACAGTAAAAGAAACGATACAATTTTGTTTTCAGAGTCAAATTCACGGTTCATAGTTGAAGTAGAAAAAAAGAAACAGAAAGAGTTTGAGAAGCTGATGCGCGGAGTTTCTTGCGGCCTGATTGGCTGTGTGTCCGAGAAAAGATATTTTAAGGTTTACGGCTTGGACAATAAGCCTTGCGTTGAGGCGGATATTTACGATTTGAAAGAATCCTGGCAGAAGCCATTACGATGGGGGTAAGATGATACCAAAACAACTAACCGCTAAAGAGGAATTTACCCACGAAGACCCGTGGCGGATTTTTAGGATAATGTCGGAGTTCGTGGAGGGTTTTGAGGTTTTATCCGAGGTGGGGGACGCGGTGTCCATATTCGGCTCATCCCGCACTAAACCCAATGATAAGTATTACGCCTTAACTGAAGATATCGCCTATCATCTGGCCAAGGCCGGCTATGCCATTATCACCGGAAGCGGGCCCGGAATGATGGAGGCGGCCAATAAGGGCGCGCGCAGGGCCAAGGGGCATTCCATCGGTTTAAATATTGAAATGCCCAGCGAGCAAAAGTCTAACCGCTACGTGGATACCTTGATAGATTTCCATTATTTTTTTATCCGCAAGGTGATGTTTGTCAAATACGCCAAGGCTTTCGTGATTACCCCCGGAGGTTACGGCACCCTGGATGAATTATTTGAGGCCATCAATTTGATTCAGACTGAACGCATCGGGAAATTTCCGGTAGTTCTGGCCGGAAAAGAATATTGGAGCGGGATACTGCGCTGGCTCAAAAGCACGGTTTTAAAAAGAGGAAACATTTCAGCCTGCGATTTGGAAATCTTTAAGGTTATTGACGAACCCAAAAAAATCGTCCAATATATTAACAGCTTCTATGGCAAGACCTAAGGTTTTAGTTTTACGCGCCGCGGGAACTAACTGTGATATGGAAACCGCCTTTGCTTTTTCCCGCGCCGGGGCGGTGGTTGAGCGGGTGCATATCAATCAGCTTAAAAGCCGCGCCAAAGAGCTTTCGCGATATCAAATCTTGGCTCTGCCCGGAGGCTTCAGCTACGGAGATGACCTTGCCGCCGGAAAAATCCTGGCCAATGAGTTGAAATATACCCTGGCGGATGCGCTCAGGGATTTTATTAAAAATGGGAAACTGATTATCGGCATCTGCAACGGTTTTCAGATTTTGGTTAAGGCCGGGCTCTTGCCGGGAAACAGCAATTCAGAGCAAGAGGTAACCCTGACTATTAACGATTCAGGAAAGTTTGAAGACCGTTGGACGTATCTGAAAAGTCCACAGTCCACAGTCCACAGTCCACAGATTAAATGCGTGTGGATAAGCGGGCTGTCTGAAGTAATCTATCTTCCCGTTGCCCATGGGGAAGGCAAGTTTATGGCCAAAGATAAAGCAGTTTTGGAAAGATTAGAAAATAATGGGCAGGTGGTTTTGCGCTATTGCGATGAAAAGGGAAATCCCGCGCAATACCCGGATAACCCCAATGGTTCAGAAAATGCTATTGCCGGGCTTTCGGATGAGACCGGCAGAATCTTCGGCTTAATGCCTCATCCGGAGCGCCATAGCTTTGGCTGGCAAAATCCCCGCTGGACGCGCCAGGGTTTAAAAAAAGAAGGCGATGGCCTGCTGATTTTCCGTAACGGAGTAGAATATGCCAGAAAACTCATATAACGACGAGCCGAAAGAATACTGCGGTTTGTTTGGAATTATGAATCATAGACAGGCCAGTTGGCTTACTTATCTGGGTTTATATGCCCAACAGCACCGGGGGCAGGAGGCCTGCGGAATTGCCGTAAACAATAATGGAGCGCTCTCTATCCATAAAGGTATGGGGTTGGTCAGCGATGTGTTTGGCGAACAGGTGGTAAACAGTTTGAAAGGAAATATGGCGGTAGGCCATGTGCGCTATTCTACCACCGGCTCAAGCATCTTGAAAAATGCCCAGCCGCTGTTGATTGAGTATGCCAAGGGTTCAATCTGTATTGCCCATAACGGAAACCTGGTGAATTCTTTAGAACTGCGCCAGTATCTGGAAAAAAGAGGTTCAATTTTCCAGACTACCACTGACTCGGAATTGATTATTCATTTAATGGCCAGATCCCATTCCCAGGACATCAAAGAAAGCCTGCTGTATGCTTTAAGAAGGGTTAAGGGCGCTTATTCTTTGGTGATGATGAATAGCCAGTATCTTATCGGTGTCCGGGACCCTTTAGGGTTTCGCCCGCTTTGTCTGGGTAAGCTGGGCCCGGCCTGGTGTTTGGCTTCGGAGACCTGCGCTTTGGATTTGATTGGGGCCAAGCTGGTGCGCGAGATTGACCCGGGGGAAATAGTTTTTATCAGCAAAGACGGACTGAAGTCCTTAAGGCCAAAAGAACTACGGCATAAAAGATACGCCCATTGCACTTTTGAACATGTGTATTTCGCCCGGCCGGATTCTGTGGTATTTGGCGAGACCGTGCATGTGGTCCGGCAGAAATTAGGCGAGCAATTAGCCAAAGAGCATCCGATAAAAGCGGATTTTGTGGTGCCGGTCCCGGATTCGGGATTTTCGGCGGCCTTGGGATATTCCAAGAGTTCGGGTATTCCCTTGGAGATGGGAATAATCCGCAACCATTATGTAGGCAGGACTTTTATCCAGCCGGCCCAGGATTCCAGGGAATTAAGCGTCAAGGTCAAATTTAACGTACTGAAGGATGTGTTGAGGGGTAAGCGTATTGTCATTGTGGATGATTCTATAGTCCGGGGTAATACCTCCAGGATCCGGGTGCGTAATCTGCGCAAGGTCGGAGTAAAAGAGGTGCACTTGAGGATATCCTGCCCGGCGCACCGCTATCCTTGTTTTTACGGAATAGATTTTCATAAAGCTAATGAATTAATTGCCAACAGGTATGAATCCATAGAAAAAATCCGGCAGTATCTGGGCGTGGACAGTTTAGGCTACTTGAGTTTGGAAGGTATGCTGGGTTGTCTAAAACACCCCGTAAATCACTATTGCACTGCCTGTTGGACGGGTAAATACCCCCTTACGGCGGAGAAAATGCACGGAAAGTTTTCCCTTGAGGCGCCTTGCTGTGGACAGGAAGAGACGGTTTAAGAATGAAACAAGTAACTTATAAAAAATCCGGGGTTGATATTGAGGAGGCCGGTCGTTTTGTGGAAGCGATCAGGCCGTTAACCCGCGGCATCGGCGGATTCGGCGGTTTGTTTAAATTTGATACCAAGAATTTTAAGGAACCGTATCTGGTTTCTTCAACCGACGGGGTGGGGACTAAGCTAAAGATTGCCTTTTTGGTTGGTAAGCACAATACCGTAGGGATTGATTTGGTAGGGATGAATGTCAATGATATTTTATGCGCCGGAGCCAAGCCTTTGTTTTTCCTTGATTATATCGCCTGCGGAAAAATTCAGACAGGCGTCCTGACGGATGTGGTCAAAGGTATTGCCGAGGGTTGCCGCCAGGCCGGCTGTTCTTTGGTGGGCGGGGAAACCGCCGAGATGCCCGGGTTTTATAAAGAAGGCGAGTATGATTTAGCCGGGTTTTGCGTGGGGGTGGTTGATAAATCAAAGGCTGTCAATGGCTCAAAAATTAAGGCAGGGGATGTCCTTATAGGGATAGAATCTAACGGCCTGCACTCTAACGGATTTTCTTTGGTGAGAAAAGTTTTTACCAAAAAAGAACTAATAAAGTATGCTGACGCATTGCTCAAGCCCACCCGCATTTATGTTAAGCCAATTTTATCTTTACTGTCGACTATCGACTGTGGACTATCGACTATTAAAGGCATCGCCCACATCACCGGCGGCGCCTTTTACGATAAAATCCCGCGGGTTATTCCAAAGGATTTAGGGATATACATAGACAAAAACAGCTGGCCGGTTCCGGAAATCTTCCGGCTGATTCAAGAAAAAGGCAATGTCCCGGAAAGCGATATGTACCGCACCCTGAATATGGGAATTGGTATGGTTTTAGCCCTTGAAAAGGGGAGAGCGGATAAGGTAATGTCCAGACTTAAGAGTTCAGGCCTCAGGTCCTGGGTAATTGGCGAAGTCATTAAGGGTAAAGAGCGGGTTAAAATTATCTAAAGGAGGCGCAAAATGAGTCTATTTTATCTTATTTTTATTGCGGGGATTGTGGTGTTTTTTTCAGGAATCAAGATTGTCCGGCCTACGCATCGCGGATTGATTGAGCGTTTAGGCAAATACAACCGTTTTGCCCAGGCAGGGTTTCACTGGATTATTCCTGTAATCGAGCGGTTGTATATGATTAACGTAACTGAACAGATGGTGGATGCCGAGCCTCAGGAAATTATTACCTTTGATAACCTTAATGCCAAGGTGGATGCCCAGGTGTATTTTAAGGTCAAGCCGGATGAGCAAAGCGTGCAGAATACTGTTTATAATGTGAACAACTACCAGTGGCAGATAGTAAATCTGGCCCGGACTACCTTAAGAAATATTATCGGCACCCTGACTTTAAAATCCGCGAACTCCGAGCGTGGTAAAATTAATGATGAACTGCATAAGACGATGATGAGCGAAACTATGCATTGGGGAATTGAGATTGTGCGCACTGAGTTAAAAGAGATTGACCCGCCTAAGGATGTTCAGGAGACGATGAATAAGGTAGTCAAGGCTGAGAATGAAAAGATTTCAGCGGTTGACTTTGCCACTGCCACCGAGACCGTAGCCGATGGGGCGCGCCGGGCCGAGATTAAGAAGGCCGAAGGCGTAAAGCAGGCCAAGATTTTAGAGGCGGAGGGCGAGTCCGAGGCTATCCGGCTGGTGAATGAGGCCGCGGAGAAATATTTCGTCGGCAATGCCCAGCTTTTAAGAAGACTGCAGATGGCCGAGCGGGCCCTGGAGTCTAATGCCAAAATTATTGTTCCCTCCAATACCGAATTAGTCAATGTTATCGGAGACTTGGCCGGGGTAGTGCCGATAAAGAAAAGCAGTTAGGCTCAAGCCTTAAGCGGAAATACTTAAAAGATGAAAATTTTAGTTATTGGTTCAGGCGGCAGGGAGCACGCGATAATCTGGAAGCTTAAGCAGTCTAAATCTTTGCCTGAGATATATTGCGCTCCGGGTAACGGCGGGATATCCCGCGATGCCCGGATTGTGGACATCCAATCCGATGATATCAAAGGCTTGTTGGATTTCGCGGTAAAGGAAAAAATAGATTTGACTATTGTAGGGCCTGAAGCGGCCCTGGCCCATGGAATAGTGGATAGGTTTATGCGTAAAGGCTTAAGTATTTTCGGGCCCACCAAAGAGCTTGCCCTTTTAGAATCCAGCAAGGCCTATGCCAAAGAAACTATGCGCGGGCTTAATATCCCCACTGCCGGTTTTGAGATTTTTGCTGAACCTGATAAGGCCATAGATTTTACTAATAGGCCGCGCCTCTTTGCCGCGCATTATCCGGTAGTAGTTAAGGCTGACGGCCTGGCCGCGGGTAAAGGGGTGGTGATTTGTAAAGACCGTAAAGAAGCCCAGATAGCTATTGAAGATATGATGGTTAGAAAGGTCTTTGGCCCCGCCGGGACGCGTGTAGTAATTGAGGAGCACCTGGAAGGCGAAGAGGCCTCAATTTTAGTGGTTTCCGACGGAATCAATTTTACCGCCTTAGCTTCGGCGCAGGATCATAAGAGGGTCTTTGACCGCGATAAGGGCCCCAATACCGGAGGCATGGGGGCATATTCTCCGGCGCCAATAGTAACCCGGGATACGCATAAGCGAATAATGGATCAGGTCATTGAGCCTTTAATTACCGGCCTGGCCAAGGAAGGTAAGTTTTATAAAGGGATTCTTTATGCCGGGATAATGATTACTAAGCAGGGGCCTCAGGTTTTAGAGTTTAATGTTCGTTTTGGCGATCCCGAGACTCAAGCTATTTTGCCGCGTTTAAAAACGGATTTAGCGGATTTGTGTTTCGCCTCAATTGAGGATAAGATTGACCGGCTAAAATTAGAGTGGGAAGAAAAATCAGCTGTCTGCGTGGTTTTGGCCTCTGGAGGCTACCCCGGGGATTATCAGAAAGGTCTTGAGATTTCCGGCTTAGAGGATGCCGATACTTTGGCTGATGGAGATTCCCACATCTTTCATGCCGGCACCGCGATTAGTCCACAGTCCACAGTCCACAGTCCACAGTTTGTTACTGACGGGGGACGCGTGTTGAATGTAGTGGGTTTAGGGGATACTATTCGTCAGGCGGCGCAGAAGGCTTATAAGATAGCCGGTAAAATTAAGTTTGATAAGATGCATTACCGTAAGGACATCGCCCACAGGGCGCTTAAAAGTTAGAAGTAGTGATGGTTCTTTAATGGTGAAAATTATTTGGTAAGAACTGTCCCTGCGCTCAGTCTTATCCTGGAGGCACTATGAGCAATAATCAAAAAATCGCGATAATAATGGGGAGCCAGTCGGATTTAGAGACAATGAACGAGGCGGTAAATTTATTAAAAGAATTTAAGGCGGATTATGAGGTAAGGGTTTTATCCGCCCACCGCAGCCCCGATGAGGTGGCTAAGTTTGCCAAGGAGGCCCGCAAGGATGGGGTCAAGGTTATTATTGCCGGAGCCGGGGGCGCGGCGGCTTTGGCCGGTTCAATCGCCGCCCATACCACCTTGCCGGTAATCGGCGTGCCTATGGAGACCTCTAGCCTTAATGGCCTGGATTCACTTTTATCTACCGTGCAGATGCCCGGAGGTGTTCCGGTTGCTTCTATGGCTATTGGTAAGGCTGGAGCCAAAAACGCCGCGATCTTTGCCTTGGAAATACTGGGAGTCGCGGATTCCGATTTTGAGAAAAAGCTGAATAATTATAAGAAAGAATTAGCCAAAAAAGTTACAGAAATAAAACTGAAGGTGTAGGCACATTTTTTGAGCAGGGCTATATAAGGTCAGCTTACGCTGACCACTACTCATAACTTTTTTAATATGCCGACTGAAGTCTTAAAAGTTGATCCGGTCAGTCCGGATTCCGCGGTAATAGAGAAAGCGGCCAGTTTTATCCGCCAGGGTAAGATTGTGGCTATTCCCACGGATACCGTGTATGGATTGGCAGTTGATTTCGGCAATCCCCAGGCTATGAAAAGGCTTTATGAGTTGAAGAAGCGCCCTCTGAATAAGCCCTTTACTATCGCGGTCGCAAGCGAAGAATCTTTAGAGCGCCTTACGCGGGATGCCGGGCCTTTGGCCTATAAGCTAATGGAAAGATTTTGGCCCGGGCCCTTAACCCTGGTGTTAAAATCTGCCGGACTTATCGGGAATACCGGTGATGAACACAGCTCAACCACCTATGGTGAGCCGAGTCGAACCACCATCGGCTTGCGCCTTCCTAACAACCGGGTGGCTTTAAGGATTATTGAAGAATCCGGATGCGCGGTGGCCTTGCCTTCAGCTAATTATTCCGGCCAGAATCCGGCTTGCGATGCCCGGGAGGTTTTGTCCGCCCTTAAGGATAGCATAGATTTAATTATAGATGCCGGTAAAGTTGAGTTAGGGGTAGAGTCAACAGTGGTGGATTTGAGCACAGCTAATTTTAAGATATTGCGCCAGGGAGCGGTAAGCAAGGCTGAAATAGAAGCCCTGGCCAAACTAAAAAAAGTTCTTTTTGTCTGCACCGGAAATTCCTGCCGTTCGGTAATGGCCGAAGGCCTGCTGAAAAAAGCCCTAAAAGATAAAAACCGCCTGGATGTGGAGGTCCTGTCCGCCGGTATCTCAGCGTATGGCGGCCAGCCGGCAACACAGGAAACCTTGCGCTTACTCGCTAAAGCCGGCGCGGGCGTATATGAGGCGCATTATTCCCGGAGAATAACCAAGCCCATGCTTTATTCTTCGGATTTAATTTTAGCCATGGAAAATATCCACGAGGAGCATATCCTGAATATGGCCCCGGCTGTTCGCAGCCGGCTGTATTTATTAAAAGAATTTGCTAAAATTCCCGAGATAGATTTGAATATTCCGGATCCAATCGGCCAGAGCACAGCCTTTTATGAAATGACATTTTCGGCGATAAAAGAAGCGGTAGAAAAGATAGTTGAGTTGGTGTAATAACAGGAGTTATCCCATGCCTAAGCAAAATATTCAAAAAGAAAGGATTATTATCGCCAGCGACCACGGCGGATTCAGATTAAAGGAAAAGATTAGAAACTTCCTGGAGAAAAAGGGTTATCAGGTTAAGGACGCGGGCTGTTTTAACCAGGAGTCTTGCGATTACCCGGCGTATGCTTACGCCGCGGCAAAAGAGGTGTCTTTAGGGAATTTTTCTAAGGGCATTTTAATCTGTAAAAGCGGAATCGGGAATTCTATAGTGGCAAATAAACTTCCCCGGGTGCGGGCGGCTTTATGTTATAATCTAAAAGCGGCCAAACTTTCCCGTAAGCATAATGACGCTAATGTTTTGGTTTTGGGGGATTTATTCGTTAAGGAGACTATGGCCAAGAGAATAGTGAGCCTTTGGTTAAAAACCGAATTTGAGGGCGGAAGGCACTTAAGAAGGGTTGAGCAGATAAGAGATATTGAGGATAAGACCAATGAGTTGTTTAAAAAAGATAGACCCGCGAATATATAAGATAATTAAGGCGGAAGGCCTGCGTCAGAAAGAAAACTTAGAGCTGATTGCCTCGGAGAATTTTACCTCTTTGGGGGTCCTGGAGGCCCAGGGGTCAGTCCTGACCAACAAATACGCCGAAGGGTATCCTCATCACCGCTGGTATGGCGGCTGCGAGAATGTGGATCAGGTTGAAGGCCTGGCTATTGAGCGGGCCAAAGAACTTTTTAAGGCTGAGCATGTCAATGTCCAGGCCCACTCCGGAAGCCAGGCCAATATGGCAGTTTACTTCACCTGTCTTAATGTCGGGGATACCATAATGGCTCTAGACCTTGCCTGCGGAGGGCATCTTACCCATGGCCACGCGCATAATTTCTCCGGCAAGCTCTATAAAGTGGTTTCCTATGGGGTTGATCCCAAGAGTGAACAATTGGATTATGATAAGATATTAACCCTGGCTAAGGAATGTCATCCCCGCCTGATTTTGGCCGGGGCATCGGCTTACCCTCGAATTATTGATTTTAAGAAATTCCGGTCTATCTGTGATAAGGTGGGAGCTTATCTGTTTGTGGATATGGCTCATATCGCCGGGTTGGTCGCGGCAGGGGTTCATCCTTCACCGGTTCCGGACGCGGAGTTTGTCAGCTCCACTACCCATAAGACCCTGCGCGGGCCGCGGGGAGGTTTTATCCTTTGCAAAAAAGAATTTAGCCGTAAGCTGGATTTAGAGATTTTTCCAGGGATACAGGGCGGGCCTTTGATGCATACCATTGCCGCCAAGGCCGTGGCTTTCAAAGAAGCCTCAAGCGCCAAGTTTAAGAAAGACCAGAAACAGACTGTCCGAAACGCCCGGATCCTTTGCTCGGTCTTAATTGAGAAAGGGTATCGGGTGGTTTCCGGAGGAACAGACAATCATCTTTTCTTATTGGATTTAACCTTAAAAGGCGTAAGCGGCAAAGAGGCCCAGGAAAAATTAGACCGCTGCGGGATTACCGTGAATAAAAATATGATTCCTTTTGATGTTAAATCTCCTTCTTTGGCCAGCGGAATACGTATCGGCACCCCCGCGGTTACCACCCGGGGAATGAAGGAAAAAGAAATGCGCCTCATCGCCGGTTTTATTGACCGGGGATTGTGGGCTTGCGGGGAGAGAGAAATCAGCAAGATTAAGAAAGAGGTGAAGGGATTAACCTCTAAATTCCCTCTTTATCCTAAAATTAAAAAGTGAGGCAGCAACAGGAAAATGTCTAATGACGAAATCCGAATGGCGAATTAATGTCCAATGCCTAAAGGCCTAAATAAATCTTTTAGACATTAGAGAATTGAATAATTAGTCATTTATTCGGCATTCGTTATTAGGAAATTCGACATTAACAGGCTATTACATATATTATACGAGGATATAGGGTATGATAAAACACCAGCAAAAAAATCATTTAGATGCCCGTCCTGATTGGGATGAATATTTCCTGGGGATAATTCAGGAAGTGGCTAAAAGAGCTACCTGCGACCGGGGCAAGGCCGGTTGTATAATCGTTAAGGATAAGAGGATATTGGCTACCGGTTATGTGGGCTCGCCCGTCGGACAGCCGCACTGCGACGAGTCCGGGCATATGATGCGCGATGTAGTCAGCCCCGACGGCTCAATAAGTAAGCATTGTATCCGGACAATCCATGCCGAGCAGAACGCCATTTGTCAGGCGGCCCGCTTTGGCATACCTTTAGAGGGCTCAACCCTGTATTGTAAAATGGAGCCTTGCTTTACCTGCGCCAAGATGATCGTCAACTGCGGGATAAAAAAGGTGGTCTGCTCCGGCAGATACCACGCGGCCCAGCCCAGCCGCGAATTGTTTAAAAAAGCAAAAGTAGAACTGCGCGTTTTATCTAAAGAAATAATAAGATATAAAGACCAGAGATAATCTATATTGGCTCCTGCCGCGGTTTACTTGTAGCGGCCAGGGTGTAGGGGTCAGCGTAAGCTGAACCCTGTGCGTTGCTAAAAAGAGGATATGGGATGAAGTGCATTTACTGCGGGCATCTGGAGGATAAGGTAATTGACTCGCGCCTGAGCGCCGAAGGCAATTCCGTGAGGAGGAGGCGGGAGTGCCTTAAGTGCGAGAGGCGTTTTACTACCTACGAATATGTTGAACAGATACCGCTTTTAGTGGTTAAAAAAGACGCCAGGAGGGAGTCTTATGACCGCAACAAAATTCTCTCCGGCATCATTAAGGCCTGCGAGAAGCGCCCGGTAAGTATCCAGAAGATTGAGGATATGGTTACCTCCATTGAGCGGGTTATGATGCGTAAATACGAGAAAGAAATACCCTCGGCGGTAATCGGCGAGCTGATTATGGAAAAATTGGCCGGCGTTGATGATGTGGCTTATGTGCGCTTCGCTTCGGTATACCGGCAGTTTAAGGATGTGAATCAGTTTATGAGCGAGTTAAAGGATATATTAGGAAAGGATGTAAAAAAGGAAGGTAAGGCAGTACCATCCAAGCCTAAGGCCAAGTCCCGGAGATAGTTATGATTGAGATGGAGTTAAATAAAATTATCATTGATGAAAAGCGCCAGGATCAGGTGATTGTCTTAAAGGAGAAAAACGGAACCAAAACCCTTACCATCGTTATAGGCTTAATTGAGGCCTCCAGCATTAAGATGAAGCTTGCCGGAATCAAGGCTCCCCGTCCTTTAACCCATGATCTTCTGTATTCCATAATTGAAGGTCTTAAAGTTAAGGTTGAGAAAATAACCATTGATAAATTAGAGAATAATACCTTTTACGCCAAGATATTCATCGCCTCCGAGAATCAGGAAATCAGGATAATTGACGCCCGTCCTTCGGATTCAATCGCCCTGGCCGTGCGCGCCAAAGCCCCTATCTTCGTTGAGGAAGAGGTTTTGGAACAGTCCGCCAAGTATACATAAACCTTCCTTACTTATGGATGCTATCCTTAAGGAAATCAGGGCAAACCCTTACCTGAAGTTAATTACCCGCCAGCTCAATAAATATCCTCAAGAATCTTATCTGGTCGGCGGATACCCGCGCGACCTGTTTCTAAAAAGAAAAAAAGAAGTTTTTGATTTTGATTTCGCGCTTTCCTCGGACGCGGTAAAGATTGGCCGGGAAATCGCTAAAAGCCTCAAAAGCGGATTTGTGGTTTTAGACAAAGAGCACGGTTCCTGCCGGATGGTGTATAACAAAGGCGGACAATCCTGCAATTTTGATTTTACCGATTTTCGTGGTTCGTCCGCCTCTACCATAGGCGGCGGGGATATTCTTACCGACCTTTCTCTCAGGGATTTTACCATAAACAGCTTAGGCCTGGATTTGAGGGCGTTGGGTAAGGCTAAAAATATTAAGGATGTTCTTATTGATAAATATGGAGCGATAAAGGATATAAAAAGCGGAAACATCCGGGTAGTCTCGGATTCCAGCCTTAGGGACGATCCTTTAAGGATTTTGCGGGCCTACTCCTTAAGCGCGGTCCTGGATTTTAAGATTGAGCCGAAAACCAGGAGTCTGATTAAAAAATATAAAGATAAAATCACCTCTTCAGCCTATGAGCGTATAAGCGAGGAATTATTCAAGATTCTAAATTCTAAAAAGGCCTTTATCGCTTTTAAAGATATGGATGATTCCGGGGTTTTGGATAAGATTATCCCCGAGATAAAATCTATGCGCAAGGTTAATCAGGGGCCGTATCATCACCTGGATGTTTACCGGCATTGTTTTGAGGCGCTAAGGCAGATCGAGAGGCTTTTTGAGGAATTAAAAAGATATGGCGACATTCAGTCTTTTCTCAACCGGATCGTATCCGGAACTCACACCAAAAGAGCCCTGCTTAAGTTCAGCGCCTTCCTGCATGATATCGGAAAACCGGTTTCCAGGGAGCGCATTAAAGATAAGATTTGTTTTCACGGCCATGAAAGGACCGGGCGCAATATCGTCAGGGGTATTGCCGAGCGCCTGAGGCTTTCTAACGACGAAAGAAACGCCCTGGATAAAATTATCTTCTGGCATCTGCGCCCCGGGTATCTGGCTGATCTTAAGGATTTAAGCCGCCGGGCAGTATACAGATTTTTCCGGGATACCCAGAATGAAGCGGTAAGCGTGCTTTTGCTCTCAATCGCCGACCAGCGCTCAACCCGGGGTCCTTTAACCCGGGGGGCAAACCGCAAGCACCATGAAGAGGTCTGTTTGGCCCTGGTAAGGGATTTCTTTAAGAAGTCCAAAGAAAAGAAGCTTGTTAAATTGCTTGATGGTAATGACTTGATCGCGGAATTCAAGCTTGAGCCCGGCCCTATAATCGGGAAGCTCCTGGCCGCCGTTGAGGAGGCCCATGCTGTCGGAGACGTCCGCGATAAGGCCCAGGCCCTGGCCCTGGCTAAAAAGCTTCTGAATAAAGAAAGGCGGAAATGAGGGCATTTCTCACGGGGTTGGCATTTCTGGCTGCGGCAGCGATATTGGCTGGCATCGGGTTTATGTTATTACCGCTTCTGGTATTGATGGGTTTACTTTTAAGGTTTCTTCTGGTGTGCGTATTCGTTATCGGCGGTATCTGGCTTTTGGGCAAGCTGATAATTTTTATCTGGGGGAAATTGAATCAGCAAAATAATTCGCGTTCTCACGAAAACTGAACCAATGTTTATAAGAAATACCGAGATAAGGATAATCCAGGGAGATATTACCGAAATTGAGGCTGAGGCAATTGTCAACGCCGCCAATAACCGGCTTTTGATGGGCGGCGGGGCGGCGGGCGCGATTAAGAAAAAAGGCGGCAAGATTATTGAGGACGAGGCAGTTAAAAAAGGGCCGATAGAAATCGGCGCGGCAATATCCGGCCCTGCCGGGAAGCTGAAGGCAAAATATGTTATCCATGCCGCGACTATGGGTATGGATTTTAAGACCGATGAGGCAAAGATCCGCCTGGCCTCTCGCAGCTCTTTAAAAGAAGCTGAAAGATTAAAAGTCAGCTCTATCGCTTTTCCCGCGCTGGGTTGCGGGGTGGGCGGGTTTCCCGAGATTGGCTCGGCCAAGATTATGGCCCAGGAAATATTCCGGCACCTCTGGTTTGATTGCCCGGGCAGTCATTTAAAGGAAATAACCTTTGTCCTTTTCGATAAGCCCGCTTACGCCGCCTTTAATAAAAATGTGCTAAGTTATCTGGAATATATTATTCATAAAATTCAACAAGGGCCGTTTATTACCGTAGACATAATAATTGAGCTTCCGGAAGGGATTGTGCTGATCGAGCGCTCCAATCCTCCTTATGGCTGGGCTATTCCCGGAGGATTTCTGGATTATAACGAGAGCTTAGAAGACTGCGCGGCGCGTGAGGCTAAGGAGGAGACATCGCTGGAGGTCTATGATTTAAAGCAGATGCATACTTACTCAAGGCCTGGACGAGACCCCCGCTTTCACACGGTAACCACGGTATTCACGGCTAAAGCTAAAGGTGAGCCCCAGGCCGGCTCCGATGCCGCCAATCTTAAGGTGGTAGGGCCGGAGGACGCGTCAAAACTTAACCTGGCTTTTGATCATAAGCAGGTTATTTCAGATTATTTGATGGTCAGAAAAGAATATCAGATGCGGCGACAAAGTTGAGGTATTATGCGGTACAAATCGCAAAGATGGCCAATTTTGTGATGTCGGAAGGTGAATTCTTAGGGAATACAAATTCCCGCAAATTTCTCCTTGACAAAGGTTAGCAAATTTGCTAACCTTTGTGTGAGAGGCGATGTGTGGCAATTCCAAAGAAAGAAGAATACATTTTCTATCAGGGAGAGAAGTTTCAAGTAGAGTTTTATTTTACTGTGGCAGGAAAGATGCCTGCTAAAGAGTGTTTGGAAGAGACGGCTTTAGATGTAAAAGTAAAACTGGCTACTCTGGTAAAATATATGGCAGAGCAGGGCAAGATTTTCGATATAACAAAATTTAGAGTGGTGGATTCTAAAGAAAAAATCTATGAGTTTAAGCCTTTGCAATATCGTTTTTTTAATTTTTTCTATGAAGGAAGAAAAATAATCATTACCAGCGGCTATATGAAAAAATCTCAAAAGGTGAGTGGAAAAGATTTAGAAAGAGCCAGAGAGATAAAGAGAGATTATGTTTATAGAGTAAAAGGGGGTAGTTATTATGGAAAAGAATAAAACATATATGGATAAGTTAATGACCGAAAAAGATTTTCGGGAAAAGTTTGATCAGAAATACCAGAATCTTTGTATCGCGGAGCAGATTGCCCAGGCGCGTCATCAGGCGCATTTAACTCAATCCGAGCTGGCTAAGCGAATCCATACCACTAAATCGGCTATCTCTCGTTATGAAAGCGCTGATTACGATAAATACGGGATTACACTCTTAACTAGAATTGCCAAGGCCTGTGGAGCAGATTTAAAAATAATTTTTGTTACTTCTAAGCATATAAAGAATGGCCATCGTTTTGCTGCCGTTTAATGTTTACCGAGAAGGCTAGGCGAAAAGAGGTTAGAGTGGAATTCCTCTAATAAAGTGGACACTTTTTAAAATGGGGGAGGTAATATGCTACGATATTTAACCGCGGGTGAGTCGCACGGGGAGGCCTTGATGGCTATTTTGGAAGGCTTGCCTGGAGGATTAAGGGTTGATAAGCAAAGAATTGACCAGGATTTAGCCCGCAGGCAGGCAGGCTACGGCCGGGGGGAACGGATGCGCCTTGAAAGCGATAAGGCTGAGATTCTCTGTGGCTTGCATAAGGGCAAGACCATTGCCAGTCCTGTAGGGATCTTAATTAGAAACAAGGATTTCAGCTTAGACAGGCAGGCGGAGATTCTTAATCCCCGCCCTGGGCACGCGGATTTGGCCGGGTTGTTAAAATATGGTTTTTCCGGAGCCCGGCCGGTTTTAGAAAGGGCCTCAGCCCGCTCAACTGCCGCGGTGGTGGCAGTGGGCGCGATAGGTAAGATTTTCTTAGATGAATTTGCTATTGAGATTAGCTCCCGGGTTTTAAATATCGGCGGTAAAACTACTGAAAATGAAAGGCGTAAGGCAATTGACGCGGCTAAAAGCAAAGGAGACAGCTTAGGGGGTGTATTTGAGTTAATTATTAAAGGTGTGCCTTGCGGCTTAGGCAGTTATGTTCAATTTGACCGGCGTTTGAATGCCCGTTTATCTTACGCATTGATGTCCATTCCCGGAATCAAGGCGGTTGAAATCGGCCTGGGTTTTGGTTATGGCTATAAATCCGGTTCTCAGGCGCATGATGTAATCTGTTATTCTAAAGACAAAGGTTATTACCGCAAGACCAACAACGCCGGAGGCATCGAAGGCGGCATTTCCAACGGAGAGGATATAGTTATCCGTTGTTGTATGAAGCCGATTGCCACCTTAGCTAAGCCCTTAGCCTCGGTAGATATAAAAACCAAAAAGGCTGTCTTGGCCTCTATCCAGCGCGCCGACACCTGCGCGGTGGAGGCCGCCGGGGTGGTGGCGGAGGCAGTCTCAGCCCTGGAAATAGCCGATTGTCTGTTGGAGAAATTTGGCGGGGATTGTTTAGCGGATATTAAACAAGCCTTTCGTGCTTACCTCAAAAGAATTAGTCAATAGATGCGTCAATAAGGACAAGCCCGCCTGGAGTGAATTTGTCGTGCGCTTTCGCCCCATAGTCGAGAGATCTGTCCGCGCCAGGCTCACCCGCCATAATTTTTCCCACACCGCCGAAGACATAAAAGACATTACCCAGGGAATATTCCTGGACATCTGGGAAAATAACAAATTAGCCTTAGTTAAGGATGAAGATAGAATCACTGGCTGGCTGGCAGTTGTTTCTCAAAATGCCGCGATTGATTATATTCGTTCCCAGGCAAAATTTAACCGCCAGCGCTCGGTTTGCGTTGATGAAGACGGCACATTAAATGATATCTTGAATATCCTGCCTTCAGAAATCAGCCTTTCCCGGGAATTAGCCAAAGAAGACTTAACTGAAGCTGTGGATAAATTAATCGAGGTTCTGGAACCCAGAGAGAAGTTGATCTTAAGGCTGAATATCCAGCATAATCAGACTCATAAGGAAATCGCGGACTTCTTAAATATCCCGCTTAACACCGTTTCCAGCATCCTGCGCCGGACAATGATTAGCCTTAGGGAGAATTTGAAGAAAAAGGGATATACCTAAAGAATATTTTTGCACGAAAACAGCCGGTTCTTACGTCTTAATAAGTAGGGAGGAAATATGCCGGATTTAACCAAGATAATTAAAAATGGCTTTAGCCGCGCCTCATGCGGCCTTAAAAAGACTCCGCAGTGTCCGTCAGAGCTGGAACTGGGTAAATATTTGGATAAGTCCGCCTCTGTCAGCCAGAAAGAGAAAATTGAAAGGCATCTGGCGGACTGCGGCTATTGCTTAGATTTATTAGTTACGGCTAAAGAGGCGTTGAAGGATTTCTCAACGAAGCCAAATATTCTCCGGGCTCTAAAACAACAGAAGTGGTTTATCTTAAGTATGTTGAGCCTGGGAATGTCCTTCTTTATCAAAAAGTATTTCTTTCAATTCCTCACCCTTAGCCTTATCTTTGGCCTTAAGTGGGCCCTTGGTGCCGAAGGCAGCCGGAACCTGGTAATGATTTTCCGCAGCCTGGGCCAAAAAGATACCACGGATAGCGAAAAAGAAAATATTTTTGCACGAAAATAGCCTCTTCTTACGTCTATATAAGTAAGGACAGAAATTATGGTGAAGGTGTGGCCGTAGTTTGGATGTCCGAAACTTATCCCGCCGCTTTGCTTCGGGAAGCGAAGATACGGGATGCATTTGAGTAGGAGGTGGCAAGATGGTAGAGGCAAGCGATATTCAGGTGGCTCGGCTCTTTAGGGTCGAGAAGGAAGGCAGTAAGCTTAAGGCCTTTGTGGATTTAGCCATAGGCGGCTGTCTTATCGTCAAAGGGTTCAAGGTGGTGGAAGGCGAAGAAGGCTTGTTTGTGGGTATGCCCAGCGAGCCAGGAAAAGACGGCAAGTGGTATGAGGTGGCAACCCCGCTAACCAAAGAAAAAAAGCAGGAGATAAGCGAGCTTATCCTCTCGGCCTATAAGGAATAAACAACAGGTTGCTTTATTTTAGTATTGGGGTAAAATAAACCATAAAGCAGGGATGGCCATAACAAGCTATCCTTGCTTTATGGTGAAGAAAAATGGCGGATTGCCGCCAGATGAATTCTAAGCTAATCTTTTTGACAAAGAACAAAAACTCGGCCTCTGTTAATTTAGTCTAACTTAAGATTATAGACAGGGGGGGTCATCACACTTGAATAATATGAAACAACACGAAGCAGTAATAAGAATAATGGAGTAAAATGGTGGATTTGCGACGCTTGGTTATCTTAATCAGCAAGTTTTGAAAGTGCCGGGCGTAGAGTGGAAGACGAAAACGCCTTTTGCGAGCATTCGCCGTATAGTCCAAGACGAGAGGTTTTTTTTCAAGATAAAGCCCGGACTATGGGCATTGCTTTTACACAAAGATAAGCTGCCACCAGAGATTTTCCCAACGAATATAGTTCCGAAATCAGAGCGAGAATTATTTAATCACAGCTATTATCAGGGATTGTTAGTGGAAATAGGCAATCTGAAGAAGTACGAGACTTTTGTACCAGGTCAGGATAAAAACAAAAGATTTCTCGGCAAGACATTAAGAGAAGTCAGCTCGCAAGAAAGTTTTTATCAATTCGGTTACGACCATATTGTAAGAAAAGCGAAAACCGTTGATGTTTGCTGGTTTAACGTCAGAAAAATGCCAAGCGTTCTCTTTGAAGTTGAACACTCAACGGATATTCAAAATTCGTTGCTGAAATTCGTCGAATTACAGGATTTCAACCCTAACTTTTTTATTGTCGCGGACAAGGCAAGAAAAGAAGAGTATCTTGGGAAACTTGCACTTAACGCATTTGTGCCGATAAAACAACGAGTCCAATTTATGGACTATGACAAATTATCGGATTGGCATGCAAAAACTTTTGAAATTGTAAGCGTGGAAAATAATCTTACTTTTTAGTATGGAAATATCACTCTCGCCATTTTTTGCAAAACTAATTTTACGGCTCAATCCGTTTCGCCGTGTATTGGTGATGTGCAAAGGGTACAGCGAAGACTACGAAAATTTTACCGAACTAGGGTGGGAAGAAGATAAGCATTTGGATTTTTACGACAAAGAAATATATCCCGAATTCCAGCTATGGTTACGATAGTCAATTCGTTTTCTAAAAGCCGGGTTATATTAAAAGAAGATGTCATTAAGGTTCAGCATAATTGTTAAACCACGAGATACTGGGGGCGCGTAAGAATTAAAGATACAAATTCAGCAATATTTAGGGCATTTGGATGTGGCAACGATATTGAAAAATTATGGCAGAAAGAATAGTTAGCGCTAAAAGCTTAAAGAATAAAATCCTTAAGATTATCAAGGGAAGTAAATTGGCCAGCTTTGCCACTATTGCTGATGGTAAGCCATGGGTAAGATATGTGGTTGCCCGCAGTGAAGGGTTAACCATCTATATCTGCACCTTTAAGGATTCGCGTAAGGTCCGGCAAATACAGAAAAACCCTAATGTGCATATTACTATTGGCGGGAGTATGGAGAATATGGAGGCTTCCTATGTCCAGATTGCGGCTTCTGCCAGGGTGCGCTCTGACGCCGGGATTAGAAAAAGACTCTGGGTGCCCTTTATGAAAAAATACTATACCGGCGTAGATGACCCTGAGTATGTGGTTATTGAGGCCAAGCCGATATTAATAGAGTATATGAGCGCGGAAACCCATACAGCGCAGATATATAAGGTTAGCCAGAAGGAGGCAGGCTTGACTTCAACCCGGAATTTGCAATAGTAATGGCATTCGCCGCCAAAGAAGGGCGCATCTTCGTCAGAAAAAAGCGCTTACATACTAAAAGTATGCGCGCACTTTTTTCTGCCAAATCTGCATCCTTCTTTGGCGTCTCGGTGCCGCATTCCTATTGCAAAATCCGGGTTAAATAGTGATTTAACCCATTGATAATCAGAGAGTTATAAAATCCCGCCTTAAAAATAGCGGGTTTTTTGTTTTGACAGGCCTTCCTAAATGTGTTAAACTTATAAGATTATGCGAAATATATACTTAACCGGCTTTATGGGCACGGGTAAGACTTCAGTTGGCCGCGAAATAGCCCTTAACCTGGGCTTAAAGTTCATAGATTTAGATGAGCTGATTGTTAAAAAAGAAGGCCGCAGTATCAATGATGTTTTTAATTCATCCGGCGAGCCGTATTTTCGTAAGGTTGAAAAAGAGACTTTAACGGAGGTTTCAAGAGGTATTGGACAGGTTGTTTCCTGCGGCGGAGGGATAGTAATTGACCCGGAAAATATTGCCATTATGAAGCAAAGTGGAAGATTTATCGCTCTTTTCGCCCGGCCGGAAGTTATTTTTGAGCGGGTCAAGAAGGAGACACATCGTCCGCTTTTAAATACCGCGGACCCTTTAGCCAGGATAAAAGAACTGCTTGCTATCCGCAAGCCCTATTATGATCAGGCCGAGTTTTTGATAGATACCTCGGATATGTCTGTCCAAGAGGCGGCAGAGAGGGTAATCAAGCTGATAAATGACTGAAAGAGAAGCGCTGATAGCTTTGAATTTAATTCCGGATATCGGAAGTGTCCGCTTAAAGAATCTGCGGGAGGCCTTTGGCAGCGCGCCCAAGATATTTCTTAATTCCAAGGATTCGCTTAAAAGGGTGGATAAGATCGGGGATAAAATTGCCTCTGCTATTGCCGGGTTTTCCTTTGAGAGCCTGAAAAAAGAATTAGAATTAGCCCAGAAGTTAAAGATTCAGGTGATGACCTTGCAGGATAAAGATTATCCGCAAAGCCTCAAGGAAATTTATGATCCTCCTCTATGCCTTTATGTTAAAGGCGCTTTATTGCCTTCGGATATAGTGTCTTTGGCGATTGTCGGCAGCCGCCGGGCTTCTTATTATGGATTGTCCTGCGCGCAAAATTTTGCTTATTCTTTAGCCGGAGCCGGAATTACCATTGTTTCCGGCCTGGCCCGGGGTATTGATACCCAGGCGCATAAAGGGGTCTTAAAAGCCAAGGGCAGGACAATAGCGGTTTTAGGCAGCGGCTTGAACCGCGTATATCCGGCGGAGAATAAAGATTTGGCCGAGAAAATAGCCGAGCGAGGGGCGGTGGTTTCAGAATTTCCTTTAAACACCGAACCGCTGGCCAGGAATTTTCCCCGGCGTAACCGGCTCATCAGCGGCCTGTCTTTGGGGACGATAGTGGTTGAAGCCGCCAAAAACAGCGGTGCCCTGATTACCGCGGATTTTGCCCTGGAACAAGACAGGGAAGTGCAATTTATACAGCAGGAACTCTGCGAGAAGATAATGAGATCAGGCACCTCATCATTAGAATACCTGCAGATTCTAAAAGGGAAGTTGGAGTTGGTAGCAATGTAAAAGATAGTTCAATTAAGTTTATAAGATAGTTTAACTCCTATTCAAAAGATAGGAGTTTTTGTTTTTAAGGAGGTGGTTATAGAAAATGATCCCTTCAGGCATATCTCCCACAGAAGCGGCATTTGAGGTTGTTGGCTTGGTTAATGCAAAGTCAATAATAGATTTTTTGTTTTTTGAGACCAAAATAGGCTTAGCAGTCTTTCTTATTGGAATGTTAACCGCTTTATGGAGATCGGTCAAGGAAACAGACTTCTCAGTTTTATGGAGTTACTTGATGATGTTTTGTATTCTTTTATTTATCTTTATTAAGCCTATGGCCGGTCTTGAGAATGCTACTTCTACCATGGAAGCAGCCGGCTGGAAAGGCACCACAACCCAGGAAGCCCTAAAAGAAGTCTTTATTGATTCTGGCAAAGCTCGGGCTAGCTCTTTAGGGCTTGTTTTAATCAGTCAGGGTTACAATGCCATTATCTATGGCACGGTAAGCGCTATTACTAAGGTTACTCAGCAGAAAGATTTCAACTATCTTAACAACCCTTTTATCGTAAATAAGGTATCTTTATATTTACAGCATTTTAGCAGTGAAGGCATTAAAAAGGATAACGCCTTAAAGAAGGATCTCGAGGACTTCCTTAGAAACGACTATCCGCAGACCTTGGGACGAATGGTTAACAACGGCAAGACTCAAGCAAGCATAACCAAGAAATGGTGGCCAGGGGATGAAGAGATCATAATGAACTATGATTTAAATCAGAGAAAGCGTTGGGAAGCTCTGGATTTAAAACTAACTGACTATATCAAAACAGAGATAGGCAAATTAGGCGCTAAAGGCCCATTTACCGACCTCTTCATAGATTACAAGGCAATAAAGATAAAGCTGCTTGCCGTACACACTGAAAAGGCAGCTACAGACATAGCATCTAATATGACCGGCTACGGCCTAGAACCTAAGGCTGTCAGCTTGAGCTGGATGATGAGGCAGCCTGCCAGCTGGCTGGCCTTTGCCTCATCATTTGTAGGGCAGTTCTTTTCAACCACGCTGTCTGAGTTTATGATTAAGGCTCTGCCGTACTTACAGGGCTACGCGGTGATGATTATCTACAGCTTATTTCCATTTACTTTGTTGCTGTGCCTTTTATTTGGAACCTTCAGTATTTTAAAGGAGTATTTTATCTATCTCTTTTGGGTGAAATCCTGGGTCATTGTTTGGGCTCTTATTCATTACGCGGCTATCTATATGTCAACCTTGCAGACAAGGCTGGGTTCCGAGCCCAGCTCCTGGTTCTTTGAGAAGCCCTATTTTAATACGGTTACCGGAGTGCTTTTGGTTATGTCTCCGGGGATAGCCTGGTTTATGACTAAAGGGGTATTATCCGGCATAGGAGAAGCAGCTACAGCCTTGACTCTTCATGCGGATAAAGGGACAGGAAAAGTAGGCTCTAAAATAGGAATTTAATAGTATGGAAAACTTTGGGATGACCATTAGAAAAAGCCGCGAAGAGCTTGCCTTGAAAGCATACGAACTCGCCAGGGAAGTTGGCATTAACCCTGTATATATAACCCAGATTGAGAAACATGGTAAATTGCCTTCTCCTATTGTCATGAAAAGAATCAGTGAGGTGTTATGTGATGAACAGCTCTTTGGTATGTATCTTAAGATGAAATATCCTGTGGTTTACGGTAAGGCCAGCAATAGAGAAATCGGCTCTGTATTTAATATAACCAACGAGGTCTTAATGGAGGAGCTAGGGAAGATAAGGAACATATTAGAAAGAATCGAGAAGAGGATAAATTAATGCGCAATTTAATTTCTAAAAAATTCACCGTTACCTGTGACTTACCTAATTTGAATTGCGTGAATCATCTTGAGAATAATTTTTTAAGTATGTTCTTTACCCCCAAGCACTTAAAGCTATTCGCGTGCGGCGAGCCTAATAGGCGCTTTCGTCAACAACCCTGACGAAGGCTACCGCACGCTCGTTCCAATCAAAATCACCCAAACCCAACCCCTAACCAAAAACCCACAAGGGCAGGGCGGGGCAAGAAAGGCAAAATCATGAAAAGAGGAAGATTAACCCAGGAAGAACAGACACGCAGAATTAAGTCAGTGCTAATTTTTATCTATACTTTCCGATACGCTACACGAAAGCAATTGGAAATGTTTATTCAGGTAGTAATGAATTTATCCTATACGCGTTGGCTTATAGATTATTCCCTTAGAGAGGGTTTTATCAGCGCTTACTATGAGCCTTTATTTAAGACAAAAATCTACTATTTGACCTATAAAGGCAAGGAAATGATTTGCGATCAAGCCATGGTTGAGCATTACCATTTTGAGAAGAGCCATGCCGGGTTAAATACCTTTATTCATCACAATAATATGATAGAGACTTTTATTATCCTTAAAAGCCACCTGAATATTAAAGAATGGGTGTGCGAGTGGGACCTAAGGAAAGGTAAAAGAGCCGGAGAAAAAATCCCTGATGGTTTAATAATGTTTACGGATGGAATGAACGTAGCTTTAGAAGTAGAAACCCGGTATAAAAAGCTGGGCATTTTAAGGAACCTCGTTAAAAGATACCGCTACGATATCGAAAAGATTTCCCGGTATCACTGCGTTTTGGTAGTTGCTTCGAGCAGGTTTAATTATGACGGCTTAAAGACTAGGCTCTATAATCTTGCCCCGGAATTTTGCTCAAAAGCTCTTATTCTGTCTGATTTGGGGATGCTTGAGCTGGGGATGTGTTTTTACCAGAATAAATTAATCCACCTGGAAGAAGCAATCGGATTATTAAAAGTAGGAGGACAAGTCCATGGACAAGCCATTTAGCTTAAAAGGACTGTTTATAAAGATACTGCTGCTTATTCCGCTTATCTATATCGGTTTTGGCTGGTATGTCGGCCTAAGCTACGGCAGAAAGGCCGCCTTGTTTGGCCCCTATAAAGATATTCCTGTGATGATGAAAACTCATCTCTTGGGCTCATCTCTTAGTGAGATTTCCGGCAGTAATACGCTTGTGATGGTTGTGCCGCCAGGAGAGGCTGATAAATCTGAACTAGACTCAACCTATTTTAAGCTAACCGGCTATTTTGAGGTCCCCGGAACTTGGAACTTTGATTTTACGCCTTCTGATGCTGATGATAGCTTTAAAGAGACATTTGTTTTAACCGGAAGCTATTCCCGCGCCATAGCCCATGAGCTTAAGAACCCTAACCGTAGCTTGGGAAGCCTGTCAGTAAGAGAGCTTAATCATTTCCTTAAGGCAACCGGCAGGATCAAAGACATGGAAAAGTTAAGGCCCTATCTTTTTCTGGCAAGGATGGAAGAGAAGTATCCTTGGCTGTACTCTGATACTGTGCTTTTATCCAGGGCAATGGGAAATATCTTTAAAGATAATATGCTTCCTTATGACATATTAGGGTTAGTAGGTATAGTAATCTTCTTTATCGGATTAGCGACCAGAGGCTTTTGGCTGTGGGGATATTACCTATTTTGGGTATTTGCTTATTGGCTGGGCAGGATTGGATACCACGATATAAATCTAGCCTTTACTAATAACGGTTACCAGATAATCCTTTGGAGCTTCTGGAACGGTTTTATAGTCAAAGAGGGCAGACTGTTTTTGCTGATTGCCGCGGGATTATATCTTATCAGTTTTGTGGCCTTGGCTGTTGTGTACGTATTCAAACATATCTTGCCGCGCAAAAAGCGGGAGCTTGAGGATTTCTTCAAAATCGACAAAGACGCTTTAAAAAGAAAAGAACTCTCCATTGAGACTGTTGAGTTTAAAAGAGTACACTATGACATCAATAAAAAGTTAAATCAATACGCGAAAACAGACAAGTATTTTTTGGCTGTCTCAGATAATAAACAAGATGTTGTCGTTGAGGAAAGCGCGCTTAACCGCCATCTGCACGTATTAGGCCCGACCGGAGGCGGAAAGACTTCTTTAGTGATACTTCCTTTAAGCAGACAGGCGATAGAAAAAGGAAGGGGCTGCTGCTTTATTGACTTTAAGGGCGATGATGTTTTTAAGAAGTATGTTCAGCGGAAGGCGAAAGAAAAAGGCAGGAGGTTCTATTATTTCAGCATTGACCCTAATGAGCCGTCGGCAGGATATAATCCGCTGTCTTCCGGCGATATCCATTCCAAGGTAGACAGGATTATGACCGCGCTGGAACTGATTTATCATGGCCCGGCAGGTTTTTACTCTAACGTGCAGGCGATGACTTTTGTTGAATTATTAAAAGAAATGGTTCAGGGAAAGAAAGAGATAAATTTCCTTTCAGTTAAGGACGCTTTGGAGGATCCTATCTTCTTAGAGAGAACGGATGTGCGCGCCCAGGACGTTAAGGGCCTTTTGGCGGCAATTTCCTGGATCGCGGGAATTGAGGTAATAAACAGGGATGGGTTAGATTTAGCTAAAGTGATCAAGAACGGGGATGTGGTATTCTTTGCTCTGAAAAGTCAGGTGAATACGCGCTTAGCTGAGGCAATTGGAAAAATGCTTATCATTGATATTAAGTCTCAGGCTGTATCACGCCAGGAAACCGATCCGCCATACTTTATCTTCATTGATGAATTCCAGAATTTAGCCTGCTCGCATTTTGTAGATGTAATCTCTAAGGTAAGGAGCGCTAATTTTTGTCTGGTTTTGTCTAATCAGTCGCGGGGAAACTTATCCAACGTATCAGCCGCGTTTGAAAACGCCATTTTTACCAATTCCGCGACCAAGGTAATTTTTATGCAGGAGGACCCCTTTGACGCGAAATTCTGGTCAGATAAAACAGGGCAGACCACCTATCAGGATAAAAGCGTATTCCAGGTGGATAATATAACTACTGATAAAACAGGCGCGAAGCTTGACGGCCTAAGATCTGCCCAGGGCAATATCCGCACAGCTGTTAAAAACTACATCTCAGAGAATGTGTTTTTAAGGCTGCCCTTTTCTAAATCCGTTATTTTTTCCAGAGGCAAGCTTACAGTAATAGCTAATCATGAATTCTTGTTTGGTAAGGCAGAAAGGGATAAGATTATTTTAAGTCCGTTTGAATACGAGAGGAAGAAAGCTGCATAAAATTAAAAGGAGGAAAAAATATGCGCAGAGATATTAAAAGGAAGAGATTTATGCTAAAGGCCTTTGTGGCCTTGTGTTTGGTTCTGGGACTTTCGATGGCGGTCGCGCCTTTTGTTTTCGCGCAAATAAGCACTACCCAAGAGCAGCAGGTAGTAGGAGACTTTGCTACTTTTATCATCAATATACTCACCGGGCCTGTATCAAAGATCTTAGGGGCAATATTGCTGATTGGCGGAGTAATCGCGCTTTTAAACGGAAAACAGGAAGTAGCCATTGCCTGCGGTTTTGGGTTCCTGATCCTTATATTTGTACCGAAGATCTTGGAGGGATTGTTTAAACAATAATGAGAAAATGCCTGCGCACTATTGATAAACCTCTGCTTCTTTTTGGCCTGGAGCCTGAAGACGTAGGGATACTGGCTTTAGCCTGTGGCGCTATGTTGATTTTATTCGATACCTTTTACGCGGGCCTGGTTTTCTTTGGAGGCTGGATGTTTTTAAGGTTAATAAAACAAGGTAAGCCTCAGGGTTATGTTATCCATTTGTTTTATAAATACGGGATTCGTATAAAAGGGTTGATCGAACCTCCAAAAATAATCAGCAGGTATTCGGTTTTTAGGAGAGAGGATTAAAAATGCAGATGCAAAACTTCACCATGCTGGAGCTTTTATTGGTAATTCTAATCTTTGCCTTTTACTTCTTGCCGACTTTGATCGCGTTCTTAAGGCAGCACAAAAATAAGCTGGCGATATTTTTATTAAACCTGCTTTTAGGCTGGACTGTCTTGGGGTGGGTGGTTTCGTTGGTCTGGTCGGTAATAAAGTAAATCTTACGTCTGTATACAGAGAGTTTTTCTGTCGCATCATATTTCTGGGCCGCCTGAGAGAGAATACCCATAGAAACACATTGACAAATTCAATAGTTATGATAAATTAATGCTGTAAGAAGATTATAATCGTCCCGAGTTGGAAGGGATAAATCCTGGACGTTAAAAAAGCAAAACCTTCGTAGACATAAATCTGCGGAGGTTTTTTTTCTTCAGAAAGTAGTAAGATATGGATTTAGGAGGAATGTATGTAGTTATGGGGGGATTATATGCGCGCAAAAGAGATTTATTTTGGGCTGTTAAAAAGATGGGAAAGTGAATGTAGTGACGGACCTTGGTTAGAGTCTCTAAAAAAGCAATACAATATAGGTACTAACGAATGGACAGGAGATAGGTTCTTCTTAATAACGATTTCATGGGGGCCGTGGAGACCAGAAAGGCAGATGGATGTTTGGATATTAATGAAAAATAAATATCCAAAAGTAGTAGAGGATTTACGCGAAGCAAGAGAAGATTTCAAAGGTTTTCCATTGCCTTGGCAGAACGCAAGAATAATGGCTGCTTCGCGATATTTAAGAAACAATTCGAAAGCGCTTAAGGATGTAATTTCCGAGTTGCGTCCACTTCCAGGACTAGAAGCTATTAATTATCTCGCTGATATCTGTGAAGTTAAACAAAATAAAAAGACAATAAGCTGTTTTATAAGAGATTTTTTACTCAAAGACACTTTTCCTATTGATACGAGAGTAGCTGCAATGCTTTCGTGTTTAGAATTGCCAAAAACGGAAGAAGAAGTTGTCGAGGTATGCAAAAAAGAAGGAATTAGCTCAAGGGTATTAGATAGAATGTTTTATTCCCAATGGGATGAGTGTCCGGGTAAATTAAAAGAGAAATATAAATGCGAAAAATGTGGCATTGAAAGATATTGTCGAGATTCTTTTCTTAAAAAGTAGGACCTTCATAGGAACGGGTTCTGTGAAGGTTATGTGCTTTAGACAACTATGACTGAAAAAATAAATTTATATATCTTAGGTGCTGGGGCTTCTAATCCGGATGGGGTTCCAGTTACAAGTGAATTAATAGATCAGGCATTTTGGAATTTTGGCGGAAAATATGATAACAAAGATATGTTTCTCATGGGAACTTGGGACAAAGAAACGGAAGTTTTACCTATTGTAAAACCCGTTCTAGAATTATACGATAAATTCTACGGAACAGATTTAGTTGAAAAGTTAAAAAATTATTATAAAGATGGCTATCATCCTG
The DNA here is from genome assembly GCA_919902675.1 of Omnitrophica bacterium GWA2_41_15. GTDB lineage: Bacteria > Omnitrophota > Gorgyraeia > Gygaellales > UBA12090 > UBA12090. The sequence goes on from CAKKRH010000001.1 coordinate 182,286, forward strand.
TTAGTTTAGGTATTGCTACCAACAACATAGAAGATTTTTTCAGTAGGTTATATTATTTATCTAAAGGAATAGAAAGTTATAATCTTAATTTAACTAAACAAGAAATCTCAGATTTATCAAAAAAAGCTAATTATTTATTTTTCCATACTTTAGCCCATTCTACTATAGGAATTTCAAAGCCGAAATATTATTCAACTTTTGTAGAAAAACTGCTCAAGCGTAATGGTAAACATTGCATAATGTCATTTAATTATGACCTACTCTTGGAGGATGTTTTTACATCCAGAGATTATTTAAAATATGATGGGTATAAATGGCTTTATCCTGAAGAGTTAAAATGGTCTTATTGTATCAATTTTAATAACGTCTCTGGTGTACCATATGACTTTCCGCAAGAAGAGCAGGCGAGAATACTTTATTTAAAATTACATGGCTCTTTAAATTGGAGTTTTTGCCCTCTGACTCAAGAAGTTTCAATGCATACGCTACATGCCGATGCATGGATATATAAAAGGTTTTATAAAGAGGAACTTCGTTGTCGCAATGGTTCTCATGTTAACTTACCACTTTTAATTCCTCCTATAAAAAATAAAGAAATAGATAGTCCGGAGCTTAGATCTTTATGGAGTAAAGCCTATAACTTAGTTTCTCAAGCAAAAGAGGTTCATATTATCGGCTATTCTTTGCCGGAAGTTGACATAGAAGCAAATAAATTATTAGGACAGCTTCCTGTTAAAATGTTGGAGAGAATAGTAATAGTTAACCCTAATAAGAACCATATAAATAAGTTTATTAGAATTTTGCAGGATAAAAGCAAAATTTCACTATTTGATAATTTTGAGCAATACCTTGTAAATTATAAATGAAAGGAAGGATCTGCTCCGATAACGAAAGAGACTTTATTTCGGAGTAACATAATCCCATCCGTTGTTTATGAAAATAGAAGAGTTAGATTTAGGAAAAGCAAAAAGTATCATTATAAAATGGGCGCAGACCAAACCATTTATAACCAAGGTTTATTTATTTGGCTCAAGAATTACTGGTAATAGCAAAAAGACAGGTATGCTTGTTAGGCCTGATAGTGATTTAGATGTAGCTTTAGAATTTACAAGGATTTCTCAAGAAGAAAATCTTCTTACTACTTGGACTTGCGAAGCGAAAAACTGGCGTAAGGAATTATTAGACCTTTTAGGTTTTACTAATGAAAAAGATTTGCACTTGGAGTGGCTTCATGAAACAGAAGCTCCTCATGTAGCGCGGTATACAGAAGAAGGCTCTGAACTCATATATACTTCGATGGAAAAATGGTTTGAGGAACTTAATAAAGAGGCTTTCTTAATTTTTCATCACCTTAATTTATTCAAACAATTGTTCGAGATTCTCGATAAAAATAAATCTCTGGAAAACATGGATCAAACTATTTTTCAATGGATGAGAACAGCATTTACTGCGGATTTAGTTATTGCTATAGGTCGTCTTCTCGATGATAAAAAAAGCTCTCGTAGTTTTATTCGTTTCCTTCATGAGTTAAAAGATAGAGATGACTATTTGAGTCGCGAGAAATATGTTGAAAAATATAATAATTTTCCCGGGGTCAGTTCTGTAAGAAAATATATGCTTGAACTTGCGAATAAACATTTCGATAGTTTAGCTGGGGAAAACACTAAGATTTATCCGGCAGATAATGTAAATGAAGATATATCTATACTAACCCAAAGAACTCCATGCGGGGATATCATTGGGTTTAGAAATCAATATTTAGCGCATCTTAGTAAAATAAAATATTCTTCGCCTCCTACGTATGGCGAGTTATTCAAGACTTTCGAAATTATTGAAACAGTAATGAAAAAGTATAATTTGATTATGAACGCAGCTCATGTAGATAGCTTTACTCCTATTCCGCAAGGGTATTGGCAACAGCCGTTAACCATTCCTTGGATTGGAGAAGAGAAATAAGGTCATCTAAAACCAGAAACTCATCTGAATAATGGCAACTATTCGCTGTCATACAGTCCCTCAATTTTATTTAAACTATTTTTTACAGTCCGGATCGAATCTTCTTTGGGTGTATGACAAGAAATATTTTGATATTCGACCCCAGTCTCCTGTGAATACCACCGTAATAGGAGATTACTATTTATCAGAACCCGATGATAGAGGAGAGAAAGATCAAAGGGCTGAAAAATTTCTTTCCGTTATAGAAGGCTGGGCAAAGCCAATTTTAGATAGATTAGTTAATCGTCCTAATAGTTTAGTAGGAGCGAATAAGGATGTTCTAGCAATGTTTATTGCTTTTACACATTGCCGAAGCCCACGCTCCGTTCAAGCTATTAAGGAAATAAGCGAGGCTGGTGTTGATTATGCGCTTGATCAAGTTAAGGAGATAGCTCTAGATTCTATAGAGATGAGGAAATTATATGAGAGGTTCTCGCAAAAAGAAAACAATGAGTCTAATCTATCTTATGATGAGTTTATTCAAGTAATGAAAGATCCAAAAAATGGCGTTTATACCGAGGTCAATGAAAAATACGCTATCGGAGAAAGTTTGCTTCTTGCCGAAGTAGTTCATCGAAGAATTAAGGATTTATATTGGCACATACGCATAGCCTCTAAGGGACATTTTTTCATTACTTCTGATGCCCCGGTGACAATATTTACACCCCTTCCGAATAATAAAGCAATTTTTGGCGGTGGATTAGAATTACCTACCGTGCAGTTGACTTTCCCGTTGTCTCCGAGGGTATGTTTGCATATGGACAAAAATCCATTAGGTCAGACTGAACGGGCCGATGTCAACTATGTCAATGAAATAAATCGCAGATCAATATATATGGCCGAGCGCTTTGTAATATCCCCTTTTCGCAGTAATAGAATAAAAAATATGGTTGAGAAATACTCAGCTACCTATAAAACCCCTAAGATAGATGCTGAGGAGATTAAAAATATGCTCAGAAAGGAAGGTTTAGATCTTAGAGATAAGCTGAGCGAGGGGTTTAAGGAAAAACTGGATTTACGTGAGCACGATTAACTTTCTCTTCTAAGGCTTTACCATTTTCAGATAAGCTGTTTACAGAGAGTTTTTCTCCTGCGCCGTATTTCTGGGCGCCCTGAGTGAGAATACCCTTTGAAATAATTTTACAAAAGATTTTACAAAGGATTGCTGAAAAGTCCAAAAATAGGCAGCAATCTCTGATTAAAAGATTAAAGGCAGATTACAGAGATTAAATGCTCGTCGGAGAAATCTGTGTAATCTAAGGTAATCTATGTAATCAGAGGTCGCTGATATAGTTTTAGGAGTTTTTCAGCGACCTCTACAAAAAATCTTGACAAGTTAAAATTATGGTGTATAGTAATTTTTAGAAGTTAAAATTTAGCAGCAGACAGTCCTATTTGAAAAACAAAGGGGCTGGTGTTTCTGAGGAAAGTCTCAGGAATGCCGGCCCCTTTTTTATTTGCCATGAATGATCTTAAACCCGAAAAAGTAAAACGCGCCGGTTTCGTTGAGAAATGGGCTCATGCCGAACAAACATCCGCATTTTTAGGAATCAGCCTTTATGCCGTGATTGCTTTCTGCATAGCCTTGCTAGTTACACTATTTAAAGTATCCACCAAGCCACAGTCTATTTATTACATCCCCAGCGCCCAGGAAGCAGGTGTTGCCTATCCAAACCGCGTAGATAAAGCAGTAGTATGCGGCTTTGCCTCAAACTGGCTCCTGAACCGCAATAACTTTACGCCTGTTACAGTCAAGGATACTTATATGAGGGCAATGCGTTATATGGCGCCAGCGCTTCTTTCCAGGACCAAGGCAAACCTTGAAGATGAAATATCCAGGGTTACGCGCGACAACATCTCCTCCTTATTTTCCCTGAGTAAAGAACCGGAATTAGAAGACTCAGGGATAGATTTCAAAGTGACATTGACCGGAGAAAAGATTATTTTCATGGGCAAGGAAAAATTGGATGACCGTATTCTTCGCTACACCATAACCTTGCAAAGAATCCCGCCTATTGAAACCAACCCCTACGGCCTGGTGATTGCCGGGGTTAAACAGGAAGAGGTAGAGCCATAATGAAAATACTTAAAAGACTATTTTATTCGATGATTATTTCCGGACTTGTTCTTACGGGGAAGGCCGATGCTTCAAATGCATCTGATTACAATGATGAGATTACTTTAAGATTAAAAGCAGGCATGATTACCGAAGCGGAATTCCCGGACAAAATCGCCAATGTCACAAAAAGCGTCACCAGCGAAATCTTACAGATTGAAACCTTAGGAAACAGGATTTTCTTGCTACCCATAGAAAATTTGGAATCTCAAGTTTACGTAGTTACCCAGGATAATGTTTCCTATTGCCTGCGTTTAATCATGGATGAAGCCCAAGCCCCTACCCGCATAAAGATTGAAAAGCCTCATCAGGCAGCAAATGAAGAGCAGGGTAGAGACACAGCAAATACGGTTGAACTCATGAAAGCGCTTCTTACGGGCAGGCAGCCGCCTGGTTCAGTCAGCTCAAAGCTGCATCCTCAGGATATTTTTAATAACGCTAAATTGCGCATCACTGTAGATGAGGTTTATGAGCTTCAGGGTGGCACAAAAGCCTTTGTTTTGACCTTTGAGAACCTCATAGATAAACCGGTTGTGGTGCCAATTGAGCATATAGAGCTGCCGGGTCTATTGGCCATAAGCGTAGACAGCCAAATATTGGAGGCGCGGCCGCTGGATACAAAGAGGAAGCCCTCAAAACATACCACCAGGGCTTACATGATCGTGGAAGAGCTGACGCAATGAAGATAACCCTTGATAAGATTCCCGGCTTTAATAAGCTTCCGCCGGTGCTGCGTAATAATCCGAAGTTAACCTTCGTAATTATTTCCTCTTTAAGTATAGCTCTTACGCTGCTGGTATTTACAGGAAGCAAGGAAACCAAAAATATCAGGAAAAGCCTGGATCCGGCTGAGGCTAAAAAAACCGCTGGTCCGGGGGAAGATAAAGATGTCGGTGTCTTAGTAGGTTCTGTGGATACAAAGTCTTATGTTAACCGCATTGAAAAGCAGTATTACGATATCACGGCAAAGTTTGATTCTCTCAATGAGCGTATTGGAGGGTTTGAGAACAATGTTCAAGAGCTGCGTAAAAACCAAAGCCAGATTAGTAAGATTGTCGTGGATTTGGATAAAAGAGTAACGGACACTCTTACGCAGAATAGTGGTTTAACAAAGCAAGTCTTTGAGCGGGGGCAAAGCACCGACTCTATCGAAGAGACACTTCTTGGTCCTCTTTCTATGTCGCAACCAGCCGGTAAGATAATTAATCTGGAGATGGCTAAGGTTGGCGAAATCAAGATTGAGGAAAAAGTTCCCGGGAAGAGGTACGTGTATCTTCCCTTGGGAAGCTTTGTCAAGTGCACTCTTCTCACCGGTGTGTATGCCCCTGCTAATGAAAGTAACCCCTTGCCGGTATTAATCAGCATTGACGAGGCCTTTTACGGCCCGAATAACACCAGGATTCCCCTCAAGGGTGCCTTTGCCATTGGCAAGGCTGTAGGAGATACGGTCTCAAAAAGGGCGATTATCCAGGTGGTGAGTTTTTCTACAGTATTGCCGGATGGAAAGGTTTTTGAACATGAGGCGAATTTGGGTTATTTGGCTGATAGTGACGGACGCTTAGGTATACAGGGTGAGTTAATTTACAATACCGGAAAACAATTAAGCCTGAGTTTTTTATCCGGATTCCTGGCAGGAGGCTCTGAGGCACTCTCCCAGGCCGAGACCTCAACCGTTACCGGCGCCTACGGCCAAACCTCTAAAAACGTTACCGGAAACACCGGCCGCTATTCCATGTTTTCCGGACTGGCTAATAGCGCGCAAGGGATGTCCAGTTATTACCAAAAACAATTAGAAGCCATGATCCCCGCGGTAAAAATTGAGGCAGGCAAAAAAGCTGTCTTGGTTATCCAGAAAGGAGTACAAATTGAAGGCCTTGAAGCACCTCACGATAATTTTGGTTCTCTTGATTACTAACGGATGTGTTGCGTCTAAAGGATTAGTTAAAGACAGCCCAAACAAGGTAATGGACGTATACCTGGAAGCTGTATCCAGCGGCCGGGCTGACGCGGTTAGTTATATCAAGGAAAACTTAAAAGTAAATAAAGCCTTTGGCTATGTCAAGCCTTATGTCCCGGTGGTTGAGCCGGCGGATGTCAGGCTTGTCTGGCTTCCGGCGCATAAATCAAAATATTCACCTGAAGTTTTAGTCAGCGGACACTGGGTCTATATTATGGTAAAAGAGTCGCGCTGGTTTATTGATTCGCAAACTCACGGTGAAGCCAAGATTCCTTTGATAGTCCCTTATAAGGAAACTATTAAAAAATGATCAAGAAACAAACCCTGGAATCTTTTCTCGATGAAGGTAGGCCTTTCGCGGAACTCCTGCCTTATTTTAGCCATGAGAACGGTTTCTTCGCGCTAAAAGACGCAAGCCTGGGACAAGCCTGGGATATTTCCTTAATTGAAAGCGAAACAAAATCCAGCGTTTATTTAGAACAGTTAGCTCAGATGATCGAGGGTATCATTATCCGGCTTCCGGAAGACCTGGTGAGCTGCCAGTTTATTCTTATCTGCGATGAAGATTTAAACGACCGGCTCCAAAGCTATACTGATTTTTCCCAGGCCTTGGATAACCAGATAGTAAGAGAAGCCGCTAAAGCCAAGATTGAACACCTGAATTCAGGAAAGGCCGGATTTTTCGAACAGCATACCGGCTCCTATTCCAGTAAAAGAATACGCTGCCTTTTTACCCTGCGCTATTTTCCTTCGGATTTAGGTATAACCTGGAGCGATAAAGTGCGGTTTTATTTTACCGGGAAGAATAACATCAGGGAAAAAATATCAACTGGTTTTTTGGCGAATTGCCAGAGTATTGCCAGGTTCTCTGATGTGGTGGAAGGGGTATTTAAGGCCTGCGAAATAAGATACAGTAAGCTTAAGGAAAAAGAGCTGCACCGCCTGCTTTATAAATTACTGAATCCTAAACGCGCTAATGCCCTGCCTATGCCTGTATTTAGGGAAGGTGAATCCTTAACCGACCAGCTTTTATACAATTGCCCGAAAGCCTCTTTAGAGGGTTTTGAATTTGAAGGTCAACTGTGTAAGGTAGTAACCTTAAAGGAACTGCCTCTTGCTACGGAAACCGGTATGTTTACCGCGGAGCTTGCCAGGGGAACGCGCTTTTCCATGCTGGATTTATTAAAAAATTTTATTATGGTAATTAACTTCTATATCCCAAAACAGGAAGAGGCGATAAGAAGGATAAAAATGCAGAAGGCCTTCGCCTTTATGCAGCGTTCTACTTACTTCGGCGATAAGTCAATTGAGGCCTCTGAGAAAAAAGAAGAGCTTGATTCTGTTATTAGAGAGACCTTTAGCGCGGGCCATAAGATAATCTATCCCCGGATACATTTTATTGTTTCGGAAAGCTCCCAAGACAAATGCGAGAGCTCCATTGCTAACATCTTAAACATGTTATCGCGCGTAGGCTGTGAGGGCCTAAAAGAAGAGACTATCGGCGCTTCGCTCTTTTTATCATGCCTGCCTTTGTGTTTCGACCACTCTTATGAGAGGTTTATCAAGCGCACCAGGCGTATGATCTCTTCTAACTTGAGCGATATGCTTCCTTTATACGGTTCAGTCAAGGGAACTTCTACTCCCGCGCAAGTATATTTGAATAGAAGAGGTGAATTGGTTAATTGGGATTTTTTTGACTCCAATACCAATCCGCACGCGATCATTATCGGCGCATCCGGCGCGGGAAAAAGCTTCCTGGTGAATGATTTTATCCTGCAGAACGCCCGGCTCGATGCCCATTTCTTTGTCCTGGATAAAGGAGATTCTTACCGGAAACTCTGCCAAATCTTAGGAGGCCGGTATATCAGGTTTGAGTTGAATGACCCGGTTACTATTAATCCTTTCTTAAAAGAGCCGGATGCCGAACATTTGGCATTTTTGGTCACAGTATTATCCCAGATGTGCTCCGGCGGCGATGAAAGGGAGCGGTTGTTCAGAGAGCAGGAAGGGGTTCTGCAAAAGGCGATTCTTGCCGCTTATGAAGAGAGAAGAAATAAGGATGAGGAGGTGGTGTTATCTGACGTAGTGGATAAGCTCAAAAGCCATGCCTGTAACCGAAAACTGGGATTAGGCGAGAGCATAGGATTAAAGCTTGCCTTAAAACTTACGCCTTTTACCAGAGAAGGATCATACGGCAAGTTCTTTGACGGCAAAAATCAGTTTAAGATGGACACTAAGTTTACGGTATTTGAATTGGGGAATTTAAGCGCTCATTCCGATTTACAGCTTGTAGTTTTGCTGAACATTATGTACTTTATCACCAATTTTGTTTCACAGCTTGAGATGAAGCCCAAGCGCAAGTTCCTGCTCATAGATGAGGCCTGGAGCCTGCTGCGTTTGAAAAATACTGCTGAATTTATCACCAATTCCTTTAAGACCTATCGTAAATACCGCTGTTCAGCTGTGGCCATAACCCAGGAAATAACTGACCTTGTAGGGGGAGACTGCGGCATTGCCATCCAGGCAAATGCCGCGAACAAAGTGTTTTTAAAGCAAGAACCCAATGTCGTTGATTCCCTGAAGACCTTTGCTTCTTTAACGGATAAGGAAATAGAGCTCTTAAAGTCAGTGGAGACCCAGAAAGGAAAATTTTCCGAGGCACTTTTAATCTCTGATTCATCCCGCGGCGTAATCCGCCTGGTGCCTGATCCGTTTCTTTATTGGGTGGCAACCAGCGACGCCAAAGACAATGAATATCTGGAGAATAAAGTGCGGCAATTTGAAGGTAACTATTTAAAAGCGCTGGAAGCTTGCGCGAAGGAGCGTCCGTATGGATTACATTAAAAAGTTTCTGATTATTTGTTTTATTCTGCTCTTAGGCGGCTGCTCTACTCTGGGCAGGAAAGACAAAGTTTTTGAAACAGGCTATCGTGCGGGAGTAAGGGAGAATATAGAAGATTTTGCCCAGGCTTTCCACGGGAATGATTTTCCTTACTTTTACTGGTCAAGCCCGGTTGTGCAAAACGTTAAAATTCCGGCGCATATTGAGAACGGCGTATTTATCCCGGAGCATAATGAGCCGGTGGTGATTACACCTGCCGAATGGAGGAATAAACCGAGTTATCCGATAAATTGCCCCCCAGGAAAGAAAGAACCAAAACAGAAAGAAGGAGGAGAAGACTATGCGTTTAATTATCTTAATTTTAGTGTCAGGGATATTACTGTTCTGCCCGAATCTTTTACTTGCGTTAAACCAGGAAACCAAGACAAAGATTCTCATTGATGAATGGAAGCAACAGGCGGAAAAATTAGAGAAAAGCCCCCTTAAAGAAAAGGAAGGCCAAGACGAGGCACCTTCGGTTAAAGTAGAAAGCCCTAAACCAGAACTACCGGCAGTCTTTGACAAAAAAATTACCCTGCGCTCATCCGGAGTAAATTTGAAAACGCTTCTTAACAAAATTGGCGAAGTAACCGGATACAACGTTGTATATGATCCCGAGGTTGATTCAAATATCAGCGTGTCGCTTGACGCACGGGATGTGCCTGTATGGCGGGCATTAAATACCGTGTTTTTTCCTTTAGCTTACGGTTTTAAGATAAAGGATAATGATTTGGTCATCCTGTCCCAGGAGACGCGCGCCTTTAAGCTTAA
>CAKKRH010000002.1 GCA_919902675.1 Omnitrophica bacterium GWA2_41_15
AAAGCTTTGGGTTCGCGAAGTCCGCAAATTAAACGAATCCAAGCATCAAACGACGGTATCGGGAATTGGAAAGTACCATAAGATCCAAAACAACCTTGTTGAGCAGGCAACAGGCAAAGTATGGAACTTTGATCCTGGAAACAACAGATGGAAAAGAAAAAGAGATTCAGAAATATGTCCAGGACAAGGCAATACTAAGAGAAACGATAGAGACTTTAGAGAAAGAGATTGAACAACTCAAGGCCACCAAAAAAAACACGGACAAACATATCGAGTTTTCCAGGCTTCCGGAAAAAGATAAATTTCAGAATTTAAAAAAGAGTGGTAAGCAATTTATGGACACCATTAAAATGATCGCTTATCGGGCAGAGACGGCAATGGTCACTATGGTGAGGGAATTCATGGCGAAAAAAGATGAAGCAATATCTCTTGTCCAACAAATTTTAGTAACGGACGCAGACTTAATCCCGGACGAGAAAAATGGCGTCTTAAAGATCAATTTACATAACATGACAAATCCAAGAAACAACAAATACGTTCACCAATTATGTGATGTTCTTAATAGCACAGAAACAACTTTTCCTGGCACAAACTTGCGTCTTGTCTATGATTTGGTATCAAATCAAATTCCCGCAGATCAGGAGTTCTGATATTATGATCAGATATATGGCTGATGAGGTCGTGGAATACTGCATCCCCGTGTCTCCACGTATGATTGATGATGCCGTAGGGACACGGCGTGCCGTGTCCCCCCGTGCAACCGTGGAGGTCGCGGAATCCCAAACCCCCATGTCCCCCCATTCACAACCAACGCAATCGCCGAATGAAGACAAACCATCCCCCCAAATTTTGGACACACAATCCCAAACCCAAAATCCCCCATTGAACCCGCCGTCTGCCGGCAACACACAGGCAGACCACCCGGAAATCATATCCAAAATGCAAAAACTCCAGATGCCTTTCATCGCCAATGAAGGGCAGGTGGATGAATGCGTGGCATTTTACGCCAAAACGTTCGGAGGCACGGTGTTTGTCACGAAGAACGGCGAAATTGTTTATTCGTTACCCTCCTCCGGTAGAGAAGCTGGTAGGCTGGAGGCCGTAGCCTCCAACCCCCACTCGTCGCCAAGTACACGAGACAACTGCGTGTACTTTTTTAAACCATACAATTTTCTCGTAGTTAGCGACCCCCTAGAGTAGCTCTAAACCAGAGAAAAGGATGCATATCATGTTCCAGCACATTTCT
>CAKKRH010000003.1 GCA_919902675.1 Omnitrophica bacterium GWA2_41_15
GAGACCTGATTATCAGCATCTCAACCAGCGGCAAGGCCCCGGCCTTAAGCAAGCGAATAAGAAAAGACTTGACTAAATTATTAGTTCCGCGGTATTCTAAATTCTTAAAAACGCTTGAGTCTATACGAAAAGATTTAAAAATAAGGTGTTCCAAGCCCCGCTTAAGAAAAAAGATCTTAAATATCCTTGCTGAATCCAATATATGATGGAAACTATTGTTCTTGGCCTAAGCCATAAAAGCGCTCCTATTGAAATCCGCGAGAAGCTTTCTTTTTCCGCCAAAACCCTCACCCCCGCGCTTTTGTCTTTAAACGAATATCCGTCTATCGAAGAAAGTATAATACTCTCTACCTGTAACCGGGTTGAGATTTACGCCTCAACCCGCGACACGGAAAAAGCCATTGATAATATAGAGGATTTCTTAAGCCGGTTTCACAAAATAGAAGCCGGACTCTTTAGAGAATGCCTTTATTCTTTTAGCGGCCGGGAAGCGCTAAGACACCTTTTTCGGGTGGCCTCGTCACTGGATTCAATGATGGTGGGAGAAACCCAAATCTTCGGACAGCTCAAAGATGCTTTTTTTTACGCCAAAGATCTGTCCTGCTCCGGAAAAACTCTTAACCGCTCCTTTACCGAGGCCTTAAAAATAGGAAAGCTCGTGCGCAGCCAAACCCAGATAGGCAAGGGAGCGGTTTCCATAAGTTCAGCGGCAATCGAACTGGCCAAGGAAATATTTGAGAATCTTAAAGATAAAAAGGTGCTGATAATCGGGGCGGGTAAAATCGCCGAGCTAGCGGTAGAGAATCTCTATTCCAAAGGGGCCAAAACCGTCCTGGTGGCTAACCGCACCTTTGAGAAAGCCAAAGAACTGGCCGGCATCTTTGGAGGGACCGCGGTTAAGTTCAAAGATATCTTTGAATATATTGAGGATACCGATATCTTAATCAGCTCAACCAGCGCCCCGCATTTCATCATCAAAGAAGAACATATCAAAAAAATTATGGAAAAGAATAAAGACCGCCGCCTCTTCCTGATTGACCTTGGGCTTCCCAGGAATATCGCGCCCGAAGTAAACAAAATAAACGGCGTGTATCTCTATAATATAGACAACCTCAATGAAATCTGTGAAGCCAACCTGAAAGAAAGGCTCTCGGAAGCGAAAAAAGCCGAAGCCCTGATTGAAAAACACTTGGAACGTTTATTCAGCCAAGCCGTGAAACCCCTAAAAGAGGGCTTGCTTGTCTGTCCCGCCTGATTCATCTACAAAATAAAGTGAATATGAAGTTTTTGGGTTTTGGGTTTATGATTTTGGGTTTGTTTAGAATTTAGGGTTTTGTATTTAGGGTTTAGATTTATTCATAATAGATATTACTATGCCGCGAAAAAAGAGAATTATTATCGGTGCCAGGGGAAGTAAGCTGTCCATCATCCAAGCCAAAGGGGTGATTTCGCTTTTAAAGAAAAAAACCGCCGGATATGCTTTCAGCCTGAAAAAAATAGTTACCTCCGGAGACAAAAATAAGGCCTGGCGGCGTAACGACCGGGGTATTTTTGTTAAAGAAATAGAAGAGGCCCTTTTATCGGGAAAAATAGACCTGGCGGTGCATAGCGCTAAAGACCTGCCCACAGAAATACCTTCCGGTTTAAGGCTTGCCGGAATGACCAAAAGAGAACCCCCCTATGATTGCGTTATTTTTAGAGAGAAAACCGCGTTTTCCCGCCTAAAAAAAGGCGCGCTTATCGGCACCGGAAGTCCGCGGCGAAAGAGTCAGCTATTACGTCTAAGGCCGGATCTAAAAATAAAAAACTTAAGAGGCAATTTAGATACCCGGATAAAAAAGTTAGAAAACGGCGAATTTGACGCCATTATCGCGGCAGTCGCCGGGATAAAAAGATTAGGTTATAAAAACTTATCCTTAGAGTGTCTTCCTCCGGAAATAATGCTCCCCGCCGCCGGGCAGGGAGCGTTAGGAATTGAAATCCGGACCAAAGATAAAATTGCCGAAAATTTCGCTAAAATCATAACTGATTTAAATACCTTGCGATGCGTCGGCTCTGAAAGGGTATTTCTTAAAGAAATCGAGGCCGGCTGCCGCGGGCCGGTTGGGGCCCTGGCCCAAATAAAGAACCGGCGGATTTTCTTGGAAATAAATGTCCTGAGCCCTGACGGAAAAAGAGTGATTTCTCTAAAAAAATCCGCCAGGGCCTCTGACTTCGAATCTTTAGGCCGGGCTCTGGCTAAAGAAGCGATTAAAAAAGGGGCTAAACAAATATTAAACCCGGATTTTGCAATAGGTTTCGAGAAAAATGGCCTAAATCCTTGACAAGACAAGGCATGCGAGCAAAAGTACCGCAGGCGTATCCGGTGCGATACGCCGAGGACACTTTTGCGAGCATAACGCAGTATTGGCAAGGATTTAGAGACATTTTGCCGAAATCCTATTGCAAATTCCGGGTTAGAAACCCATGAAACGAAAAAGTAGCGGCGCGATTTATCGCGCGAACAAAAGCAAGGTCTACCTAACCGGCGCCGGACCTGGAGACCCCGGGCTGATTACCTTAAAGGCAATAGAATGCCTTAAAAAGGCTAAGGTGGTTATTTACGACCGCCTGGTTAATCCTGAACTGCTCAAATACGCTCCCGAAGACGCGGAAATACTATATGCCGGTAAGCCAGAGGGCTATGGTGCGGCTTCCAATAGCCGCAGCCAGAAGGCCTCTAAAAAACATTCCCTCACCCAGGATGAAATTAACCGGCTGATAGTAAAAAAGGCCAAAGCAGGAAAAACCGTAGTCAGGCTAAAAGGCGGAGATCCCTTTTTATTCGGCCGGGGGGCGGAAGAAGCCTTGGAATTAGCCAAAAACAAAATCCCTTTTGAGGTCATCCCCGGGATATCCAGCGCGTTAGCTGTGCCGGCCTATGCCGGGATACCCTTGACCCACCGCGAATTTACTTCTTCAGTCGGAATATTTACCGGACATGAAGACCCGGCAAAAAAAAGCTCCCGCATAGACTGGGAAAAAATTTCCACCGGTTTAGGCACACTGGTATTTCTAATGGGAGTGGAAAATCTCAAAACCATCGTCCAAAACCTGCTTAAATCCGGCCGTTCCCCTTTAAGCCCCTGTTGCCTGATTCAAAACGGCACCCTGACGAAACAGAAAACTGTCTCTACCACCCTGAATAAAATAATTAAGGCGGCCAAAGCCTCTAAATTCCTGCCCCCCTCCATACTCATTGTGGGAGAAGTAGTTCTTTTAAGAAAAAAGTTGAACTGGCTGGGATCCTTGCCTTTATTTGGCAAGAGAATCCTGATTACCCGGCCTAAAGGAGAAGACAGCCGCTTTTCTCAAATTTTAGAAGAATATGGGGCCTCCTGCGCGGAACTCCCGGCAATAGCCATAAAGCCGCTCACGGATTATTCTCAATTAGACGCGGCCATAAAAGATATTTTCGAATTTCAATGGCTGATCTTCAGCAGTCGTAACGGAGTCAGGTTTTTCAAACAAAGACTGGATTGCCTGAATCAAAACCCGGTTAAGCTAAAGAAAATTAAGATTGCCGCTATCGGGCCGCGGACTGCCTCGGCTTTAGAAAGCCTGGGCTTAAAAGTCCGCCTTCAGCCGGATAAATTCTGCCAGGAAGGCCTGTTAAAATCATTCGCGAGATTAAAGTTAAAAAACCAAAACATATTGATAATCAATGCCTTGGAAGCCAGGGATGCCCTGGCCAGAGGCTTGGAGAAAATGGGAGCCAATGTCCAAATAGCCCCGGCTTATCAAACAGCTATCAGCTGTCAGCTGTCGGCTGTCAGCGAAAAAATACTGCCGGAAATTGATATTATTACCTTTACCAGCGCGCTGGCGGCAAAGAACTTTTTCGGGACTAAGCCTGAGAAAACATTTAGGCGTAATTTGACGAAAACAATTATTGCCTCTATCGGCCCGATTACCTCGCGGGCAATAAGAACCGCGGGGTTTGAGGTCAACATTAAAGCTAAGGAATACACCCTGGAAGGCCTGGCAGAAGCAATTATTAAATATTATAAACTAAAAAGTAAAAACGCGAAAGTCAAAACTACAATTTAAAACTCAAAATTTATTTAGATTTTTTATATTTTGCGTTGTCGTTTTGAATTTGAGACCGTTGCGAAACCCTAAAAAACTCTTATCTTGAGACATTTCTGTATAAGATCCTTCGTCGGGACTTGCGTCCCTACTCAGGATGAGAGCGTTGAAAAACCCTGTTTTTCAACGCTCTCAATTTTGACTTTTTCCTTTTGACTTTATTATGATCAATCTCACCAAACTCCTCTATAATGTTTCTTCCTACGGCGACGAGCTGCGCTATAAGGAAAAGATAAGCCCGGCGAAACGCCGGCCGATTGTGGTCTGGAATATGGGACAACGCTGTAACCTTGCCTGCATCCATTGCTATTCGGATTCGTCCAACAAAAACTATCCCGGTGAGCTGACTACCCTTGAGGCCGAAAAAATGATCAGGGATTTGGCAGATTTCAAGATTCCGGTCCTGCTTTTCTCCGGCGGAGAACCGCTCTTAAGAAAAGACCTCTTTCATCTAAATGACTACGCCCGAAAACTAGGGTTAAGAACAGTGATTTCCACTAACGGCACCCTGATAAACCAAAAGACTGCCCTAAGAATAAAAGAAGGTGGATTTGATTATGTGGGGGTGAGCTTAGATGGCCTAGGCCAAAACAACGATTATTTCCGAGGCAAAAAAGGGGCCTTTAAATCCGCCTTAGAGGGGATACGGAATTTAGTCCGGGCAAAACAAAAAACCGGCCTAAGGTTCACCATTACCAGGCACAACCGGCACGACCTGAAGGATATCTTTAAATTAGTGGAAAGAGAAAATATTGACCGAGTCTGTTTTTATCACTTAGTCTATTCCGGCAGGGGCAGTTCAATGTCCAAAGATGACCTCACTCATCAAGAAACCCGCCTCTGCGTTGATTCAATTTGTGATTGGCTAAAGTCTATGCATAAAAGAGGAATAAACAAAGAGGTGCTTAGCGTGGATAACCACTGCGACGGGCCTTATCTTTACCTGAAAACAAAAAAGACCGACCCTAAAAAAGCGCGGGATATCCTGCGGCTCTTGAGCCTTAACCCGGGTAATTCCTCAGGTATAGGTATTGCCAATATTGACGCTTTAGGTTTTGTCCACGCGGACCAGTTCTGGCGGGATTACTCCTTCGGTAACGTCCGTCAAAGGAGCTTCGGAGAAATTTGGACAGACACCGGCGATACGCTTATGAAAAGGCTTAAAAATAGAAAATCAAGCCTAAAGGGACGCTGTAGAAAATGCCGATTTTTAAATATCTGTAACGGAAATTTTCGGGTCAGGGCCGAGGCGGTTTATAAAGACCTCTGGAGAGAAGATCCCGCGTGTTATCTTACTGATGAGGAGATAGATGGACAAAAACATAGTTAAATGTTGAATAATGAAATCCGGATGACGAATGAATTCATAATGTTTAAATGATCAAATGTAATTTTTTAGACATTAGGCGTTAAAAAATTAGTCATTCGTTTGGCATTCGGCACTAGAAATTCGACATTGACTTGTTAAATGGGGATGGTTGAGACCTTACTGAATTTAATGCCCACTTCGTTGGCGCCTTGAGACTGATCCTTGCCCGCCGGCTTAATCCAGGCCACTTCTCCCAAGACATAAAAATGGCCGGAATTAGGCAAAATCTTAAATTTTCCGGATAGCTGACTGCCCAGATGGATATTGCTTTCTGAAACAATCCGCATGCCGCTGGGACTTATGTCTACCAAGGTACCTTCATGGGATTTACCTTCCTTGCTTTCTAAGGATGTCCTTTCTTTGGCCTGAGTGCGTCTGAATTTCCGTCTTTCCTGCATATTGCCCTCCTAATGAGCAGATAACTTATATCGCGCTTTTCGCGCGATATAAGTTATAACGAAGCATCTGCGAATTATCCCCATTGGGCCACCCGCCGATGGGGGTAAGCTTACGAAGTGGAACTCAATCTTTACGCCGGTCTTTTACGTAAATACTCTTACCCAGCGTTTTGGCATACTGCTTAAGCTCAGCCAGGGATTGAACTATTTCTCCGATGTGGGAAAATTTACGGATTTCGCTGGTAATCAACCCTATAGAAACGCTCATTATGGGAATCCGGCAGAGGTCGCCGCTTCTATTTTTAGTGGTAATATAGCCGTTTATCCTGTCTTCCCGGTCGTAGAAAGAAAGAATAGTCTGGTCAAAATCCCCGATTATTTTCTTACAAATATCTTCGGCGCAATCGGGAGTGGTAATAAAAATAAAATCATCCCCTCCGATATGACCCAAGAAATCAGTTGAATTCCCTAATACCCCCAAAGCATTACTGATAATCAGGGCAATATGAGAAATAACCTGATCTCCTTTTTCAAATCCATAGCGATCATTAAATTCCTTGAATTTACAGAGATCTACGTAGCCGCCGGCTAAGGGAGTCTTGGCCTTAACCCTTTCTTCCAGTTCCCGCAACAACGAAACATTTCCCGGGAATTTGGTTAAAGGATTGGCGTCCAGGTCGCGGGTCATCCGCACTAAAGAAGCCTTGACCCGGGTTAATATTTCACCGGCCTCGACCGGCTTCTCGATATAATCGTCGGCTCCGGCATAAATGCCTCTTATCTTAGTCAGGGGGTCCTTAGTGCTCAGAAGCAAGATAATGTTTATATGGCGCAGGCGAAAATTTCCCCGGATGTTTTTACAAAAATCAACAGCATGGGTATTCTGGTTATCAAAGTCAAGAATTATGAGATTAAAAGCTTCTTGGCCGAGAATTTCTAATGCCTGCGTATGTCCGGAGGCCGAGGCGACATTATAGCCTTCGCCTTTTAAGAGGGCGGATAGAAACTCGTTAATCTGCGCTTCTTCAACCAGAAGCAGTATATTTCCGTTGGATAAAAGTTCCATTTTGTCTTTCTGCCAGAACCACTTTTCCGGGCTTAATCGGCTCAAGCAGACAATTAATTACCGCCTTTATTGCTCGGACCTTACTTTCTGGTAAATTCGGGCGTTGGAATCTATGTCCTTAAAAACCTCTCTGGCTTCGGCAAAGATTGTCTCGGCCTTGCCTTTAATTAAGTATCCGCCGTTTTTTAAGGATTTATAGAACTTCATCAGAATCTGCTCCTGGAGATCGCGGTTAAAATATATGAAAACATTCCGGCAGAAAACCACATCGGTATCCTTAATATTATCATTTAAAATCAAATCCAGATACTGAAATTTAACCATACTTTTAATTTCATCGTTCACCGCGTATTTTCCGTCACCCAAAGAGGTAAAATAACGCTTAAGGTATTTTTCATTAACATTCTTTAGGCTGTCTTTGCCGTATACGGCTGCCTGGGCGTCTTTTAAACATTTTTTGTCAATATCCGTGGCGTATAGCTCAACCGTAAAATTAAACGGCTCGGCCCTCAAAAGTTCCTTGAGCGCGATGGCTATCGAGTAAGGCTCTTCGCCGCTGGAACAGCCCGCCGACCAAATCCGGAGAGACTTATCGTTCTTTTGCTTTTTTTGGCTAATCAGGTTCTCCAAAAGATATTTTGCCGTTACCCAGACCTCGGAATCGCGAAAAAACTCCGTAACATTAATGCACAGGGTTTCCAGGAGCTTATCGTATTCCTCGGGATGATTCGGCAAAAACCTCATATACGCGGCATAAGACTCTTGAGCCGTAGCCCTGATCCTCACCGCCATCTTCCTCTTGATCACTCCCTGATGGTATTGCCTGAAATCCAGCCCCCGGTCCTCAAATATCTGGCGCAGGAGAAGCTGAAACGACTGCGCCCGGTCTTCTTTAACTTTATGCCGGGGATTTTTGCTGATCGCCTCTATCGCCTCTAAGCATACCCGGGCAATAATTGCCTGATGTTCCACCTTTAACTGCTCGCTCAAAGCGTACATTTCGCCCTGCTCGGTAGTTACATACTTCGCCGGAACTTTAGAAAGCATATAAGCCAGCATATCATTGCGACAGGTTGGGCAGGAGCAGATATCATAACGCAGAGTCAAGGAATTATTAAGAAAATCCCGGGCCAAATCTTCAACTATATTTTTAAGTTTGCCGATCATAATATATTACTAAGCCCTAGTGCGCTGTTACATAAAATTTTTAATAACAGCGAAAGAGCAATTGAGCAATCGACAACAAAACAATAGACAAGAAAAAAGCTCAATTGCGGTCTATTTTCTATTGTTCAATTGTTCAAAAACTTTTGTAACAGCGCAATAGAACTAAGAGCAAGAATTCTAAATAAAATCTTGAAACATTTCTGTATGATATCCTTCGTCGGGACTCACGTCCCTCCTCAGGATGAAATTGTTGAAAAAACAGGGTTTTTCAACAATTTCAATATAGCATAAATAGCGGAATTTAAAAGCATTTTTTATTTTTATGTAATCGGTCAGCCGATTGGGGCAACAGAGATTTACACTTTGGATAGGCGGGGTTTTCCAGCCCCGCCTCCGACGCTGGCGGGACAAGAATGTCCCGCCTATCCAAAGTGTGAAAGAATAATGCCCCTGTTCGCTGACCTATTACATTTTTGTAGCTATTTTACTTGAAAATTTCTCTTAAATGTAATATTATAATATAGTTATGGTTAAAAACGTATCGCGCCTGAACAAAGAACCCGAGACTAAGGGCTCAAGACAGAAGACTAACAGAGGATTCACTATGATTGAAACCGTAATGGTGATTGTTATTCTGGGAATTCTGGCGGCTTTAACCATTCCCCGCTTCAACAGCTTCTACGGAATAAAGCTGGCCGGGGCGATGAAAAGCGTGGTTTCTGATATCCGCTATGTCCAGCAATTCGCCGTATCTCGTCACGCCGATTCCCGGATAGAATTTGATACCGCGGCCGATTCTTATCGAGCCTGTTACTGTAACGAAGCCGACGGCTCCTGCAGCGGCGGCTCCTGCTTAAGCGGAGCCAGCTGGTCAGCCATACCCGACCCCTTTACCCGCTCCGGTCTACAGATAAATTTTACCAGCGACCCTCAATATCGAGGAATTGAAATAACCAGCACTAATTTCAACGGAGCCTCTGTCTTGCGCTTTAACTGGCAGGGAATACCCAAAGACGGCAACGACACAAATTTAGCCAGCGAAGGTTCGGTTGTTTTTTCTTATCAAGGAAACAGCGAAACGATTTATGTTACCCCGGCTACCGGAAGAATCAGGACATAGTAGGCGGACAAAAGCTAAAAATGATACATCTATCCCAGAAAAGCGGATTGACCATCATTGAAATGGTGGCCCTCATTGTGCTGGTGGGAACTGCAATACCGCCGCTTATGACTATGTGGGCGGATACCGCCTGGCGCTCGGGAAAGGCCGAATCCTCAGCCGATGCCGGTTTTTACGCCCAGGAGCTTATGGAAGAGATAAAAACCAAGGCCTACGATGAAAACAAACTTGACGATACAGGCCCACCATGGAGCTCATCTCTGGGAGCAAATAGTGAAAGTTACCCGAATTTCGATGATGTGGACGACTACAATAATTATTCGGACGTCCCGACTCCGGGATACAACCGGCAGGTGGCGGTTTCCTATGTCCGGCTAAACGGGACCAATTGGACAGCCTGCGGCGCTGGTTCTTGCGCGGCGGTTGTCGACTGCTCGGCCTGCGACCAGTGCTGTTATAAGCGCGCTACTGTTAGCGTATCCCGTAATGATAATGTAGTAAGCAATGTAAGCCTGACTACAATTGTAAGCGGGCATTAAGGGATATTAATGCCAAAGAACAAAAAAAACATAAAAGGCGTTACCATCATTGAGCTGATAATGACCATTGTGATTGTGGGAGCCTTGGTTGGCGGATCGGCCATGTATATCAAAGAAATTATAGGCCTGTGGCACTTCTTAAGCTTCCGTAGTGATGTCGTCTCCCAGGCAAGAGGAGCACTGGTTAGAATCTCCAGAGAAATAAGGCAGGCCAATTCCATAAATACCGCCCAGTCTTCCCGGATCAATTTTAGCGCCGCGGATTTGGGCGCGGATGACGCTGATACCCTAAACGACACGGTAGAATTTTATCTCAATAATTCAAACGAATTAAGACGCGTCTTTAATAATGACAATTCCGGCCAGGGGTATGTCCTGGCCAGCGGGGTTTCCGGACCTATTTTTATTTACTACGATGCCGGCAAGGCTATAACCGCGCAATTAGACCAAATCAAAATGATTTCCATAACCCTGACGGTCAACTCCGGAAATCAGTCTAAAACCTTAAGGACGCTGGTCTATCCGAGGAATCTATAGTGGCTCAACTTGGAACACACGATTTACTACGTTCGCCTCACGCAAACACAAAAGGCATAAGCTTGATCATCGCGGTTTTTGCCATAATGCTTTTTTCGGTTTTGGGCTGGACCCTGGTAAAAATCCAATCCACCGATTTTGAGTCCAATGTCTCAACCGGAAACCTGAATTCGGAAAGGGCGCTGAATCTGGCTGAGGCCGGCGCCGAGTGGGCCCTACAGAGATTAAACTTAAACGGAGGATTTAGGACCGACACCACAAACGGTTATCCTTTAGGTTATGCCCAGCACGGCATTTCTCCAGGGCAATACCGAGTAAGCTGCTTAGACGGGACCGGAGTTGATATTGGGCTGGTGATAATCACCTCTACCGGCTATACACCCAGCGCCTCCAGCTACAACACCTCGCGCCAGGTAAGGCTAAAAATACAGGTAGGCAGCCTGACCAGCGCCCTTCAAACCCAAGTGCCGTCGGTAGCGGACCAAAAACAAGGGCTTTTTGACTGGAGCCTGACCCGCTCCGGACATACAAATTATTATATTGAAGGTAACATCCTCGCCGGCCACTACAACGCGGATGGAGCTGTGGGAGAAGTTCCTTACGATGAATTAATTGACGATTACAGGCCTCCTCCGGCGGCGCCGCTTCCTCCGGATAATTCCCCGCAAAACTACCAAAGAGGCTTTAGCGCGGCTTATCCTTCAATTAACATGCAATATTTTTACGATACCTACGAAGCCTCCGGAACCATATGGCCGGACCCTTCCAACCGGCTAATATCCGCTGTCGCGGTTATTACCACATCAGGAAACAATCAATATCTGGTTGTGAATATTAATAATTTTTTTAACAATATGAATAACCAAGCCGTAAGAAAAACCGCTGATCTTAATTGGTACTTAGGAGACGGCGGTCCGGGTAGTAGTTGGAAATCAATAAATGGAGTTTCATCTTCTGGAGGACCTGACAATAGAGCCAGGATTTCCACAAATCCTGTCGACTGGATAAACTGGCCGGATGAAGACGGGATAACGCCCGGGGTTCAAGTCAGCATCAAAATAGTCAAACGCTTCTATGACAACGGAGGTGGCGTGGATTATGACGATGAACGCTGGTACATTGGAGGCGAAATTGCCGATCCACCCGATACCGGGATAAGCGCTGAAACAATTATTGATTTAAGAGATGGGAATGTCCGTTTTCGCGATGTCAGCATAATTAGCGAAGGCGATATCGCAATAAAAGGCGGCAATAGAATACAAATGCAATTTTCCGGAGGCCCGGGCTCGGTAAGATATCCGGTGCTGGCCACAAAGTCCGGAAATATCATCTCAGGAATCACCATCGACGGGAATGCAATCCCCGGAGATGCTCCAAACGAAAACAATGAGGACGACAGGATGAATCAGCGAAGAATTTCCGGGCTTATCTACTCTGAATCCGGAAACGTAAGCCTTAATTACCTTGTGCCTACCAATCCCGGGCCGACCGGTAATCTGGTTTACGGCAAAAGGGTAACCATAGACGGCAGAGTCAGGATTGTGTACGCCTCCAATGTATTTAATTCCGGCGGTTTTGTTTTTTCTCCGGGAATGAACAGCTGGGATGAAGAGTAACCCATTTTCCCCAAAATCCACAGAAAGGCTTCGGTTAAAAGTCAAAAGGAGGGCGGAAAAAATGTTTAAAAAAACCAAGCTGATTTCAATAACCTTGCTTTTTTTATTTTTAGGCCTTAAGCTAGCCCTGAGCGAACAGAACTATTATGGCAAAGAAAAAACTCTCGCTGTCGGCAGCCCGGTAATTAAAAAGGCGCCGGAAACTAAAACCATACCAACAGATACATCCTCTAACATAGAAAAAACCAACAGGGAAATCCTGAGCAAGCTAAACCAGGTGCTCAACAATCAGGAAAAGATAATGGAAGAACTTAAAATCATCAAGGTCAGGGCCAGCCGGAGATAATAAAACATAGAGATAAAGTAAACTCTAAACACTAAACAAATCCAAAATCCCAAACTTAAAACTCAAAAACAGCTTTTATAAACTAACGGTTTTGTGTTTTGAGTTTATGGTTTTGGGTTTGTTTAGAATTTAGGGTTTAGAGTTTCGTGTTTAGTGTTTGGCTATAATGGTAATATGCCTTGACAGCCGGGGCCCGGGGCTGTAGAATTTTTAAAAATGGACGATATTAATTCGGAAAATACCAAGAACCTATCCGCTACTCCAAAATTCAAGCTCCCTCTGCTGAATATTTTTTCTTTGGTTGGGAATGTCTTTGCCTCGGCCCAGAATATCATCGGCATTGATATCGGCTCCCACTCTATCAAGCTCTTGCAGCTTCAAAAAAGCGCCAAGGGATACGCCATCACCAACTACATCACCCGCACCATCACCCAGGCGGTAAAGGATAAGCCGCAAGAAAAGAAAAGGATCATCAAGGAATTCGTCAAGGAATTTATCGCCGAGGCCCGGATTAAAACCACCCTGGGCAGGATTGCCGTCTGGGGAAAAGGCGTATTTATCTTTTCGCTTAATGTCCCGCTTCTGAACAAAAAAGATCTCCGGGGGGCGGTAAGCATAGAATTAAAAAAACGCCTGCCTTTCCAGCTATCCCTGGAGAACATCTCTTTTGATTTCTTTATTACCGGCTCAATCCGCGATGAAAAAGGCCTGGAGACCCTGCAGATCACCTGCGTGGCATGCGACCGCCTGCTTTTAGAGGAACAGGTGGAACTGCTTAAAGAAATGGGCATCAGACCCATAGCAATTAATACAATCGCCGATGCCCTGGGCAACATTCTTCCTTTCTGCCTGGAAATCCCGCCCACGAAAACCGTGGCCCTCTTAGACAGCGGAGCCAACAGCTCTACCCTTAATTTTTACCGCGGCCGCGATCTGGCCTTCTCCCGGGAGATCCCTATCGGAGGCGAACATTTTACCCACGCGATGACCCGCTCTATATCAACGCCAACAGGGCCGATAACTATCAACGCCGAAGACGCGGAAAAAATCAAGCGCCAATGCGGAATACCTTTAGAGGAAGAAGCCAAAATTGAATTTCTTACCGACTTCGGCATCCTTTCCGGAGAACAGATCTCCACCATGCTCAGGCCCACCCTGGAGAGGCTGGTTATGGAAATAAACCGCACCTTCACTTATTACGTCTCCACCTTTAAAACCAACCCGACGGAAGAGCTGTATCTTACCGGAGGAAATTCCCGGTTAAAAAACCTGCCCCAATTCCTGGTCCATAATCTCCAAGGTTTAAAAAAAGTAGAGCCTTTAAACGTCCTTAAGGCCGCCAAAACCTGGAAGGACAGCGCGGTATTCAAGCAGGAGCTGGTAATGGAGCAGGCCGCGCCGCATTTAGCCTGCGCCTTCGGCCTTTGTTTAGGAAGCGGCGGAAAAATAAATCTTCTCCCGGCAAAAGAAAAGCTGGAGCAGAAAGCCGCCTTCTTAAGCATTATTTTAAAGATATCTTTCCCTTTAATCCTGTCTCTAAACCTTCTCTATTACGCGGTCTGTTTTATAGGGGCGCGCAACTATAATAAATTTATTACAGCCACCGCCCGTGAGGTAAAAAAGCTCGCGCCGGCCGCGACCAAAGCCAGAGAATATCTGGAAATAAAAACCAAGCTGGATCAGAGAAAAAAACTTTTAGAGCAGGCCAGCGGCAGCCAGCCACTGTGGTACGGCGTATTCAAAGAATTAAGCACCATTACCCCCAAAGAAGTAATCCTTTCTAAAATAACCGTGGTTGAAAATAAAGAGCCGAAGGAATTACGGCTGGCGGGTAAAATATTTTCCAAATATACCATTGTGGACCTGGAGCTCTCCCAGTATCTAATGGTCCTGGGGGATTCTCCGTTTTTCAGCAATGTCCAGCTGGTTTCCAGCGAACAGGATATGTATTCGGCGATCCCGGCGGCAAATTTTGAAATAGCCTGCCGGATGAAGTATTAAACCTTGAGGTAATAAATGGTAAACTCTAAATCCTAAACCCGAAACACTAAACAAATCCAAAATCCCAAACTTAAAACTCAAAAACAGCTTTTATAAACTATTTGTTTTGGGTTTATGGTTTTGAGTTTGTTTAGAATTTAGAGTTTAGTGTTTCGGGTTTAAGGCTTATCCCATTTAGATTATTGATTGGAAACAACTGATTACACAAATTAGCTATGCCAGGATATCTTAAAATACCCCAGAACAAACTTTTTCGGGTCAGCATCACATCTTTTATTCTTCTTACCTCCCTGATTCTGCTTTATATGCTTCTGGGGAGGCCGGTATTTAAATACAGCAATAATTTAAAAGCGGAGTTTAAATCCGCCCAGGATAAGTTGTCTGAATCCGAAGGGCTGATCAGAAATTTCCCTAACCCCCAGAAAGAAATGGGAGAATTGGAAAAGAAGGCCCAGGAATTAAGAAATATGGGAGCCTCCACCAAACAGCTTCCCCGGCTGATTCAATCTTTGGCCATGCCGGCAAATAATCTTAATATCAATGTGAGCTCCATACGGCCAAGAGATGACCTGAAAGCGGAAAACGAAAACCTGCCGGCCGGAGTAACCAAAATCTATGTTGAAGTAGTCATGAGCTGTTCATATCAGACCCTGGCCGAATACATAAAGGCCGTGAACGAATTGCCCACGAATTTCATTATTGAGCGCCTGACAATAGAAAAGAAAGAAGAAGAGGCGGAAGAATTAGACGGCGAAACAAAAAAAACTCCGGAAAAAAACCAGGAAAAACCGATTGAGTTAAGCGCTAATCTCTTGCTGAGCACATATATGATTTGGGAAATATAATAATAAAGAGATAAAGTTTAAGGTCGAGGTTAAGGTTAATGGAGAAAAAGGAAAAAATTGAGCTGGGGGTTACGATAATAGGCATTGTTGCCTTGATCGCTATCCTCGCCGGAAGCTTCGGGAAGAAACCGAAAAAAAATACCGTTTCGGTTTCTTCTTCCAAGACCTCGGCGGCTGGACCCAAAAATTCTTCCGCTTCCGCCCTCACGCAGGCAGCCGCGGCAATAACCGCTGATTCCGGCACCATCAGCCTGCAGAAAGAACGGGAGAATGTCCCCTGGGGAAGAGACCCCTTTAGCGCCTCTAAGATAAGCCGGGAATACCAGCGGGCCGACCTTGAACTTAAAGGGATATCTTTTGGGGCGGATAAAAGCGGCTTCGCCTTTATCAATAATGAGATTGTCAAAAGCGGCGACAAAGTAGGCGATTATGAAGTAGTGGCAATAGAAAAAGATAAAATCCTTTTAAAAAGAGGCACCCAGAGTTTTTATCTGGCACTGCCAAAGGAATGATTTATTAATCATCAAACATCGAACCGCGAATAATAACCAAACACCAAACAACAATAACCAAATAATAACCAATAACCAATTTACCAATAATCAAACTAAAGCTTTCTCTATTTTGATACATTCGGCGGCGTTCAAACCCCGCCCTTTAGAGACTGTGCCAAATGAGCATTTTTTGAGGGATAGGCGGGACATTCTTGTCCCGCTCTCGACGAGGCGGGGTTAGAAAACCCCGCCTATCCGGCAAGAAAAAGCCATTATGACCCAGTCTCTTTAGGGCGGGGAAAGGTTACGCCGCTCTTTAGTATCAATCCTGAGCAAACCACGGTCTTTAGACCGTAGTGTCGAAGGATTGATTATTGGTTATTAACAAGAAGAGGTGAAAGATGAAAAAAAATAAAATCTTTAATTTATTTGTTATTCTTATTATCTTCTGTTTTTGGCCTAAACCCGGATACCCTCAAAAAACACAGGCGGAAAAACAGGTTATTGAATCCCTGGAATTCCGCGAAGTGGACATTAAAGATGTCCTGAGGCAGATCAGTAAACAATATGGCCTGAACATTGTCTTCTCTGAAAAAGTCTCCGGGCTAGTTACCGTGCAGTTAACCAATGTCTCGGTAGAGGAGGCCCTGGATTCCATCATCACCGTCAACGGATTTATCTACACCAAAAAAGAAAATGTAATTAAAGTAACCACCTCCGAGGAAGCCCAGCAGGAAGGCAAACAGACCAAGCTTTTCCGGCTGAATAACGCCGATGCCTTGAAATTAAAAGATACTCTCTCCAAGGTCTTAACCGTTGAAGGCTCTATTGAAGCCGATAGCCGCTCCAATTCCATTATCGTTACCGATACCCTCTCGGTGATCAATAAAATTGAACTGATTATCCCCGGCTTGGACAACCCCACCTACCAAGTGCTGATTGAAGCCAGGCTGATTGAAACTTCGCTCACTAAATACGACCGCTTAGGAATTGATTGGACCACCACTCTTCAGGCCACCGGGGCTTCCCGGCCGACTACCCTGCCCTTCCAGGCCAAAGGCGAAAGACAATGGATGGAAAATGTCCTTCCTCCGGGCAGCCTGGCCGTTCCTACCGATTTTCCCACCGGACACCCTTACGCCTTTCCCGCCGCCGCCACCAGTAAGTTCGCCTTCGGCACCTTAGACGCCAGCTCCTTAAAATCCGTCTTTGATTTCCTAAAAAGACGCTCCAGCACCCGGTTGATCGCTAATCCCAGGGTAGTCGCTACCAACAACCAGAAGGCCTCCATCCATGTGGGAAAAGACATCCCTCTGCCTACCTATGAAAGAAACGAAACCAGCGGCAATATGGAAATTACCGGCTGGTCCGAAGAAAAAAAAGTGGGGGTACAGTTAGAG
Organism: Omnitrophica bacterium GWA2_41_15; assembly: GCA_919902675.1. Lineage (GTDB taxonomy): Bacteria > Omnitrophota > Gorgyraeia > Gygaellales > UBA12090 > UBA12090. The sequence goes on from CAKKRH010000003.1 coordinate 17,027, forward strand.
GTTACCCCGCATATCTCTCCTGACGGCCACATAAAATTGTCCCTGAGGCCCGAAATAAGCAGTATCGACAGCTGGTTACAGATTGAAGGCCTTGACGCCGCGCCCATAACCTTAACCCGCACGGTAGAAACCGAAGTAATGATCAAAGACGGCCAGACCGTAGTCATCGGAGGCCTGGTAAAATCCGATTCCTCGGTAACCACTAAAAAGATCCCGATTTTGGGCGACATCCCTATCCTGGGATTTTTCTTTAACCGTAAAAATATCGGGGCCTCGGAATCCAGCCCCGCGGAAAAAACAGACTTGCTAATTTTTGTTACCGCACGTATAATAAAGGATAATAACGAACCGCTTATCGCTTACGAAACCGGGCTGATCACCGCAATCCCACGGAGCTTTAAATTGGATATACGCGCGCTAAAACAAGCCGGAGGCCTAAAATAGATGAAAGACAAAAAACTTTTGGCTTTGCTTATCTTTTTGGCAATAATAGGCTCAGTTATGCTATTTCTCCTGCGGCCGCTTAAGAACAGCGAAGACCTTGGCGTTAAAGATAAAGAATCTCTGCAACAGAATGTTATCAAGCTGCAGTCGCAGGTTAAGCAGCTGCAAGGGCTTCTGCGCGGCTTTGTCCTGGTCAATCATTCAATAAACACAACCTTTCTCAAAGAAAAGAATCAACGGGCGGACCTGGAGAAACTGCTGCAGGATATCACCGCTCAAAATGAAATCCTCACCAAAGACCTTACCCAGTCCAGGGTAAGCCTGGAGTTGACCAAAGAGCTGCGCGAAAAAGTTTACACGGCCGAGAAATTAATAACCGGCTTAAACTTGAAGCCGGGCAAAGAAAACGAAATTAAAAAACAACTGGAGAATCTTAATAAAACCCTGAATTCTATTGAGACGAAAATACCGGACATCCTCAAAGAAAACACTTCCTATAGAGCCAAAACCCAGGATTTAACCCGGGCCTCTGAAAAACAGCAGAAAGAAATCGTTCAACTCAAAAGCGAACTGATTCAAAGGCAGTTTTTGGCCAAAAACCTGAACAATCTATCTGAAGAACTTAAAAGGGCGAAGCTGGAAAAGGCTGCCCTGGAAAAGGCCGGCTCACAGCTTAAAGAAACCAATCTTTCTCTTACTATAAAGCTTGATACATTAGGAGAACAACTGCGCGATGCCCATGGCAGCCTTTCTCAGGCAGTCCAGGAAAAAGAAACCGAAATAAAACAAAATCGGGAAACGCTCCAAAGGGCCAAACAGCTGGAAGACGCCATCCTAGTCCTCACCCAGAGAAACCAAGCCCTGGATAATGAGCTCACCCCTCTTAAAAATCAATTAGAGGCCCTTAAAGAAGAAAAGCTTAAGCTTACCAAAGAAATTGAGGAAGCCAAAGCCACGGGTCAAGACGCTCTGATGCTCCAGGAACAATTAAAACAACTACAGGTTCGCTCTGAAGAACTGTCTAAAAACTACACTGATTTAAAAAACGAATACGTTAAAGCCGATGAAACCATTAAGCGTAATACCCTGGAATTGGGTAAACGCGCGGACAAAATACTGGTATTAAGCGAAAAATTAACCGAGACCCGGTCTGGACTGAAAGATATTCAATCTAAATACAAGGAAATAGAAAAAGAGTCCGCGGCCCTCAGGGAACAAAATGTCGCCGTCCAACTGGAAAGAGAGGAATTAAAAAATCAACTTACCCAAACCAAGGCCAAACTAAAAGAGTTTGAAAACCAGGCCTCACAGATTACCAATATTCTTAAGAGCATACACACAGCTGAAGCCTCCTCCAGCCTGACGCCGGATGAGCCGGATGAAAACAAAAAAATAGAAGTAGAACTTTATCAGTCTAAAGACTCCCCGGAAAACGCGGAAACAGATCTTTTCTTGAATAGCGAATCCACCGTAACCTTCGGTACAGAAAAAAAATGAGTTTAAAAATATCAAAACCTATTAAAAAAATTTTTGGGGTTTGGTTTGTGATTTTGATTTTTGATTTTTGGACTTTGAATTATTGTAACGCCCAGGAGGCCGCAACCCGGGAAGCCAGAGAGTATTTCGCCTCAGGCAAAAAACTCATGCAAGAAGGTAACTACGCGGCCGCTGATGAGGAATTCAAAAAAGCCCAGGAAATTTTAAAAAACTCATCCGGGCCAGATTTATTTTCCGGACTTAACGCAACCGACGCGAGACAAGAAACAGGTGCCGGTAAAATAAAAAAAATAACCCAGGAAGGATACCCCGAGCCTGGACAGGAAAGCAGTCCTCCAGAAAACATATCCTATTATCTTGAGGCAATAAAAAAAAATCCTGAGGATTCCGACCTTCATTATAACCTGGCGGTTATGTATCTAAAAAATAATCAATACGCGCACGCTGCTGGCTCTCTCAAAAAAGCTGTCAGCTTAAACCCTAAAGATAAAAACGCTTATTATAACCTGGCAGTTCTTTATGAAAGCTATCTTAACGACAAAAAACGGGCCCTTGAGTATTACTCCCGCTATCTGAAGCTCTCATCCAAAGCCGATGATATGAGAGAAGTAAAATCCTGGATGAATCAAATTAAAAAAGAGCTCCGGGAGTCCAAGCCCCATGACTGACGAAGAACTGCAAAATCTTCTCCTAAATTCAAGCCTAATAAAACAGGAAGAGCTTCAACGGGCTATAGAAGAAACAAAAAAGTTAAAAAGACCGCTTGAAAACATCATTATCGAAAGCCGCCTGCTCTCCAGGGCTTCCCTTTATGAAACTATTGCCAAAAGCAAAGGCTTTAACTACATAAATCTGGATAACTTTATGCCCGGCGAAGAGCTTTTAAAAATTATGCCCCCCGCGCTTTCTCAGCAAACCCAGGCTATCCCGGTAAAAATCGAAAACGGCACCCTGCAGATTGCCATGACCGAGCCCAGCGATCTTTATTCCATTGACCATATCCAAATGCATACCGGCATGCCTTTAGATATTTATCTTTCCAGCTCCGAAGAGATAAAAAACGTCTTAAACAAAATAAACGCCGAACGCTCGGCGATAGCGGATATGCTGGCCGGATTAACTCAAGGAGCCAGCGAGGGCCAGTTAATAGAGGCCGTCTCCAGCGGCTCCTCAATCGTCAAACTGGTAGATGTTGTCCTGGCCCAGGCAGTCCGGGACCATGCCTCGGATATCCATATCGAACCCGAGCAAGATATCACCCGGATCAGATTCCGCATAGACGGCATACTCCACGAAATACCCACCCCTCCCAAAGAATGGGAAATGGCCATGCTCTCCCGAATCAAGGTTTTATCCGGGATGGATATCGCCGAAAGCCGGATTCCCCAAGACGGACATTTCCAGGCCAAGATTGATGACAAGATAATCGACTTTCGCGTTTCCACGGTGCCGACTATTTACGGGGAGAATATGGTTATGCGTATTCTGGACACCTCATCGGTTATGATCGGCCTGGAAAAACTGGGCTTCACCACCTACGAAGAGCTGAAAAGATACGAAAACCTGCTCGCGAAGCCTTACGGAATAATTCTTTCCACCGGCCCCACCGGTAACGGAAAAACCACTACCCTATATTCGGCGCTGATGAGAATAAACACGGTTGACCGCAACATTATCACTATCGAAGACCCCGTGGAATACCGCCTAGGGCTTATCCGCCAGATACAGGTAAATCAACGTTCCGGCATCACTTTTGCCAACGGCTTAAGGGCCATCCTCAGACAGGATCCGGACGTAATAATGGTGGGTGAAATCCGCGATGCCGAAACCGCCCAGATTTCCATCCAAGCCGCCTTAACCGGGCATCTGGTTTTCTCTACCCTGCATACCAACGATGCCCCTTCGGCGGTTACCCGCCTTATCAATATGGGGGTTGAGCCGTTTCTGATTTCCGCCAGTATGATTGGGGTAATGGCCCAGCGCCTGATCAGAACTATTTGTCCGCGCTGTAAAGAATCCTATTCCCCTTCCAAGACTATCTTGGAAAAATGGGGGCTCAAAGATAAACCGAACACCATTTTATACCGCGGTAAAGGCTGTGATTACTGTAAAGGCACCGGATACTGGGGCCGCTCAGGGATATTTGAACTGATGGTAATTGACGACGAATTAAGGGAAATGATTATTTCCCAGGATTCAACCATAGCCCTGCGCAAAAAGGCCCAGGAAAAGGGTATGCGCACTCTGGGCGAGGACGGCATCACCAAGGCTATAAACGGCCTCACCTCTATTGAGGAGATATCCCGGGTTTGCGAAGGCCAGGTAGACTTGAAGGCCGCCACTGTGACCAAGGTAGAGCCTTTTCTTAAAACCGGGATTCCTGAGATAAAAATCGCCCCGGCTAAAATAGATGTCAAAACCTCGGATTTTGAAGACTACCAAAAAAGGGTAGCCAGTTGGTTGAGTAGAAAGAAATAAACGGATAAGAACATAGTTGAATATCGAATGACGAAATCCGAATGACGAATGAATTTATAATGCTTAAATAACCAAATGTAATTTTTAGACATTGGACATTAATAAACTAGTCATTCGTTTGGCATTCGGCATTAGAAATTCGACATTGCCTTGTTATAATTTTCGATGTACGAAGCATACTGGCAATTAAAAGAAAAACCCTTTCAAAATACTCCTGACCCTCGATTTATTTATCTCTCGGCCCAGCACGAAGATGCCCTGATGAAACTTAGCTATTGCGTTACCCAGGGCCTGGGATGCGCGATGTTAACCGGAGTATTTGGCTGCGGTAAGACCCTTTTGGGAAAAACCCTCTTAAATGACCTGGGCAAGGATAAGGTGCGCGCGGCCTTTATCACCAGCCCTTCTTATTCCGAACCGGTAGAATTATTACGGGCAATGGTACGCGGCCTAAGCCCTCAAGGGCTTCCGGATAAAAAAACTGAGCTCTTAACCGACCCTTTACTGGAAAAACTTCAGGGAATACTCTTAGATAACGCCCAGGAGGGCAAAGAAAATATAGTAATTATTGATGAGGCCCACACTATTGAAGACATCAAGCTTTTTGAACAATTACGTTTAATCTTAAATTTCCAGACCGAAAACCGGTTTCTTTTAACCTTATTGATTTTAGGCCAGCCTGAACTCAAAGACAAGGTTGAAGGCAACAAACCTTTTGACCAGAGGGTGGCTATCCGCTGTTATTTAGGGGCGTTTAGCGAAGATGATACCGGAAAATATATCTCTCATCGCGTAAAAACATCCGGCAGGCAGGAATCAAGTCCTGCCATTTTTGACCAGCAGGGACTAAACGCGGTTTTTAGATACTCAGGAGGTATCCCGCGCAGGATAAACACAGTCTGCGATTTGACCCTGATGACCGGCTTTGCCCAAAAAGCGGATAAAATAAACGCCGAACTAGTAAACTCAGTAATCAAAGATTTTAACCTTACTTAATAAGATTAGGTCGAGGCTAAAGTTAAGACAACCTTGACCTCAACCTTAACCTTTTTAACTAATGCCTACATACATCTATAAAGCCACAGATTCCAAAAGCAAACTAATCAAAGGCGAGCTTCAGGCCAGCGGAGAAATCGAGGTAACCACCCAGCTGGCAAAGTTAGGCTATATGCCTATAACTATCAGTTTAAAAAACGAAAAGGCCCCTTCTTCAAGCGGTATATTTAAATCCGACGCCAAGGTAAATTCCCAGGCTTTAGTTATTTTCACCCGCCAGTTTGCCACCATCATCAAAGCAGCCATACCCATAATGGAAGGCCTGGGAGCCCTGGCAGAACAAACCGAAGACCTCCCTCTAAAAAAGGCCTTAAATCAATTAGTTCACGACATCAGCGGAGGCTTAAGCCTTTCCCAGTCCATGGCCAAACACCCCAATGTCTTCTCCGACCTTTATGTCAACACCGTAGTTGCCGGAGAAAGCGCGGGGGTCCTGGAAAGCGTGCTCTTTAGGCTTTCTAATATGCTTGAGGATGACGCGGAGACCAAAAACAACATCTCGGCCGCCTTCCGCTATCCTATTATGGTAGTAATCGCGATGGTAATCGCGATTATAGTCCTCTCTGTATTTGTCATACCCCAGTTTGCTAAAATCTACAGCGATGCCAAGGTAGCGCTTCCCCTGCCTACCCAGATTATGATTATCGCCGGATACGCCTTAAAGAATTACTGGTATATCACCTTCCCCTCCATAGCCGCCGGAGCCTTTGGTTTTAAGAAATTCATCAATACCAAAAAAGGGAGGTTTTGGTGGGACGGCCAAAAATTTAAAATGCTTATTGTTGGTAAGATTTATACCAAAATCACTATGCTGCGCTTTGCCTCGATGTTAAGCGTCCTCTACCAGGCGGGATTGCCGGTACTTAAGACTATGGATATCGTGGCTCTGACTATCGGGAATGTAGTCCTTTCCAAAGAAATAGAAAAAATTAAACACGATGTTTCCGATGGTAAAGGAATATCGGGCGCGGTTTTAAACAGCAAGTTTTTCCCCCGCCTGGTCGGTTATATGATTTCGGTGGGTGAAAAAAGCGGTTCGCTGGGCTTAATGCTTGATTCTTTATGCCAGTTCTTTGAGTCCGAGGTCCGCTCAATGGTGCGCAATCTCACTACCATGATTGAGCCGATTATGACCGCTATTTTAGGCGTGGTGGTTATGGGGATGTGCCTGGCGATATTCCTACCGCTATGGAGCATGATTCAGGTGGTTAAGGGAGGCGGTTAAAAAGGTTGAAACAATGCTCATTATAGGCTATCTAATTATTTTTACCGCTATTCTGGCCGCTTACGGCTATTATCTCAACAAACGCTACCAGAAAAAAATAGGCGAAAATGTAAAGATTGTCAAGGGTGTTGAGCTGCAATTGGTGCAGATGGAAAAAATGGCCTCTGTTGGGGTGCTGGCCGCCGGGATTGCCCATGAAGTAAATAATCCTCTGGGCTTTCTGATAAGCAATCTGGAAAGCCTAAAAGACTACGCCCGCGCTTTAGCCAAAATAGTCCCGCTGGATAATCCCAAAAACAAAACCATCCTGGAAGACTTGAGCGCTATCTCCGCGGAATCTTTGGAAGGGGCCCTGCGCATTAAAAAGATAGTTTCTGACCTCAGGACATTTTCCAAACAAAGCGAATCCGCGGTCAACCTGGTGGATATAAACCAAATCCTGGAATCCACTCTTTCAATCGTCTGGAATGAGATAAAATTTAAAATCGCCGTGGTCAAGGACTATCAGGCCAAAACCCAAGTCTTTGCCGATTCCACCCAACTATCCCAGGTGTTTTTAAACCTCTTAATCAACGCCTCACAGGCAATTCAGGAAAAAGGCACCGTCACCTTGTCTACCAGCGAAGATACCGATAATGTTTATATCAAGATTTCCGATACCGGCCCCGGGATCGCCCCTGAAATCCTACCGAAGATTTTTGACCCGTTTTTTTCCACCAAAAAAACCGGCTCAGGGCTAGGGCTGTCAGTAAGCTATAATATTATAAAAAGCCATAAGGGGCAAATAAAGGCGGAAAGTGCCCCGGAGAAGGGGGCTACTTTCACTATCAGCCTGCCTAAAAAGCAAGGACAGGAGGAAAAATGACTAACTGGGAAGAACAAAGAAAACACAAAAGGGCATTTTTAAAACTATCGGTGGAATACCGCAGTAACAGCTTCTGGCAAATGATTGAGGCCCAGGATGTTTCCGCCGGAGGGATGTTTGTGGCCACCGATAAGATTGAGCCTCCCCAGACCAAAATAGAGGTAATGTTCGAGCTGGGAAAAGAGCCCCACAAAAAAATAGTCCACGCCGAGGGGGTAGTGGCCTGGAGCCGCTCGAAACCGGTCAAAAATGAAAAAGGCGAGATACAACCGCCGGGAATGGGAATTATGTTTACCAAGATGACCCCTTCAGCGGCCAAACTTTCTATTGAAAATATGATCAAGCAATCGGAGGACAAAGGTGCTAAAACATAAAATTCTGCTGGTTGACGATGAACAAAATATCCTAAGCAGCATCTCGCGGTTATTGCGCCAGGATGACCGGGAAATCTACACCGCCAGCGATGCCAATGAAGCCTGGGATAAGCTCAAAAGCATCTCCGGGGCGGATCTAATCATCTCGGATAATAAACTGCCCACCATATCCGGGATAGATTTCTTAATCAAGGTAAAGCAGACCTATCCGGACACCATCCGGATGCTGCTCACCGGCTATCCCGATCTGGAAAGCGCCATCAAGGCCATTAACAACGGCCAGCTTTACCGTTTTATCACCAAGCCCTGGGAAAACGAAGACCTGAAGCTGATCGTCCGGCAAGGGCTGGAGTATTATGATATCCTCAAGGACAACCGCGTCCTGTTGAATATCGCCAAACAGCAATCCGAGACCCTTACCGCGGTGCAGAAAAAATATCAACTGCCTCAGAATGAATTAACCAAGGCTGGCTTATATATCATTGACGAGCAAAAGGTCTCGGAAACATTGTCTGAATTCCTGAAGAAATACTACCCCGGAGGGGCAAAATAAGATGCCAGGCTTAGAAGATAAACTTATCCAGGCTGACTGGATTACTCCCCAACAGCTGCTCTGCGCCAAACAGGAAGCGCAAAGATACAAGAAATCACTCTGGGGAACACTGATAAAATTAAGTTTTCTTTCGCCGGATGACCTTTGTGTATTCTTCGCCCGGGAGAGCGGAATACCTTACGCGCGAATCGCCGATTACAAAATCAATCCGGACATCCTTAATCTTGTCAATGAAGATTTCTGCCGCCAGAATTTGATTTTTCCTTTATTTAAGGTTAACGCCACCCTGTTCGCCGCCTGCGCCAACCCTTTAGATACCGCGTCAATAGACAGCCTGGCCAAATTATGCGGCCTGGAAATCGAACCCTTGGCCAGCCCCGCCTATTCCATACTCAAGGCCCTGGATTTTTATTATGGGCCGGAGGATAAAATCTTCGCGTTTGAAAAATTCATAGCTAAACAGCCTCCGCTTTCCGGCCTGCCTTTCTGGCGCGAGTCAGAAAGGCTTCCTCTGAATATTCCGGTAAATATTAATATTAAGGACGCCTCGCTGGTATCGCCCTGCTCCCTGCCTATCAGCAGCCAAAGCCGGGATATTTCTAAAAACGGCGCCGCCTTAGGCACGGAAATACTCTTATTTCTTCCTAAAGGACTCCCCATATGCCTGGAATTTTTACCCCCAGGTTCCCCGGCCATAAAAAGCGAGGGGGAAATTGCCTACTGCCGGATGGAAAAATGTAAAAAGTATTTTCTGGGCATAAAGTTCACCCAAATTACGGATGCCGCCCGCGATCAACTTTTCAAAATAGCTAAATCAGAAACCTAATTCAAAAAATTAGGCCTTCCCCTAGTGCGCTGTTACATAAAATTTTTAATAACAGCGCGAGAGAGCAATTGAGCAAT
>CAKKRH010000004.1 GCA_919902675.1 Omnitrophica bacterium GWA2_41_15
TGGCGGAGAGGGTGAGATTCGAACTCACGGTGGAGTTGCCCCCACAACAGTTTTCAAGACTGCCGCTTTCAACCGCTCAGCCACCTCTCCCAAAAACAGAATTAAGAATTAAGAGATAAGATTAGGAAAAAATACATTTTTGCATCTTGAGACTATAGAAATAATTGACGGAAGGCCGCTAAGTAAATAGACCGGGATATCTGGTAAGAACTGTTAAAAAAGGTCAGGAAAGAAAAATTCTCAAAGGCCAGGTTAAAGAATAGGGCTAAGAGTAAAGCGTCCAGGATATAAATCCAGGAAAAGCCAAAGATATAATTTGATCTGAGCTTATCCCCAGCTTTGGAGCGCAGGGTTTTGGCGGAAAATACCAGATGCAGGGCCAGGCTGAAACCGATGCCGAATATAAAAAGAGTAAGGAATTCCCGCGTATCGGCCATCTTGGTCAGAATCAAATAGCCCAGACAAAGCAAAATAGTATAGATCGGCAGGACAAAAGGGGCGATTTTAACTAAGGGCGAGAAAAAGCGAAACATAAACTCTAGAATCCGCTGGCCCTTTTTAAAAAATACCGCCGGCTCCCAGACAAAAAAATATGTCATGATAAAAGCGACTATACCCCAGATAAAAGGACCCTTAACTGCCGGCTCAAGCTTAAGCAATTCCCCGGAGAAATGAATTGTAACCGCGTAAACGATAGGCAATAGGCATATCCCGGATAAAAACTTAAGCAAAACCAGGAAATATTCCTGTAATTTGCCTTTGGATGGCACCTTGAGGTCGCTAAAAAGCCTATCGGCTGATTCTTTCTTTTCCATTGAAATAGGGCCTTAAGACTTCGGGGATTAAGACTGTGCCGTCGGGCTGTTGATAATTTTCTAAGATGGCAATCATTGTCCGGGCCAAGGCTACCCCCGAGCCGTTTAAGGTATGCAGGTAATCTGTTTTTTTATCGGCCTGGCGGCGGTATTTTATATTGGCTCGCCGGGCCTGAAAGGATTCAAAATTGGAACAACTGGAAACCTCCAGCCACTTATCCACTCCGGGAGCGTAGGCCTCAATATCATAACACTTGCTGGCGGCAAAGCTGATATCCCCGGTAGATAACATTAACACCCGGTAAGGCAGGCCTAAAAGCTGTAATACGGTTTCAGCGTTATTCAGCAGTTTCTCCAGCTCATCGTAAGAGCTTTCCGGCTTAACGAATTTTACCAATTCAACTTTATCAAATTGATGCACCCGCATCAGGCCTTTGGTGTCTTTGCCGTAAGAGCCGGCCTCCCTCCTAAAGCAGGCGGTATAGGCAGTATAATAAATGGGTAGATCCTCCTCATTAAGAATTTCATCGCGGAAGATATTAGTCAGGGGGACCTCGGCAGTGGGAATTAAAAACAAATCGTCATCCTTAAGCCGGTACATATCATCTTCCAGCTTTGGCAGTTGACCGGTGCCGGTCATTGAGGCCCGGTTAACCAGGAAAGGAGGAAATATTTCCTTATAGCCGTGTTTGGAGGTATGCAGGTCAAGCATAAAATTATACAACGCCCTCTCTAAACGGGCCCCGTCTCCTTTATAGAGAATAAAATTGGAAGCGGTGAGTTTGGTCGCCCGGGTAAAATCAATAATATCCAGATGCTCGGCCAGCTCAATGTGGCTTCGGGCGGCATTAGCTGTTCTTTTGGGTTCGCCCCAGGAGCGGACGATCTTATTGGCACCGGCATCTCCCGCCGGAATGGATGTATGCGGAATATTAGGAATGTTTAAAAGCATCCGGCTGAGCTGAGGTTCGTATTCCTTTAACTCTTTTTCCAAAGAATCAATTCCAAGCGCGATTTCTTTCATTGAGGAGATTTTTTCTCTGGGGTCCTGCTTTTCTTTTAAAAGTTTGGAGATTTCATCATTAGCCAGGTTCTTTTTAGCCCTGAGGTCCTCAAGCTCTAATAAAACCTTTCGGCGCTTATCATCAAGCTCAATCAGGCTATCTATCTCTATCTTGGAATTACGCTTACGCAAGGCGTCCTTAACCAAATCCAAATTTTCCCGAATGAATTTTAGCTCTAACATAACTTTATTCCTTTACCGTCCTTCAAGTCGCTCAGGACTCCCTAACCCTTGATAACTCCTACCGGCCGCATCCGGCAGACCTTTTTAGAAATCCCAGCCCCGCTAACCACATCAACAACCTGATTAATATCTTTATAAGCCAGCGGTGCCTCCTCAACAATTGTCCCCCGGCCGGAAGCCATTACATAGATGCCTTTGGCTTTAAGCTCGCTGATTATTTTATTGGCATCAAAGGCCTTGGCCGCGGCAGTGCGCGATTTTACCCGGCCAGCTCCGTGACAGGTGGAGTAAAAGGTCTCCGCGGCCTTTTCGGTGCCGGAGAGTAAATACGAATTCCTCCCCATATCTCCGGGGATGATCACCGGCTGGCCGGTCTTTTGGTATTTAAGGGGAAGCTCAGGATGCCCGGGAGGAAAGGCCCGGGTAGCGCCTTTACGATGCACGCAGAGAAGTTTTTCCTTACCGTAGACTTTATGCTTTTCCAATTTGGCGATATTGTGGGCCACATCGTAGATTAAATCCATCCCCATCTT
>CAKKRH010000005.1 GCA_919902675.1 Omnitrophica bacterium GWA2_41_15
TTGCTCAATTGCTCTGTGCGCTGTTATTAAAAATTTTATGTAACAGCGCACTACTGCCCCAGCTGAAAACGGGCGAAGCGGCGAATCAGGATATTTTCCCCAATTTTACCTACCAGTGAATTCAGGTATTCCTTAATCGTAAGTGAAGGATTCTTCACGAAGGCCTGCTCTAAGAGACAGGACTGTTTATAGAAGCTCTCGACGTCAAGCTGTTCCTTCGCTGTCTCTGCCGGAACTTCTTCCCGCTTTACATACTTAGGCCCCATCGCGGCAATGTGCAAAGCCACATCAGAGCTAAATTTTATAAACTCTTCGTTACGGGCGGCAAAATCTGTTTCGGAGTTAATCTCCACTAAAACTCCGACCTTGTTGTCAAAATGCACATAAGAAACCACTCTGCCCGCGCCCGCGGCGCGATCCGCCTTTTTCGCGGCAATCTCCAGGCTCCTTTTCTTTAAAATCTCCAGCGCCCTGGGCAGGTCACCCTTGGAATCTTCCAAAGCTTTCCTACAATCAGACACTCCCAAAGAAGTAGTCTCGCGTAGTTTCTTAATCTGTTCTAAGGAAGCGTTCATTTCTTGATTCTCCTTTTATTCTTGGCGTCAAACGTTGAATCTGCCGGCTTGGTTTTTAAGGGATGCTTTATACTAGCATCATTATTATCCACGCCCGCGACCTTCTCGGCCAGCTCAACTATTTCTTCTTTTACCTTAATATCTTCACTTTCAACCTTAGCGCCTTCGGAAGGGCCCTGAATCTCGGATATATCGGGCTTAACGCTGGCCTGGGTTAAATAATCCAGGAATCCCTTTCTTCCCTCAGCTATAGACTCCGCCACCAGGCTGATTATCAGCTTGATTGATTTGATAGCATCGTCATTTCCGGGAATCGGGTAATCAATTAACTCCGGATTACAATTAGTATCAATAAGCCCGGCCACCGGTATGCCTAACTTCCTGGCCTCGGCCACGGCAAGCTCCTCTTTTTTAGAATCCACCACAAACAAGGCCGCCGGCAGGCGCTCCATATCCTTGATGCCGCCAAGGCTGTTCTCCAGCTTTCCCCTTTCCCGCATCATCAAACCGACTTCCTTTTTGGTAAAATTAGCCAGCCTGCCGTCTTCTTTCATTTTATCAATATCTTTAAGCCGGGCCACTGACTTCTTGATGGTGGAAAAATTAGTCAAAAGGCCTCCCAGCCAGCGGGAGGATACATGAGGCATTCCGCAGGCCTTAGCCTGTTCAGCGACCATAGCCTGGGCCTGTTTTTTAGTGCCCACAAAAAGGATGGTTTCGCCTTTAATAGCCAGCCCTTTAAGGAATTCCCGCGCTGTCTTTAGAGACTCCAGGGTTTTCTCCAGGTTAATGATATAAATCGAGTTTCTTGCTCCAAAAATGTACGGCGCCATTTTGGGATTCCAACGTTTAGTCTGATGCCCAAAATGCACCCCCGCTTCAAGTAACTGCCTAATCAATTCATCTGCCAATGGTATTCCCTCCTATTATTAATTATCAAATGTTAAAAACAAATATCACCCGCCGCTTCCGAGGCAGGAAAATGACAAATCTTTGATTTTTTCCTAAACTACGGCCGCGCCTTTACATCTTTCCTTAATTAGAATAGAAAGTATGCCCTTCTGGGTCAGTGACAAAAAATGTAATTTATAATTATAACACAAAAATCCAATCTGGCAACCGAAAATTTTGATTTTGTGGTTTTAATGGATTTTTATTGGTTTTGGCCGATTACGGGCTTTGAATCACCCGGGATTCCAATTCTTTTATCTTGGCCTGGATGTCGAAAATCAACTTCTCTATCTCCTTCAGGCGGCGGCCGTATTCCCTGGCCGTATCCTCATCCCGGAAGATATGCGGGTTAGATAAGGCCCGAACCTTGGCATAATTCTCTAATTCCAGCTTTTCTTTATCTTTTTGCAGACTGCTTATGCTTTCGCGGAGGGCGGAATTATGGGCCTTGCGGGTTCTTTCTTCTTCTTTGCGCTGTTTTTCCTTTTCTATGTTCGCCTGCCTTTGCTCTTGGGGCCGGGAATATCCGGCGGCCTTGCGAGAAGTATTGTTTTCAAGAGAAGTTTCGCCTTTATCTTTTTTCTCCAGGTAATAATCAAAATTACCGGGGAATTTTCTCACCCGGGAATCTTTTACCTCATACACCACATTAGCCACGGAACGCACAAAATAAATATCATGGCTGATAAAAACCAGCGTTCCCTCGTAATCCTTTAAAGCCTTTACCAGGGCCTCCACCGCGTCCACATCCAAATGGGTAGTCGGTTCATCCAAGAGCAGGAGATTGGGAGGGTTGATTAAAAGTTTGGCTAAAATCAGCCGGCTCTTTTCTCCTCCGGATAAAACGCTCACCTTTTTATCCGCGTCATCTCCGCTAAACAAAAATGCTCCTAAAATAGTGCGGATACTCTCCTCAGGCATAAAGCCGGCCGCGGCGGAATAGGCCTCCTTCAATACGGTATTTTCCGGATGCAAGACATCCATCCTGGTCTGAGAAAAATAACCAACATCCACATTGTGGCCCGGCTTACGCAGGCCGCGGTCTACATCCACCACCCCGGCCATAATCTTTAGAAGGGTGGACTTGCCTGCCCCGTTTTCCCCAGCCAAGACCGCTTTTTCATCCTGGGTAATCTCAAAATCCAGGTCCTTATACACCTGGACATCACCGTAAGATTTGGAAATCTTTTCTAAGTTCATTACCCGCCAGCCGCTTCTTTTAGTTGAGGGAAAATGAAAGTTGTGAATACTCTCCCGGCGATCTTTAAGCACGACAATTTCCGGCATACTCTCTAAGACCCGCCTCTTGGCCCTGACCGAGGCCGCTTTATTCGGCTGGGCGTGAAAACGCCCGACAAATTTCTCCAACTGCTCTCTTTTTTTCTCCTGCTCTTTAAACTGCTTGATCTGGTATGTCCGTTTTTCCTCCTGGATCAGCTCATAATGCTCATAATTACCCTTGACCTTGGCAATGGAGCCATTCTCCAGGATTAAGGTATAATTAGTGACCTCGGTCAAAAAGGCCTTATCGTGAGAGATCATAATAAAGGTGCCCTCAAAATCAGCCAGATAACTTTTCAACCAAAGCGCGGCATTTAAATCCAGGTAATTAGTCGGCTCATCCAAAAGCAAAAGGTCATATTTATAGGTAAGCAGTTTAGCCAGGAGGGCGCGCATCTGCCAGCCTCCGCTCATCTGGGATATCAGCCGGTTAAAATCCCTCTCTTTAAAGCCTAAACCCATTAGAATTTTCTTGGCCTTATGCTCCAGCTCAAAATATCCCAGGACCTCCAGATTGTGCAAAATCTCACCGTAGCGCTTTGAGCCGGCTTCATTTTTTTCCTCCAGAAGCTCTTTCTCTTTTTTTAAGGCCAGTATCCTTTCCTCTCCTTCGGTAAGCTCGGATAAGACCGTGTTTTCGGACCTGAAGCTGGACTCCTGCCGGAGATGGCCGATGTGGAAATTTTTGCTTATCTGCACTGCTCCGCTATCGGGCTCCAAATCACCCAGAATCAGAGAAAAAAGCGTAGACTTCCCCGCGCCGTTGGGCCCGATCAGGCCGACCTTTTCCCCGCGGTTTATGCTTAAAGATACCTTTTCAAAAAGGACCTTACTGCCGTAGTTTTTAGATAGATTGCTTAGGTTAATCATCGCGAAAGGAAATTGAGATTATTAAAAAACCTGTTTTTCCATAATTTCAATTTATATTCTTAACTGCCGTCTTTTACTATCATCTGTGAACCATCAACCGTAAACTGGCTTAACCACAACGCAGTCAAACCCGCGATTCACGGCTGACGGCTAGCGTAAAGGCATTTTTGTACTGTCAACTGTCAACTAAATAATCCGGCGGGCTTCCAGGGCTTTGGAGAGGGTGGCGGAATCAGCGTATTCTAAGTTTGAACCTACCGGGAGGCCTAAGCCGATACGGCTTAAACAGACCTCCAGCGGTTTAATCAGCTTGGTAAGATATAAGGCGGTGGTTTCGCCTTCGGTATCGGAATCAGTGGCGATAATTACTTCCTGGATATTTTCCTGTTTTATCCGCTGAATCAGGCTGTCAATCTTCAGTTGAGCCGGCCCTCTTCCCTCCAGAGGGTCAATGGCGCCCAAAAGCACATGATAAAGGCCGTTAAAGGTGCCGGCCTTTTCAATTGAGGTTACGTCATTAGGCCTCTCCACCACGCAAAGAATACCCCGGTTACGTTGGGAATTGGAACAGATAGAACATTCATCATCCTCGCTTAAATTATGACAACGGTTACAAAGGCGCACCTTGTCTTTTAATTCAATCAGCCTTTGGGAAAGCAGGACAATATCGTCTTTGGGAGAATTATTCAAAAGATGAAAAACAATTCTTTCCGCGCTCCTTCTTCCGATACCCGGAAGCTTGATCAATTCCTGAATCAGTCTTTCTATAGTAAGGGGATAATTCATTTTTAATCCTTCGACACTTCGACTTCGCTCAGTGTAGTTCGAATTGTAGTGAGCTTGTCGAACTACTTTTGCTCAGGATTAATGGTGAGCGCAGTCGAACCATTAACTCTTTCTGACTATCCTGCCGTTAAAGGTATTCAAGGTGGATTTTAATAAATGGTCGTCATGCTCATTCTCGCCGGTTGAGTCCGAAACAGGCTTTTTCTCTTCTTTGGTAACGGCAAAATTTATCTTGATGTCCTGTTTAAGCAATTCTTTCCATATTTTTTCCAGAAGAATATGATTTTCTTTGCCTTCCAATGACTCTTTATGAAAGCCCGCCCTTGGAGGAAAGCCGATAGTCAAGACACTGCCTGAGGTCTTACACGGGCTTCCTTCTTCCAGATAATGCGCGGCCGAAACCTTAACTTTAGTTAAACGCTCCACAAACTGCGGCCATAATCCTTTCACCTTTTCCAAATCTAACTCATGGAGTTCACAGTTAACAGTTGACGGTTCACGAAAAGATACTTTTTTGCTGTTATCTGTCACCTGTGAACTGCTATCTGTCGTCCGTGGGCTGTTAACTGTCGTCCGTGGACTGTGAACTGTCAACTGTGAACTGTCAACTAACTTAGCCTCGGCGCAGTCAAGCCTGCGATTTACTACTGACGGCTCATGTAAAGGAGTTTTCTTACTGTCAACTGTCAACTGTGAACTGTCAACTAATCTGGCCGGCGCTTTACAATCCTTTACCTGGGAAGATAATTTTACCAGGGCTATTTCTAAGGGTATGCGCAGGCTGTCCATATATCTGGCGGTTTCCTGGGCACCGAGCAAGGCATTAAAGCCCAGGAAAATATTCTCTAAAGAAATCTCCCTGGCCTGGCCGGCGATCAGCTGACAGAGTTCCCGCGGTAGGTCCAGAAGCTTCTCCTGGTTAGAAACAGCGGCCTTAACTATCATCAAATTACGGTAATGCTCAATCAGATTAACTAAGAGCTGATTCAAGTCCTTGCCTTGCTCTATCAGCTCATCTAAAAATTCCAAAAGCCCTGCAGTGTCATTTTTGATTATTTTATTCACCAATTCCAGAAGATACTCCTGTTCCAGCACCCCCAAGATAGAATGCGCGTCCTTCAGTCCGATGTCTCCTTGAGCAAAAGAAACCAGCTCATCCAGCATAGACTCGGCATCGCGCAAAGAGCCGTCAGAGGCCTTGGCCAGCGCCAAAAACACCGCCGGCTCCACCTTGAGATTTTCCGAGGTGGCTATTTGCTTTAACTGCTCAATTATCTTCAAATTAGTAATCCGCTTAAACTCTAAAAACTGACAACGCGAAATTATGGTAGAAAGTATCTTTTTAGGCTGGGTAGTGGCAAAGATGAATTTTACGTGGGCCGGAGGCTCCTCCAGAGTTTTCAGCAGGGCGTTAAAGCCTTCAGAGGTAATCTGATGCACCTCATCTATAATATATATCTTGAACTTCCCCTGAACAGGCGAGAACTTAACATTTTCCCTTAAGGCCCGGATATCGTCAATGCCGCGGTTAGAGGCGCCGTCAATCTCAATCACATCTAAGCTTCTGGCCTCGGTAATTTCAACGCAGGAAACGCATTTATTGCAAGGGATTACTGCCGGGCCTTTTTGACAATTTAAGGATTTGGCCAGGATTCTGGCGGTTGAGGTCTTCCCCACGCCGCGCGGCCCGGCAAAAATATAGGCATGGGCCAGGCGGCCAGCGGTAATAGCGTTTTTTAAAGTGGTGGTAACCTGATCTTGCCCAACAACATCATCAAAACTTTGCGGACGCCACTTGCGGGCAAAGACTACGTAAGACATGGCTTAAAGAGGTTAGAAGTTAAAAGTTAAAGGTTAGAAGTTATATAATACGCCGGCTTCAAAGGTATCGCAATCATCGGCATGAATCCTGTCGCGGTGGCGCCAGTCTAAATTAAGCCGGGCTTCTTTAGCCAGCGGAATAAGCACGCCGGCAATTGCTTCTACGCGTGTTCCCCGGCCCAGGCGAAAATCATAGGTATATTCTCCAGAGATATACCCTTTAAGGATATCTTTTCCCGGAACCAACTGATGGCTTAAACTCACTATGCTCAGGGCCTCAAGCATATCGGTATCCTTAATCACTCCCCGGTTATACACCGGCTCCGAACGCCACAGCTGACGCAGCTGTTCTCCTAAATAAAAGAAATCCCTCCAATTAAAACCTAATTCCACTCCGGCAGAAACCCTTTCTTTTTTACGGCGTTCTACATTATGCCGCGCTTCCACAAAAGGTATTACCTTTAAGCTGACTTCTTTGCCGGGTGAGGAATTAATCTTCTTCACCAAAAACGCCTCCAGGCGGTTGGCGTAAAAATTTTCATCCGCATGGCGGATATCATGGTTAAAAGTAAGGCTGTAGCGCAAGGGGAGCTTGGACCCCCCGGCAAAACCAAAAGAATAAGAGAAAAGCGCTATCCCTAAAACCAGCGCCGCCGTCTTTCTTATTCTTCCCGCTCGTATCAACCTCACCTCAGACTAAACCGCTTAAGAAAATTATATTATAACAAAAATCATCTTAAAAATGTAAAAGTTATTTCTCTTATCTGAATTCCGGCTCAAGGGCAATTGAACCCCGCCTTTAGACAGATTAAACCACGGGCTTTCTTTTATTTTATTTAGGGAAATCAAACTTAATTTCTACGTCTTTTTTCTCTGCTTCGGCGGCCTTAAAAAGCTCTTTCGGCTTCATCTGCAGCATCTGAGCCACCAGGGTATCCGGTATCTGGGCAATCCTGATATTATAATTATTCACCGATTCGTTATACAACTCCCTGCGGTCGGCAATCTGGCTTTCCAGATAACTTATGCGCTGCTGGAGCTGGGTGAAATTCTGGTTTGCCTTTAGGTCTGGGTAATTCTCCGAGACAGCGAACAAGGTCTTCAGGGCCCCGCTTAAGGAATTCTCCGCCTGTGAAGACTCCCCCACGGTCTTTGCCTGAAGACAGGCAGTGCGCGCGGCGGTAATTTTTTCCAGCGTTTCCCGTTCATACTTCATATACCCTTCGCAGACCTTGATAAGCTTCGGTATTTCATCATAGCGCTGCTTTAATAATACATCAATATTCGCCCAGGCCTTCTCAATATTGCGCGAGAGGACAATCAGCCCATTATAAACGGCGACAAAATAAAGCGCTATCCCTACCAGCAAAAAGAACAAAACACCCAAAACAATCGCTAATATCATACTTTCCTCCCTTGTTATCTTCTATCCCACTAAACCCAGACGTATTAATAAATACGCCATTGATACCAAGGTCAATACCACGCCCCCAAAAACCCCCCCGATTACCTCCCAGTTCAATGTCTGGATAAGCTCCTTCTGGCTATGGTCGGAGATAATAAAAGTAGTGGCCTCGCTCCCCTGGCCGATAATCACGTCCGCGTGCTCTTCGCGCTGAGAAGCTGATTTCGCTTCTTCTTCCAGTAGCTCCTGTTCCAATTTGGCCACCGCCCAAGACCATTCCTGCCCGTCTACAGCCCCGTCTTTATTCTCATCAATGGCCTTCATTTTTTCTTGATTGGATTTCAGCTCCATTATCCGCTGGTGCAATTTATCGTTATGATCAACCCAGTCGGTTTCTTTTTTTCGCGCGCTGCCCAACACATACACTGCCTGCTCGGGAAATATATCCCATTCTTTAAAACGCAGCGAAGAAGCAAAAAACCCGGTTTTGTGCCTTATGTTGATAGTATTCAGAAACCCTGTAAGATTATCCGGGATACTTTTCCCCATGCCGGTCCTAAATTCGTAGCTTACCTTAAGAATCAACTCCGCTGCCTGTGGCGCCACCAAAACCCTCCCGGTGCCGTCATCTATCCAAAAGGGGCAATAAAAACTGTCTCCCTTGGCAATAGTAACCCAGGAGCCTGATTTTCCCCGGCGTTCATAGCGCTCGACCAAATAGCGGTAGGCCACGCAGTCAAAACCGCTTAACGGGCCGCGCAAGGTTTTTACCTTTCTGGCCTTGCCTGTTAATTCCACCAGCCCCATGGCCATGCCGCGGATTGTCGAAGTGGGAATGTTCTCTATAAGCCTTTTTCGCCTTAAGCGGGTAAAGCCCCAGAAAAAAGCCCATATCCCAAATCCGAAACCAAAAGCCGCCCAACCAATATCCCTATCATCGCTCATCTTTATTTAATTATACCATTTAACTAAAAGAATTCAAAAGGATATTGCCGGACAAAACCGCTCTTTCGCGTTTATAAATTCTGCCAATCCTTAAAAACCGGCTGACAGCCTTTGCGGCAGACCATTTGCCTGACCTCCTCTATAGTGCTGGTATCGGCAATATCAAACTGCCCTTCGGTTTTATCGGAGAGCGTGTATCCGCCTACCTGGGTCCTGGACCCGGCGGATAAACGGGTCAGCCCCAAACCAATGAGATTGCCACGCAGTTCTTTGCTCTCCCGGGTAGAGATGGTAATTCCCACCCTGGGCAGGAAAATCCGGGTAGCTACAATAGCCTGGGCCAAATCCCGGTCGCTAAGTGGGCAAGAAGGAGAAAAATTTCCCACCTGGGGCTGTATCCGGGGAAAAGAAACCCCCAACTCAATATCCGGATAGTTACGTTCCAGCCAGTGAGCCTGGAGCCCGGTTAAAAAAACCTCTTTACGAAAGTCCGAAAGACCGAGCAGGGCCCCAATATTTATTTGCCGCATCCCAGCCTGGGCCGCCCGCTCAGAAGCCTCCAGCCTAAAGCAATAGTCGCTCTTTGGCCCCTGCCCGTGCAATTGGGCATATAGCCGGCGGTCATAGGTTTCCTGATAAATAGTCAATCCGCAAGCCCCGGAGGCGATAAGCTGGGCGTATTCATCGGCGCTCAAGGGATAGATTTCAAGCGAAATCATACTAAAAGATTGCTTCAATATGGATACGCATTCCTTTATATAGGAAAGGGGAGATTTGGCGCGCGACTCTCCGGTCAATAGCAATATCTGCCGGATACCGCTCTTGGCGATTTCCTCTGCCTCCTGCTGAAGCTCAATGAGGCTGAGCCGCTTCCTGGCTATGGGGTTAGAATGTTTGAATCCGCAATAGGAGCAGTCGTTTTCGCAGTAGTTAGAAAGATACAGCGGGGCGTAAAACTGGATGACCCTGCCAAAATTGCCCAGGGTTATCCGCTTGGCCTTCTGGGCCAGGGCTTCAAGATAGTCAAAAGCCGCCGGGGATAGCAATACCAGAAAATCGCTCTCTAAAAGCGAATCCTTATTTAGAACCCGCTCAACATCTTCCGGCTTGACCCGGCTAAAGAAGTCCGCGAAATCAAAGCGCTCAAATCTCTCAATCTGCTCATAAAAGGTTTTGGGCATAGCTTTTGGAAGGAATACTAACGCAAGAACCCGGTCAGAGGGGAAGAGGCCCGCGCGCTTTCTTTTATGGGGCTAACGCCGCTCTCATAGGCCAGCCTGCCCGCCTCTACCGCAAGCGAGAAAGCCCGCGCGATTAGAATAGGGTCATCTGAAGTAGCCACAGCCGTATTCACCAGGACCGCGGCCGCTCCTATTTCCATGGCCTGGGCGGCATGGGAAGGCCGGCCGATACCGGCATCTACCACAATCGGCAGCTCAATCTCCTCAATAAGTATCTTGATTAATTCCCGGGTACGCAATCCCTTATTCGTCCCGATAGGAGCGCCCAGGGGCATAATCGAGGCGGCCCCGGCGTCGCGCAGGCGCCGAGCATCAGCCAAATCCGGATTAACATAAGGCATAACTATAAACCCTTCTTTGGCCAGAACCTCAGCGGCTAAAATAGTCTGGGCGTTGTCGGGAAGCAGATATTTATTATCCGGGATAACCTCTATCTTTATCCAATTGCCGCAGCCTAAGGCCCGGGCCAGGCGGGCAACGCGGATTGCCTCCTGGGCATCCCTGGCCCCGGAGGTATTAGCCATCACTATGCAATCCTTAGGAATGTACTCCAAGATGTTGTCATCCTTGGCCTGGGGGTCAATCCGTCTTAAGGCCACGGTAACAATATGCGCCCCCGAGCTGACGATTGCCTCTTGCATTATTTTGTAGGAAGCGAATTTTCCCGTCCCCAGGAAAAACCTGCTACGCACCGGCTGCCCGGCAATAATAAGCTGGTTTGCCATCTTTATCCGCCTCCTACAAACGACACGATTTCCAAGCTATCGTTTTCTTTTAAGACCACCGAATCAAATTTTTCCCGGGTTAAAATAGCGCCGTTATATTCCACTACCACCGCCTGAGGATCGATTTTACGTCCGGCAATTACAGCCGCCAGAGATGCCTCTTTGGCCAAGAGAACATCTTCACCGTTAATACGCACCTTTATCGAAGTCTCCATAAAAAAACCCTTATGCCTAAGCAATAAGGGCTCCTTAGCGCTTGCTTTCGGATCCCTCCGCTGGCATTACCCAGATCAGGTTTTCGGGTCATCCGCTTCTCTTGGCGGAACTCTCAGGCCGGATAACGACCTCCCCTCTTAGTTTTACTTATTTAATTAAAGCACACACCGGCTTCTTTGTCAAGATAGAGCGCGATACTCCTCTTTGAGGAGGTTGAAATTTTTGCCCGCGCCCTCAGATATCCTTTTCCTTAGTTTCCTGAATAGCGTCCTCACTGATTATATTAGGCCTCTTTTGGCCTACGGGATAGCCTTTTATCTTTATGGCCTCTTTAAGCGCCGCGACCCTGCTTTGGGGATAGGGATGGCTTGAAAAAACATAAAAAACCGGCCAGCACTTCTCCTTGAACGACATCTTCTCAAAAAAATCAACCGCCCCGGCCACCCCGCCATAGGTTTTATTTAATAAGTCTAAGGCGTATAAATCCGCGGCTCTTTCCTGGGAGCGCGAGAAGCTCATCTGGGCGCTTGTTAGCGCGTTGTGAATAAGATTATTGGCTGAACTATCTCCGCCAAATAAAACTGAACTGATTAACAAAAATATTAACCCGCGCCCCAGGCCCCGCAAATGGTCCCGGTGATAAAAATGGCCTAATTCATGCGCCAGCACCATGGCTAACTCATTTTCTGAATCCGCCTTCTTTAAAAGCGCGCTGAAAACCACAATATTCCCTCCCGGAAGGGCAAAGGCGTTAATCTTTTTTGATCCTTCCACATAAACCTTGTAAGTAAAAGGCGGCAATTCCCGGCCCTTCTCCAGCAATTCATCCAGTATCCGCTGAAGCCGTGCCTCAAGGCCTGAGGGCTCTCCTTTCTTAAGCCCGGCGGAAAATAACCTGCCTAACTTCCGTTCCGTCTTTATTGAAACCCTGGGGGCGATATAATCCACGGCAAGGCCAAGCAGTATATAGGCCGCGAGTATCAATCCTAATATTCTTAAGACCAGCTCAAAAAAATCCTTAACCGGCGACACGGGTGAAATATTCACATTGCCCTTAATCTGCCGGGGGGTAAATTTCATTTTTTATAATAGACCGCGGTCCCGTATGCCAAGGCCTCCGTGGAACCGGCAGTGCTGATTTGGCAGGTTTCGATTCGCAAATTTAAAATTATATCCGCGCCCTGGGCACTTTCCTTCAACCGCAAGACCGCTTCTCTTCTTGCCCGGTCAAGAAGGCTCTCATAGGCGCTAACTTCGCCCCCCAGCAGATTCCGCAATCCGGCTAGGATTACCTTAAAATAATCGGTGGCAATAACCGCGTTGCCTTGCACCAGAAGCGTTGAATCTATCGGTCTATCCTCCAGTAGGTTTTTGCTTGAAACCGCCGGAAGATAAATAAACTTCGCCTCCCGCTCTTCTATAGACTTATAATGCTTCTTCTCAACCCGGGTCCCGGCGAAATACCCGACTCCGATCATGATAACAAGAAATATTAAATCTAACATAAGGGACCTCCCTGATTATTCAACCTTTACCGCTGTGCCATAGACATACAATTCAGCCGCGCCGGGAGCGATATTAGAGGTAGAAAACCTCACATTGATAATCGCGTTTGCCCCTAATTGCCGGGCCTGCTCTTCCATGCGTTCAATGGCCTGGCGGCGGGATTCCTCCATCAAGGCGGTATAACTCTTCAGCTCCCCGCCCATAATATTCTTAAGCCCGGCGCCCATATCCTTAAACGCGTTTTTCGCTCTTACGGTACTGCCGCAAACCAGCCCAAAATGCTCCATAATCTTTTTACCCGGCGTTGACTCAATATTAGTAAGTATCATTGCTATCTCCTCCTTTTTTGGGGATCAAATCGACACCCTTAAAAAACACAACTCCGCTATTTCCCGCCGCATCCGGAGACGGCGGATTTTCTATTTTCTATTTTTCTTGCCGAAGGCTTTTATTTAAGGTAGAATAGCCTTAATAAAAAAGGAGGATAGAATGTCCAAAGGAAGAAAGGCCTTCGGGCCGAGCAAAAAGAAAGCCGGCGATATACACCACTGCAAAAAACCGAAAAAGAAAGCTTTGTATAAAATGCCGGCTGCCACTGAACAAGAAATCAAGCACAAGCGGGTAAGCACCCCGCGATAATGCTTCTTCTCTAAAAACGCTTCGTAACAGCCATCAATTCCGATCAAATAATAAAAGGCATTCACTCGGCCCTTGCGAAAACCCCATTCGGAAGGGCCGTTTATATGGCCTCATAAGCCTTCTTTCCTTTTATATAGCTTACAAGACCTTCCATAAAAGCATCTTCGCCAAAAACAATTTGCGCTTTTACCTTCTTCCATATCGACTCAGCCCTAATACCTTCTCTCACAAATTTCCTGTAAGCACTTTCCGCTGCCTTCCCATCAGAAGCAAACTGCCCAAGAATCCAATTCGCCTCAAGACACGAATGAGGCTTTTTCCAACCTACTGTTGCTAAATAGCTGCTCCATGTCCAGTCATCAGGGCCCTGCGCTAACCCGGGATAGCGCACCCTGACCCCTTATTGCTCTGGATTTTTTATCGGAATTGAAGGAAGAGTTTTAAGCCTTATTGTGTGAATCATTAAAAATTCGAACCCTTGCGCTCCTTGATGAGGAGCAAAAAGGTTCGAATTGGTATCAATGGCGGAGAGGCTGGGATTCGAACCCAGGGACCCAGTTTCCCAGGTCAACTCATTAGCAGTGAGCTGCATTCGGCCACTCTGCCACCTCTCCCCAATTTCTTGTATCTCAATTAAGCTGATAAGGTTTATAGGCGGGTTTTAGACGTTTTTTCTTAAAGAATTCCTTTAATAACAATCCACATTCTTCTTTCAGGACGCCGCTTTTGGCGGGTGCGCGGTGATTCAGCTTCAAGTGATTAGCAATGTTTACTACCGAGCCGCAGGCGCCGGTTTTGGGGTCTTTGGCGCCGTAAATTATGTTTTTTATCCGCGCCAGGACCAATGCCCCGGCGCACATACTGCACGGCTCAATTGTAACATAGATAGAGGCCTCGTTCAACCATTTGCTTCCCAGGGTGGAAGCCGCCTGGGTAATGGCGATCATCTCGGCGTGAGCCGTAGGATCATTGAGACGCTCGATCTGATTATGGGCTTTGGCGACAATTCTTTTCTGACTGACAATGATTGCCCCGACCGGGACCTCATCCTCCTCAAAGGCCTTTCGCGCTTCTTTTAAGGCCTCGAGCATATAGTATTTATCAAGCTGGATGCTCACAAATTTAAACGCGCCCGGGCCGGATCGAACGGCCAACCCTCAGTTCCGTAGACTGATGCTCTATCCAATTAAGCTACGGGCGCAAAATCATATTTTATTAATTATCCAATCCGCCTACGCTCACTTCGTTCGCTACGGCGGACCCGCCATAGTCTACCGCAAGTAGACGTAGGCGGGTTAAGCTACGGGCGCAGGTTAGTTCACAGTTCACAGATAACAGTTGACAGATAAAGACCTTGAGATAAAAAAGCTACATCTTTATTTCGGCCAGGGCTTTGGCTCTGTCGGTGCTGTAGAGACTGCAAAATTTGGTTACCTCTATATAAGAAGTCTGGTTTAATTTCTTTAACTTACGCAGTATCTCGGCGCGTAGTTTTGTCTCTTTAATCACCTCAGTCGGATACAGGCCTTTGGCCTTGGCCAGGTGATCGCGGTAAGGGCCGGGGCTTAACTCGCAGAATTTATCCGTATCTGAATCGTATTTCCAGACCGGACAAATCAAAACCTCTTTTTGCTCAAGACCGGCGGTTTCAACCAGCTCATTGACCACCCTTCTCACCTTGCCGCCTGATTCCAGCTTTTTCATAATCACAAAGACATCCACCAGATTAATCAGCACCGAGGGCGCGTTCATCGGCTCATTTTGCAATCTAATGATGGCCTCCCGGGAAGTGGAGGCGTGAATTGTGCCCATACAATACCTGCCTACATTCATCGCAGTCATTAAATCCTTGGCTTCAGCGCCTCTGACCTCGCCGATAACAATCCGGTCCGGGCGCATCCTTAAGGAATTTTTCACCAAATCCGCCAAACTGATATTCTCATTGCTTTCTAAGCGCGAACATTCATTCAAAGAGTAGGTGTTTAATTCCAGAGTGTCCTCGATCACTACTAAGCGGTCCTTTGGCGGAATAAACGACAATAAAGCATTCAATAAGGTAGTCTTTCCAGCTCCGGGGCCTCCGGCGATAATAATGTTTCCCGGCTTAACCGACATTCCCTCAACATAAATCCAGAGCTGGGCCGCCAGCTCATAAGAAAGGGCGTGCTTATCTATCAAATCAATAATGCTTAAAGGGTGCATTTTGGCCCGGGTGATGGTCAACTGCGGCCCAAAAGGGGATTGCACGATATTCACCCTGCCACCGCCATCCGGAAGTTCTAAATTAAGGATGTCACCTATATTATCAATATTATTCCTGCCGGAGAAAACTATCAGCTTTTTTATAAATAGTTCCAGCTCCTTGGAGCCGGAGAACTTCTTATCGGTCTTGATGAAGCCGCCTTTAGTGCTGTGCAAGAATATGGGCTTAAGTCCGTCTATAACGATGTCCTCGACATCCTGGTCATTCAGGAAGCCGGAAATCACCTCTAATGTCATGAAATCCCGGGCAAAGTGCTCAGCAGAGGCCGCGTCCACCAGAAAACCCACCTTTTTAATCAGGCCCTTATCCTCGGGATTAGCCCCTAGCTCCAAAAACACCTCACAGACCAGCTCTTTTCTTTCCGCGTAATCCTGGGCCAGGTTCATCCTGCCGGCCAATACCGCTACTATTTTAAGTTTTAAGTCTATTATTGTTCTTTCCATTATCTATTTTATGTAAGCCCTAAAAAATTATAACATTCGCCTATTCCTCTGTCCATAATTAAAAGCCTTGATAATAATTATAGGTCATCAGGGCGATATCGGAAATAAACCTTTTGGCGGAGGCGGCGAATTTATCCTGGTGCTTGGTAAGCACGCATATCAGAAAGTCGCCTTTACCCGTAAACACGATTCCGGCGTCATGGCAGATATGATTTTCCAGTCCGGTTTTGTGGGCGACGGTTACTCCTTCAGGGAGCTTTCGGGGAATGCGGTCCCTGACCTTTTGCTGTTTTAAAATACTTAGGCATTTCTCGGAAGTATTTCTGTCCAGGAAATTCCGGCGGTAAAGTATCTCTAAAAGATAGGCCATATCCTCGGCGGTGGTGTAATTTTCCCTGCCTTCTTTCCTTTCCTCGAAATCCATCATCCGGCGGACCAAATTGGTATTACGCAGGCCTAAGCGGATAAAATAATCGTTAAAGGCCTCAAATCCCAGGAGGTCGATCAAAATATTAGTGGCGGTATTATCACTTTTGGTGATCATCGGTTCAAATAATTCCTCTACCGAAAATATGGAACCGACAGAGGTGTCCCCAAGCACCTTCGAGCCGGGGACCTTCTCATAAGCCTTGAGGCTGACTAAATCACTTGTTCTCACCTTGCCTTCCTGCTGGGCGTAAAAATAAGAAAGCAGGATAGGCACCTTTACCAGGCTTGCCGATGGGAACAACGCCCCTTTATTAAAATCAATCTCCCACCCTTGGTTCAAATCCTTAATTACAATACCAATGTTTCCCCTGAAATCCGCGATTCTGCCTTCAATATCTTTTTTAAGGTTCCCCCAAGCCGCCCTTCTCTGCTCCAACAAAACCTGCCTCTTGCGGGCCTCCTGGTAATCCTGAAACATCCGGAATCCCAAAAACATTCCCAGCCCTAAAAAGACGATGCCCGATAAAATAAGTGTCTTCTTTTTTAACATATACAGCCCCGCTTAAAATAATGGGCAGAAATCACTCTGCCTGCTATCTGTTTATCAGTTAATCCTGCCGGCGCCAAAGAAACACCGCGGTAGTTTTACTTTTTGGCCTTATCGTCCTCAGGCTTTTCTTTATAACTAAGCCCGAGCTCTTTCTTTTTAGATTCCTTCTCGAAGCGCTGCTTCTTCCAATGCATTTTCTTATCGCTTTTCTGATCCTCAAAATGCTTCTTAACCGCCGCCTTCTTCTCTTCGGGCGTCATTCCGGAGGCGGCAATCTCTTCTAAAAATGCCGTATTTCTATTATACTGTTGGTTGCGCCAGGTAGCATTCTCCCTATACTGCTCTTCATAAAAGCCGGTCAACTCCTCTTTTTCCTGCTCGCTCAACTTATTATTCCCGGCCAGCTTTTCCTTTATCGCGGCCATATGGTCATTGTGCGCCTTTTCGTAAAAGTTTTTCTTATCCTGGTGCTTTTTCTCCTGATACGACTTTATGGCCGCGGATTTTTCTTCCGGGGTTTTTCCCTCCAGGCTCTTTTTGAATTCCCGGCTCTCTTCTTTTTCTTTTTGCTTGTACCGTGTCTCTTTTTCCTGCTTATCCTTGCGAAAGCTCCCCTTGGAGCCGTATTCCGCGAAAACCGGCGAAGAGAATATAAAAAACAACCCTGCTATCAGCGTCAAAACTAAAAATTTTCTTTCCATTGCAGCTCTCGTGAATACCATAAATTTAGAAAAAATTGGCGGAGAGGGAGAGATTCGAACTCTCGGACCTTTTCAAGTCACGCGCTCTCCAGGCGCGCGCGCTAAACCAGCTACGCGACCTCTCCGAAATCTATCTTTTTTAGAATCCCTATTATACCGGGATATAGCGGATTCGTCAACACTGTTGCTAATCTTTGTCTTTTCGGTTACAATAGCGCCTATGCTTAAAATCGGAAATCTAAAATTGACCTCCAATATTATGCTTTCCCCCATGGCCGGGATAAGCGACCTGCCCTTTCGCCGGCTTAACCGCGAATTCGGCTGCCGCTTTGCCTTTGTGGAAATGATTAATGCCCGCTCCTTGGGCTACAAAAGCAAAAAGACCCAGTCCATGCTTTCTACAGACCAAAAAGACAAGCCCTTAGGGGTGCAGCTATTGGGCTGTGAGCCCAATTTCATTGAAAGGGCTATGGATATTCTCCAGAAATATGAGTTTGACCTCCTGGATTTTAACTCGGCCTGCCCGGCCAAAAAGGTAGTCCGCCGGGGTGAAGGCTCCGGACTGCTTAAAGACCCCAAAAAGCTCAACCAATTATTAAAGATTGTAGTCAAGAATTCTAAAGTCCCGGTAACGGCAAAAATCCGCGCCGGTTGGGATAAGAGCTCTATTAACGCCAAAGAAGCCGCGCTCTACGCCCAGGATGCCGGGATAAAAGCCCTGTTTATCCACGGCCGGACCAGAGAGCAAGGCTACAGCGGAAAGGTGGATTATAAAATAATTAAAACGGTAAAAGACGCCCTGGAGATTCCGGTAATCGCCAGCGGCGACATCCTTTCGGCAAGCCTGGCCAAAAAGATGTTTGACGAAACCGGATGTAACGGCATCGCCGTGGCCAGGGGGGCTTTGGGCAATCCCTGGATATTCCGGGAAATCGACGAATTCCTGAAAAGCGGAAAAATAACCGCCCGCCCGAATTCCAAGGAAATAGCCCAGACAATGCTTGAACACCTGGACCTCTGTATTGATTTTTACGGAGAGAAATTCGGGGTGATGATTTTTCGTAAATTTATCAGCTGGTATACCAAGGGCCTGCGTAAGGTCAGGGCCTTACGCGAAAAGGCCTCCCGGGCCAAGACCAAGGACGAAATCTTAAAGCTCAGCCAAGAATTTATTTCGTCCGGTTAGAATTGATAACCTTAAGCATATCTTTATGGATCCTGCCGTTTGAAGCCACTATAAAATGCCTTTGGTCTAAGGGCATACTTTCGCCCAGCCTTCCGCTAACCCTGCCTCCGGCTTCTTCCACGATAAGCTTCCCGGCGGCAAAATCCCAGGGGCTTAGTTCAAATTCCCAGTAGCCGGCCGCCCGCCCCGATGCCACATAACATAAGTCCAGGGCCGCCGCCCCCAGCCGCCTTATGCCCAGGATATGCTTAAAGAGAAAGCTCTTGACCGCCTTTAGGGTCTCATCCACTTCCCTGCCCCGGCTGTAATAGAAACCGGTAATAAGCATTGACTGGCGCAGTTTAGAGGCGGTGTTTACCCGGATAGGCTTTCCGTTTAAGAAGGCCCCCTTGTCTTTCTGGGCGTAAAAAAGCTCTTTGCGCGTTACATCATAAACAGCCCCGGAAAGCACCCGGTCCTTATGGACAAGGGCAACCGAAGAGCAGAATATCGGCAGACCGCAGGCGAAATTGTTGGTCCCGTCAAGGGGGTCGATCACCCAGGTGTATTCCGAATCGGTCGTGGGGTATTTGTTTTCCTCGGCCAGGAAGTTGTGCCGCGGGAAATGTTTCCTTATGAAAGAAACCACCGCCTCTTCGGCCTCGATATCCGCGCAGGTCAACAAATCAAAGGAGGCCGATTTGGTTCGGGGCTTAAAATCACCCCGGAAATATTTTTTATGGATCTCCCCGGCTATCTTAGCCGCGCGCAAAGTGATATCCAGATATTCCATCTTATGCCGTTATGGTTACCATAAAAAGGATTGATTAGCCGGTTTTCTTATCATAATAAGCGCTGTCTTCTTTTATCTTAAGACCTTCCTCGATAACGCGCGCGGACCACAAATCGGCAAAGTGCACCAGGAGCGTAAGCGGCATTTCGTGGTGGGCCGCTTCCCTGTTTGATTCGACATACTGGCCGTCGTGATAGAGGATTGCCTGGGCCTCAGAATCGGATAAGGGTATATATTTGGCTATTAAGTATAGGCTGCGCGCCGCCAGGCCCATATACACCTCTTCCGGGTTAATCTTATAGGTCATATTCCTCTTATCAATCTCCCACTGGTTGTCATTCTTAAGATATCTGGGTTTTCCCGGCATGCCGATTTTTCCGGCGTCATGCAAAAGACCGACAATAACGCAGGATTCATCCGATATCTCAGGGGCCAGGGTATCTCTTAATTTTAACATCATTTCCGTAACGCCCACACTGTGCTCCAGCAGGCCGCCTTCCTTATTCAAGTGAAACCTGGTGCTGGCCGGACTGGTAAGCCAACTAGTATCTTTTTCAAACATATTAATAAAAACGTCAAATTCTTTTTTACGTTTGGTAACTTTGTTTTTTAGGAATTCGTATCGCTCTTTAACGCTCATTTACGCCCTCCGGTTCTTTCCGGGGATCCTTCCTGCCCGGCGCTCAATTTTTGCTTAAGCTCGGTAACCGCCTTGCGCAAATCAACCACAAGCTGTTTGAGCTGTTTAATCTCCTCTGCCGACTTTTTCTGGGCCTCTTCGAGTTTGGCGGCGCGCGCTTCCGCGGCCAAAAACCTCTTTACCGTATACTGCCTGAAACTCTCCATCGTTGTAACACTGCCGGATTTTGTAATCTTCTGTCCCTCGGGAACCAAAACAGTAACATTTCCCTGGCGTATTTTTTTCATTCCCTCAGGCGCGTTCTCCCGGCTATCTTTATACCCTTCGGCCATAACAACACAGACCGGAAAAATAAATATAAAAGCTATCAAACACACGGGGATTCTTTTCATCTTGATACCTCCTGTAAGCGCCTTTAAACGGCTTTCATTTTCATTTGAAGAAAAACAGAAAAAAGACTGACCCTGCCAAAGCCGCGATAATCAAAAACACCCCCATCAGTTTAGTATTGCGGATTTCCTTAGGCATAGAAACAGGCTCAATCCTCCAGTTTATCCTCAAATAAAATCTCCTCTAAACCTCGATAACTTGCGCCGGCCTTAAAAACATCCAAAGCCCAAACATAACACATACCGCGAAAATCAAATTTTCCATTATTGCGTTAGTAATGATAATGTAATAATGGGGTCAAACCTCGAAATTAGAACTTAAGCTGTCCGCTATTTTTGTTAAGGTTTTATCCTGTCTTGCATAATGAGTTTTCAGATTAAATTCAACATTCAAGGCCTGACCCCTTATTTACTTATTTACATCAAGGGTTAGAATTGGTATTAGTGGCGGCGCCGCACTCACTGCCTCGCTTGTCGCTCGGCTGCGCTCGCCGCGGCATCCGCCAGTTTTCACTTGTCGTGAAAACTGGCGGAGAGTGGAGGATTTGAACCTCCGGTCACCTTACGGCGACAACGGTTTTCGAGACCGCCGCATTCAACCGCTCTGCCAACTCTCCGATACGATTTAATCCTGGCTTAGCCGACCAATCCCAGGGATATTTTTTCGAACTCTTTTTCCGCGCTCAGGAAGGCGTTGACCACGAATGGATCAAACTGGGTGTTTTTGCCGTCTAAAATAATTTTTACGCTCTCGGCGTGGGTATAGGCCTCTTTGTAGCATCTTTTACTGCGCAGGGCGTCATACACATCCGCCAGGGCCATGATCCTGGCGGACAAGGGGATGTTCTCACCCGGAATACCCTGGGGATAACCCTTCCCATCCCAACGCTCATGATGATACTGGGCTATCTGAATAGCCATGGTCAACAAGGACTGAAAACCTAACTTCTTATCCGCCTCGATAAGGATCTTTGCCCCGTGCTCGCAATGTTTCTGCATCTCGGCAAATTCTTCAGGGGTAAGCTTGCCGGGCTTATGCAGGATAGCATCACTCACCCCCACTTTGCCCACATCGTGCAGAGGAGAAGCCTTCATCAGATCAGTGATATAATGCTGACTCAAATACTTGCTGTAGGGCGATGATTTAAGCAATTCCCGGGCTAATATCCCCACATATAACCCTGTCCTTTCCAAATGGCGTCCGGTTTCCACATCCCGGATTTCCGCCAGATAAGCCAGGGCGTAAATTATGGCGTCAACGGTCCTCTCCAGCTTAAGGGTGTTTGATTTCTGGGTCTGATGGGCCTTAAAGAAGATAAAAAACAGCAATATATACAACAAAATACCCGCCACAGCCACTGAGGTCCACACAATCAAGACCCCCTGTTTAATGCGGACCAAAAGCTCTCGCGCGGATTCATAAAACTCAACCACCCCTACAGTTTCATTATTGGATATTATCGGGACAAATATTTCCAGGGCAGTTTCGCTGTAACGCTCCAGGCGGTTTTCATCCTTATCCAAACGCATAAAAGCGCTGCTCACCGCACCGCCTGAGGCCAGCTTAAAGTCAGGGTCATCCTTAAAATTCTTCCCCATCAATTCTTTCTTACTGCTCCATACAATAGTCCCCTGCCGGTCCCAGATCTTCACATCAAAGACTGAACCCAGCGATTGCAATTGGGCGGCAAACCCTTCAAACTCAAGCGGCATCTGGGCGCCTTTACCTGAAGCAAGCAGAGAACAGACCTGAGGCCTCTCTTCTACTATATAAGCCACCATCCTCGGAAAGATATTAGTATAGATTTTAATCGCCTGGGCACTTAAGCGCTCAGACAGTAAAAAACCCAAAACAAGAGAAACCGAAAGACTTACCGTAAAGGTGGCAAGCGTATACTGAAGAATAATATTCTGCCTGAATTTTGTCATAATGTATCCCTTGCTTAGCCCTTACCCGCCTTTTCTGCCAATAATTGCCGCACCAAGGCATCAATTTCACTCTGGCTAAGCTTTCTATCCGCTACCGGCGCGCTCTGATGGGCCGTTGAGACATTTTCTTGAACCTGCGCGACACTGACAGGGTCCCCTGCCTTAATTTTCCTGAGCTCTGAAAGGTCGCTCTTGGTCTTACCGATAATAATCACGGGGCTGGCCGGTTGAGGCCTTTCTGTTTTGCTCATAGGCGTCGGCCCAAAGAACACGCAAATACACCTTCCCTGCGGCCAATAGGCAACATCACCCGCTTCAACCTCGGAACTTAACGCGCCATTATCACAAGAAGTAGCAATTCCCGCCTCAAAATAAATTTCATCTCCCCATGTGGAAATCGCGGCATCCAGGGGAAGATGCGTGATAATATCCCGCGCGGTTAAGCTATTATTAAACTCCGCGAGAAAACAACAGCTTTTGGTCTGAAATGATATCCGCGGCATATAAGGTTTTAGAAAAACAGCGCTGCCTTTTATTCTAAAGGTTGCATTATATCACAAAATCCGCGGAAAAACAGCGGCTCTTTATAACCCCGGATATAAGAAAGCATTACCTCAGTTAGAATCCGCCCGCGAAACCTCTTCAATCGCCTGCGCCACTCCCCTTTCAATCTTACGTTCAATAAAATTAGGGATATGCGCCTGAAGCTCTTTTTTCAAATCAGACTTAAGCCACTTAAAATTCATCCGGTGTAAAATCCCGGAAAGTTGAAAGTTGAATGTCAACTGATTAAGGTCCGGGCTTATGAGCTTAAGTAAGCGGGTAAACTTGGGCGATTCACCGAGCAATTGCCTGCTTAAAGCTAAAGACATCTTGCTTGAAACAAAATCATTTATGCCTAATTTAAAATAGCCGCCTAAATCCACATCCTGAGAGTTTAAATTTATTTTATATAAGCTGGCGCCATTTTCAGTAACCGCGAAATAAGAAGATGCCCGGTGAAAATCTATCTTTTTCAGCGCGGGAAGTCCAAAGAAATCAGCCAGCCATTTGAAAAATTCGAAGTTGTGTAAATACCCATTTTGAATATTCATCCTTCCGCCTAAGCCCAGAGCCGGATAAGTGCCAAAAAACATCCGGCCGTCCAATGTGCCGTAAACCTTGGAAAAATGAATCAGGATGTCCTCAAGCTTATTGGCAGTTACGGCTTTGACCTTGATTGTGGAGCGGATTTTTGGCACCGGGCCGGCTAAATCCATCCGCGCCTGGCCCTTAAGAAATCCGTCATAAAAGCGGGAATCAAATTCAATGTATTTAACCCTGTCCCGCTTAAGATATAGAGTAGCGCCTACATCTTCCAGCGCTACTCTATATTTATTGCTTTCCGTTTCGCAAAATAAATTCAACTCTCCTAAAGACATTTTGACTCGCGGATAGCGGTCAAAATTAAGGCCTAAGTCTTTAAAATCAACCTTAAGTTTATCTAAAGGAGGACTTGCCTTTTGCTTTTTTATAAAATCAAAGAGCAGTGTTCCGCTGCCATTAACCGCCATATCCTTAAATGATGCCTCTATCGCTAAATCAATTTTCTTGAGATTTTCGCTGACGTGCTTTTCTAATTTTGCCGGCCCAAAAGACAGCGCTATATTCAATAAAATCTTATCGTGAAAACCAATATTTCCTTTTATGCCGATAGGGTTATTATTCAAAATAAAATTCAAATGTTCTATCTGAATATCAGGAAGGCGCAGATTAAGCCGGCATTCTATATCCAGAATATGCAGATTCACCAAAGACAAGTCAATATTTGAAGATAAAGCGCGCGTCCGGCGGGGAGAGAATTTATTTTTTTTAGGAGCCCCAAAAACAGGCAGTTGATAAGGCGGCTCCTGAAACGCGGTATTGGCAAAAATAAAACCATTCGCCTGAAAGATACTACCGGTGAGGTCTCCCCATAATTGGGCATAAAAATTCTGCCTCTTCAGTTCTAAATTTTCCAAAGAAAATCCGTCATCCTGAAGAAAACCTTTGAAATTATAACGTAGAGGCAAACCCTTGATTTTTGAAAAAAGCTTCCGCGCGCCCGCAGCTGAAGAATTAACAGTTTCTTCATTGATTAAGCCGGAGCCCGTGATAGAATCGCCTTTTATTTTTAATAAAAAATCAGCTCGAATATATCCTGAAACGCCTTGGTCAGGGCCTAACTCCAGCTTAGCTCTTTTAATACTAAGCATTATATCCTGCCGGGGTAAAAGTTTGATAAAATCAACTATTTGCTGAAAATTGTTTTTTATAAGCTCCTGGAATTTATGGTAATCTGTCCTAAGATTATAAAAACAGATGCTCTTGACAGAGAGGCTCCTTTTGATGATAAGCTCCGAAAGAGAAAACCGTATCAGCGCGCGCGGGATAACTAAAAACTGTTTGTCTGGCGGCGGAGCTGTTTCTCCTTCTCTTTTTAAGAAATGTCCGGGCTCACTAAAGGAAATAGTATTTACGACAATAAAATCAGGAGGAAAATAAATGAGGCTCTTTATGAATGGCTTCTCAGGTAGACGCGCGCCTAAAGCGCTTACTATTGTATTTTTGGATTTGTTAAGCAGGATATTTCCGCTGATAGTGATTATCGCGGCTATGACAACCATAACCAGGAGCAGGCGGAAAATTATTTTAGTAGGTGATGTTCTCAAATAGTTTGTCATCTACATATAATTCCACCTTATCAATATAATACATCATCCGGTATTTTATTCCCAAAGGAGAGGTATACGCGTATCCCTTTGATTCCTGGAACAAAAGACTCAAACGTTTGAGGCTGATGATCTGATTCTTTAATTTCTCCACTAAAGACTCATTCTTATGTATCTGGGGCACCTTCAAAAGATACATAAGAACAAAGGGCAGGCCTTTTGAATCGGGATAATCATTAATAAAATTACTCAGGGCCTCTGCCGCGTTCTCATAATTTGCCGTGATAAAATAATATTCTCCTATGGCGAAGGCGGCATCGGAAGCGTGTTTTGAATCAGGATTATTTTCTAAGAGTTCACGGCAACGCATAAAGGCGAAATCCCTGTTTCCGGATTCCGCCTCCTGAACGGCCGCTGAATACAGCTGTCTCGCCTCCTGAGCGAATCCGCGGTGAGAAAACAGGATAATGAATAAGAATAACGATGAAAGTGTTTTATTGATTTTCATGGCTATTTTGTTCGCGCTCCTTTACGCGTGGCTTAATGCGCCGGACTCAGCCGTCAAGGTGTTTAACCACCATTTCCAATGACTGCTTCTTGGGGCCTTCGCTTGTTTTAGCGGCATAACCTACGGGAATCACCGCCATAAACTCACCCTCCGGAGATTCACCGATAAACTTCAAGATATCGTTCTTAATCAACACCAGCACTCCCAGCCAGACCGCGCCCAGCCCTAAAGACGTAGCGGCAATTAATAAGTTCTCCACCGCGGCGGCGGAGCTTTGTATCTCCATAATCCGGAAGAAATCGTGCGCGGTATCCTTATCCACCTTAAATAATTCGGTCCCTCTTGAAATAAGCTCGCCGCTATTGGCCACGGCAATCACCACCGGAGCGGAAATGATACTGCGCGCCGCCAAACGCAGTATCGCCGAGGACGGCTTAGGGAAGTCGTTGGCCTTAGCGCTTATAAAATCAGCCAGATCACTTTTAATTTTGCCTCTTAAGACAATAAAACGCCAGGACTGCTGATTATGCGCTGACGGCGCCTGATTGGCCGCGTGCAGAATAATCCGCAAGTCGTCCTCGCTGACCGGCTTATCCAGAAACATCCTCACACTGCGACGGTTTTTTATAGAGCGCAAGGTGTCGTTCTTTGACAAATAGATTTCATTATCACTCATTTTTACCTCAATTCCCCGTGACCGCGAGCCGGTCCCGCTATTTTCTTTAAAAAAATACTATTTAAAAACAAAAGGCACATTAATTCCTAAGAGCCTTTTCCATTTTCTTCCGTTTTTTCTATCTGAGGTATAGCGTAAATTAAAAATAACAAACTTAAGATAATCGTCCATTGAAAGCCATTTATCTTTTGTTGGAATGTTACAAATAACCGGTAATTTCATCTTTTCCATCGCCTCAATCCTCCAATATCCCGACTATTCTGGAATAGATTTCTTCTGTACCGTATTTTAAACATAGCGTTCTAAAATTATTGCTTTTAAAATCCATCTTGTTAATCCTGATCAAATTAATTATATCCGGCAGGTCTTTCATCTCGCGCATCTTTGGATTATATTTAATTGAATGGAGCTTCAGGGCGATCAGATTGTTTAAAGAAGGCACGATGAATCTCTTGTTCGCGATATTTATCTTCTCGCCGTCTTTAATAATTTTACTGAGCGTGTCCTCATCCACAAACATAAAATCAATATCCATAAGCATCAGCTGATTACTTTTAAGCCTTGTAAAAACTTCCTGGCTGTAATCAGTCTTATAGCCGGCATTTCGCAATAAGGGTAAAATTCTTTCAAAATCTTCTTTGGTTATCAGGAAATCGACATCTAAAGTCTGGCGGGTAACCTTATAATGATTAACCGCAAATCCCCCTATCAAGACACAAGACACGCCATTTTTATCGGCTATATCGGAAATCAGGTGAAATATTGTTTCATCTTTCATCGGTTAATCCAGCGGCATTCTGGCGGCCCGTCTATCGCTTTACTTTCCGCAAAATGCGCTTTTTTTTATTATACCATTAAATATGAGTGGTTCTATAAAAATTGTTTAAACTCTTGATTAAAACTATCAGTATATGATAAGATAAGAATTATTTAACAGGCAGTACTTATCCGACACACCGATGATTTCCCATCTCACCATTAAAAACTTTGGCCTCTTTGACCATATCACGATAGAATTCTCCAAGGGCCTGAATATCTTAACCGGAGAAACCGGCGCGGGGAAGTCCATCCTCATTGACGGGCTGCGCTATGCCCTGGGCGAACGCCTTGACCCCTCTCAAATTCGCGACCCCCAACAACCTTGCGCGGTAGAAGCTATTTTTGAAATATCGAAAAATCTGGTAAATGACTATGAAGCCCTATCTGAATTTCTCCCGGAAAAAGAAACCTCTCTGATTATCAACCGCGCCTACCTTCCTGACGGCCGTAACCGGGCCAGGATAAACGGCCTCTCGGTAACGATTGCGCGGCTCAAAGAATTAGGCAACCACCTCCTTGATTTCCACGGCCCCCACGACCATCAGATGCTCCTTTCTTCTGACGCCCATTTATCCATGCTTGACAGGCTTAGCAATATTAACGCGCCCAAAAACGAATACAGCCAGATATACCGGAAGTATCTTGAGCTTGCCGGGGAACAGGAGAAATTAAAGGAATTATCGTCGTCACGAGAAAGAGATATCGAAATCTTAAAACACCAAATCCGGGAACTAGAACAAGTTCCTCTTGAAGAAGAGAAATATACTGAATTACTGGAAAAACAAAGCAGGCTGAACAACTCCGAAAAACTCTATGAGCGCGCCGGCTGGCTCATCAACGCCATTGAAAATGACGAATCCGGGATTTCTCAGGCTATTACCAAAGCCTTTCCCCATATACGGCTTTTAAACAATATTGACCCGGCCACCTCAGTGCTCACTGAAAACCTAAACCAGATCCAGGAAAAAAGCGATGAAATCTTATCATACCTGAGAGACTACCTGGAAAAACTCTCTTTTGAACCGCGAGAGGCAAATGAAATCAATAAGTCTTATGATACCTACATTGAGCTTAAGCGAAAATACGGCCCCAGCTTAGACGAAGTCAGTAAATTTTACCAATCTGCCAAAGAGAAATATGATGCCCTGATTAATTTTGAGATAAACTCCGCTGAGCTGAATGAAAAAATAAGCTCCCTGCGCAAGGAATTAGCCCGGATCGCCCAAAAAATTACCAAAAAAAGAAAGGCAGCCGCCGACAGCCTCAAGGAGACAATCGAAAAGGAATTACAAGAGCTAGGGATTACGCACGCGCGGTTTGAATGCGGGATTGAAAAGGCTGAACTTAACCCTGACGGGCAGGATAAGGTTATTTTCTATATCAGCCCAAACGCGGGAGAGGATTTAAAACCGTTAGCTGAAATTGTGTCATCGGGCGAGGCGGCACGGCTGATGCTGGCCTTAAAGAAGGCCTTGATAAAAGTTGACCCCATACCGGTTTTGATTTTTGATGAGATAGATGCCCAGATAGGCGGGCGCTTAGGCACTATTACCGGTAAAAAACTCAAAGAACTCTCTGTTGATAGACAGGTGATTCTCATCACCCACCTGCCCCAAATAGCCTCTTTTGCCGATACTCACTTTAAGATCTACAAAAAAATAGAAAACAACCGCACTCTAACCGCGATAGAAGAGCTTGACGCAGCCAAAAAGATAAAAGAAATAGCCAAGATGATGAGCGGAGAAAAGGAAAGCGCTATCGCCATAACCCACGCCCAGGAAATGCTCACCCAGGCAAAAAACCTGCCTTAGTAAAGGGTTAAAAAGCAAAATTATCTTCCTATCATCCATAAATAGATAAGGCCCGACACTATGCTAGTGCCGAGCCTTATCTACAACAAAAACTA
Source organism: Omnitrophica bacterium GWA2_41_15 (assembly GCA_919902675.1). Taxonomy (GTDB): domain Bacteria; phylum Omnitrophota; class Gorgyraeia; order Gygaellales; family UBA12090; genus UBA12090. The sequence goes on from CAKKRH010000005.1 coordinate 28,863, forward strand.
TACCTTCTTTACGTTTGTTGCCTGGGGGCCTTTTTGACCCTCTTCAACTTCAAATTCAACCGCTTGTCCCTCGGCTAAAGATTTAAAACCTTCGCCTTGGATCGCGTTGTGATGAACAAAACAATCCTTGCTTCCGTCATCAGGCGTTATAAATCCATAGCCTTTCTGATCGCTGAACCATTTAACTTTACCTTTTGCCATTATTCACTGCCTCCTTCCGATAAGATTTTAGCAAATAACAGCAAAAAGAAAAAAACGCAAGGCGACTTACTTATTTACCTTGCGATTGTAAGCTTCTACTCGCCTATTCACTAATTAATTTATTATACCCCAATCTTGGCTCTTTGTCAATTAAATTGTTGAAAATGATGTGGTGAAATGATGTGTATGTTTTCTGGGGACATAACTGTTTCTGGGGACACATAACTTATTTCGACATGTCCGGTAATTTATGCTTAGGCTTTTCGCTTAAACCTCGCCTGACGCTGGATAAGGCCGCGGAGTTCTTATAAAGCCACGCCTCATGTTCAGGGACAGCCATCATCGGCTCAAGGACAATCTTACCCTCAACCATCTCAGCATTGTAAAGGGTAGCATTTGATTTAGCCGCCCTTAGAATTTTACCTAATGGAATACGTTTGCGCTCATCTAACGACAATAACACGAGAAGCACCTCCTTTTTTTACTCTCTGAGTAAAGTATACAACATTGTATCATTGTTGTCAAGTGGGTATTACCCAACTATGTATGCTCCGTCGCTGTACCCCTGACAATAACGAAACAAGGATTTCTCGATGCTTTCAATTTTATTGTTCTTTCGAAAAATCCGGCAAAATGTTAAGTCTCTGTTTAAAATCTTCGGTTCTTACAATATCAAGATAAAAAGAAAAGTAATCAACAAAACCATTTTTGCGATACTTTCCAGGAATATCGGCTTCGACATAACCCATTTTCCTCAAGAGACTTTCCGCATCAGATACTGCTCCTTCACCACGAGAAGAATTATTATCTATATCTTGAATACAACTATCTTTCGATATTGCGCTACCATCAAGATAAGGAGTACTAATAGATTTGACCTCATTACACAACTCTTTATTTTTTAGTTCGGTAGCCAACGCATAAAAACACGAAGATCTGGCATACTCAATCTGATCCCCAGGAGAAGCAAAGCCCCCTCCCATGGTAGCCCTAGGCGATATTCTGTAGCACATAGCTGGCGACTTCATATCAAGAGCTATACCCATATATGACCACTCAAGCTCATTAGCATCCCTGCAATCTTTCCACTTAGGGTCCTCCGCAGACTCCCTATCACCCACGTATATTTCTACTGCTTTAGAACCAATAAAACCTTGCTCCGAATTTACACCAATCATTAATTCACTTTCCCCTATATACTTATCATCCAACCTTAACTTAGTATTTATATTCTTTCCTTCCACATTAGTTAGCGCTTTCCCTAACATTATTAAACTTTTCGGAGAAGTGATATTTCCTTCAATAATAATTTCAATGACAACATCATCACCCGGCTTGAACTTCTGCCCTTCTTTAGGAGAAACGATTTTGATATCATATCCGGGCTCAATAGTATGCTCAAACTTATTACTTTTTCCTTCTCGACTTTGCAGATTCTCCGCGAAACCCAGATGAATAAAAGTTAAGAAGATAAAAGATATGAACAAAACATAAGTTAATACATTCTTCATAAAATTACCTCCATTTTTTGACGCTCCTAACTCTCTTGGCAATTAAACATTGGCAATTTTCTTGCTTAATTATCCCAAATATTATGCCGGGCTCAGATAATAATTATCCCTTTGGCCTTTTCTAAACAACTGATACCCTAATCCGGCAACCATTGCCGCGTTATCCAAATTTAATCCTTTGGCCGGGAACCAGACCCTGACCCCCGATTTTTTGGCTTCCTCTTCCATCCGCAGGCGGAAATAATTATTTGCCGCCACCCCGCCGCCGACAACCAGGGATTTCATCCTTTTCCGCCGGCAGGCCTGGAGAGACTTTCCCACCAACACCCTCACCACCGCCTCCTGAAACCCCGCCGCAATATCTTTTCTGAGAAAAGGGGGAGAAAAGGGGTCAGAGTGATTTTATTAGCCGTCCACTTTGCCCGTTTTGTCAAGTTAAATCCCTCTGACCCCTTTTCCCCCAATCAAGGACCTTGATACCTCGAAAATTGCGAATTGAAATATGTCGAATTTTCAAATCTAACCTCACATTAGATTGAACTCCTAACACTAAGTTCTGTTTCTTCTCTACCTTTACCAAAGGTAGCTATCGGGATTACCACTTTATCGTTCTAAGTAAGACTTGCCAAATTTCTTATGGAACTTAGAAGGAAACTGATCTTCTTTAAGGTAAAATTTTGAGAAACGATCCTCTTTAATCCATGCGTAACTATTAAGCTTATCTTTCAGTTCTCCATATTTGGAGGGGATAGATAGTTCATCCATAACTCTCTTTACAAATGCTCGATATCTTCTCCCTACAAAATATTGCTTATATAATACGGAGGGAATAGGAAACCTTATTCCTGCATCATCACCTTCAACCTTAATACCTAAAAGCGTTGTGGGTGGAGTCAAAGTAATAAATCTTTCCTCCATACCTTTCTCTCGCAGAATATTTTTGCCAATATTTTCGATTTCCCGCACCAGCTTTGACAGTGGCTTATAATCCTCTTTAGTAATAGATTCTTGAATATTCGACAACATTTCTCGGAGCTCTACTGTTTCCTTTTCATCCCTTATCTGAAATAGAACATCAAGGAAATCATCGCCACTCGTACTTTCACGTATTAATAACGGCAAAAATCCTGGTAAAACGATATTACTAGCAGAATCCACTCCTCCTAATGATTTTAATGAATCACGCAACTTTCCTTGAAATCTGCCAATTCCATTAGTAAATGCCTCAGCAAAAGCTGGTCCGCTTTTAGCACCAGAATTTATACGATTAAGAAAGTCGTAAGCAAAAAAATCTCTTAATGGATGAGGCATATATGAACACTCATGTTGAGCAGCGAATACTTGATGCCATATATATTGGTTCCCTATCCATCCCATCACCGACAACATTCGTTGCACATGCTTTGATAGTTTATCCCAATTCACGCCCGCTCCGTCGCTCCCTAAGATACGTAATTGCTTTCCTAACACTTCATCAGATGGACTAGACAAAATAGCTTCAATTAACGGACTTTCTTTATCAATTCCGTGAGCACGGAAGACTAAAAAAAACTCAGAAGATGAGTATTCCCAGATAAAATCACTAAATGCATTAACCTGAAGAAAATACTCAGAGAACAAAGATCGTTCTGAACCTGCGCGAAAAGCATCTGACCATATACTCATCATAGCTGAAGAAACTTGAATTAGATCTTGATCCTCATTAGTATTAAGCGATTCAAAATGAAAAGCTTTATTTTTTAGTAAGCTTTTCCGTGCAGGAGTAAGTTCTTTCTTATAATTATCGGGAACAATTATCTGTTCATTTAGTAATACGGCTTCACAAAATCTAGCTAAACTAACGTGTTCTATATCTAAAAGGGCCGGTTCTTTTAGTAGGGCCTTACCAAGAGTGCGCTGAACACTTGAAATAGTTGAATTATCAATTAAAACCCTACTCATACAACCTCCTAACAAAACCATATCCCGCTATTTATTCGAAAAACCTAGAAGCGTCCCGTAGTTTTATTCAGGGACAGTTTCCGCTTTGGCGCTGAGACACTTTCCCGATTAATGCGGAAAACGCCACTTGCGCCAACGGTCAACCGAACGATTCACGAAACAAGCTCCCCACGGAAGGCTTTGGCTAAAAATGAGAAAAGGGGTCAGAGTGATTTAACTTGACAAAACGGGCAAAGTGGACGGCTAATAAAATCACTCTGACCCCTTTTCCCTGATTTTGTAAGAAAATTAAGGGCGGTTTATGACCTTGAGAGTTCGGCGATTGCTTTGACATGCTCCCAAGAAGAAGCTAAGAAAATATTTGCTTGCCCAGCTTCTTTTGACGGGCTATTTGATAATACCCCGATCAATTTATCAGTTCCCTTAAGTACAACTGGCGAACCGCTAAAACCACCAGCGACCGCACCTGTTATTTGGATATTTTTTCTTACTCCTGCATGACGTAAAGCAGCACCAATCACTCCCTCTGCATATGTTGGCGCGTGTGTGGAGTTCAGCAACTGTTGACCAAGCGGAAAACCAGCATATCCAACGGGTTCACCTACCCCTGGATTGGCATTAACCAAAACCAGGCCGTCTTGTGATTCTTTATCAATAAAATCCTGGGGAACTTCAGCAAGCCGCAATATGGATAAATCGTGGTCCAAATCGATACAGCTCACTACTGCCCTGCTATATTTTCCCATATTCCCCACCACCAGCAATCCTATCAATTCAATCGGAGCTCCTAATAAATTTTCAACAACATGTGCACAAGTAATTAGCACTTTGTAATCTTTTAACCAAAACGCTGTTGCAATTACATCGAGCCCCTCGATAAATGCTTTTCCTTGTGATGGTTGAAACTTCGGTCTTAAAGTTCCAATGGCACGTACAGCTTTATATACAAGTGGATTATTTTCCACATGACACCTTACCTTCTGCTACTGCGATTCTATTGAGATGGAAGTGAACGACGAGGTTTACTGCGGATCGCTTTCCCTCAGTGCTACTCATTTTGTATTTGTTGAGCTTACGAATACATTCATCTAAAGCCAGGTTTAATTTCAGCGCTTCCTCAAACTTTATTTTCAAGTTTAGCACCTTGGTATCTCCACTCACCTTGGACTTTTCAGGGCTATATTCTGATATTTCACAAGCCCCAAAACTAAAAGTCTTCTCCATATTTACCTCCTTAAGTTGCCGATGCTATCTTTTTATAAGCATCAAGTGTGGCGTCTTTAACATTTTGCGGAACGATCAGAAAAGTGGCTAAAATATGGGCAAACTCATCCTCGGATACCTCATATAGATGCGCTATTATCCCATCGAGTTCCGCTCTAATCTTGATGCGCTCTTCTGAATTGGTTACGCCGTCTTTATGACTTTTTAGTCCCGCTACTTTCCCTAACTCATTAAACTCGGGTTCAGTGCATACCAACTTAGCAACCAGCTTGGCGATTTTTATAAATGTTTTATCCTTATCGGTTAAGCGCGGGATAGGCAGTTGATAAATAAAAAACATATTGATATTCGTGGTTACTTTTTGCCTCAGAAACCAATCGATAACAAAAGAGTTAAATAACCCTGTGCAATAAAGCTGAGTTAATTCATCAAGGTTATCGCACATATTAAGGGAATTACCTGTAAAAGAGGGCGGGATAATCGTACACACCAAAGTACGTTCATTCGTATTGGAAGCTATTGATCGATAGGCAAGGCGGTATTTCTGATACCCCAGCAACTGTCCTTTGTCAGGCGTCCTACCCAAAAGAGCTGCTCTGCCCTTTTTCTCATTCACCCAGAAGCGCGGGACTGAAAGATTAGACTGAAACTGCCACATCATTTTTCCTTCAAGCAACTGAATATTCCCGTTCCCTTGAGATGTCTTAAATAAACTACTGTCATTCGTCATATCAAACTCTCTGGTAACACGAAAACTCCAACCATTCTGTATTTCGTCGCCCAATAAAGGGAATTGAAGCATTTTTTCAGCGATTTCTACATCTGCCGATTCCTTAAACTCCATTACAGAAAGCGAATCAGGAGAAAGACGCCGTACCAGATTTATATTAATTTTAACTGACCCTTCCTGGGGAAAACCATCAAGCTCCTCTACATCATGACGCATAAATGCCGCAGGGAAAGAATCGGTTTTTAGGCCTGTTTCAAAAGTCAATACAACAAACTTGAAGCTCCTGTGTACCCCTTCAAATATCTCCTTCCGATTTTCGAAACAAAATAAGCCAGTCAACTGTGTTTCCGCGAATAACATCTCCCGTAGTTGCTTTGACCCCAGATCGGTATAAATCCCGCTCGGAATAACGATTCCGCAGTAACCGCCCTTACGAAGCAGATTAAAGCACTGCTCAGTGAAAAGCTTATAGAGATTAATATCTGTTCCTACCTTCTTACCGTCTACAATGCTAATTTGATTTTTATACTGAGGGGCGGAACGAAAATAAGCACTAACATGCGGGTATTTGTTGAGATACTCAAACCATGCTTTTCTTATATCATGATCCTTCAAAAGTTTTTCCTGCTCTTCCTCAAAGTCCTTAATAGTCATTTTCTTCTTGCTTACTAAATCAGAATACTGCTCAAAAAACTCCTTGGCATTGGGCTTAAATATCTCCCACGGCGGATTGGTAATTATCGCATCAAAACCACCACCTTGACCTATAATTTCATCAAACTCGAAACCCCAATGAAAAGGTTTTAACGCCTGTATGTCCTCTATACGCAGAGGACGCTTAATTGTTTTTCCTTCGCACTTTTCTTTTTCATCCCATGCTGCCTGCTCATATTTAATCTCTAAATGATGGAACTCATCGAGAATAATTGAATTAAGCGTCTCAACCGCGGATTGTTTCTGCGCAGTAATCTGATCACGCAATGACCGTAAATCATCCGCATAATCTGTAGCATGACGGTATAGCTTAATCAATCTATTCTTTTCTTGAAGTATACGGTTATATTTCTGTTGGCTACGTTCAGCAAGAAATGCAGCTTGAGCATCTTTCTTGCCTGGCGATTCTTTTACATCAAACAACAAACTCATCTGCCCAGAATCTTGGTCTTTCTTTTTTGTCTGTTGCTTTTTAGCAGGATCTGCCTGATTTCTCTCAAAAGCGGAAGCATCCACACGAATCAAGCCAATTAGAGAATTACCTGCCTGAATGTTAAAATCGATATTGGGAAGCGGCTCAAGATCTTCTACAGAATTCGCCGCTGCTACCAAAGCCAAGAATAAGCGTAATTTGGCTATTTCCACGGCCTCATCCATAATATCAACACCAAAAAGGTTATCGGTGATAATCGCTTTCTTGATATAGTAACCCGAGCTGGGATGACTGTCTTCAATGTCTTTAAGCCACTTGGTGAGGTTTTTGTCTCCTAAGAACTTAATCTTGCCTATCAACGCAGAATAAACGCCAATAAGAGACTTCATAGCCGCTACCAGGAAAGCGCCAGATCCACAGGCGGGATCCAAAATACTCACTTCAGGCAGGATATCAAATAGAAGCCGCTTACAGAGGTGAGTATCTAAATTAAGTAAGAGATCTCCGATGGTTTCAAACTGTCGACTTGCCACCGCTCCTGGAATCCCTGGAGTGTTCACCCGATCAAGCACGAGATGCTGAATAGTCTTTTCACATAGGTATTCAGTAATCTCGGGGCGGGTATAATAGGCGCCGAATGCCTTCTGATTGATGTATTTTTCAAATATGTAACCCAGAACATCTGGATTGATTTCATTATCCTCTCCACCTGGGGTATCATTAAGATTCCAAGAATATCGTTGGAATAGATTCAAAACATTCTCAAAAGCCTTATCAGGGATATGGATTTTAGGATATTTAAGTTCAACGATGTGAGGCAAAAATAACCCGCCGTTTAGATACTTGATTTTACCAAGTAATTTGAGTGCCTGAGAGGATCTCTGGTTTTCTGGCTTGGCAAATCCTTCGAAGAATAAAAGTATGAGAAAATCGCTAAAAAATAGGTTTTTCCCTCTCACCTTGCTTTCTGCAAGCTTAGTCTGCAAATAATCCAGATTCCCGTTATCAAGGAAGCGCTTCTTCTGCAGAAAATAGATAAACATTAAGCGATTTAATAAAACCGAGGCATACCAATGACGCTCTCGATCATCATCAATACCTTCAATAAGCTCCAGAAATGCCAGATGTTGATCTTGAAACTCTCCATAGAATCTCTTAGTGACACGTTCAACATCAAGAGCGTTCTTTAGACGACGCGCCACTTCAACTACAGAGATATCTCCAGTCTTTTCAAAATCACTAATATCGAAAACGATTCCACTTAACTTGCTAATAAAAAGATCGCCTGGTTGGCCTTTGAAGTAAGAATGGTCTCTGGGGTACGACTTCCCATCCTCTCTTTTAACCCAATACCAGATGCTTTGTGTTTTATCTTTGTCGATAAAAATGAGGAGGTTTTCGTGGTAAGTTTTTGATAACTCTTTGTGGATGGCCTTGCGGGTTTTGGCGTCGGGAATCTTGCCTTCAGAAGTACTAATCTCTAATGCGACCACTCCTGCTAACTCTGCGATCTGACGGAAGGAAAACTTTATATCAAATATCTCTTTATTTTCAGTTTTTTTACTACCTGGCTTTGACCAACCAAGCTCTTCAATGAAAAGCTTCTCAAAGTCGAACTTTTGCAGCAGGTCTTGGGTACGGGTGATGTTTAGTTTACTCATTCATCTATAATCACTTTTTAGATAGCCCCATGGAACAAATAATGTGCGGATCTGCTTCTTCATCTTCCTCGTGAATCTGGCAAAGTCGGCCTTCATCACGCAAAGCAATAACGAGTTGAGCTAACGCCTCATCTGAAATACCACTACGTAGCTGACGGTTAAGAGTATCCGTCGCCGACTGCCTTAGCGGATATCGATAAATCTCATCGATTGATTTAATCAGTTCATCTGTTTCAAATAATGTTCCTCGTACTGTTTCGACATACCTTTTTAATCGCTCGTAAGTACGAAATCTGGCTCCTGAAGGCCGCCCCAGCTGACCGCCAGTTGACTTCTCCTCCTCCGCGATAATTCTTATTGCCTTTTCAACAAGCTCGTGATGTCTGTCTAAGCGCTGGACGGCTTCGGTATTAGCAGAACATTCTGCCATTTTTAATACCACAAGCTGAGATTCTGTGACACTTTCTCCACTTTGGTTAATCCAAGCAAGAGCATCGTTATCTTCAGGGGTGCGCATGTAAACAAGCACGCCTTCTGGCTTCTTTTCAGAAGCTTCGAACTTCTTAGTACTATATACAACTGGGGGCAACTCAGGGATAATCTTCTGCAATTCGGGATCTTGCGTTGTTGCATTTTTCCAGATCTGATACGCGTATGATGCTAAATCGACTTCTGTATCATCTTCCTCATCGAGAATACCTGCTTTTTCATGATATAAATCCAATACTCTCTGATCATCACGGTCATCTTCAAAAAATTGCTCATCTGTACCAACAACCTCTGCGTTCTCTTTAAGGCGCTGTCGAACGCGGCTTCTTAGACGCAAAATCCGCTCAACCCCGTCTGCTGGTAAGAAAGAATAGCAAAGGATGTTTTCTGAATGTTGCCCAATTCGGTCTACACGACCTACTCGCTGAATTAGCCGTATAATTGCCCAAGGCAAGTCGTAGTTTACTACAATAGCGCAGTCCTGGAGATTTTGCCCTTCGCTCAATACGTCAGTAGCAAGCAAGACCCGCAATTCATCCTTGGGATCGACTTCAGTCCTTTTTTCGTTACTTACAGGACTGAACCTCCAAGCCATCTCCGTCGGGTTTGAAGAATCACCTGTCACGCCGACCATCCTCGTGATACATTGTACTTTTAATTGCTCTTCCAGATAATGCACTGTATCCGCGAACTGAGTAAAAACTAGAACTTTTTCTTTGCCGTGTTTCTTAGCAATCAAAGATATTAGCTCTTTCAGTTTCGCATCCTGAGAAGGATTCCAATCAGGGCACCTCTGCAGCAATTTGAATAACTCGTTGGCATCTTTTTTCAAATCATCAGCCAGATCTTTAATAAATAAATCTGGCCTAAGCCACTTAAATCGTTTCTTGTGCTTTGCAAAATGCTCCTCGTAGATAATCTTGGCGCGGGCTTTATAATCGCTTTCAGTTTTAAGAGAACCTGAATTGGTATTCGAGCTGTTTTCCTCATTCTCCCCTTCCTCAAAGAGCTCTACCGCAGCTCCAATATCTTCATCAGCGTCACTAAATCTTGAATCTAAAAACTCTGCCGCCTGGCTACCAATAGGAAGCGGCTGCCCTGTTTCAATTGCGTGTAAAAAGATATAGTTACGCAGGATATGTCTTTCAATGGATTGAATAAATACCTGACCGCTACTTTCTAGACGCTTAAAAATATTCGTCCTACAAAAGCCCATAAGCCGCTTACCAGCGCGCGATAAATCCTGCAGCACTTTAGCTTCTATCTGAGTCGGCGGAGTATGCGGAGATGGTTCGATAAAGTTACCGAGCCCGTAACGAGGTAAGCTCAAAGCATTGATGATATTCACCACGCCTTGTTCATATAGCTTGGCATATTGATCATCGGGATTACGCTCATCAATGGGGATCGGTACTGTTTTAGGAATACGATTCGGGAAATATGAACGCCGGCCATCGGGAAAAGTTAGATACTTGCGTTTCGTTTTTTCATCGGTCTTGGCATAATTTGTCATTATAAAGCTTCTTGTTCGACGAACCAAATATAAACGCATTAAATCGCGCCAATCATCAGCATATATGCTTTTTTCGAACGCAGCCAGCGACCTAACCGCGCACTGGTGCTTTCTAATAAACTCAGTTTCACCCATCTCTTTGATTAGTTGCTCTGGTCTAAGTCCCAAATCTTTATCTTCTGGTATAAAAAGACGGAGCTGACTCGAGAGATCAAGATACGTCTTGTTGTAGGGTGTCGCGGAAAGCAAAATAACTTTACTGTCGTTCGCTTGAATATAGTCCTGAATTACTTTGAACCGCTTGCCTTCACGGTTTCTCAGATTATGACTTTCATCGATCAATACGAGTCGGTATCTTTTAAGCTCAGGGAGCTCACGAATCGCCTTGCTGATTGGAAGAACCTTAGCGTGCATTCGATACTTATACTGATAATCCTCCCACATTTTTACTAAGTTCTTTGGACAAAGAATTAGCGTCTCGAGCCCGTGATCATCTTCAAAGATCCTGGCTACCGCTGTCGCCATTAATGTCTTGCCTAAACCTACGACATCACCTATAAGCACGCCACCTCGTTTATTAAGATGGTGCGCGGAAATTTTGACTGCTGCTGTTTGAAAATCAAAAAGTGTATTGCCGAACTCTCTTGGTATCCTAAACTCAGAAAGCCCGGCTCGTGCCTCCTGAGAAAGATGGTAGGCCATCTTAATATAGATATAATACGGAGGTATTAAATCTTCACGCGCCCAGCTTTCACCGATTATATCGACCAATTCCTGAGAGATATCAAAAGACCATTTATCATTCCACCGATCCTTGAACCACCCTGCCAACTTCTGACAAGCGTCATAGTCTAAAACGTCTATATTTAACTCTCCTTGCTGGGAGAGACCTGACAAGGTCAAGTTACTACTCCCCAAATAACCAACTATGGGATTAATAGGATCTTTTCTGAAAAGAAGATAGAGTTTGGCGTGAAGAGGATGCCGCACAAACAGCTTTACCTGAACTTTTTTGGCTTTAATTTGAGCGGACAACCGCCTTAATCCAGCCTCGTCTTCATTGGTAGGAACACCCAAAGTCAATTGGCGCCGGAACTCCTCCGCAAGCTGTTTTTTTAATTTATTGGCAGTAACAAGATCAATTTCGCCATTTTTCTTAATTAACCCAAGTGCCTCTCGTAATGATTCTTCAGGAAGACGCTGCATCCCTACTAATAAACGGCAACAATTTTCTTCTCCACCAGACCATTGGTCAACGTAATTATTGAGCTGTTTCCATCCTCTTAGATTAAAATATCCTACACAAAAATCCGCGCGCTCAGACAGGTGGAGAGTGTCTTGTAAAGCAAGAAGCAATTTCTGGTCAATGTTATCAAATATCCGGGGCATATTATTCCTCTAAAAAATAAGCTGGCTCTTTTTTAAGCGCCTTTGCTATTTTCACCAGCGTCTCAATCGAAGGCATTGAAAGACCGGTTTCGTATCGGGAAATGCTCTTTTGTTTTGCGCCTATTTTGTTCGCCAAGTCAGTTTGATTCAAATCAAGTTCTATCCTGGCTATTTTAATCTTTTTACCTAACTTTTTTGCGTCCATTTGTCCTCCAAAATAACACTTGACAAGCCCTAAAAATAGGGTATACTTTCCTTGTAAGTCTTAGGGCAATCACTGCGGATGCGGGGGTTGCCCAATTTGTTTTTTAGGCAATATAATCAGTCCGTAACCACGATATTTCCCGCAGGAATGTTTACGAAATTTACTCTTAATCACGTCATAAGCGATATAAAAGTTCCTCTTATTTAAATATCTCCTGCCTATAGGCGTTATAACAGAGTCCACTAATTGCAAGCCGGGAATATTCTCATCTTTCTTTCTAATACGGAAGTCAGTTATACTTTCTGCTATATCAATGGGCCTAAGGAACCTTGTGCCGCTGATTTTCAGGTCTAAAAAGGCTAAGCTTAGCTGATTATCCAGCTGCTGTCCCCTGCTCTCCGCAATAATAACGCCTTTCGCTTTCTTTTCTTTCAAGAACATAACAAATCTCTCCACAATTACTTCCAGGGAAAGAAGATACGGGTCAATGGCATTCTTGTAATGCTTAATATGCTCATTCTTATCTATAATACAAGCGACTAAATCAAATTCAGCGTCTTTGATGATTTTATTTAGGCCGGCGTAAAACTCGCCTCTTAAATCCTTATCACGCAACTTTTCATAACCCTTGCCATCTCTGGTATACTCAGCCAAATGCAGGACAATTTCTTTATTCCCAAAGAAGTCTTCTTTAAATTTATTAAGAGTAGCCGTTAAAACTTTCTCTTCATACTGAAAATCAATAATACATCCAGCCAAAACAAAAATAGGATACTCAGGGTCAATCATGATTAGATCGTGATCGCCTGATTCATCCAGAAAAAGCACCGAATTTCCCTTCTTGGAATCATTCATAACAGACTAAAAATAATGCTTGACAAATATACCCTTTGAGGTATAATTTAGTCATTAAGGGAATATTAGATTTATACCGCTTGAGGCTAATATATACCTGTTCTACTATAAATGCAAGGAATTTATGGATACGACTGAGATTGCTTCCCCGCCACAAATCTTGGCGGGTAGCAATGGCAAACAAGAGAAACTAAATTGGCAAGACTCTTTGCCTATCCAGCGCTTACTGGATGCAATCTCTTCTATTATAGCCCAGGAATACATTACGATAGCCAAACAGAATCCGACAGTATTTGCAGAGATTGCTTCACCCCCTTCGGGGGTTCGCAATGACTACCACGGAATGGAGGATAAAAAATGAAAGCCGCAATATACGCAAGATATTCTTCTGAGAATCAAAGCGAAAAGAGTATTGATGATCAGATACGAGTATGCAAAAACTACTGCAAAGAGCATGAAATTGCTGTGAGCAATGAGCATATCTATATTGATGAGGCAATCTCCGGCTCTCTTATAAATCGTCCCGGACTCCAGGCGCTGGATAAGGCTGCTGAAGACAGAGAATTTGAGGCAGTGGTAGTAGACGACCTCTCCCGCCTTTCGCGCAGTAACCACCAAATGCTTACCTTAGTGCTCAAGTTTAATTATTTACAAGTTACAAGTTACGATCATCTCGGTAGCGGATGGGATATGCACAGATGACGAAAACTCAAAGTTAGGAATTCAGATACGGGGGTTAGTAAACGAATTAT
>CAKKRH010000006.1 GCA_919902675.1 Omnitrophica bacterium GWA2_41_15
CGGTGGAAAGAAAATTACAGGTTACAATCAGAGGCGTATTTTTATCATATGTGTCTCCGGTAAAATATAAACCGGGTATCACGCGATAAGGTTTCTTTTTAAACAAGAAAATCCAGTTATAGAACATCTTGATATAATCGCGCCAGCCAATAACAAGCCGCCGGGGAGGGCTTTGAGATTTCATTCTTTTTCCTTGAGGCAATATTTTGGCGATCTCCGGATTAGCCAAAGATAGCTCAAAGATACCATCGCCAAGCTTATTCCCGCTATTGACCACTTGGGTATTTTTAACATTGAGATGCCCAAGAGATTAAAATACACCATCCACATCGGCGAACCGCAGCAACCGGACAGGAAACAGCCGGCTGTCCATAAGATAACGGTCCAGGCTCCTATGCCTATGCCAGCTGAAAAGGCTTTTCTTTTACATTCCTTAAATTTCATAAAGGCGAAGGCCGCAAAGGTAAGAGAAACGGCATAAGAAAACCCTAAATAATATTCTTGCAGCCTCACATAAGCCGCGAGCCGGCCGGCGCCATCAGCCTGGCATCCGGAATTAATGAATTTAAAAAATACTATATGCGATATAAAGACCGCGATAAAAGTTAAAACCGGGAATAAAAACTTTGACATCACGCCCTCCTTAAAACAGGCTAAACAACAAACCTGAACCGATAGCAAATACCACCCAGTAGAAAATATAAAAAAGGGTGGGTTTTCTGCCGATAACTTTTTGCGCCATAATCATAGTGGGAATACATGTGCCAACTGATCCCAGGAGAAAACTAAAGGCCGGGCCGGTACCGAGGCCGAGCTTCAAAAGAGCCAAAGTAATGGGTATCTCTTCTCCCTCGCATACATATAAAGGTATGCCCACTAACACAGCCGCAAGATAGGCAAAAGCCCCTGATGAGCCGATGTATTTCGGTATGGCCTCCTCCGGGATAAAGACGGTAAGCAGGCTGGCGATAAACACACCCAGAAGGAAATACTTACTCAGGTCTTTTATGATACTTAAAAAGCTCTTTAAGAAGCTCTTCTTCCGCGGCTTACAGCCGTCGGAACAAAGGCCGGGGGCATCATTTAACAGGCTGCCTTGAAGGATAAACCCTTTAACCCTTCTTTTTTCAAGATGATTAAGAATAACCCCCAAAATGATCGCGCCGGTTAAAGAGAATATAATCCTGGCAAGGGTAAACCTCCAGCCCAGTAAGGCGCAGGTTAATACCGCGGTATGCGGGCTAAGCAGTGGCGAGACCATAATAAAACTGCCCACTGCCCCAAGCCTCGCGCCTTTTTCTCTTAGGCCTTGCGCCATAGGGATGGTGGCGCAGGAACAACCCGGAAGCAACGCTCCCAAAATACTCGCGTTTATGACTGAGGATGTCCCGCGGTGAAAGAATTTAAGAGCAAATTTCGGCTTTAGATATACTTCAAGAAACGCGCCAAAGGCCGTCCCTAAGATAAAATAGGGAAAAACCGTGATAGTTAACGAGAGAAACTCTTTTAATATCCTGTATCCTGCCTCAGCTAAAAACATATTTCCCGCTTCATTTACTTAATTGAGCAATTAAACAATTAAACGGACAAAAAAATTATTTGCCTATATGCCTTATCCCTTCATTGATTAATTTTATGATATGCCCGTTATCAAGCGCGTAAAAGGCCATCTTGCCTTCACTACGGTATTTTACCAACCCCAGGCCGCGCAATAACCTAAGCTGATGAGAAACCGCGGAAATACTTAGGCCCAAGATATGAGCTATATCGCAGACGCAAAGCTCTCCGCCTGAGAGGGAAAGCAATATCTTTACGCGCGTCGTATCGCCCAGCACCTTAAATATTTCCGCCAGCTTCGTAAGTTTATCGGATGGCGGCAGGGATTTCTTGAGCATATCTACCTTTGCTTTGTTGTAGCAAAATAATTCACATACATCAGTTTGTTTTTTAACCATATCGAAACTCCTAAGTTAATTGAATACTTGTTCAATTATGAATATATCTTAAAACCCATCACCTGTCAATAGCCTTACTTACAACTTCTTCTTTCTCAAACCACCCATATAAAACAGGCAAAACTAAAAGAGTTATCAGCGTGGATGTAATTAGCCCGCCCACTACGACAACGGCCAGCGGCTTTTGCACTTCTGAGCCGGGGCCAGAGGCAAACAACATTGGCACAAGGCCAAATACGGCAACCGATGCCGTCATAAGAATCGGCCGTAACCGCTGTTCGCATCCTTTAACAATGGCCTCATTAACAGGCATTCCTTCTTTTCTTAATTGATTGATGTAGCTGACTAAAACCACACCATTTAATACCGCGACGCCAAAGAGGGCAATAAATCCAACTGAAGCGGGAACGCTCAAATATAATCCCGATATAAATAATGCCGCTATGCCTCCAATCAAGGCAAACGGTAAATTAATAATCACCAGGAATGCCTGTTTTAAAGAATTAAAACTGGAAAAAAGCAAAAAGAATATCAACAGAATAGTAACAGGAACAATGATTCCTAATCGTTTCATTGCCCTCTGCTGATTTTCAAACGCGCCGCCCCAGGTTATGTAATACCCTGCCGGAAGTTTCAATTTTTCTTTGAGTTTAGCCTGGGATTCCGTAACAAAACTGCCGATATCCCTTCCTTTCACATTACATTCCACCACAATACGCCGCTTACTGTTTTCCCGGCTGATTTGCACCGGCCCTTCAACTAAATTGACCGTTGCCAACTGCGCTAAAGGGATTTTGAAGCCCTTCGCGGAATTAATAAGGATATTCTCAATGGCTTTAATGGAATCTCTTTTATCTTCGGGGAATCTCACCAGCACAGAAAATCTTTTTTCGCCCTCAAATACATCCGTGGGGGATTTTCCCCCTACCGCTGTTTCAATAATTTCCTGGATATCGCTGACATTGATCCCATAACGGGCTATTTTCCTGCGATCTATCTTTACCTCCACATAGGATTGCCCGGAAACCTGCTCAACGCGTAAATCCTCTATACCCTTAACTCCCGAAATAATCTTAGCGATAGCATCACCTTTAGTTTTTAGAATATCCATATCATCCCCAAACAACTTAATGGCGATCTGCGATTTCACGCCTGAAATCAATTCATCAACTTTTAGGGCAATGGGCTGGGTAACATTTAAACCGATACCCGGGATCCGCGCCAAAGCCTCCCGCATTTTTTCAGACAATTCTTCTTTGGTCTTCGCGGTTTTCCAATACTTCTTTGGTTTTAGGATGACAATGGGATCGCTGACATTGGGCCCCATAGGGTCTGTGGCTATCTCTGCCGTCCCGATTTTTGAAACCACTGTTTCCACCTCCGGAAACCCCATAATTATCTTTTGAGCAATTGTCTCTATCTCTACGGATTCTTTTAATGAAATACTCGGTAAACGAATAATCTGAGGAGTCAGGCTTCCCTCATCTAATGTGGGGATAAATTCTGTCCCTAAAAAAGGAATGAGCATAAGACTCCCGCCAAAGATCATTAAGGCGCAGATTATAACCGTACTTCTATGCTTTAGGGCCTTCTTGAGAACAGGCAGGTATAATTTCTTTGCCCATAGTATCAGAAAACCCTCTTTTTCATTTCCGGCTTTTAAAAAAAACGAACAAAAAACCGGTATCACAAAGATAGATAAAGCTAAAGATGAAAATAAGGCTATCGCGATAGTAAAAGCGAGCGGAGAAAACATCTTTCCTTCCATGCCCTGAAGGGTCATTATGGGCAGGAAGGTGATGGCTATAATCAATTCACCGAGAATTGATGGTTTGCGCACTTCCATAACCGCGTTCAGTATTGTGGTAAATTTGTGTTTAGAGGCGCCGGACTCGGAAAGATGCCTTTGGACATTTTCCACCTGAATAATAGCGGCATCTACAACCATACCCAGGGATATAGCAAGCCCTCCCAAAGTCATAAGGTTTGCTGAAAGGCCGATCATCTTCATTACAATAAATGCCGCCAGGACCGCCAGCGGCAATGTAAGCGCGACCACAAACGCGGCTCTAAAGTTTCTTAAAAACAGGTAAAGGATTATAATGACAAAAATAGCGCCTTCGGTAAGGGCTTTTTCAACCGTCGCGAGGCACTTTTCAACAAGTTCCGTCCTATCATAAAATGGTTTTATTTTGATTCCGGCAGGCAAAACTTCCCCATCATTAATCTCTTTGACTTTATTTTTAACGCGCTCGACAACCTCCTTGCCGCTTTCTCCTTTAAGCATCATGACGATACCGGCCACACCTTCCCCTTTGCCGTCAACTGCCAACGCTCCCTGACGCGTTTCAGGTCCAATTTTAACCTCGGCGATATTGCTCACATACACAGGCACTTCTTCTTTTTCTTTAATAATAATATCTTTGATGTCGGCAATAGATTGGATCAGTCCTATACCTCTGACCAAATATTGCTCTGCCGAATGTTCAAGGATATTTCCTCCGGCATTACTGTTATTGGCCGCTATTGCCTCAAAAACTTCTCTTAATGTCAGATCGTATTTCGCCAATTTCTCCGGATCAATGATGACTTGATACTGTTTCACATAGCCGCCAAATGAATTAACATCCGCTACGCCGGAAATGGTTTTTAAGATTGGACGGACAATCCAATCTTGAATGGTTCTTAATTCTGTCAAGTCTGCGGTTTTATCTTTCACCACAGCCTTTTGGGGGCGCTCTAACGTGTATTGATAAATTTCACCCAATCCGGTTGATATAGGGCCTAATGCCGTTTCAACTCCTTCAGGAAGATTCTCTTTAGCTTCAATTAATCGCTCCAAAACTAATTGCCGGGCAAAATAGGTGTCAACATTATCTTCAAAAACAACCGTAACCATGGAAAGCCCGAACTTTGATAAAGAGCGCAGCTCAACTAACTTAGGCAAACCGGTCATCTGAACTTCTATGGGAAATGTAACTAACTTTTCAACCTCAATGGGAGAGCGGCCAGGGGCTTCGGCAATTACCTGAACCTGAATATTGGTAACATCAGGGAAAGCGTCTATAGGCAATTTCTTAAACGAATAAAATCCCAGCCCAATAAGAATACCAACCGCGATTATAATTAACAGCCTTGCCGAGAGCGAAAACGCTATAAGTTTGTCTAACATATTATTCTTCCTCCAATTCGCCTTTCAAAAGTTCAGACTTAAGAAGAAACGCTCCCTCGACGGCAACCTCGTCCCCTTCTTTAATCCGGGTAGTTTCTTCTTGAGAAGAAACATTATCGATAAAGACCTCTTCTTCGGTTTCAGCCTTTACCTTGATTTTTCTTACCACAAATTTATTGCCCTCTGTTTTGAGAAAAACGATCCTATCCTCACCCATCGTCTGAACGGCATCTGCCGGTACCGAGAGATATTTCTCCTCGCCTTCTGATATAATATCGCCGCTGATAAACATGCCTAATTTGAGCAACATATCTTTATTATCCACGATAACCCGAATTTTAATCGTGTGGCTGGTTTCATCAACTCTCGGAGAAATAAATACTATTTCCCCCTCAAACACTTTATCCGGATACGCGACAGCGCGCGCCGATACTTTCTGCCCTAGCCTAATTTCGGCAATATCTTTTTCATAAACTTCAAGCGTTGCCCACAATTTTGTAAGGTCCGCGATAGTGTAAATAGATGAAACAGTGTCAACCCTGTCGTTTGCTTTAGCGAAAGCGCCGATCACGGTACCCGCTATCGGCGCCTTTACCTCATACGGGGATGTTTCACCGTTTATTTTGGACACCACACAAAGTATTTCGTCTTTTTTGACGGACGAACCAATTTGGGCTTTCACGTCAATAATCGTACCCGTAACCGGTGAAACCACATGAACCGAGGTTTGGACGTCCTGAGCAATCTGGCCGAAAACGGAAACCATCTTTTTGAATACGCTTAAGCGCGTTATAGCTGTTTTTAGGTTAATCAATTCCTGTGATTCTTCGCTTAAAGACAGCTCTGCCGCTTCTTCTTTGTGGCGCGTGTCGGCTTCGCTATTCTTTCCTACGCCCTTATTTAAAACACCCCGGGCTACCGCTATCCCTAGCACAAAAGAAATCAAAACAGCTGATACTAATCTTAGATTTTTCATCGTAAATATTCCTCCTTGCGAACCGACGCGTAGACAGTCTTTTCAAGTTCGTTTATGGCTTTGTTAAGGCTAAACAGCCCTTCGTAGTATTTAATTCTTGTCTGGGCCGCGGTTTTTACCTGATCAAGAAAATTAATAAAGTCTATTTCTCCTTCGCTATAGCGCAGGTTTGCCAGACGCAGCAGTTCGTTTGCCTCCTCCAACGATTTTTTGAGTAATTCAAGTTGACGGTGGGCGAGCTCCGCGTTTAAGTAAGCCGCGAAAACACTAAAAGCAAGCTCTCTTTTAGCCGCCTGGGCTTTCGTGATCTGGGCGGCTTTCTCGGCTTGGGCTTTTTTGACTTCCCCTTGATTCAGGCTCCACAAAGGTACGCTAAAGCCCACTACCACAGATGAGTCATTCTCGTACTCCTCGGTTGTCCTCTGAAACCCGAGAAAAGGAGACGGTAAACGGGAAAGCTGTTCTTTGGTTAGATTCGCGGTTTTCGAATCTAGAACCAAATCCTCGGACTTAATCGCGGGACTTTTAGAAAAGGCCTCCCGCGTTAATTCCTGAAGATCGAGCCGCAATTCCTCATCCTTAAGCTCCTCTTCTATTTCAAAAAGGTTATCCATCGCGCGCCCTAAAAGCAGGTTAAGCCTCGCCTTGTTTATTTTTAACTCTTTTTCCGCGGCTAAATAGGCATTCTCCGCCTCAAAAAGCGCTATCTTTGCCCGCTGGACGTCGTTTTTAAGCGCCTGTCCGGATTGAAAACGCTGCTGCACACGGCTGAAGAACTGCCGTAAAATATTGAGATTTTCACTTGTCAGCTCAAGTTCTTTTTTATTTAAAATGATCTGAGAGTAAATCCCCCTTGTTTCGGCATACACTTGCGACCAGGCGGCTTTTACTGCTTCTTGCTGTATCAATACTTCATTTTTCGCTATTTTGCCTTTTTTCCCGCGCACGCCCGGCGGATCAAACCCCTGCCTGATTTCAAGGCTGTCAAGATTTGTTTTACGTTTACCCGCTTCGTTCTTTTTCAATCCCCCTATCTCAAATTCAACTTCTGGATTGGAAAATGTCCGAGCGGTTATTAAATCGCCTTTGGCCGCATCAACGGCCCTGCTAACCTCAACCATGCGGGGATTATTTTTATAAGCCAATGCTAAGGCTTTCTCTAAAGTCAATGTTTCCTCAGCCCTGGCCATCTTAGGAATGCCGCTGATAAGAAATACTATTATCGCGATGGTAATTCGTATCTTCCTGTTCATTTTTCTTAACCTCTTTTTTTTAAAGAATGGGAGAAATTAAAGATGGGAAAACAAAAAAAGACAGAATGAAGCACAATGCAAAACAAACTGTTTGTGCTTGCTTCTGTCTATTAGATAATACTTTTAGGAGGATATTCTATACCGCGCAGAAACGGCTCCTGGCGGAGCGCGGCATCAAACTGGATAAAAGACGCGGAAAGCGAAGGTGATATTATGGTTTGGCCTGACGGTAAAACTATTCCGTGGCAGCCCGCGCCACAACAAATAACACAATGGTGACTGCTATCGTCTATTGAACTCGCGGCATCGCAAAATCCCGCCGCCGTGATCAAAAATACTGACATAATGACAAATACTATTACTTTATTAAGCATCCTCACAGAAAAGATTGTAGCATATAGCTTATTTTTGTCAAGACTTCAAAGGAATCCTGTCAAGCCCCCATTCGGCGCTCCGCCGACTAATCGTCGGCTACGCTGAGCACCCCCCCAAACGTGGGGGACAGTCTCCCCCGCGCCGAATCCTATGACATTAATTCCTTGTATCCTTTTAATAAACTACGATTTGCCCTAAGCACACTTTGGCTGAATTCCAGGAATTCCGCGGAGGTAAAGCTTAACAGTTTCACCTTAGCTGTTGTATCAACCACGGTCCCATCGGGAATGACGCGCCGGGAAGGTATGGCAGCCCCTGAAACCACAGCCGCGCATTTAACAAAAACCCCGCCGGCCAATTTAGCCCGGAAAAGTACCGAACCAAACCCAACAAAACATCCTTTTCCGATTACACAGGGCCCATGGATAATACAGCCGTGCGATAAAGAAGTGCTCTGCCTTATGATTACGGAGCTATCTGTCAAGGCGTGAATCACCACCCGGTCCTGAATATTGCAGTTATCCCCAATACGGATAAGGCTTTTTGGCTCATCGGCCCGGATAACCGCTCCGGGGGCGACAAACACATTCTTGCCGATTTTAACCTTTCCAATAATCACGGCCAAAGGGTCAATATAAGCCGTTTTATCTATCTTTGGATAATCGCCTTTAGGATTACGCCTTATCATTCCAACCCTTCATTAATTGTCCCTCGCGGCTGCTTTTCTTAACCTATCCATTATTGCCGCTCCCAACCCTTCTTCTTTGACGCCTTCGGCAACAATAACCTGCGTGCCATCTTTATCAAAGCTTCTTAAAGCAGTAAAAAGATTCGCGGCGCACCCACTTAAATTCTTTGCCTGGCCGAGTATTTTGATATTAAAATCTCCGTTATATTTATCCTTATTTTCCTCTTTAACCATTATTCCCACGCCATATCCTTGCCTGGAGAATTCAGAAGCAATAGCGTTAACCCTGTCTATCTGTGCTTTTCCATTTTCTTCCACAAGAATAACCCGCGCTTTAGGGGAATAATGGCGCTTAAACATTCCCGGAGAAAGTATTTTATCGCCCTGATAAGGCTCAATATCAGTAATAATCGTTCTCAAAGATTCAAGGTTCACCCCTCCCGGACGCAATATCCGAAAGGGAGTTTGGGTTAAATCTAAAATGGTTGATTCTACGCCTACCTGCGTCTTCCCGCCGTCCAGGATTAAATTAATCTTCCCTTCTAAATCCTCCAGAACATGTTCCGCCGTCACCGGAGAAGGCCTTCCAAAAAGATTGGCGCTGGGGGCGGCAATCGGCGTCATGGCCGCTTTAATCAGACTTAAAGCAATTGGATTATCCGGCATCCTAACCGCTATAGACTCAAGGCCGGAAGTAACAATCGAAGAAACTATGGCTGATTTTCTAAGAACTAACGTCAAAGGGCCCGGCCAAAACGCATCTACCAAATCTAAGGTAATTTTGTAAACCTCAACTGAAAGCTTTAAAAGGTCTTGTTTATCGCCAACATGCACGATAAGCGGATCGTTAAAAGGCCTCTCTTTAGCCGCAAAAATCTTAGACACGGCATCGGGATTAAAAGCGTCCGCGCCCAGGCCGTAAACTGTTTCTGTAGGGAAAGCGACCAAGCCGCCTTTTTTAATGACCTCCGCGGCTTCTTGTATCAAATCCTTGTCAATTTGAGCGGAGTTGATTTTTAAAACTTTTGTTTCCATAAACCACATGCATGATTTCTATATGCCTTTACCAGTAATCATCTCAAGCGCCCACAGATATTTTTCGCTGGTTTTCTTAACTATATCCTCCGGGAGCTTGGGCGCGGGAGGAGTCTTATTCCAATCAAGCGTTTCCAAATAATCCCTCACGAACTGCTTATCGAAACTCGGCTGCGCAGCGCCCGGCTTATACTTATCTTTTGGCCAAAAACGCGAAGAATCGGGAGTAAGGATTTCATCAATAAGGATCATCCTGCCTTCATATATACCAAACTCAAATTTTGTGTCGGCAATGATTATGCCTTTTAATTCAGCATATAAACTTGCTTTCTTATATAAAGCAATGCTGACATCTTTCAATCTTTCGGCGATATCTTTGCCGAGCTCCTTTTCAATATACTCCTGAGAAACGTTAATATCATGGCCTACGTCTTCTTTAGTTGAAGGAGTAAAAATGGGCTCCGGCAACTTATCCGACTCCTTAAGTCCGGCAGGCAATTTTATGCCGCAAATTGACCGGCTTTGCTGATATTCCTTCCAGCCCGATCCAGAAAGATACCCTCTAACAATACACTCAACCGGTATAGGCTTTGCCTTTTTAACCAACATTGACCGGCCTTTAAGAACATCGCTGTATCTCTGCAATTCTGCTGGATAATCCGAAATGCGCGAGGAAATAAAATGGTTGGCGATAACACCTTTAGTGAACTCAAACCAAAATAGAGAAAGCTGAGTTAAGATTTCGCCTTTATGAGGAATACCTGTCGGCAGAACCACGTCAAAACAGGAAACCCTGTCCGTAGAAACCACCAAAAGTTTATCCTCTAAATCGTAAACATCCCTTACTTTGCCACTCTTAAACAACTCTATATTTGTAAAACCGGTCTTGAGTAACGGTTCTTTAGCCATATTACGCGCCACCCCTATCGGTAAACCTTAGAGAATCCTCTATATCTTCAAGAGACCCATTGTTATTTAATTGCTCTTTCAGGGCCTGGTATTCCTGCAAGATTTCCTTGGGCAGGCGCCCGGAAAACTGGCTTAAGAATTTCTCAATATCCCGCAGCTCCTCCTGCCATTCTTCAGGGTTGACCTCAAAGAGTTTATCCAATTGCCGCGCCGGGATATTTAAGCCCGATAAATCCAAATCCTTAAGGCGGGGGATTAATCCTATGGATGTCTTTCTGGCTTCAACCTTATTATTTACCCGCTCCAATATCCATTTTAATACCCGGATATTTTCTCCAAAACCCGGCCAGATAAACCTGCCGTTTTCATCCGCCCTAAACCAGTTCACCGAGTAAATCCGGGGAGGATTAGTTAATCTCTTACCGATATTCAGCCAATGCCGGAAATAATCCCCCATATTGTAACCGCAGAAAGGCAGCATTGCCATTGGGTCTCTTCTTAAGACCCCCTCCTTATGAATGGCCGCGGCAGTGGTTTCCGAGCCGGTCCTAGCCCCCAAGAATACCCCGTTCTGCCAATTAAAGGCCTCGGTAACCAGCGGAATCAACTGGGTCCTGCGTCCGCCCAGGATTATGGCTGAAATCGGCACGCCTTTAGGATTATCAAATTCCTTGGAAAGGGTTGGTGAATTATAGATAGAGGCAGTAAACCGGGCATTAGGATGGGCGGCTTTTGAGTCCTGGCCCGACTGCCAGGGTTTACCCTGCCAATCCATAAGATTCTTAGGAGCCTCTTCATCCAAACCTTCCCACCAGGGCTCGTTGTTATCAGCATCTAAAGCTGTATTGGTAAAAAGAGTAGGATAGAATTTGTCCGCTTTCAAAGTTCGCAGCATATTGGGATTAGTCTTCATTGATGTTCCCGGGGCAACCCCAAAAAGCCCGGTCTCCGGATTTATCGCCCAGAGCCTGCCGTCAGACCCCACATTAAGCCAGGCAATATCATCCCCCAAGGTCCAGACCTTATATCCAGGCAGAGCTGACTCAAGCATCGCCAGATTGGTCTTTCCGCAGGCAGATGGCATCGCCGCGGTAATATGAGTTACCTTGCCTTTAGGATCCTCAATGCCCAAAATAACCATATGCTCGGCCAGCCAGCCTTCCCGATAACCCAGCCAGGAGGCAATTCTTAAGGAGAAACACTTCTTGCCTAATAAGGCGTTTCCGCCGTAGCCTGAACCAATGCTCCAGACCAAATGTTCATCCGGAAAATGCATAATGAAACGCTTATTGGGGTCCAGGTCGCCTATGGAATGCAGGCCCTTGACAAAATCTTCAGACCCGCCTATTTTCTCTATTGACTTCCTGCTCATCCGGGTCATAATGCGCATACTCACCGCGACATAGGAGATATCGGTAATCTGGATACAGCTTTTGGCATAAGGCGAGTCCGGATGCCCCATCGTATAAGGCAGGACATACATGGTCCGGCCTTTCATACAGCCGTTAGAGAGCTTGCGCATCTTCTCTTTGGCCTCATCAGGATGCATCCAATTGTTATTCGGGCCCACAGCATCTTTATCGGGATGACAAACAAAGGTAAGGTGCTCGGTGCGGGCCACATCCGTAGGATGGCTGCGGTGATAATAGCCATTCGGCCAGGACTTATGGTTAAGCTTATGAAAAATGGCCTGCCCGTTAACCTTTTCCTCCTTCACCCCGATTTTAATCAGCCTGCGGGCCTCTTCCTCGGAGCCATCGCACCAGTGAATCCTGTCCGGCTTACATAATCTTGCCTGCTCTTCCACCCATTTCTCAAGCGCTGTTGCCATATTTCCCTCCATATTTTATTTGATAGAACCAACAAAAAAGCCAACACCTTATTTTTTCCGCTTTCATTCAGGATGAAAACATGAAAAAATTTATGTGTTGGCTTACTTCGCGGCTACCTGAAAAATCCAGGTCCCCGCCAAAAGTCTTCCCCTGCCTAAATAATCCGCCTATATTCTACAGGTAATTCCTCCCTTGTCAATTATTTTGCGCGAAGGCCTCCTCCAGATTCTTATCCAATGTAAAAATGATCACCCGCTCGCCGGTCTTGGTGCTGATATCGGTATGCAGGCTATGCACCTGGCATCCGGAGATTTCAGCCACCATTGTTTCAAGCAGAAGCCTGGCGCTTTCCAGCAGGCGCACCCTGGTTTTCTTGATCAGGTCCGCGCCTTCCGGACTCTTGGCCAAATGCTCCTCCGCCGGGGTGAGCACCCCTTTCAGGCGCACCAGGACCATATCTTTAATAATATATGCCTTGGTCTCGGTGGGGCCGCGGCCCATATAGTCTTTCTCAAACTTGATTATCGCCTCGCTTATCCTGGCCTCAACCTGTCCTTTAGTCATAGTATTCATTTTATCAGCCTCACATAAATGCTCGCGGCCAGCTCCTTGTCCACGGCAAACTGGGACTGGCCCAGTTGCAGGACATAGGAAGGGAACCTCTGGAGCAGGCCCACCGACATCCCGGGCAGGACCCCGATGCTCATTAATTTCTGCATCTGGGAATTGTCTTTGGCGTGCAGATAGGCGACTTCGCCCTTGTCTTTAACTTCCAGTTCCGAAAGTGGCGAGACAAATTTCATCAACCGGCCCTTCTTATTTTCTTTTACCCCGCAGCATTTTCCAGGTGGAATAGGCTTGCCGTGGGGGCAGACCTTAGGATGCCCCAGGACAATACAGACATTGTCTTCCACCCCTTCGTGTAAAAGGTGCTCAAACTTACAACTGACCTCATTAATCGCCTTGTCCTTGACGTCCAGAACGTCCACCAGGAGCCGTTCCGCCAGCCGGTGGCGACGCAGGGCCTTCTGGGCCTCGGATTTTCCCTTATCCAAAAGATGGATATGGTCAACATCCTTACGGATATAGCCTAATTTCACCAGCTCTTCAATTGCCGGGTCATCCCGGCCCATCCCTAAATCTAAAGGCTTCTTACCCTGCTCCTCCATCTGCACTGCCAGGGCCTCTAAAATTTCTTCCGCGTGCTCGGAAAGCATATTTCTTGCTCCTCTCTCTAAAGACTAACGCGCAAAACCGTCAAGATTAAATTTACCAAATATCCAATACTGAAGGAAAAAAACAGGATGAATACCGACATCCCTATGCCCATCTTGATGCCCCGCTCCTTGACATTCATCAACAGCTGGGCAATGCAGGGCAGGAACAAGGTCAGGGTGATACAGGATACCACTATTTGATTACTGGAAAGCAGACCAGCCTTTTTCAAATCATACAGCCCGGCGGCCCCATAATCCCGGCGGAAGAAGCCGAACAAAAATGCCACTGCCGCCTGATCCGGCAGGCCCAGGGCCCGGACGGGATGTTCCAGGAACTTAACCAAAATATTAAATATCCCGGTAATCTGGCCTAACCAGATAAGCAGGCTGGCAAAAATAAAAAGTGGTAATATCTCCTTGAAATACCAGCTCAAGCGGCTCCAGGTCTTGCGCAGGACATTAGAAAGCTGGGGCAGTCTTAACGGCGGTATCTCCATATAAAAAGTAGGCAACTCCCCGGGCATAATCTTGGCCGCCAGGAAACCCACCAGCAGGAAAACCAGAATAATCACCCCCAGCCACACCGCTAATCCCAAAGGTGTTCCTTCCAACAAAGCAAAGATAACCCCCATCTGCGCCGAGCAGGGAATAGCCAGGGCCAGAAGCAGAGTGGCAATAATCCTCTCCCTTTTGGTAGGCAAGGTGCGGGTAACCATTGTAGCCATCGTATCACAGCCAAAGCCCAGGACCAAAGGTATCACCGCCCGTCCAGAAAGCCCTATCCGTTTAAACAACTGATCCACCAGCATTGCCAGCCGGGGCAGATATCCGGTGTCCTCCACAATGGCAAAGGCAAAGAAAAAAGTGGCCACAATCGGCAGGATGATGGCAAAGGCATAACGCACCCCCAGGGTGATCACCCCGTATTCTCCAACCAGCAAATCCTGAATAAGCTTAAAAGGTATCGTTGAATTAACTAAGTTAGTTACCCAGGGATTGATATGGGTTATAAAAATATGATCCTCCAGGAAATCCACCAGGGTCCCCGCCCCCCATACCCCCACAAACTGATATAGCCCATAATAGAGGACAAATAAAAGTATGGGCGTGCCGGTAAAGGGATTCATCATAATCCGGCTCAAGCGCTCCCGGAAAGTGATCAAGGGATTTTTCTGAAAAATCATGACCCTGGAAGATATGGCACTGGCCTCTTGCTGGCGGCGCAGGCTGATAAGATAATTTAAGGGCTGGGGATAACGGGTCTTGACCTCTTGAATCAACTTATCTATCTCTGGAAACCTCTCTCCCTCTCTTTCCTTAACCAGCTTCAGGATCTCCTCATCTTCCTGAAAAAGCAGAAGGGCCAGGGAGCGCTTGGTTATTTTATAGCCGCTTCCCTGAAGCAAGGCCTCAATCTTGGAGATATAGACCTCAATTATATCGCTGTATCCGATATTACAGCTGTTTTTCGGTTCTGGTTTTGACATACTCCTCAATCTTCCCTCTTAAAACATCTATGCCTTTTCCGGTGGTGGAAACCGTCCCGGCCACCGGGATATTTAACTCCTTCTCTAAACGAGGGATATCAATCCTTATCCCGGCCTTCTGGGCCTCATCCATAATGTTTAAAACCAGGATGACCCCCAGGCCGGCCTCCAGCAATTGCAGTGTAAGAGGGAGCATCCGCTCTAAATTACTGGCGTCAATCACATGCAAGATGACTACAGGGGCCTCATCCAGCAGGATTGACCGACCCACCCTCTCCTCCTCGGTTATGGAAAACAGGGAATACATCCCCGGGGTATCCACGACCTCAAACTCCTCATCTCCGATTTTGCATTTTCCGCGGGAGACCTCCACCGTTGTCCCCGGATAATTGGAGACCACGACGTAGCTTCCGGTAAGGTCGTTAAAGAGGACCGACTTACCGACATTAGGAGAACCGACTATGGCTATTTTACGCATCTTTTCTTAAATCGTTAATGACGATAAGGGCTTTTTTGACCGCCAGTGCCGCCGATTTTGAAGAAATAGTGGCCTTAGTAACCGCGTCAATATCCCCACCCACCTCTATCGGCGATTCAACAGTCTTGCCCTGAAACTGACCGGTAAAGGATTTCTCTTTAATCTCAAACCCGTGCGGCTCCCGGTATTCCAAGACATAGACATCTTTAACCCTGCCTTCAAGGTCAATGCCGGCCAGGAAGGTAATCGGCTCTTTCATCCCCTTCTCATTAAGGGCAGCGGCCCAGCCAATCAGCTTGCTATCCGAAAAAACCCTAAAGATATCTATCTTTTGCTCGTCAATAGTGTGAGTTTCCAGCTTATGCTCCTTATAATCAGGAAACATCTCCTTTATGGCCTCTTGGGGGCTGATAAATACTTCCGCGAAGGCGCGTGCGCAGAAAAAGAGCATACCCACGCTCAAAAAGATACACAGTGTTTTTTTAACCATAGATTTATTTTCTGCTATTACCGGAACGCTTTTAATTCTTCGATAACTTTCAGCGATTTTCTTACTACGACGGCGGCGGCCTTTGACGAGATAGTTGCTTGCGTAACCGCGTCTATGTCCTTACCTATCTTTATAGGGTCATGCGAATCCTTACCCTTGAATTGCTTCATAAAGGACTTGCGTTTTATCTCGGAGCCAAACATATCGCGGTATTCCAGGACATATACGTCCACAACCTTGCCTTGGGCATTTATGCCGACCAAAAAAGTGATAGGTTTAATTTTGCCCATCTCATCAAGCGCCACTGCCCAGCCAATGACTTTTCCTTCTTTGAAAAAGGTGAAAACCTCAACCGGTTGATTATCAAAGTCTTTCTTCTCTGTAGTATAATCCTCTTGCGAAGGAAAAATATTTTTTGCCGCCTCCTCCCGGGTTATATATACTTCGGCGAAACTATTCGCTGGAAATAACCACGGAAAAATTACTAAGCTTAAGAAAACTATCTTCAAAAATCTCATCATCTTGACAATTAGGAACAGACACTAATTATTTTATAAATTTGCCTCTTGTATTGTTAAGAGGTAAACAATTAGTGTCTGGCCCTAATTGTTAGAACCCTATTGCCATAGAAGCCATAACGCCGTCTTTATCGCCGCGCTCCAATACTTCATTCTTTGAGGTATTCCACTGGTATTCCAGCTTAAAAACCCAGCTTTCAATGGGCCGGTAATTTAAACCTAAGGTATAGCGTTTTTCTTCATTGGCGCCATTTCCAGCGTCTCCGTCATCGCCTATATCCACCCAGTCATAACGGTTGACCAAGGTAAACTTTGGATCCTCGAAACCCCTGCCTAAGAAAGTATTACTCAATAACTTTGGCCAAAAATGATACCTGGGTTCTATATAAAATCCGCGCATATATTTGGGAGCGGTAATTTCATCACCTGCTACGCTATCATTATCGTGGTCAACCACCGCGCCGTTTTCAAAATCCCAGTACGCGAAATCACCGACTAATTCAAACGGGCCGCGTTTAAAATTTACATCCCCTCCTATGCCCAAAAGATCGTCCTGGCCGTTTCGCGTCGCGGCTCCCGCGCGGCCGAATTTACCCTGATACGCGCTCACTCCAAACTCAAGGTTTCTATTTAAACCCAACCCCAGGCGGCCCACGAAAGCCTTGTTATTGTTTTCATCCGCTTCTATGGCGCCCTTGGCGTTACGCATGCCGGTATCAGAAATATCCTCATCCAAACCATTCACAATATAGCCTTCATAATTAAGATAGGAATCGGGAAGCATCTTTAAACCTAACGATTCTCCTATATTAAATTCTCCAAACCCGCCAAAACCTGCCTCCATCCATGTCGCCGCGCCTAAACGCCGCGATACAATCGGCCTTTCAGTCAAATCCTGGATATCCGAATCATGCAGAAGATTAAATTTTCCAAAAGGGACTAAGACAATACCACCTTTTAGATTTATCATATCGTTAATAAGATAGCTTGCCCAGGCCTGCTCAACCTTTGCTTCACCAACGTCTGAGGCATGAGGTCCGCCATGCTCAATTTCATATTCGCTGTAAAAAAGCAGCCTTTCATGAGGCTGGGCTCCTATATTTAGGATAAACCTTGCCTGGTCAAAGGTGGAATTTGAATTTTCAAAGTTTTCAAACTCGATATCCGCGTAACCTCCAAGGCTGACATTACCGAATCCGGAAGGGTTTTTAATTAAAAGCCCCCCCTTACCGAATGGCCCTTGGTAACGGCCGACATAATCCAGGCTGATAGAGCTTTCCTCAATCTTTTTCTCAAGCTTTTGCTCCATCTCAACCTGGGAGGCCTCCTGCTTTTTACTTAGCTCCTCAATTTTTTGCTGAAGGCCCTGGATCTGGGAGTCATAATCCTGGCGCAGTTCCTGAAGCTGCTGTTTTAAATCTCCCATTTCATCCGCGAAGGCCAGATTGACCCCGCCCAGATAAAGCAAAAATACCACCATAATCCTTTTAAACATCTTGTCCTTTTCCTCGCCGTAAAGATTTCGGCGAAACTCCCGCGAACCTCTAAGAAACGCTTAGTCAGTTGAGGGTTAATTCTTTTTTACCTCTCCTTTTAGGGAGTCGGCTGTCTTTTCCAGTTTAATCTTCTCGTGCTTCTCTACCGCCACAATATGGGCATCCTGGACCTTGATGATCAGCTCGCCGAAGCGCAGATCTCCTGCCAGGCTGATGATATTCTTAAGATTGGCCTCGCTGATGTTCATTTTGGCTCACCGCACTTACGGCAATAGCCGAAGATTTCCATCTTATGCCGCACAGGGGTAAAATTTTTGGCTTTGGCTAACTTCTCCTGCAAGGACTCTATTTCCGGCTCATAGACCTCAATCAGCCTGCCGCACCTCAGGCAGACCAGGTGGTCATGGTGCCGGTGGCCGTATTCATGCTCCAGGCGGCTGACCCTATCCCCGAAATCTACCTCTCTGCCCAGTCCGGATTTCTGAATCAGCTTCAGGGTGCGGTAAACCGTGGTATAGCCGACCTCCGGGGCGTTACGATGCACAATCAAATACAACTCCTCACAGCTAAGGTGTTTCTCAGTCTTTAAAAAGGCCTCCAGGACTTTTAGCCTCTGCGAGGTGATTTTAAGGTTTATCTTCTTCAGGTGCTCTTTAAAAAGCTCAATCTCTTTTTGCATGGCTTATTTGAAATTGAAAATCATTTTCAATTATACTTTAAAAAAAAATTATGTCAAGTTTTTTTAAAAAATAGTTTCTCCGCTTTTACCATATGTTATGGGCCTCTATTATTATTTACTTGATGGCTTTTAGTATCGACTCGATTTCACTCTTGAGGCTGTTTATGTTTCTGGCCTTGGTCTTACGGCCGTTAATGTAGATGGTAGGCGTGCCTCGGACCTCAACCATGTTACCCAAAGATATGTCTTTTTGGATATGCTCCTGCCATTGGGTATCATTATTCTTCAAATCTTTCTGAAATTTCTTCATATTCAATCCCAGATTCTTAGCCAATGTATTAAATTCATTCTTATTCAGGTTTGAACTATTTTTTAACAGCCCGTCCAACATTTCCCAGTATTTACCCTGCTCTCCGGCGGCTAAGGCAGCCTTGGCCGCGGGAATGGCCTGCTCGTGAAAAGGCAACGGATAATTCTTGATCACTGCTTTTACCTTATCCGGAAAGGCATTTACCGCCTCTACCACCAAAGGATGAAACCTGGCGCAAAAGGGGCATTGGATATCTATAAACTCCACGATAGTCACCGGCGCTTCTTTATTGCCTAACAGGGGAGAATTATCAATTGGTATTTCATGGACTTTTTGATAATCCTCTTCATCCTGCTCTTCTCGCTGCGGGGATTTCAGCTTCTTTACTGCCGCCTGTAAATCTTTTCCTTGTTTTTCAATATTCCGGAGGCGCTTTTCGATTTTTTCCTGAACCAGCAATATCTCTTTCTGCTGATGGAAAAGCTCTCCAAATAATGGATTTTTTACCTGAAACCCGATAATGCCGATACCGATAATGATACCGATAAGGGCGCTAGCGGCAATCGCCAAACCCGCGAACAGTGATTTTTTATTCATTTTTGCGCCTCCGATAATCCAAAATTCTATTTTGCCATTCAAGTTCACGCGAACTCATATTAAAATAGCACAACCAAAGACTTATGTCAAATAAGGAATGGCTAAAGGCTTTTTAAAAAATAGAGGGTGGTTCTGACTTTAAAATGAGAACCACCCCTATCTATTATAGTTTTTAATTCAGCGAATACTTCGTATTTCCCTCTTCCACAAACATCCCGGTATCGGCGATAAGCAGGACTGCCCGGAAGTCCGGGGTGGTTTCCGTCCCCTGCTCCTCCTTCAGCCAGCAGAGCCGCAAAAGAAGCGGCAGGAGCTGTTCTTCTCTTTGGGCGCTAAAGGCGTCTTTCTGGGACATCGCCGCAAGCAAACACTTGAGCCGGTCGGTTGAAACATCTATCCTGGCATTAACCATAGCCTCTATTGAGGCCAACTCCTGGCCTGTATCAATACCCTCCAGTTCCGCTTTGCTTAACAGCGGCAGGCGCAGATCCAACCCCTGAAAACTGCCCATCGGCTGGGCGAGGTAATTGATTCGGGTAAAATCAATACCGCCGATATTGTCAACAGAAGAAGAACTCTTCTTCTCATCTACAGCCAGAGACTTTTTCAACTCTTGTATTTCGGCCAAACTAGACCCTATAAACTCGCGCATTCCAGAAATCAATTCATTCAGCAAGTCGTACCTTGAAACAGCACCTCTAAGTTCGGAATTGTTTATCTCCCAATCAAACTTACTCATAATATCGCCTACGCTCTTGAGTTCTTCTTCTAAAACAGAGATTTTCGTGTACTTTGTTAAAACATAAAAAGTTGTAAAAGTACCAATGGTCATATTTTTATTCCACCACTTTTTATAATCATTGAACTCTTCACCAATTCTTTTTATTTTTTGCTCTACAATAGATGAAGAGGAGAATTCTTCTTGGATCTTTTCTCCTTGATTTATTAAAGACGCCGCAAGAAAAGAAGAACCTTTCTTCGCATCCTTCCGTGTCAGCGGCGAAGAGCCAGGAGACAATAATTCATCAGAATTCACAGGAGAACTTCCCGTCCCTAATTTACTCGTAACCTTGAGTAAATCTACTATAGCATTGTATACAGGGTCATTTGCACGCTTCCTGCTTACCCTATCCTTGTTGTTGCGGCTATAATTGTGAAAATATGTAAGCGCGTGATTATGCCAATCATCACTTTGCTTATTTTTAATTTGAGGTCCTACTCCCTTTCCCGTCAAAAAAGCTGTCAGACTTCTTAATGCATGTTCTGAAAGAGAGTCGGTCGTGGAGAATGTAAAAGTCAGGGGAAAATACCTAAAATTCATACTATTATATTTAAGATCAATATGCTGAAAGAGTTTATTTACGTGATTATTTAATCCTTCCAGAGAAAATCTAAGAAACAGATTAGGAAATTTATTAAAAAGAAAAAAAAGTGCATCATATACCTCTGGAGTAATCTTAGTGTCAGGCATATTAAGCGCAGTTATAATCATATTTACCATTTTCGCTGCCCAATAATTGCTGAATGGCATTGTGGTTAAATGCGCGTAAGCCTTAGCCGCCGTACTTTTATCTTCACTCAAGACATCCTTTAGAGTTTTCTTCATGTCTCTGATAAAATAGCCATCATTTGGGTCATCATCAAAAATAGACCAAGGGCTCAGAGGACTAAATGGGCTTAAAGGACTAAGTGGATTTATTAAATTAGTTGGATCACTAAAATCAAAAGGATTGCCAAACTGCGCTTCTGCAACCTTATTATTTACCGAAATTATTCCTTTTTCATCTATTCCGATAGAAAAGAAGAACGTAGACGCTCCCAGTATATACGGTAAGATTTTTTCTCCGGCAACTTTAAACCTTCCAGCTATCAACGGACTCCCCCCCGCCTCGCCTGCTATCTGTATCCCCCCGCTGACATAGCTTCTGATTACCTGGCCGGTGGGGGTGGTTATTTGTTCCTTAAGGTTATATTCACCCTGCTGGAAGGACTTCTTGTATTCGTTAAAATAATAATTCTTATTCCAGGCCTCTTTTGAAGTAAGGTTGTCTAAATTGCGGCTGTCAATCAGGCTGGAGTATTGGCCAGGCTGGCCCCCAAACTTGTCCTTAAACCACCGGGAGAGGATGAGTGAGAAAAAAACCTGGCGCAGCTGGGCGTATTTCTTGCTGGTGTTGACCTCCTGGGTAAGCTTGGGCAGGATAAGTTCCCTGATAAGCTGAGTGGAGTATTGGTTTAATTCTTTGAGCCTGGGGTCGTTAAAAGAATAGTTTATGGAGTTAGTTGAGTTTATTGAGTTGCTTGAGCTCTTAAGATAGTCTTCTTCCAGCATTACTTTAAGATTGGCCTTGTAGATATAGGACGAGTCTTGGCTCTCTCTAATAATTACCTCACCCGGGACTATCCATGGCCTGGTTATGGTGGGAATAGTGATGTTTTCGGTTCCGAATAATTCTCCAGCCCTCTTATACAGTTTATCCCAATATTCTTTGCCTTCAGAAGTTTTAGGGGAAGTAAAGCTGGCAGTGTCTTTTTTTAGCTCTAAATCCGCCTCCAGCATTATCCTGCCCATATCGGTCTTCTCTAAGAGCGGATCTATTATCTGCTCAGGGGCATCCGGCCTTAGATTGACCCAGAACTTATCGTTGGGCAGAGACAGGCCGATCAGGAAGTAGTTAAAGAGTTCCTGGGTAGCGTCTTGAAGCCTCTCATCAGGGACAGTTCCCTTCGGGGACAGTCCCTTAAATGCCTCACCTTGGTCTAATAACAGCTTAAAGTCGTTGCTGACAGCATCATAAGATACATACCGCAGGTGCGCCGGACGGAAGCTGTCTGGCTTTACAGCCGGTATCCGGTTTAGGTACTTGCCGATATCCAGCCCGGCGGCCCCCTGGGCAAAGACCGGCTGGGTAACTATAAGACTGAAAGATAAAAGCAAAGACAATATTTTTCGGATCATTTTTTCTTCCCTTCCTCTTTTAAAAGGATTTGACAAGCAATATCCTGTATGTTAACATAATACACATAATAAACATAATTAAAAAGGAGGTAATATTATGGCATCGCTTACTTTATCGGTCCCTAAGGACCTAAAACACAAAATGAATTCTTTCAGGTATATCAACTGGTCAGAAGTAGCCAGGTCAGCCATTATCAATAAAATTCATCTTCTAAACAAGATGAATACCATGCTCTCCAAAAGCCGCATTAGCCAGGAAGACACCGTCAACTATGGACGAATGATTAAAAAAAGACAATGGACCAAGACCAAAAAACTGCTTCAATAGATGCGTTTAGTAGTTGACGCCAATATCCTGGTTGCCGCCCTGTTAAAAGATTCTACTACCAGGGAACTTCTCTTGGAAGATGACCTTGAACTTTTTGCCCCGGAAGGACTTCTTACCGAACTGAACAATCTCCTTAAAAATCCTAAAGTAAGAAAACGCCTTCCTTTAAGCGATACCGCCTTGTCCGAGTTATCCGAGGCTATCTTTTCCAGGATAACATTCTTCCCGGAGGCGTCTTTTTTATCTTTTATCAAAGATTCTCTGGAATTGGTCAGCCATATTGAAGATGCCCCTTACATCAGCTTAGCCCTGGCCTTAAAAATACCGCTTTGGTCAAACGATTCCGCTCTCAAGGAACAAACTAAAGTAAAAGTCATAACCACTCCGGAAATAATTAAACTTCTATCCCCGCCCTAATTCAGCGAATACTTACCTTTACCCTGTTCCATAAACAGCCCGGTATCCGCGATCAACAGCACTGCCCGGAAGTCCGGGGTGGTTTCTACCCCTCGCTCCTCTTTCAGCCAGCAGAGCCGCAAAAGAAGCGGCAGGAGTTGGGTCTCTCTTTGGGAGTTAAAGGCGTCCTTTTGGGACATTGCCGCCAGCAGGCGCTTGAGCCGGTCGGTTGAGACCTCTATTTTGGCATTGATCATCTGCTCTATCGCCGCCAGCTCCCGGTTTATATCTATACCCTCAAGCTCCGCCTTGCTTAACAACGGCAGGCGCAGATCCAGCCCCTGAAAGCTGCCCATCGGCCGGGTGAGGTAGTTAATTTGGGTAAAATCAATACCGCCGGGCATTAGCGGCAAATCTATATTTTGAGGTAAGTCTTGAGTTAATGCCGAAGAAGATTCCACAAACTCACTCAAAGCTTTCCAAGCTTCTGCTCTCTCAGAGAAATCTGAAGCCTTCTGCCGATCCACAGCCTTTATCACATCTTCCGTCACCGCTGTTATTACCTCGTTTTTCTTTAGTGGACTCAACCAATCAAATATACGCTCATTTAATTCAGGCCTTTGCAATATCGCCTTTAATTTAGAAGCGGCGGCAGGATTCTTTAACACATATTCATTTATATACTCAAAAAGTTCAGACTGTAATTGAATACCCATAGGCTTTATCACATCAACTAAACCTTGCCTTATTTCTCCTAATTGCTTTAAATTTACTTGCCCTGAGAAAAGTCCTGGCGCTGACTGTAATGCCGATTCTATACTCATCATTAAACCGGGAAAACCCTTACTCTGGCTTATATTGTTTGTGAAAGGACCTCCTAGTCTCAAATTAGGGCGAGCAGCCATCATTCTCGCAAACGTTGTGCCTTTTATGGGCAGCATAAGAGACTCTTCCAAGCTCTTGAATTTGTTAAAAGCATAATCCTTTACTTTCTTAAATTCATCTTCCAACACTACCGCCGAAGAAGCGCCTTCCTGCGGCGTCAGCGGCGAAGAGCCGGGAGATCGCAATTCATCAGAATTCACAGGAGAACTTCCCGTTCCTAATTTACTCGTAACCTTGAGTAAATCTACTATAGCATTGTATACAGGGTCATTTGCACGCTTCCTGCTTACCCTATCCTTGTTGTTGCGGCTATAATTGTGAAAATATGTAAGCGCGTGATTATGCCAATCGTCATATTGCCTCTTTCCAATACCGTGTACTCTCTTTTCCAAAAAATCTGTCAATGCTTTCAATGCATGTTCTGAAAAAGAATCGGGCACGGAAAACGTAAAAGTTACAGGAAAATATTTAAAATTCATACTATTATATTTAATATCGATATGCTTAAAAAGGTTATTTGTTGTATTATGTATCCAACGCTCCGTATACGCCGTACCAAACCCCTTTGGAAATTTATTAAAAAGAAAAAAGAGCGCATCATATGCCTCTGGAGTAATCTTACTGTCGGGCATATTAAGCACAGTTATAATCATATCTACCATATTAGCTGCCCCATTATTGCTGAATGCCATTGTGGTTAAATGCGCGTAAGCCTTAGCCGCCGTAGTTTTATCTTCATTCAAGATATCTTTTACAGTTTTTTTCATGTCTTTGGTAAAATAATTCTCATCAAGAATATAGGACATGCCATCTGTTTTCATAGTTATTTCGCTTCGTGGCTGAGTTTGTTTATTTGGACCTTCTGAAATGCGAAGATAGGCAAGTGCCCCTGCTGCTACAAAAACGGTAAGAACTATCCAGTTTAAACCTCTAAGGTCATCTTCGTCAAGAGGGCTTGAGGTCGTGAAGCGATTCATATTTTCTATTTTCGGTACAGGTTGTATCCCCCCGCTGACATAGCTCCTAATTACCTGGCCGGTGGGGATGGAGACCTGCTCTTTAAGGTTATACTCGCCCTGCTCAAAAGACTTCTTATATTCATTGAAATAGGTTGTTTTAGTCCATGGTTCTTTTGAAGTGAGGTTGGTGAGATTATGTGAATCGATAAGCTGACTATAAGGGTTAGCCGGTGTGCCGGCTGACCCGTTAACCGGCTCACTAAATTTGTCCTTAAACCATCGTGAAAGTATCAGCGAAAAGAATACCTGCCGTAAAGAAGCATAGCGCTTAGCAGTGTTTACCTCTTTGGTAAGCTTAGGCAGAATAAGCTCCCTGATAAGCTGAGTAGAATATTCATTGAGCTCTTTTAGCCTTTGATCATTAAAATTATACTGGTGACCTTGTGACATGGTGTCTTGGTGACTTTTAAGATAATCCTCCTCCAGCATCACTTTGAGGTTCGCCTTGTAGACGTATGCCGAGTCTGCGCTTTCCCGGATAATCACCTCTCCCGGGACTATCCATGGCCTGGTTATGGTGGGAATAGTGATGTTTTCGGTTCCGAATAATTCTCCAGCCCTCTTATACAGTTTATCCCAATATTCTTTGCCTTCAGAAGTTTTAGGGGAAGTAAAGCTGGCAGTGTCTTTTTTTAGCTCTAAATCCGCCTCCAGCATTATCCTGCCCATATCGGTCTTCTCTAAGAGCGGATCTATTATCTGCTCAGGGGCATCCGGCCTTAGATTGACCCAGAACTTATCGTTGGGCAGAGACAGGCCAATGAGAAAATAATTAAATAGATTCTGGGTTTCATTCTTAAGAATATTTTCCGGTTTCTCTGGTGACTTGGTGACCCTGTGACCCGGCGACTTCTCAAAGTCGCCTTGGTCTAACAATAACTTGAAGTCATTGCTTTTGATATCGTAAGAGACATACCGTAGGTGAGGAGGACGGAAGCTATCCGTATTCAAGGACGACATCTGGCTTAAGTATTTGCCGATATTCAACTCGGCTACCCCCTGGGAAAAGACAGTCTGGGTCAAAAGCAAACTACAGGATACGATTAAAGATATGACTTTTTTAAACATTTAAATCCTCCTCGTCTGGATTGCCCGGTCAAGCCGGGCAATGACAAAAAAAGCATTTCGCTTGCTCTTTTCCAAATAAAAAACCGGGCTTGACCTCTCCTAACATAAGGAAAAGCCAAATCCGGCTGGAATATTTCCGTGGCGTTTTGCCAAAACTGTATTCTTAGTTCGGCAAAGAATGAATCAGCCAGACGCCATCACTAATTAAATTGTTTATAAAAGTATACTATATAAACACCAATTTGTCAGCTGAATTTTTTTAAAATATACATCAGAGCGATCCCGAACAGAAAAAAAACTAAAGAAAGGGCAGATTTGCGGGCATCGGTTTCCTTATGAATCTCCGGAACTAAGTCGGCGCTGGAGATATAGATAAAGCCTCCGGCAGTAAGTCCCAGCAGGATATGGGAAAAACCGCCGATTTTATGGGAGAGAAAATACCCTAAAATGGCCCCGCCAAAAGCGCACAGGCCGGAGAGAAAATTGTAAAACAGGGCTTTCTTCCTGCTAAAACCCCCATAGACCAAGACCCCAAAATCCCCTAATTCCTGGGGTATCTCATGGATAATCACCAGCAAAGTAGTAAACAGCCCCAATTTAACCGAGACCGCGAAACTCCCGGCAATCACCAAACCATCAATAAAGTTATGCAGGCCGTCGCCGAAAAGGTTCAGATAAGTAAAGGTATGTTGATGGCAGACCCCGTCGTGGCAATGACGCCAGTAGAGGTATTTCTCCAATAAAAAGAACAAAACAAAGCCGCCTATCACAAAGATAAACACGCTCTGCTGACTGCCTTGTTCTATGGCCTCGGGGATAAGATGCAGAAAAGCCCCTCCAAACAGGGCCCCGGCGGAAAAAGCCACCAACAGGAAAAGAACGGCCTTGAGTAATTTATCCTTAACCGCCAGGGTCAACGCCCCAACAAGAGAAACCACGCTCACCAACAACGTGCTTAGTAATATCCACAAGAGTTGCATATTTATACCGCTGAACTACGCACAACGCAACGCAGAACTACGCAATACAGATTACGCGTGGTTCAGCGTACAGTTCAGCGTGTTTGCGCATAAAAGTATTTATCCTAAATTCGGTTTGCGGCCTTTGTTGGCCTTTTTGGAACGCCAATTAAGCTTTCCTCTTCTTTTACGCTTGCTCATTTTAAGTTACTCCTTTCCTTGAATACTCCCTGCTTCGCGATTCAAATTATTTTTCGTTGGTTATTATATACCCGCCTGGCTTCGCGGTCAATAAGTATTGACAGAAACAGGCTTATTTCCTATAATAAAAACACAAGGAGGATTCAAAAATGAAAAAACAGATATTTTTATTGTCGTCACTCACGCTTAGCGCGGCCTTATTAGGTTGTACCACCACTCAAAAAGGGGCGGGGATAGGCGCATTAGGCGGAGCCGCCTTGGGCGGGATTATCGGCCATCAAAGCGGACACGGGGTCGAAGGAGCTCTTATCGGCGCCGGGGCAGGCGCGGTAGGAGGAGCGCTTATCGGAGAGCAAATGGATAAGAAATTCTGCCCGGTCTGCGGGGCGGAATATACCTCAGGGATCCAATATTGCTCTAAAGACGGCACCGAGTTGAAGCTTAAGCAGAAGTAAACTGTAAGATTTTTATTAAAAAGGCCGGGCTTTTTATTATTTTGAAAGGCCCGGCCTTTTTTATTTCCGCGAGCGGGCTTGAACCGCCACGGACAGCTATCGAGATAACCCCGGCATTACGCGCGGTTTCCACATCAATAGCCATATCTCCAACATACATAACTTGTTCGGACTTGGACTTAAGCCTTTTCATAACCCTTAATATAATCTCTGGATTGGGCTTTCCCTCCGGTAATTTATCCGCGCAGAGCACATAATCAAAATATTTCCTTAAGCCAAGACGCCTTAAAATGATATTGGTAAACTCCGTAGGCCGGTTAGAAGCGATAGCGGTCTTAAAATCGCGCCTCTTTAAATATTCGAGCAATTCTTTAGCTCCGGGAAGCAGCTTAGAGTATTTCTTAAGCGCCACCCGGTGATGGCGGCGGTAAACAACCAAAGCCGAATCTAAATCCTTTTCCTCAATAAAAGCGCCCAGCAATTTTCTGTCCCCCCAGCCGACCGCCAAGCGAATTCGCTTAGCCAAGACTTTCTTATAGCCTAATCCCTTAAGGGTAAAATTTACACTTTGGATAATAGCCTCATAGGCGTCTACCAATGTTCCGTCCAAGTCAAAAATTACCAACTTTATGCCTTCCTGAAAATTCTTAATGTTTCTCATAAGATATTTCTTTCTATCCCTATAGATAAAAAACCCCAGTATTATTCTAACTCTAAAATAATACTGGGGTAAAAGCTATAAACTTATTCCGCTTTTGGCTCTGGCTGGACATCCATTGCCGCTATTTCATCCGGCTGGATTGAAGAAGACGCTTCCGGAGAAGAAACTTCAGACGGTTCTTCTAATTTCTCAACCGAGACATTCTTGGCAATGGCATTATCCGCGCCTGAAAGATAATCAATTCCTACGGTATCACCCGCTTTAAGGGAATTAAAATCACTTATTCCCTCAAACTTTGTATCCTGGTTAATAGTTAAGACAAGTTCTTTCTCATCATCAGTCTGATAATCCATATAGAGAATACTGAATTTTGAAGATATATAATCCACATTTTTAACCTCTCCCCAAACCCAGGAGATATTTTCATCAACCAAACCTATCTCAGAGATGATATTTTCGTCAATTGGCACAGGCACTTCCTGCTGGCAAAATCCTAAAACCCCATATCCAACGCACATCGCGCCTATAATCAAACCCGAGGTCAACAGTTTATTCTTCATATTGTTATCCTTTCCACCTTTGTTTTTGAATTTATTCTTTAGATTTAAGGTTTATTTTATGCTTTTAATTTTGTCATTTGTCATTGATTGTATTCTGTAATATATAGCAAATTCCGGCCTTTTTGTCAAGGCAATGTTATTACTTGCTTACCACCTGTTCATATAATCTCTCGATATCTTTTATCAGCCTTTTTTTGGCGAATTTCTCCCGGACGAATTCGCGGCCGGCGGCAGCCATCTTCTTTCTTATCTCTTCATTCCTCACTAAGAAGCTCAAAGCCCCGGCAAAACTATCCGCGTCGCCTGACCTCGCCATTATTCCTCTTTCGCGCGGGCTAAACCCAAGCTCATCCTCAGATTCTTCTAAGCTCTCACCAATTAAATCCTTTACCCCTCCGGCATCGGTAGCCGCGATAACCTTACCTGAAGCCATTGCTTCAATTAAAGATACCGGCGTGCCTTCATTGATTGAGGTCAGACAAACGATGTCTAAATTAGCGTAAACTCCGGATAAATCCTTTTGCCAGCCGCTGAATTCTACCGCTGAGCTTAAATTCAGCTTCCGGGAAAATTCTTCAAGTTCGGCCCTTAATTCTCCATCGCCTATAATCTTAAATCTTAAATCCAGCGCGGGATTATCCCGGATAACCTTGGCCGCGCCTTCCAAAAACAAACGATGATTTTTAATAGGAACCAATCTTCCCACTATGCCGATATTTAAACAACACCCGGCTTCTTTTTCCGATGAATCGGCCTCCCGCGTTCCTTGTATCGAGAGCCGGGAAAGCGGAAGTCCTAAAAATCCAGCTAACTCTAAGCCCAGAGGAATAACCTCAATTTTAACCTCACTGCTGATTCGCAAAGAAACCAGCTCTTCCTTAACCGCTGAACTTACCGTAATTATCTTTGAGTTAAAATAAGCCAGAAAACGCTCAATAAAGATAAATAACCGCGTTTTAAATCTTCCAAAATAGCCCTCAAAAACATGGCCGTGAAAGGTATGAATAAGCTTTATCCTTCTTAC
Source organism: Omnitrophica bacterium GWA2_41_15 (assembly GCA_919902675.1). Classification (GTDB taxonomy): domain Bacteria; phylum Omnitrophota; class Gorgyraeia; order Gygaellales; family UBA12090; genus UBA12090. The sequence goes on from CAKKRH010000006.1 coordinate 29,983, forward strand.
GGACAATAAATTATAAAATATCCCGGCCAACCTGCCTAATGTTCCGGCCTTGGCGGTATGGGTATGGATAATATCCGGATTTTCCCGCCTTATCAGCTTATAGATTTTTAAAAACGCGAGTACATCATTCAGCGGATTTAATTCCCGTCTAAGCTCAGGGATAATATAAGGGACAACATTCCTGGCCCGGGCGTAATAAAGCATATCTCCTTCATCTTTAGCGATAGTGCCGCAGACCAAAAGCGAGTCAAATTTATCCTTATTAAGGCCCTCGGTGAGTAGAATCGTATGGATCGCCGGGCCTCCGATATTAAGACGGGCGATGACCCTTACTACCTTTATTTTCTTCACTATTTTGGATGAAGCGAGATAGGAGAGATTCCTAAAGATTCTTATTGCTTATATAACCCACGATATCTTCTATTATGCCTTCTAAGGAGTGATGCGGTTTAAAGCCGATGAGCTTATTAATTTTACTGGTGTCCGGGACCCGTCTTTGCATATCCTCAAAGCCTTCCTCGTAAGCCTGTTCATAAGGAATGTGTTTTATCGCCGAGCGGCTCTTGGTTATCTTGATTATCTTCTTAGCCAAATCATCAATAGTTATCTCATCCTGGTTTCCAATATTAAAAACCTCGCCCACTGCTTTAGGTTCCTCTACTAATTTTATCAGGGCTTTAACCACATCCTTAACATGGGTAAAACAACGGGATTGTTTTCCCGTCCCATACACTGTAATCGGCTCGTTCTTCAAAGCCTGCCCTATAAAGCGGGGAACTACCATTCCGTAGTAACCGGTCTGGCGGGGCCCGACGGTATTAAACAGGCGCACGATCACCGAGGGCACGCCTTTTTCCTTCCAATACACATAGGCCAGCATCTCATCCACAGCCTTAGCGGTAGAATAGCTCCATCTGGTTTTAAGCGGCGAGCCCAGTATCCGGTCATCGCCCTCCTTTAAAGGGCCGTTGGTATTCTTTCCGTATATCTCGGAAGTTGAAGTTATTAAGACTTTCTTATGGTATCTATGGGCCATCTCCAATACCACTTCGCTTCCTTTGATATTGGTGGTTAGGGATTCTAATGGCCTCTTGACGATCAACTCCACACCTACTGCCGCGGCCAAATGAAAAATCACGTCGCATCTCTCGGCTAATTTATCCACCAGGGTTTCGTTAAGGACGGTCCCGATAACCAACTCAAAATCCTGATTTTTCTCTAAATGGGCCACATTCTCCAGCCTGCTAGTGGATAGATTATCCAGGACCGCGACCTTATGTCCGGATTTGAGTAATTCATCCGCTAAATGCGAACCAATAAATCCTACCCCGCCAGTGATTAACGCTTTCATATTTATGTTACTCCTTAACATTAGAAGTTATAAGCGAAAAGATTAAATTTACCACTTATCACTTATAACTTATCTACTCATCACGGTTTAAGTATGCCGCCGGAAATAATCAGCTTTATGCCATCCTCAACCGATATGTCCAATAATTTTATATCTTTCTTGGGCACTAAAACCAGAAACCCGCTCCAGGGGCTGGGAGTCGTGGCAATAAGAACATGAACCAATTCCTCCCCGGTTTTCTTCTGAGCCTCCTCAAAACCGTCATTGGTGATAAAGCCTACCGACCATAATCCTTTACGGGGATATTCTACCAAAGCCACCTTTTCAAAGGAAGCCTTATCTTTGGAAAAAAGGAAGCTGATTATCTGCTTGGTGGAAGGGTATATCTGACGGATTCCGGGAAATTTAAGAAACCATTGTTCCAGGGCCGGCAGGGCCTTTTTTCCTAAGAAATGAGTGGCCAAGAATCCCGAAAATAAGACTATCGCTCCCCCTAAAATAAAACCTACACCGGGGATGAAAAATCCGAAATTCGCCTTAAGATAATTGTTTATAAGCCCGCCGAAGATACCGTCCACGAACCGGAAAACAACAAAAAGAACATAGAAACTGATGAATATGGGAAGAACCAAAAGCAGCCCGGTAACAAAATAACGCCTGATTTTTAACATTTTATTTTTTATCCTCTAATCTTTCGCTCAAATACCCTCCGGTAAGCCCGTCAATTGAGGCGGCAAGCTCTTCAAGCCTTAACTCCTTTTCGCTCCTTGCTTTCGGACTTAAGGAATCCTGACTTGCTAATTCTAACTGCAGGCGCCGGCGCTCAAAGTAAAGCCGGGTTACCTCATCTAGGATATCATCGCGCAATTGCACCATCAAGCGGGAACGCACGTCAATAGAGGTTTGCTCGGAGCTAAAAACCAAATCCCCTAAATCCCAGCTTAAACTAACTCCCCAATCCAAAGGCCCAACAAAACCGCGGCCCTGAGGAAAACTGGTTGAGGTAAAAACTGTCTTATCATAACTCAAATCCAATTCCGGCATAAAAGCTTTTAAACGCGCCTGTTTTCTCCAGTTGGAAATCTTTTCCGGATAAACCTCAGCGTATCGGATTGCCTTCTGTTGAATCTCTCTTATGCCCGGTTCCCTGGAAAGCAAAGCGGTATTTGTATTATTTCCTAATCCAGGTTCGGATTCAATGGATTTTGCTTTTTTATTCTCATATGCCGCCATCACATACAGGCCTTTATCGCAAGCGGAATAAAGATTATTTTCACGGTCTAAGGCCAGCTGAGCGCAATTTTTAAAATCCGCGCCCCTGTAAAGCTGTTTACAGGAATCATCTTCGCAGTCAAATACGCCGTTCTCAGTGGCTAAGAACATCCTGCCGCGGGCAATTAGGGCATAATTTATCTTTTCATCCAGTAAACCGCTGAATATCCGCTTTTGCCAACTTTTACCGGCGTCTTGGCTCAAAAGCATACCCTTGCGGCCGGATAAATATAATTTATCGCGCTCATCGGGGTCAAAGGCTAAATGTTTAAAAGAGCTATCCTCAGTATACGGTTCTTCCTCGCTTGAGTCTATATCATTAGCCGCGTCTTCCGGCTCAGGATTAAATCCGGAATACAGCCTCTCATAAGAAGATAAACGGTCATCACTCTTAAATAATCCTTTGCCAGAGACCACAAAAAGGCCTTCCGGATTGTCCGCGGCGCTAACAATAAAACTAATGTTAGCGTCAGTCAGCTTACCGGATATTTTCTGCCAGATGATTCTATTTATCGGGCTAAAGAACATTCCGGACTTAGTCCCTATAAATATACTTTTCGGCGGCGCGAATATAAGCTCTACCGACGCTACATCGCGTTCTAAGGCATCCTTGCCTAAGAATATCCTCTGCCAGTTCATACCGCTGTCCTGGCTCCGGAAAAGCCCGTTTTTGGCGGCCGCGTAAATAATATCAGAATTACTTCTATCAATATAGATAAAATTCACTTCTTTGATTAAGCCCGCGCCTGATGATTCCCAGGATTTACCCCTGTCGAGGGTCTTATATAAACCTTCTTCTGTGGCCGCGTAGATTATCCCCGGATTATTTCTATCTGAGGCAATAGCCCGAATGCCTGGGGCAGCGGATCTTATTTCCAGGCGCCGCCAGCTGTCTTCTTGGGCGCAGGCTATCTCAGTTAAAGCCATAAAGAGAAGAAAAAACGCCGGGCAATTCACCTTTTAAGTCTTTGGGGATAAAATAAAACCCCGCGCCTTTTCATATTCATGTTTTTCAAACTAAAATACATAGAATACATAAAAGGCGCGGGGTAAACACGAATAATTTTTAAAGCCTATTCTTTAGCTATGGCTAAGGTAATTACCCCTGCCAGAACCAGGATTAATCCCAGAGAGCCTTGAGCTAAGTGGATCAAATGCCACCACCATCTAATTACCAGATAACCGCCAAGCGCTAAAAACGCGATGCCCAATAAAACCTTTAAAGCGGTCTTAAGGGCCTTGCCTGAGTCGGGTTTTTCTGTTTCCTTGGTTTCCTTTGTCTCTTTTACTTCTTCTGCCATTTTCCACCTCCTTTTTTAAAATCGCGGAACTTACGCTGAACATTACGCGGAACTACGCAACATAAAGTTGTGCGTGGTTCTGTGTACGGTTCCGCGTTGTTCTGCGCAACTTTTTCTTCTTTACGATGACGGCCGGCTTTTCCACCGGCGGTGAATCCAACCCCACTCCTGGGGATACTTCCTGATATAAGATTCGATAATTAAGGTTATCTTCTGGATATTATAGCGCAATGTTTCATCAGGCGCATCTTTTTTCTCAATCTCTACTTGCGGCTCGATAATCAGCTTATGGCGGCCATCTGCCTGGCGGACTATGAAAAGCGGAACTATCGCGGCGCCGGTCCGCAGGGCAAAGACTACCGGCCCGGTTGCCGTGGCCGCCTGACGGCCAAAGAAATTCACAAAAACCCCGGCTGTGCCGAAGTTCTGGTCAAGCTGGATAAAAAGTATCTCGTTGCGGCGCAAGGCCTTGACTGAATCATCCACACAAGCCTGCCTGGGAGCACTATGGATAAAATTGATTCCTACCTTGCGGCGCCGGCTTTCCAAGAACTCTTCCACCTTATCATCGCGCATCCGCCTTAAGATGACATTGACTCCGTAACCTTCCTGTTTAAGCCGGGTAAGGGCCAAAGGGAAATTCCCAAAATGAGCGCTCACGGCAATCACCCCATTACCCTTAGAAAAGGCCTGATCTAAATGTTCCTGGCCTTCAATAACAACCAGCTCCTTGGATAATTCCGGGTTATCCATGGTATACAACATCTCTACCCCGCTTTTAGCCATATTCCTAAAACAGCTTTGGGCGATTCTGGTAATTTCTTTCTGCTCCAAACTATCAGCAAAGGCTATACTTAGACTCTCCTGAGCAATGTTACGTTGTTTAACCGCGATATAATAACCCAGAATAGCGATAAAATCGGCAAAACCGCAAAGCCAGCCGCGGGGTAAGAATTTAACTATCAAAGAACAGAAAAACAATGCTTGTCTGGCAAGCAAACGGCTAAAACGCTTACCAACTTCTTTTGATGTCATCTAATCTCCTATTGATTATAGCAAAATTACTTTTCTCCGCAAGAAAAATCTTTAACCTGAAGTAATGCGTCAATAAACGGGGGAAAAGTTATTACAAAGCTTAGGATAGGCGGGGTTTTCTAACCCCGCCCCGACGGCGGCGGGACAAGAATGTCCCGCCTATCCGAAGTGGAAATTTCCGTTACCCCCGTCTACTGACCGGTTACAACCTGAAATTAAAGTTTATATCCTATTTTACGCAGAAGATCCTTACGCCAGCGGACATCCGCTTCTTTTTCTACCCCCTTGGGGCTTGAGCCATCAATAACCCCCATTATTCCCCGGCCCGAAGGCGTCTGGGCCACAACCACTTCCAGAGGATTAGCAGTCGCGCAATAGATGGCGCAGACCTCGGAAATCATTTTTAAGGCATTCAGGATATTTATCGGGTATCCCTGACGCAAAGCCAGGATAAAACAATGGCCGGAGGCGATATCTAAACAGACATTTTTGGCTATCTCTTTAAGTTCTGTGTCGTTTCCCTCAATACGCACCAAGCAGGCGCCTGAAGACTCGGAGAAGGCCAGACCGAATTTAATCTGCGGGCCTGTCTGGACTATTGCCTCATAAATATCCTCCACAGACTTAATAAAATGCGCCTGGCCGATAATAATATTAACATCATCGGGTTTATTAATAGGGATGGCTTTAAATTCAAGCATACTAACCTCCGGCGGATTTAAGCTTATTCAATAAATTTCATCGGGTCTAAAGGCACATTGTTTTGCCTTATCTCAAAATGAAGATGGGGAATGACTCCCCGATGATTGGCATTCCCGGTTTTACCCACCGCGCCTATCTTCTGAGCCTGGCGCACCAGTTGGCCGGGGTGAACATCTATCTTGGATAAATGGCCATAGATAGTAACATATCCTCCCGGAGAATGTGAAATCTCAATAAAATTACCCATCCCCCGGTGAAACCGCGCCTTGATTACCTTACCGGCACGGACCGCGTAAACTGCCGCCCCCAACTTAGCCTGCAGGTCTATCCCGTTATGTTTACGGCTGCCGGAACGATTAGATAAAAAATCACCGCTTCCATAAGAGTCGTGGCGGATGATTACGGCATCCTGCTTGTATTCAACAGGACAAAAAAAGTAGACCTTATCTAAATAATAAAGTTCATAGGCCGAATAAAAAACGAAGATTACAAGAAAAACCGATAACCCTGGCTTTAATATTTTCCTGAACATAAAAGACTCCGGTATTCATAATTAAATCATTATTCATGGTTTACGGTTTCTGATTATACCACAAAAACAGATAAGCGCAAAACATCCCGCTATAAAACTATCCCCAATGTTTTGATAAAGGCTTTTTGTTTTTGGGCTCAGAACGATATCCTGGGTTTTTATGCCGGAGACAAAAATGTCTTTACCGTTTTGAATAAGCCGGGAAATAACCCTGCCGCGGGAATCAATAAAACAGGATACCCCGGTGTTTGCCGAGCGCGCCAAAGGAAGCCTGTTTTCTACAGCCCTAAATACCGAAGCCGCTAAATGCTGATAAGGAGAGGCGGTCTCTTTAAACCAGGCGTCGTTAGTGATATTGACCAAAAAATCCGCTCCCTCTCTGGAAAAATCGCGCGGCAACTCAGGCAGGGTATCTTCAAAACATATAAGCGCTCCGAATTTAGCGGATAGCGGATAGCGGATAGCGGATAGCGAAAATAAAGTATAATTATTACCAGCAGTGAAGTCGCCAATCGGAACGATACTCTCCAGAAATTTGAATATGCCTTTCCAGGGAATATATTCTCCAAAAGGCACTAAATGCAGTTTATCATAACGGCCAACAAGCCCAAATTCATCAATCAGCAAGGCGCTGTTAAAATATTCCCTTTTTTCTCTGACTACTGAACCAACCAGCAGGGGAATTTTTATCTCCTTGGCCAGGCTAAAGATGTTTTCGTTTACACGCGCGTCGGAGGCATCACCCAAGAAACCGGGATTGGACGCCTCCGGCCAGATGATTAAATCCGGCCTATCTAAAGCCGCTTCTTTTGTCAAGCGGATATATCTATCTAAGATAAAGGCCTGTGAGCCAGGGGCCCATTTCAGCTCTTGAGGAATATTGCCTTGGATTACGGATATCTTAAACAGCTTTCGGCTTTCAGCTTTCGGCTGGCGGCTTAATTGATAGTAACCATAAGCTAAAATTATAGAAAGGCTTAACGCGAAGGCTAAACACTTTTTTATTTTGCTGAAAGCTGACAGCTGAAAGCTGACAGCTGAGTAAAGAGCCAGATTCCCCATCACCACCAAAAAAGAAACACCGTAAACGCCGAAAAGGCCGGCAATCTGAATAATCGGAAGGTTTAAATATTGGGAATAGCCTAAAAGCGCCCAGCCAAATCCGGTCAAAAGATGGGCCCGCAGATATTCCAGGACAACCCAAAGTGATGGAAAAAATAAAAAGGTCGATAGTCGATAGTCGATAGTCGATAGTCCGGAGATAAAAAATCCGAAAATACCAAAATATATGGCTAAGTATAAAATCAGGAGGATTTGGCCAAGCAGGGTAACGTGAATCAGCCAATAAATAGTAATTGACCAGAATACGACTCCGCAGAGGCAAGATAAAGCAAAAGATTGGAGGCGGGTTTTATCGCGCAGGGCAAAGAACAGTGGAATAAAGCCTATCCAGGACAAAATCCACCATCTGCCGTCACAAAAAGGCAAGGCCGATAGGACACCGGACAAAACACTTAATAGCAATCTATTTGCTGAAAGCTGAAAGCTGAAAGCTGAAAGCTTATTTATTTTCCACAGCACTTCTTATATTTTTTTCCGCTTCCGCAGGGACAGGGCTCATTGCGGCCCGCCTCAGGCTGAGGCATAGGCGAACTTTTAGGCCCCGCGGCGGTGCGGGAAACAGCTTCTGCCGGCGCCGTAGGCGAAGCAGTGCTTTCCTGAGGTCGGAATCTCTCCGCTTCGGGGTGAATAAATTCCTGATTAATTGAGGAAAATACGCCTTTTATCTCTTTTACTTCCTGGCGGGCCTGAAGTTTAAAGATGATATCCACCACATCGGCCTTAATGGAATCAACCATTTGGCTAAACATCTCATAAGCGCCGCGCTGATATTCTACCAAAGGATCGCGCTGACCGTAAGCCCTCAGGCCTATTCCCTCGCGAAGATAATCCATCGCGTAAAGATGGTCTTTCCATTTGCTGTCAATAACCTGTAAACAGACCATTCGCTCCAGATGACGCAGGACATCGCCTCCGGCTGACTCTTCCTTGGAAGAATAAATATCGGAAACCATCTTTAAAATATCCTCGATTATCTCTTCATGGGCGCGCTCAAAGAAGCTTGCCTTAAACTGTAAGGAAAAATTAATCTTCAGCCAGCCGGAAAAACCATCAACATCCCAGGCCTGAACGGGCGCGTCTTTGGAAATATACTGCACAGCCGCGCCCTCAATAATTTCCCGGGCCATCTCCAGGATATGTTCTTTTAAATTATCCGACTCCAAAACTACCCGGCGTTGGTGATAAATGACCTCTCTCTGCTTATTCATCACATTATCGTATTCCAGAAGTTGTTTTCTTATCTCAAAGTTATGCTGTTCCACCCTCTTCTGGGCAATCTCAATGGATCGGCTTACCCAGGGATGTTCAATAACCTGGCCTTCCTCCAGGCCCAGGCGGCTCATCATCCCTACTAGCCGGTCCGAGCCGAATAAGCGCATTAAATCATCCCCTAAAGAGACATAAAAACGCGATGAACCGGGATCTCCCTGCCTGCCGCAGCGGCCGCGCAGCTGATTATCAATACGCCTGGCCTCGTGGCGCTCGGTACCTAGAACATGCAAGCCGCCCAATTCCACCACTTTATTATGTTCATCTTCAGTTTCCTTTTTATATCTGGCTATGAGATTTTGGTATTCGCTGAGATAATTATCATCTTGAGGATTAATGTCCTTTTGCTTTAATATGCTCTTAACAATAAAATCGGCATTGCCTCCCAGAAGTATATCGGTTCCCCGTCCGGCCATATTGGTAGCAATGGTTACTGCCTTGTATCTGCCGGCCTGAGACACAATAGCCGCCTCCATCTCGTGGTATTTGGCATTAAGCACCTGATGCGGGACGCCCTTTCGCTTAAGCATATCCGAGAGGAGCTCGGACTTACGGATAGAAACCGTTCCCACCAGCACCGGACGGCCCTGTTTAGAGCATTCGGCTATTTCTTCAACCGCCGCGTCAAACTTTTCCTTCTCGGATTTATACACCCGGTCGGGGGAATTCTGGCGGACCAGCGGACGGTTAGTCGGGATGGAAACGACATCCAAGGAATAAATATCCTTAAATTCCGCGGCCTCAGTAAGCGCGGTTCCGGTCATACCGGATAATTTTTCATACATCCGAAAATAGTTTTGAAAGGTAACAGTGGCCAGGGTCTGGTTTTCCCGTTCAATCTTTAAACCCTCATGGGCCTCCACCGCCTGATGCAGGCCGTCGGACCAGCGCCTTCCCGGCATAAGCCGGCCTGTAAACTCATCCACGATGATCACCTGGCCGTCTTTAACCACGTAATCCACATCCCGTTTATAAAGGTTATGCGCGCGTAAGGCCTGGGTCAGGTGATGGCGGTATTCCATGGTCTCTATCTCATGAAGATTATCTATCCCCAACAGATTACAGGCATTAATTTCGCCCTCATCGGTTAAGGAAGCGGTGTGGGATTTCTCGTCAATTATATAATCGTAGCCCTGAGTTAAGTCCACCCCTTTGTGTTTGGCGTCAATCTCGTCCTTTTCCAGGATGATTCTTCCTTTGAGCTTAGAAACAATCTTATTTATATTGTAATACTTTTCGGTAGATTCCTCAGCCGGGCCGGAAATAATCAAAGGGGTGCGGGCCTCATCAATCAGGATTGAATCCACTTCATCAACTATGGAATAATAAAACGGCCTTTGGACCATTTCATCTTTGGAGACCACCATATTGTCGCGCAGATAATCAAAACCAAATTCATTATTGGTGCCGTAGGTAATATCGCGGGCGTAGGCCTGCCTTCTCATAGCCGGCGGCATATCGTGCTGGATAACCCCGATACTCAAACCTAAAAATTCATAAATCGGCCCCATCCACTCTCTATCGCGCCGGGCTAAATAGTCATTGACCGTAATTATATGCACACCTTCGCCCAAAAGCGCGTTCAGGTAGGCCGACAGGGTTGCCGCCAGGGTCTTTCCTTCGCCGGTAGACATCTCGGCAATCTTACCTTCGTGCAAGACTATCCCGCCAATAAGCTGAACATCAAAATGGCGCATATTCACCGCGCGTTTGGCCGCTTCCCGGACACAGGCAAAGGCCTCAGGCAAAATTTCCTCAAAAATACTATTGCGTAAACCCTTAAGCCTGGATTTAAGTTTGGCTTTCTCGGTATTAGATGTAGCTTCTCTAATCTGCCCTTCTAAGCTCAGAAAATCTTCTTTCAAGGCTTTGGATTTCTCTGAGAGGATATTTCTGAATTCAGCCATCCTGGCCCGGATTTGAGCCTCAGAAAGCTGTTGAATCTTAGGCTCTAAAGAATTAATCTCCTCCACTATGGGCCTGAGACGTTTAAGCTCCCGATCATTCTGAGAACCGATTAGTTTTCGGGTAATAAATTTAAACATATTTTTAGAATAAACCCTAAGCTCTAAATCCTAAAATCTAAAACCTCAGTTTTGAATTTCTGATTTTTGGTTTAGGATTTCGGATTTAGAATTTTACATAGCGCATTTCTTCTTCCGCATCTTTAAATAGGCTTCTATGAATTTGTCCAACTCTCCGTCCATCACCGCGTTGACATTGCCGGTTTCATACTCGGTGCGGTGGTCCTTAACCATACTGTAGGGATGCATCACATAGGATCGAATCTGGCTTCCCCACTCAATCTTCTGTTTCTTGGCGTATTCAGACTGGACCTTCTCTTCCTGCTTGCGGCGCTCTTCTTCATAAAGCTTGGCCTTTAAGATGTTCATAGCCGTCTGTTTATTCTGAAACTGCGAGCGCTCATTCTGGCACTGGGCCACTATGCCTGTGGGCAGATGGGTTATCCGGACCGCTGAATCCGTGGTATTGACCGATTGCCCTCCGGGGCCGCTGGAGCGATAAACATCAATCCTTAAATCCCTCTCCTCAATTTTAATGTCAATCTCGCCTTCAATCTGGGGAGTAACATCCACCGAGGCAAAAGAGGTATGTCGGCGCTTATTGGAATCAAAGGGAGAAATCCGCACCAGCCGATGCACGCCCACCTCCGCCTTTAAGTAGCCGTAGGCGTAAGGGCCTTCTATAAGCAAGGTTACATTTTTTATTCCCGCCTCTTCCCCATGCAGAATATCCGCGACCTTGGTCTTATAGCCTTTGGATTCGGCGAAACGGCAATACATCCTGAACAACATATCCGCCCAATCGCAAGACTCCGTCCCTCCGGCCCCGGCATTTATGGAAAGAATAGCGCTGTTTGAGTCAAACTCCTGACTCAGAAGAAGCTTAAACTCTAAGGAATCTATCTCTTTTAATACAAGGTCTAAATCCTTGTTTAATTCCAGGATTAACTGTGAATCCCCGGCAGTGGATATTTCTCCAAGTTCTTTTATATCTTTAAGCTTAGTCTCCGCGTCCTTAAAAGGCTGGATCCGGGTTCTCAGGTTTTTTAACTCCCCGATTACCTTAAGCGATTCCTGACTATCCTGCCAGAAATCCTGGGCGGACATCCGGGCATTAAGTTCATTTATCCGGCTTTCAATATTAGCCAGGTCAAAGATACCCCCTTAGCTCGGAAAGTTTTCTCTCCAAACTTTCTAATCTTGTTTTAAGCTCTTCGGTCATATCTTATTTTTATGAATCATTTTAAACCCTAAACTCGAAACTCTAAATCCTAAACAAACTCAAAAGTTAAAACCCAAAATCCAAAATCTCGGTTTTGAATTTCTGATTTTGGGTTTAGGGTTTGTTTAGGGTTTAGGACCTTCGGATTTAGAGTTTATCATTATTTTTCTTATTTACTTCTTTATCCCTTTAAGCATCAAATCCAGCTCATCCTTGTTGTCGCTGAAACGCATTGCCTCTTCAATGGAAATCTTCTCTTCTCTAAAGAGTTTGGTTAAAGACTGGTTAAAGGTCTGCATCCCGAATATCCCGCCCTCCTGCAGATAGCGCGGTATTTCCCAAACCTTACGCTCGCGGATAAGCCGGGAGATAGTGGGGGTCAAAACCATGGATTCATAAGCCGGGATACGTCCGGATTTTTCTTTATAAGGAACCAGCCTTAAAGAAATTACCCCTTTTAAGAGGCTGGAAAGCTGAATAGCCACCTGTTCATGCTGATAAGGAGGGAAAAAGTTGATTATCCGCTCAACGGTTTGGGCGGCGTTGATGGTATGCAGGGTGCTTAAGACCAGAACCCCGGTCTCAGCCGCGGTCATTGCCGTGGCCATGGTTTCATAATCGCGGATATTGCCGATATAAATCACATCCGGGCTCTGCAGGGCAAAAGCCTTCAAGGCTATCTGATAGCTAAAAACATCCGGGCCCAATTCCCTTTGATTGATTATTGACTGCTTATCGCCAAAGGTAAATTCTATCGGCTCTTCAATAGTTAAAATATGCTTCTTGTGGCGGGCGTTTATGTATTCAATCATTGAAGCGATTGTGGTAGACTTGCCTGAACCGGTTGAGCCGGTCAATAACACCAGCCCCCGGGATTCATTGCAAAGCTTTTCTAAGGCGTCCTTAGGCAGACCCATCTCTTCAAAAGAATTCGCGGTCCGGTTAATCTGACGGATTACTATTGAGGGGGTATTGCGCTGGGTGAATATGCTCACCCGGAAACGCTGTTTGATGTCCTCTAAGAACAGGCCGAAATCAACATCCAGATGTTCCTTATACGACTGCCTCTGGCTTTCGGTGGTAATCGCCTCTACCGCGGAAATGGCATCCTCCACGCTTAATTCTTTATCCGATACGGCAACGATCCTTCCGTCAATACGCATGCGCGCCGGCCCTCCGGCGCGGTAAAAAAGATCCGAGGCGTTTTTCTCACCCATTATTTTAAGACATTCTTTAATGTTCATTTTCCCTCACTTCTTGCCTGCCGGCTTGTCTCTATTGAATGATACTACTTTTTTACGCTTTAAGCAAAATATATTTTTCAGCTGTTGCTCAAGCTGAATCAGCTTCTTTTTAACTTTCCTCCCTGAAGAATACCCGCCGATATCCCCGTTGGATTTTACCACCCGGTGGCAGGGGATTACTATAGGATAAGGGTTATTCTTTAAAGCCGTCCCTACCGCCCTCACCGCCTGGGGCGAACCGATGCGTCTGGCAACCCAGGAGTAACTGCGTGTTGAGCCAAAGGGAATCTTTAGTGCCGCCTCCCACACCCGCAGTTGAAAGGCGCTAAAACGAATACTATCCGCCTTTTTCTCCATCAAAAAATCTCTTCTTCCTTAATAAGCGGTGATACTTCAAAGCAAAGCGGTGAGACTCATCCCGGATACATTGAAGCAGGCGCAGGGCAGGGGAATTATTCTTAAGCCTTATCGGCCTGGGAGTAAAAAGGGCATATATCTCTTCTTCTCTTTTGGCTAAGCTTACAATGGGAATAACTAATCCCAAGCCCTCTAATTCATTTTTAGCCGCCGCGAGTTGTCCTCTTCCTCCGTCTACTAAAATTAAATCCGGTAAAGGCAGATTTTCCTCTCTTAGCCGCAGATACCGCCTACGCGCGGCCTCAGCCATCATCTTATAATCATCACTCTGCTTAACTGTCTTAATCCGGAAGCGGCGGTAATTATCCTTATCCGCCAAGCCGTTATAAAAAGATACCATTGAAGCCGTTGCCTGTCTACCTAAAATATTAGAAACGTCAAAAGCCTCTATTCTGCGCGGCATAACCTCAAGCCTTAAAACTTCCCTTAACTCGCTAAGCGCTGACTCCGTGTTATACAAAGATGGCTTGAAGGTATTTAAAGCAATCATCTTATCCCGCGACACGGCCGCTTCTTCAAACTTCCGCTCTTTGGCTTTCTGCCGCATTTCCCGGGATAGCTCCTTAACCAGTTCCTCGCTCCTGCCTTCTAAAATCAAGCTGATTTGCTTTATGGTTTTGGCGTAGTCGCTCTTACTGATTTTCCCGATACAGGGAGCGGGTGAAAGTTTGATGCGATAATACATACAGGCTTTTTTGGGAAGCACAGAACAGGAACGGTAAGGAAAATAGCGGCGGATAATCTTTAACGCTTCTCTCAACAATCCGGCACTGATATAGGGGCCGAAATACCGGGCGCCGTCATCTTCTCGTTTACGGGTAACATAAATCGCGGGAAATTCCTCATTGGTAATCTTGACTAAAGGAAAACTCTTATCATCCCGAAGCGAGACATTATATTTCGGTTTATGCTCTTTGATAAGGCTTGCCTCTAATAAAAGCGCCATACTTTCGCTGGCTGTGGCCCTGTATTCAATATCAACCGCGTTCATCATCAGGCGCGTGGTCTTTGCCGAAAGCCCGCGCGCCAGATAACTGCTCGCGCGTTTTCGAAGCGAAAGCGCTTTACCGATATAAATAATCTTACCGGATGAGTCCTTCATTAAATACACCCCCGGAGAATCCGGAAACAGGCTTATTTTTTCCTCAATACCCATTGAATGACCTTTTTGATTTCGGCTGAATCCAGAATAAGCGCGCCCAAAATAAAAATTAACAGACCGGATAGCGCCGCGGCGCTTACTCTGGCTAAAGGCGAACGCGCGACCAAACACCGGCCATAAATATAAAAACTGGCCGCGGAAGCTATCAAGGAAGAAAAAAGAATCTTGGTGAAAACCCGGCTTAAATACCGGCCGCCCAGCGGGCCGATCTTTTTTCTTAAAGAATGAAAAAGGATAAAAAAATTAATACCTCCGGATAAGCTGGTAGCTAAAGCCAGGCCCTTTAATTTTAAAGGATACATCAGAATAAGGTTAAAAACAATATTAACTAAGAGTGAAGCCGCGGTTATCTTAAGCGGGGTCTTGGTGTCTTTAAGAGAAAAAAATCCCGAGACCAGCACCTTGTTGGCGGAATAAAAACTTAAGGATAAAGCGTAAAACAAAAGCGCTCCGGAGGTAATCTCCGTGGAATAGGCGTCAAATCTCCCCCCTTGAAACAGGGCCGCGACTATCGGCTTAGCCAAAACAGCCATAAGCGCTGAAACCGGAAGCATAATCAAAAAAACAGCAATCAAGGAAAAATTCAGCGTCTTCTTGAAATTATCCAAATTATCCTCCAGCGCCTGATGAGATAGAGAAGGCAGGGCCGCCTGAGCGATAGCTATCCCGAATATCCCTAAGGGAAATTGGAAAATCCGGTTGGCAAAATATAAGGCGGAAATCGCTCCCTGGCCCACTATATGAGCCAAAGAACCGAGTATCGTATCCACAAAGAGATTAAGCTGATAAATACAGGAACTGAATATCCGGGGAAGAATCAGTTTTCTGATTTGTCTGATCCCCGGATGATGCGGCTTAAGCGCCGTAGAATAGCGAAAACCTTTTTTATAGAGCATCGGTATCTGTACTGCTAATTGTAATACTCCTCCGGCCAAGACCCCCAGGGCCAGGCCCAGCGTTGTCTCTTTGTAAATAACAGCAAAGACAATTATGGAGATATTCAAAAAACAGGGGGCAAGGCTTGAGATGGCAAAAGACTTAAGAGAATTCAATATCCCCATACAGTAGGCGCTCAAGGCAATCAGCAATAAATAAGGATAAATGATTCTGGTCAGCCGGACTGTTTCCTGAAACTTTAGCGCGTCAGAGCTAAAGCCGGGAGCAATCAGGCGCACAATCCAGGGAGAAAATACCACCCCCAGGATAGTAAGCGCCGCCAGGATGACTAAGAGGATATTTAATAAGCAATTAGCCAGATGCCAGAAATCCTCTTTGGATTTCTTAGCCGCGTATTCGCTGAATACCGGGACAAAGGCCGCGTTCATCGCCCCCTCGGCCACCATATCCCGCAAGAGATTGGGAATCCTGAATGCCACCACAAAGGCCTGGGAATACATACCCGTGCCGAAAAACCGGGCAATCACCACATCCCGGATAAAACCGAGTGAGCGCGAACACAAAGTAAAGAAACCGATTAAGGAAGCCGAACGGGCAATTTCTTTATTGGTTGACATAAGTCGAAAGGTATGGTATATTTTTTTATAAACACTAAATTCTAAGCTCTAAACACTAAACAAATCCAAGAAGATAAACTCTAAACTCAAAAGTTTGTTTTGAATTTGGAGTTTGGGATTTTGAGTTTGTTTAGAATTTAGAGCTTCGGGTTTAGGATTTTTAACATCAATCAATAATCACTTTAACGGAGGATATTAAATGGCTCCACGCAGACGCCAATCGCTAAAAGCACAGCGTAAGGACAAAAAAAGACACACCCGCAATCAGCAGGTAAAAACAGCGCTCAAGAAAACCCTTAAGAAATTAGAAGTCTCCTTCACCGAGAAAAAGGCGCAAGAGGCCAAGCAAACGCTTAAAGAGGCGATTTCTAAGCTGGCTAAGGCCGCCAAAAAAGGCGTCCTGCACAAAAACACCGCCCAGCGTAAAATCTCCCGCCTGAGCAGAAGATTAGTCAAATTAGGCCAGGGCGCATAATTTCACCACCAAGGCCTCTAAGGCAAACTCTGGCTTAACTTTGCCGGTTTTTAGATTAAGGTCGGCTTCCATTAGGAGGCTGACCTTTTCTTTTTTCTCTTTTAACCTCAAACTGTCTGCGGCGGATGAAAAAGAATCGCCTTTAACAAAGCGATAACGCAAGGCTCCCAGTATCCTCTCCGGTTTTTCTCCGTTTCTAAACAAATCTACCAGCATATTCAAGGCTGAATCCGCGTCTTTTCTTTCAATGGCCCGGGCCAAACCAAAGGCGTCAATTTTCTCTTTGGCCTTAAAAGGAATAACTTTGCCACGCCTGGAGATTTTATTAAAAAACCCACTTTCCTCTTTAGGGATAACGGCGGACTCTAAAATCAAAATTAAATCTACTGGCAGTTTTTCTATTTGAGCCGCGAAATAATCCTTGAGCTCATCCTTAAGCTTAAAAACATCCTTAATTATTATTATTCTTTGGGGAGATTCCAGGGGAATACGGCTGAAGGCTTCTTTAAATAGGGGCAGGGTTAGCTCTTTAGCATAAAAGGATTCACAATTAAAATCCTCAAAGCCTTTTTTAAGTAACTCACTTTTTAAAGAATTTATTTTTTCCTGCTTGGCGGGTTCATCTTCTCCGACAAAAAGATAAAGCATCTTAATGATGACAAAGGACAAAATTCAAATGACAAAACCAATATTTTCTTACACGTATGGACACTTTGGATTTATTTTGAATTTTGCGCTTTGATATTTGTCATTAACGCTTCCTACCAGTTCTCAACTAAGCGTTCAAGCACCCGCCGGGCCAAATCAGCTATAGCATCGTCAAGGGCGGTCTTCTCGGTCTTGGCCTGGGCGCCGCTGGCAAAATAAGTCGCGTCTCCCACAAAATTAGGTTCGTCCCAGAGAGGAATTTCCTCCCCTTTTTTGAAAAGCTTCAGGCGCATTATCAGGCTGATGCGGTATTCGGAAACATCTTCCTGGTTATTTTCATAGCGCAGGGCGTCCCTTTGATAGTCAATCAGCTCGCCTTTTAAAACTATATCCGCGTCTTCTTTTTTAGCCGGGCGTATTCCTCCGTCATACATAAAACGGTTGATAACCGCGGTGCGGATATCACTTTCTAACAGCGGATGATAGGTCCTGAATCTCTGCGAAAGGCCGGTAGCATCCTCTGAAAGCAGGTCAACCTTATTAGCAAAGGGCTCAACAAAGATAGTCTTATACGGTCCACGGTAGATCGTGCGGCTGGTATAGCCGCAGCCGAACAAAGCAGAAAGCAGAAAGCAGAAAGCAGAAAGCGAAAAAATATTGCGTTTTTTCATTGTTTCTCCAATTCCTTAAGCGCCTCTCTGGCCGCGGTGGCGCTGGCGCAATAAGGGCATTTTTCTATTATTTCCTGATAATACACCTTGGCCGCCGCGTATTTTTTCTGCTTCTTGTAAAAATCAGCTATTTTTAAATTGCCCTCGGCCTCTTTTTCTTTTAAACTGTCAATCTGCTTACCCGCGTCTTTGACCAGGTTCTCCTGGGGGCGCGACTTAACAAACTCTTCAAATTCTTCCCTGGCCTTCTTGGTAAGCTCCTGGTCATAGTCGCTCTTAGGAGCTATCCTAGTGGCGCAGTCAGCCGACTGAAATCTTGCCTGGGAAGCCCATTGACTTTCCGGATAGGTGGTAACCACCTTATCAAATTCCTCCCGGGCCTCCTGGAAGCGGCTGGAATCTTTTAAGGTCATTCCCAGGAGATACTGGGCGTAGGCGGCCTGTTTTCCATACACCGAATTGTCTACCACTTTGCGAAATATTTCAATTGCCGGATTTTCTACCGGAAGCTCCATCCCAAGAGCCTTTCTTTTTTCCCCCGACATAAAAACCTGGGCTATTTTTAATTCCTTCTCAATTATCTCATCCATCCGGCCGGAAAAGGGATATTTGTCAATCACCTTCTGGTAAGCCAGATAAGCCTCATAGAGTTTCTTGTTGTCAGCCTCAAGGCTCAGGCCGATATAAAACTGGGCGTCAGGCGCCTCAAAGGCCTTAGGGTAATACTTAATCAGCTTGCGGCATTCCTCAATTGTCTCTTTGTATTTGGACTGCTGGTAGAGTTCCTGGATGAATTTTAACTGCTCTTTGGGGTTAGGCTTGACGCTGGCCTTGGGGTTTACCCAGCGGCTGGATTCGGGAGTCCAGATCCAAAAAGGATAAGCGGACTTGATAAGGCAGGATAAAAAAAGAGTAAAAACCGCTAATATCAGACCAATTCTTCTCATAGCGATTTTTACTCTATCACAGAATGCGGCGTTTGTCAATAAACCCGGATAAACCCGGATATAAGGGTAGTATACTGGATTGTGTGTAAATTGATATAAAAACATTGCCTTGCAATCATCTTAAACGGCTCATCAAACAGAGATCCTGGCCCCTATTGGCCAAAATAGCTGTATAGTTTTATATATCTGCTATAATAGGAGTCAGGACAAGCAGAAATAATAGCATAATCTCATAAAAAAAGTAAACCCCATAGAAGAAATTTTCTAAGGGGCCTTTTTTTATCTCTGGTTTTACTGCCGGATACCTGCAAAACCGGAAACAATGACTTTTTCTAACGCTATTAGAAGGTAAAAATAAAAACTGCTTTAGCGGTTATTGCTTTCATCAATTTTTTCAAGTTTCAGCTCTATCCCATACAAATAATACCTTTGCCAGTTAGCTGTGGTAACATATATAGTCTGCCCGTTATTCTTATCCATTTCCGGATGCCAACACGCGGAATAACAGGGAAAAAGATTATTCAGGCTCTCATCGCAGTCAACAATCACCTTAGCCTGGCTCCAAGGACCAGTAATATTATCTGCGGTGCGAGCGGTGATTGAATTTACCAGCGGGCCGGCGTTATGAATCATTAAATATTTCCCTAAATACGCATTCCAGCCAATCGTAGATACCGTGTTTTCATTATCGGGAGCGGGAAATATATTAATCTTTTGATTTTTATCTTTCACCCAGTCCTCGCCATTCCAATACTCGTGCGCGGTCAGGTTTTCTGCCTCATCCTTTTTCACGCGAGTCATAAATGAACCCGCCTTAATTTGAGCATCTCCGGCAGTGTCATAGTAAGCGTTAGACATATAGACACATTCTTTGCCGTCATCATACACAGGAAATCCCGGGCCATCAGTGATTGAGGTTTTTTCGTATGCCGGCCAATAAGCGCCGGTGCGGACAAACTCGGCTTTATTAATATCTGTTAGGGGAGCAGTTGACTTTGCCCATCCCTCTCCTAAAGCGTAAAACCATACCTCTTCATCCATCTTGATAGTAATGTAATACGTATAAACTATTCCGTTATAATTAAACATTTGCCCGGGCCAGATTAAATCTTCTCCTTTTTCAGGAAGAAGAATAGGTAAGGTATTCTTTTCACTGTCTTTTTTATACTCCAGGCTGGCATTAGAAAGCGTAAGATTTTCTATTGGCTGCGCGCTTAAAGCAATATTATTATTCACGAACCCGCCGTTGGTTAAGAGGGTATCGCCAAAAATCCATAATGACTTTTCATTATATGGAATAGACACGCCTCCATCCTGGCCGGCAACATTGGCATCTTGATGATCAGGTAATTTATCTAGCATTTTGCCGTTTATTTTAAAACCCAATAAAGAATCATCATTTTTAAAAATAAATTTAGGGTCTTTTAGTAATGTGTAATCGGCAAATATTTCTTCATCTGTTTTTGTATAACCATAAATATTCACCATGTCTAAATATGCTCCCGGCGACATCTTCCCCACCCAAGGATTAATTTCCGAAGTGGAAAAGATTATTCCGCTTGACGGACTTGAGAACATAAACTGCTGGTTGTTTTCCGCTACTTTTGCGCCATCAAGATACATCTTTGTCCCGGACTGGGTATCCCAGGTAAGCGCCATATGGTGCCACTGCCATTGGGTTATCTGATCAAAATAATACACGGCTTGCTTTTCATCTCCCCCGTTCATATCAAAAGGAACCTGCGCGTCATTTATCTTGAATAAAATTCTCTTATTATAAGTATCCACATCAAGCAGCATATAATTTAAACAGCTTTCCACGGAACATTCAAAACGCACATCAAAAAGACGGTGTATCACCTGCCCATCACTTGCCCACGTATACGGCCGAAACCAAAACTCAAGCGTCCCAGTATCCTTATTAAAATTATCCGGGCCGCTTGGGTATATCAGACTACTCTCGGAAGTTAAATCCGCCGCGTTAGCTTCCAGGCCAAAATAAAGACTTGTTCCTGACTGCACGAGAGGCTCTTCTCCATCGACTCCGCTTAAATCAAGATTAAAATCAAGACTTAAGAGAGGAATCTCAAAATCAGATATACTAATCGTGGAACGTTTAGGCTGAAATTGTTCTATACCATGCTTTGAAATCAAAGAAAAGCTCCTTGAGGCAATATTAGGTTTCTGCGTTTGCCATCCTCTTTTTAATTTTGATTGCGAAACTATTTTTTTACGCTTTTTAACTATGACGTTTTCATCTTTACCGCCGCTGGAAAAGTCGGAAATCTCACTAGAAATACACTGGCTTGTAAAAATTATACCAATACACAAAACAACTTTTATTGATACTACAATCTTTTTAATTTTAATCATTCGTAACATAATTTATCTTCCCTTCTTTATCTCCAGATATACATATACAAAACCCGGCCTGCCCTCATAAATAAATAATTACGTTGACTGGGACATATTTTTAAAATATGAATAATTATTTATAAAACTTTTAAAATATAGTCAAAAATGTTTTTCTGCTGCTCTGCCATCTGTTTTCTGTATTGGTGAGATTACGGATTTTCTAACTTTTGCGTTCCTTGGTTTTAAAAAAATTGCTGCTGTTAATTAAATACTGCTGGCCTCTATTCAACATGTTCTTGATCTTGCTCTATAATTTAAAGTATACCACATAAAAAACACTTTTCTGTGCCGAAAGGGGATTTTTTTGAAAGCGCTTTCTCTAAATTTTTTACTCATTATGATTTCTTTACCAATATGCTATTATTTACCACGCTGTTACCTTCCTATATAAAAATAAGAAAATGGCAAGCCGCTTAATTGATGCGCAATCTTAAACAGCCAAAACATAGAAAAATCTATAGTTACCGCTATTGGTAAGGCTATTACCGGACAAATCAGTGCCGATAAACAAAGAGTAAATCCCAATATTATCACCAGGCTAACCAAGGGCACGATAATCAGGTTTGCCAATATGGCTACAGGAGTTATAATCCGGAAATAATAAAGGATAAACCAAAAAGTAGAAAGCCAGGCCGCCAGGGAAACCGCCAGGCTGTTTACCATAAACCTGATTGCCGGGCTTGCTTTGGGTTTTAATTGAAACCGGCTGATAATCCGGGGAGATAATAACACGATTCCTAAAACGCTGACAAAAGAAAGCTGAAAACCGATGTCAAATATCTGCCTGGGGTTATAACCCAGGATTATCAGGGCGGACAGGCTTAAACTGTTAATGATATGCGTATCCCTTTCCAGCAGATATCCGATTAAAACCACTACCGCCATCAAAGTAGCCCTAACTACCGAGGCCTGGGCCCCTACGGCGAACATATGAATAAACAAGATAGGAATAGCCAGAGAATAGCGGCATTTACGCTTTATTCTTATGGCCTTCAATAAAAAGAGAACGGTAAAAACCACTATTCCCACATTAAAGCCGCTGATGGCAATGATATGGGCGGTGCCGGTGCGGGTAAAATCCTCCCGGACCTGGGCCAAAAGGCCCTGCCGGTCTCCCAGGGTTATCGCTGATAAAACAGCGCTGTTTGCCGGTTGGAGATATTTCTCAAATATACCTTTCAGCCGCTGTTTAATCCTAAAAGCTAAAGAAATGAATAAATTTCCCTTATCCCGGCCCAAAAAGATAATTTCCCTTTCTTTACCCGCCTCCAGAATATAATAAATCCCCTGGTTTTTCAGATACTCTGGGTAGGAAAAACTTGAGTTAGCGCTAAAATTAAAAGGCCGATGCAAATTACCCTCTAAAATCAGCTCTTCGCCATAATGAAAGTCCCGGCGGCTAAAGGCATTGACCAAAATCTCTCCGCGGACAAAATAAGCCCTGTCCGCGACAATCAGTTTTTTAACCTTGAAGTAAAAACTGGTCTTGCGCCGAGTGGATGCCGGGTCATTATTCACAATCCCCTGGATCCGCGCGCCCAAACTTCCCTTAATCTTTAAAGAGCCGATATGCCCCGGAGGCAATAAATTATAATTCCGGGTATGCGTTGCCCCCAGAAAGAGGCAAAACAATAAAAAGGCCCAGAAAAAAACCGCCTTTTTATTTGTGAATAAAAAAGCGGTTAAAAGCATGGCCGCGGATAAAACCAGCCAGAACCAAAAGTGGATATTGATAAAATTACCCGCCAATATCCCCAGGGTGAAAGAAATCGCGATAAAGGTTACTATAGAGATTTATCCCCCCTTATTCCAGGCTAAGATAATCTTTAAGCCGCTTGAGCTTTTTAGGGCCAAGGCCCTGGACCTTTTGCAATTCCTCAAGGCTCTTAAAGGCGCCGATAGAATTACGGTATTCAATGATGTTTCCGGCCAAAACCGGGCCGATCTCAGGCAAACGGATTAATTCTTCCAGGCTGGCTTTATTCGGGTTTGTTTTTTTCTCTATTACTGTAGGGGCGGTTCGCGGACCGCCCCTACCTTGAGGCAGGATGACTTTGGAGCTGGGGCTTATCTTCTGCAAATAGCCTATGACTATCCCAACCAGGACCACAGCTCCCACAAACAACAAGACCTGTTTTTCCTGGCGGGTAAGATTAAGCATATCGCGGAACTTACGCGGAACTGGACGCGAAATCACGCGGAATTATACGCAGAACCACGCGCAACCTGTATTGCGTGGTTCTGCGTAATGTTCCGCGTATTTCAGCGATTTCAAATTACTATATTGACCAGCTTACCGGGAACTATGATAATTTTCCTTACCGGCTTATCCTCAATCCACTTCCTGACTGCCGGTTCCTCCTGACAGGCTTTTTTGAGATCTTCTTCGGCAATATCCTTGTTGACTATAACCGTGCCCCGGACCTTACCGTTGACCTGAACCACGACGGCAATATTCTCCTCAACCAGTAAAGACGAATCATATTCCGGCCAGGCGGCATTGAGGATGCTCTCCTTATTCCCCAGGCCATGCCAGAGCTCCTCGCTAAAATGCGGGGCAATCGGAGAAATCAAGAGAACCAGTTTAGAGAAAACCTCTTTATCCGCTCCTGACTGATATATGACGTTGACTAATTCCATCAGGCTGGCGATAGCGGTGTTAAACTTAAAAGACTCGATATCATCACTCACCTTTTTGATGGCCTTATGCAGAGCGCGGTAAACCTGAAGGTCAGCCTTTTCTTTTAAATTATCCTGGATGCGCCAAAGGCGGTTTAAGAATTTAAAGGCCCCTTCTATTCCCCGGTCATCCCATTCCAGTTCGGTCTCCGGGGGAGCGGCAAAGAGGATAAATAATCTTAAGGTATCCGCTCCGCATTTCTGGATTATGGAATCCGGGTCAACAATGTTACCCCGGGATTTTGACATCACCTCGCCGTCTTTTAAAACCATACCCTGGGTGAGCAAGGATTTAAAGGGTTCATTGAAATCTATCATTCCCAAATCCTGGAAAAACTTGGTAAAGAAACGTGAATACAATAAATGCAAGATGGCATGCTCAATCCCGCCGATATATTGGTCAACCGGCATCCAGTATTTGGCTTCCTGAAGGTCAAAAGGATTATTCTCATTTTTAGGCGAACAGAATCTCAAAAAATACCAGGAAGAATCAAAGAAAGTAGCCATGGTATCAGTTTCCCGCCTGGCTTTTTCGCCGCATTCAGGACAGAGAACGTCCACGAATTCCTTAACTTTCCCTAAAGGACTACCACCCTCACCGGTAAAAGGGGCGTCTTCGGGAAGCTCAACCGGAAGGGCGGCGTAGGGCACTGGGACAACCCCGCATTTTGGGCAATAGATAATCGGGATGGGCGTTCCCCAGTAACGTTGCCGAGAGATAAGCCAATCCCGAAGCCGCCAATGGGTTACAATCTTGCCCATACTATTTTTATCCATCCATTGAGAAATCTTAATCTTGGCTTCCTGGTTCGCCAGGCCGTCAAACTCCCCGGAATTAACCTGCACCCCTTCTCCTTCATACGCCTCAATCATTTCCTGTGGACTGTGGACTGTGGACTGTGGACTTTTTATTACTATTTTCATCGGCAAATTATGTTCCCTAGCAAAGAGAAAATCCCGCTGGTCGTGGGTAGGCACGGCCATAATCGCGCCGGTGCCGTATTCCATCAACACATAGTCGGCAATCCAAACCGGGATAACCTCCTGATTAACCGGATTAACGCAATAGGCCCCGGTCCAGACCCCTTCTTTCTTTACATCCTCCTTAACCCGGGATATTTTGCTCTCTTTGGCCACCTTTTCTATAAATGCCAAGGCCTCTTTTTCCTGCGGCTTGCCCTTAATGATCTCCTTTACTAAAGGATGCTCCGGAGCCAAGACCACATAGGTTGCCCCGAAAATGGTATCCGGCCTGGTAGTAAAGACCGTAATCAACTTATCGTTGTCTTTAAGGCGAAAATATATTTCCGTCCCTTGGCTCTTCCCGATCCAATTATTCTGCATGGCGATAACCCGCTGGGGCCACTTATCCAACTGCTTCAAATCCTCCAGCAAGCGTTCCTTGTATTCGCTAATCCTTAAATACCACTGTTCCAGCTCTTTCTGCTCCACCTGGCTATGGCACCTCCAGCACTCACCCTCAATAACCTCCTCGTTAGCCAGGGTGGTTGAGCAGGAGGGGCACCAGTTGACCCCGGAGGCCTTTTTATAAGCTAAACCGCGCTCAAACATCTTCAGGAATATCCACTGGTTCCATCTGTAATAACTGCTGTCGCAAGTGGAAAGTTCCCTGTCCCAGTCATAGGAAAAGCCCATCTTCTTTAATTCCACCTTCATCCAATCAATACACCCATGGGTCCAGGCATCCGGCTTGGTTTGATTCTTGATGGCGGCGTTTTCCGCCGGCTGGCCAAAGGCGTCAAAGCCCATCGGATGCAAAACCTCGCGGCCTTTAAGCCTCTGGTAACGGCTGTAGACATCGCCGATGGTGTAATTGCGCACATGGCCCATATGGATCTTTCCCGACGGATAGGGAAACATCTCTAAACAATAAAACTTCTTTTTTTCCGGCGAATATCCGGCCTTAAAGATACTCTTTTCCTGCCAGAATCTCTGCCACTTCTCTTCGATTTCCTTAAAATTATACAACATAGTTTTACTTTATCCTGGCGGGAATAAGAGAAATCATTATCCTGATCCCGCGCAGAATATGTTCAATATCGCAAGGCTTAGTCAGATAATGGTCGGCCTCCATACCGTAGCATTTCTCTAAAGAGGCGATCTCATCCTGGGCGCTGACGATAATCACCGGCCTCCACTTATCTTTAAACTTCTCTCTCAGCTCCTTGAGCACCTCAAAACCGTTAAGTTTAGGCATCATTAAATCCAGGAGAATAATATCAGGGTTTTCCTCCTTAATCTTTAATAAAGCTTCTTCTCCGTCATAAGCGGTAACCGCGGTGTAACCTTGACGGATTAATCTGCTCTTTATGGCATCAGCCGCGTCATGCTCATCATCCACCACTAAAATTTTGTAAACCATATTATCCTTTCCGCACCCGGCGCAATTTCCTAACCGTCTCTAGATTTATCCGATCAGAATCCTCGGCATCTTTGGGGGTTTCTAAAATAAAAGCGGTATCCTTTAGGCGGGCGTCATTTAAAATCAGCCTGAAAGCCTCAAAACCAATTTGGCCTTTGCCGATATGCTCGTGGCGGTCGCGATGGCTTCCTAGTTTATCTTTAGAGTCGTTTAAGTGAATAAGCTTCAGCCGCTTCAGGCCGACAATCTCATCTATCTGCCGGATGGTTTCCTCATAGCCTTGGGGGTGAGCCAAATCATAACCCGCGCTGTAGCTATGGCAGGTATCCAGGCATATCCCAACCCTATGTTTCTGCTCAATACCGTCAATAATCTGGCGTTGATGTTCAAACTTATAACCCAGCCAGGAACCCGCTCCGGAAGTATTTTCCAAAAGTATATGTACCGGGGACTTCTTGGTCCTTTCCAGGATTTTATTTAAGGCCGAGGTGAATCTCTTGACGCCTTTTTCTTCCCCGGTTTTTTTATGACTGCCCATATGAGTAACCAGATATTCTATACCCAAGGCCTCAGCCTCTTTCATATCCTCAATATAGGCCTTGATTGAACCTTTATACAAAACCGGAAGCGGAGAAGCCAGATTGCTTAAATAAGGAACATGGGCAAAAACCGGCGCGATATTACACTTGGAGCGGGATTTCTTGAATTCCTCAATTTCCTGAAGGTTCAAACGCCCCTTGCGCCACTGGCGGGGGTCGCGGGAAAATATCTGCATCGTATTACAGCCTAAGACCCTGGCCCGCTCTATGGACTGATAAATATGCCCGGCAATCGAAACATGCACTCCTATACGCATTTTATAAGTTTAACACAACCCCCGCCCAATTTCCAATAAAAAAGGACAAGCTCAAAAAAACTTGCCCTTTGGCGATTTCCGCGGAGGCCGAATTACATTAATCTTGTGAATAAGATTCCGTTTTACATTAAAACGGAATCCACCAACTCTTTCATTAATGAAAGAGTTGGTGGAGCTGGAGGGGATCGAACCCTCTACCTCTTGCATGCCATGCAAGCGCTCTCCCAGGTGAGCTACAGCCCCGAAAAGAATCGCGGAACTTACGCGGAAGACCACGCAAAACTACGCCTGATTGTCATTTTGTAAACTACCGATAATGTTTTACTATGAAGAAAGTATTATAGCGGCTTTTTCTCTGTTTGACAAACAATATTTTAGGTGCTATTATTTGAATCTATCCTCTCTTGCCGGGGTGGTGGAATGGCAGACACGCCGGTCTCAAAAACCGGTGGGGTTACACCCATGAGGGTTCAACTCCCTCCCCCGGCACTAAATTGTACGATTGACCCAAAAGGCTATTTGTCAAATATCCTACTCGATTAAAGATTACTACAATTCTAATTCCTCGTCAATGAAATAATGCCCCGCGCCTGGGTCAGAGCTCACTCGGCGCCTTGTGGTGTATGCAGTGGTGGTTTTTGCTACGCTCGCCCCGTAGGCGGGGCTCGCTTGCAAAGGCCGCTGGGCGGCCTAAAAGAAGCACGAGGCGGGTGTTGTGCCGCCAACATTGCGTTATCTTGTCAGTATTTAAGAAACCCTTATTTATTCTTACCGTAGTTTAGTTTTCTAGCCTTTTCGCCATTCCCGCCTTCAACTACCTAAAAAACAGAACCACATGGCAAAATTTTCGCCCGTGCCCGAAAATTTTGCCTAATATCCACTTATCACTTAAAAATAAAAGGTCGCTTACTTTCTTTTGTTCCAGAAAAATTTATTTATAGAATAGAGAAATAATAATACGAATGTTAAGAAAAGGCCAATATAAAACTTTTTCATACTCAATTGCTTAAAAGAAGGCTCTCCCGATAGAATTTTTTTTACCTCTTGAACATGAATATCTAGATCGCCGCCATGTTCCAGACAACTGCGATTAAATATACCGCTAACCTCAATAATATCACCTTTAGTGCGGTAACAGCCAAGATAAATAATATCCTTAAGGTCGGCTTTTCTTACCCAGACGCCAATAGCTACATATCCGTCATTCACGTGCAGCCATGCGTGATCTCCGCGGATCATAACCTCTCCAATGACCTCTCCTTTGTAGCTGATAGTTTTGCCGTCATATTGTTTGGCATTATTTATCAAATCTAAACTCGTAGGCACTTGAGCATAACAGTTAGAACGAGAAATAATCATCCCCAGGCACAAAATTACGAGAAAGATAAAACGTTTCACTTTCATCTACCTTTCAAAAACGCTACAAAAAAACCAAATAGGGCAAAAACCGATATTAGCTCAAGCCTTCCTGCCCACATCTCGATTATATAGGTCACTTTTAATATCGCCGGCATACTTGTATCGGTTATCCCGCAGGAAAGCCCAACGTTGGCAGCCGCAGATGTTGACTCAAAAAGGGCTTCCAAAAAAGGATATCCCAACCATACCCCCACTAGAGTGCCCAATCCGTAAAGGAAAAAATATCCCAATGTAACAATCAAAACTGCTCGTACCTGCTTATCCTCAACGAACATCATTTTTATATGATGAAACTTCTGTACTACGATAGCGCTTGGCGAAAGCATTATTCTTTTTATATCATGTCTAAATGCTTTATAAATAATTCCTACGCGCAGCATTTTAATACCCCCGGCTGTAGAGCAAGCACAACCTCCCAAAGCCATGGCCAGAATTACCCCTGTTAACGCTAAATCTCCCCACTCCTTGATAAACTGCTGAGCATATATCGTCATGTATCCGGTTGTGGTTTGTCCAGAGATAAGCTGAAAGAACCCCTTGCGAAAAATTATCATTCCATCCGAATAGACACCCAACTTCCTCAAACCAGCCATCGTAATCAAAGTAACGATCATAATGACAAATAAGAGAGTCCGCGTTTCAATATTTTTCCAAATTTCTTTAAAATTTCCCGTCCAGATTTGATAATGCAAATTAAAATTGAATGAGCCGACTACCATAAAGAAAATTGTGGCAATTTCAAACATCAAACTGTGATAATAAAGAATATTCGGGGATTGCGGGGCAAAACCTGCGGTATCAAATCCGGCCATAAAAACACAGGCAGCGTGAAAGAATGCACTTGGAGGCTTTAATCCTATAGACATCCCTACTAGACCTAACACAATGGTACCGAGAATCAAATACACAATGCTAATAGCCCAAATAAAACGCGCCGTATGCATAACGTTGGGGACTAATTTCTCATCGCGTCCTTCCCCGAGATATAAATTAAGCGACCCACTGGTACCCCCGACCAAGAATGAAATCGCGATAATTGCGATTCCCTGCCCTCCAATAAAAGGCCCTAAGTGACGCCATAAATTATGAGTCCAGGAAAGATGATCCAGATCCTGCACAAGAGTCAGCCCTGTTGTAGTAAAACCAGACATGGTTTCGAAACAAGCATCAAGAAACGACTTATAATGGCCGCTTAATGATAACGGTATGGCGCTAAACGCCATCGCGGCCAACCATGAAAGAGCAATAACAACCATTGCCGGACCGGCATGTAGATCATTATCCGTTTTGCATAGCCAGCTTAAAGCCAAGCCGATAAATATAGCAATATTAGCGCTTATCAAGAAATCCAGCGCAGGATTATGTTCTCTGAATAAAACAAGTCCCGCAATAAACGGCAAAAGCATGGTAAGACCAATACCGAGTATTATTCTTCCCAAATAATAGCCGATATTCTTAATATCGTTTACTTGAGGCTTAAGTATCATCGTATATATTGAATTGCTAATGCGAATACTGAACCTACGCCGATAATTACCATTACATATACCGCTTCCCAAAATATCCCAAGCGTAACAGTATAAAAAATAGCTATTTTCTTCATAGCGTTAAGTCTCCTGGCATAGAAGATTCAAATACACAAAAACCAGAGAATAAAGCCTCTGGTATTGTGTAAGATCTAACTTATCTTGATATTTATTCTATTGAATTACGATACGCTTGACCAACAAGGAAGGCAAGTCAAAAAAAGGTCAAAATGACGGTCTGTAGTTTATTCTTCCGAACGCAGGCGGTATCCCACGCCTGGCTCGGTTAAGATATAGGTAGGCCGATCCGGATTAGGCTCGATCTTGCTTCGCAGATTGCTGATCGTGACTCGTAATAGATGCAGAATACCTTCAAAATATTCGGTCTTATCCCATACTTCCCGAAGTACTTGCCGGTGAGTAAGTACTTTTCCGGCATTTAAGAGAAACAGCTTAAGCAACTCATATTCTATAGGAGATAGTTCAACTTCATTATTACCGATTGAAACCCTTCGTTTTGTAATATCCATGCAAAGTTTACCCACCTTAAGAACTTCTTCTTTGTCCAGCGGCAAAAGACGCCTCATCACTGCGCGCAGGCGCGCCAATAGCTCTTCCGTAGAAAACGGTTTGGTAAGATAGTCATCTGCTCCCGCATCGAGTGCGGCAATTTTTTCAGCCGGATCATCTCGTACCGACAAGATAACAATCGGGGTTTTCGTACGTTTACGGATTCTAGCTATAACTTCCCTGCCGTCAATATCGGGAAGCCCCAAATCGAGAATGATTACATCAGGATGAACATCAACCGTTTCTTCCAATGCTTTTTTTCCTGTAGCCGCTTCAAAAATGCTATAGCCATAGTAAGAAAGCGATGTCTTAAGAAAACTGCGTATGGCTTTTTCATCGTCAACAACAAGAATTCTTAAATTACCCTGCTCATACATTACATTACTCATTCTAATGGGAGCTCCACAGTAAAGGTGGATCCTTTGCCGGGTGTACTTTCGACACTAATCTCGCCGCCATGGGCCTCGATAATACCTTTTGAAATACACAAGCCCAGCCCGGTGCCTAATACATTTTGAGACCGCTCTACCCGGTAGAACTTCTCAAAGATTCGCTTAAGGTCTTCTCTGGAAATGCCAAGGCCATAATCTTGTATCTTCACTTGCACCTTACGCTGAACAAAGGTCGCACGTATTTCAACCGGTGAGCCATCCGGAGAATACTTCAAGGCGTTATCAATAACATTAAAGAACGCTTTGAGTATAAACGGAAAATCTACGGCTATTTCAGGGAAATCCTTAGGAATGTCTATTTTTATATCTCTGGCACCTATTTTGTCTTTTAGCTGCTCTAAACACGCACCCATAAGGTCTCTTAAATCGCATGGTTTTTTGGAAATCCGCAATACCCCGGACTCCATTTTTGTCATATCTAAAAGATTGTTTACAATTCGATTAAGTCGATCCGATTCTCCTAGTGCCGTTTCCGAGAGTTCTCTTATATGCTGTGCATCTAAACTCGACTTCCTATCCAAAAGAGCGGTCAATGCCCCGGTTATTGAAACAAGGGGGGTCTTTAAATCATGGGAAATGGAATTTAATAAAGCCGTTTGGAGTTTCTCCGTTTGTCGCTGGATAATTTGCTCTCTCACCTTAGATGCAAAAGTGCTAACGACAATCCCAACAACCAAAAAGGCAACAAAAGTAAAGACATACTGAATATGATTAACGCTGAATGTTAAATAAGGAGGTACCAGGAAGAAGTCAAAAACCAGAACACTTATAATGGAAGTCGCAATAGCAGGGCCCCTGCCCCAGCGGATAGCGACAAAGACGACAGCCAGAAGATAGAACATAACGATGTTAGTCGGTTCAAGTCTCTTTTTAACCAGTTCGCCGAAAAGAGTGGTAAGAAAAACCAATCCGCAGCTTATAATATAGGGTAAAATTCTATTTCTTTGGGATTGTATAAATGCCATGCGTTAAATTATAGCACATAATTTTACCATTAGTAATGATGAATTGCGGATTGCCTCGTGCTTCTTTTAGGCCGCCCAGCGGCCTTTGCAAGCGAGCCCCGCCTACGGGGCGAGCGTAGCAAAAACCACCACTACATACACCACAAAGCGCCAGCAATGATGATAAGGATTGAATGCGCCAACACGCCATCATCCCCGCCGTTCAGGCGGGGACAGGAGGGGCACAAAAAATATCAGAAACTATAATTTCGTTGACGAGCCGTTATTATTGTAGTAATCTTAAATCGAGTAGGATATTTGAAAAATAGCCTTTCGGGTATTCCTCATACGAAGGGCACCATGTCTTACGGTTAACCCCAAAGAGTTAATTTTTTGGGGTAAAGCCAAAAAATAAAGGTGAACTCATCAAACGAAATTCACCTTTTGGTAAATTTCCCGCAAAATTTTCTCTTGCCCTATAGGGCAAGACGCTTCGGGGAAATACTGCTAAATGGTGCCCCTGGTCTAAGGAATGCCCAAAAGGCAATTTGTCAAATAAACTATTCCCTTAAAGATTACTACAATCATAATAACTCATCAATGAAATAATGCCTCGCGCCTGGGTCCGGGCTCACTCGGCGCTGCGGCCTGCTGAGCTTTTTATTAACAAAACTAGAGAACTACTAAATTTCCAGCAACGCTAGGTTTTTTTTTGCGCTTAATTCATAGTATTAAAATCGCTATGCTAATTCCAAACGCGCTAGTCGTTCTCCAATGATCTTAATAAATTGCTCTTGATCTTCTTTTGTGATTTCTGAAGCCTTAATTGTCGATTCCATAACAGTTAAGCTCTTTTGAAACTTTTCGTACCGAATTTTTATTGGCACCTTTAAATAATCTGCCAGTTTATCAAAATCATCTCGCTTCAACTCGTTCTTTTTGCCATTGATAGATAAGGCGGAATCTTCTTCAGCAGGGATAACTAATTTTGAACAGACAATATCGTATGCAGGTGTTAAACGAATAGAATCCTTATCTTTATAGGCGATGGAATAATTTTTTAAATGGGCGTCTCCATTGCCAATAATAAAATTAAAGACAACTCTTTCAAAAAGCAATTGTGTATCATATCCCGGAGCTGTTGATTTTTCGCTCAATTTTTTCCCAATTTGCTCAATGGACCCCTTGTATTTGTCTGTTTCTAATATTTGCGAGAAGTCTTCCTGATGGATTTTTACCCCCGATGCCCTATCAAATCTTTTCACGATATATGCCAAACTTTTATCTTTTAAAGGCAAGATACAATGAGGTGGAACGTCTATCTTAAATTCTGCCGCTATATCCATACAGCACTGTTCATTCTGCGGAATATCTTGAAAAGCCGGATTTTGTGGTTTTAGTATATGCTCCCCGCCTTCAGCAACAACAATTAGCGAGTTACTCCTTTTGTCAAGTTTTACGGATAATTTTGGCTGGGTTCCTGAAATAGATAGTTTTCCTGTCAATTGCTGTGCTTTTTGAAATACTTCTCTCAAGCTAAATTCTATTATCGGTAATTCAGAAGCACCAAACATCTCTTTTATAAGCTTTCTGCTCATTTCCATCTTTATTTTGTTTTCCTTACAGTCACAGCTCCAATCGTATCTCCGCTGGCAGTAGAAAGCAGTACTCCAAATGAATCTTCCCTGTCGATTTTTTGAGTAGCAGCAACAATATCTAAATACCAACCCTCAGGTAAAAGCCCCTTAAAGAAAGGAAATAGTTCTTTAGATTTGTAAGGTTCCTCTCTAAGAGGTAATGACAGCGAAATAGGCGTATTCTTTTTTAGGAACTCTTTATTGTATTCAAAGATATACCCTGTACTTGTTTCTATAATTTCTCCTGCCAAATCGTCATTGTAAAAAACTTGTCCTTTTCTAATTTCCGCGGTCATATTTTACTTTGAATTTAAATTTCTACCCTGGAACTAGGTTTTATGTTTTCATTACGCGTCAACTCTAGATGAAATCCTAAGAAATCCAGAACTTGATTAAGTTTATCTAATCTAATAGTGGTCTTTCCTCTCTCGAGTTCTCTTAAGAAACGTAAACCAACTCCAACTCTTTTTGCAAAATCAATTTGAGTTAGGCCTAATTTCTTCCGTAGATTTCTAATCTGTATATTCATTGGAGTCTGATCCATGGTAGTAAAATATACCACCTTTCGGGTATAATTGCAAGCTTTTTTTAATATTTTTATACCCGATTGGGATAAATTATATTAATATATACCCTTAAGGGTATAGCTAACAGAAATTTAAATTCTAAATATACTATTTTATACCACTTAGGGTATAATTATTGCAAAAGGAAGAGCAGAAAAGGCAGAAAAGCAGGTAAGAAAAGGGGTCACACCTATTTTTATCATTTGCGTAGGCGTAACCCCTACTAAGGCTATGAAGGCAGGCAACTATACACTTATCCCCGAAGAAGGCTGCCCTGCCGGTTATCAGCCCAATATGATAAGATGTGAAGATAGCTACACTTGGTGTGAGTCAATAAAAAATACTTCAGAGGCAACAACCGACCAAAGCGCGAATCCATCGCCGCGACAACCCGCGCCCGCGGCTGATAATAACTAACAACTTCCCCCCTCCTGCCCTTTTCTCATAATCTCCCAAAAAAATTGCACGAAAACAACCTCTTTATACGTCTTATATAGTAAGAGGTGGAAAATGAATATAAGTAGCCTGATTTCCGCGGAAACAATAGCCGCAAAGATTATAATTGTAAGAGACAAAAGAGTTATGCTGGATAGGGATTTAGCGCAACTTTACGGGGTTGAAACAAGGGCATTAAACCAAGCTGTGAAAAGGAATATATCCCGCTTCCCGGAGGATTTTATGCTTTCTCTAACCCGGGAGGAGATTTTAAGGATATCACAATTTGTGATATCCTTAAAATTCTCTAAAACCGCATATGCCTTTACCGAACAAGGTGTATCTATGCTTTCCAGCGTTTTAAACAGCGAAAGAGCTATACAAGTCAACATTCTGATTATGCGCGCCTTCACCAGGTTAAGAGAAATTCTTCTCACGCATAAAGACTTGGCAATAAAGATTGAAGCGCTGGAGAAGAAATACACCGAACACGATCAGACCATAAAGACGATATTTGGGGCAATCAAGCAACTTCTTGAGCCGCTACCGGAAAAACCAAAGCCGCGAATCGGGTTTCGCTCTTATGAAGAGCCTACGAGGAGGTAAAAATATGGCTTACTTGATTTCTACAGAACTAATAACCAGTAAAATCTTTGTGCTAAGGGGTAAAAAGATAATGTTGGATAGAGATTTAGCCCTGCTTTATAGTGTAACAACTAAACGGCTAAATGAACAGGTAAGGAGAAATATGAAACGGTTTCCTGGGGATTTTATGTTTCAATTAACAAAAACCGAGAAAAATGAACTGGTCGCAATTTGCGACCGGTTCGATTCTATGAAACATTCAACGGTTTTACCTTATGCCTTTACCGAACAAGGCGTAGCTATGCTCTCAAGCGTCCTAAACAGCGAACGCGCAATAATGGTCAATATACAAATAATGCGGGCATTTATTCAACTAAAACGGTTGCTATTAACCAACGTAGACCTCAGGCGCAAGATTGAGGAAATGGAAAAGAAATACGACAAGCAGTTTGCCATAGTCTTTCAGGCCATTAAGCAATTACTGGAGCCGCCACCAGCAAAGCCGAAGCCGCGAATTGGGTTTCGTTAGGTCAGCGTCAGACTCTAACACTGTTTAGATATGCCTTCCAAATCTCGTCCAGGGCAACGGCTGCGCCAAGGTTTATTTTAATATCCACCAGGCGCGAGAGCTCGGTTGGGGCGGGGTTTATTTCTATGGTGGGGCGCTTCAGGCGCTTGGCTTCAATTATCGGCTGTTGGATATAAGGAAAGACGCTGGTGGTGCCTATGGAAAAATAGATATCAAAACCTTGGGCAAGCTCTTCGGATAAAACCTGGCATTCATAATCCGGGAGCATCTCGCCGAAAAAAACCACCTCCGGTCTGACCACACCTTTACATTCAGGACAAAGCGGCGGGATTTGAGTAATACGGCTATAATCCTTGACTGTGGAGCGCCAGGGACATCGCGGACAGCGTAATTTACGCATATTCCCGTGAATCTCAATGACATTCTTTGAGCCGGCATCACTATGGAAACCATCAATATTCTGGGTTAAGACCCAGACCCGCTTAAAATGCCTTTCCATCTCGGCAATCACCTGATGGGCCCGGTTAAACTTGGCCTGGCGGCAATTCTTTTCTATTTGTGAGAGGTATTTCCAGGTAATCTCAGGGTAGCTCTGTAATGTTTCACCGGCTAAAGCGATTTCTATGGGGATGCCGTCTTCCGTAGCCTTATCATTATACAACCCGCCTATGCCCCGGTAAGTAGGCAGTCCGGAGTCGGCCGAAACTCCCGCGCCGGTAATAAAAAGGATGTTTTGACAGCCTTTAAGCAGTTGGATAACCTTTCTTATATTTTCCGACTCTGCAATATCAATAACCATCAATACTCACCTTATCCCCTATTTCAATTTTATTCCTCCGGCAAAATCCCGCGTCCACCTCTAAAGCATATAACGCCTTAGCGTGAGGCTCAAAGATTTCACAGCTTTTTTCTCTATCCCCTCCGGTAAAACTTTCGCAGATCTCCTGGCAAGGAGAAAGATCGGGCTTTATATCAACAACCATTTTACCCTTGTCAATCCAGATAATATCTATGGGAAATTTCATATTCTTCATCCAGAAGCCGTATCGGCCTTCGGCTTCAAAGACAAAAAGCATCCCCTGGCCCTGGGGCAGATTTTCCTTGAACATCAGCCCCTGCTGTCTGGCGGCATCGGTATCCACAACTTCCGCCCTGACACAGGCATCCTTAATACAAACCTTCTTAAGCGCCTCCTGGCTTAAGACATAAGAAAGGCAATTTAAAGAAAATATAAAAAACAGGGTAAATGCTCTCATTTTGAAGATGTTTAAAATCAATAAGTTATGTTATAATTATTATACTACAAAATTTTTGGGAATAAAACCGGAAGTTTTCACGTACCGTCTAAATGAAAAGACGGAAAGCAGGGGAAGATTTAAATTTAATTAATGCCACTGTGCGCGGAATTTCTTAAGTAAGCTATCAATATTCCACTTCCAGAAATTTAGGCGCGTTTTCTGATTCAAGAATAATTGATGTATTCACGATGACGCTTGAAATATTTCCATAAATATCAGTCAAGGTTACTTTTGCCGGTTTTTTGCTTAGAGGCAAGCCATGCCTGATTATCTTGTTATCAAAAGCGATAGTCTGCCCTGTTTTGTATTCAAACGGCTTGAAGAAAATATACAACTCCTTATTATCACCTAAGTGAAATTTCTCTATCCATGCCTGATTTTCGTCATCAAATTCACCACTGACGCGAGAAACCCAATTATATTGATTGAGTTTATCCAAAAGAATAGAAACGGCTTTTACGGTATGCGTGATTGATCCGTCTGCATTCAATGACGCCCATAAGAATTCTCCCTTATTCCCGCGAGAAGCGATTTTAAGAGGGAAGATTCCCGCTAATACGCTTTTGTTATTAGATCGCAGTGTTTTTTTAAGTAATAATTCCTGTACCATATACGCCGACTCTAACTTATCTTCCTCTACCGTAAAAAATGGCTTGCCCGGAAATATTCCCGTATGCTCCATATCTATAATTAATCTGTCTTCCCAGCCATTATCATTAAGTTTCTCGCGAATCACCAGGAGACCATAAATACCGGCATATTTGTTATATTTGGCCTTTTTATTCGGAGGATAGACAGTGGGCGTGTCCATAATTACAGTTGGATATCCATGGAACGCCCAAAAATCGAATTTCGCTCCGTTATTTTTATCCAGAAAATATTCTATCTGACGCACCGCCTTGCCGCCTCCTGTTGAATTCTCTCCGGAGGCGTCATTCCAATATTCAAAACCCGGAGTTCCCACCATAATATCCGGATATTTATTTTTTATGCGATCATAGGTTTTGTTAGATAAATCCAACAGCTGTTTTTCGCTACCATTCCACCAAAAAGCGGGAGAATTCACTAGTTCAATATACTTAATCCTGGCGTCATTTTTATATCTTGAAACAAACCAATCCGCGAAATCAACAAAATTATCAATGTCTGAACTATCAATAGTTTTATCTTCGTTATCATGGGAAAGCATCGGGACCATACTCCAATTGTTTTCCTTGAATAATTTTACCGCCGCATCTAAATCATATTGTTTTACGCAAACAGACTGAGAAGGCATACAAATCTTTGCGGTAAAAGTCTCACCCTCCCTAGTAACCATCGGCAACTGTAATCGCATTTTTACATAATTGATTTTTAATGTTTCATTTATGACGCCTTTAGTTTGGTCTATTACATTGGGATACGTTTCCGTCCCCCACAGAAATCCGTCGGCGTCAACACTGTTGTCACCGTAGCTGCCGGAAGAAGTAACCGAAGATTTCGAAGCGTTCAGGCAATCCGCGCAAACCCCTCTTTCTCTCTCAATATCCTGGCATATCCCATCGCCGCATTTGCCCGTTTCAAGCTGCGCGAAGGCTGGTTTCGACTGGTTATGTGATCCTTCTTCCATGCTTTCCAGATGATGAGGTTTTCCTTCTTTTGACGCTTCTTCAAAACTGATAAACCTGTCTCTGTCAAGACGCCCAAAGATATCGTCCGGTCCGGGAAATTCTTCCCGAGAAACCATTCCATCCTGATTTTTATCTAAATCTTTTATAAACTCGTCTTTATTTCTCTGCGATTGAGCGAAGGCGAATTTATAAAGAATCGCAAAAGAGTTAATGCCAGAAACAATGATTGTAACCACAATAATTGAGATAATTAGTTTGTTCATCTCTAAAAAAACCACTCTTCGCTGATACTAGCGATAGTTGCTCATCTTAAACTTTCTACCAGACAGAAAAGGCCGGGATGGTTCTCTGTCCCGGCCTTTTCTGATAAAGTTACTCTTTTAACGTCTTCCGCCGCGTCCGCCTCCCTGGCCGCCGCCTCTATGTGCTCCACCTCCGGCAGGCGCGGATTTGTTTCCCTTGGGAGCTGAAACATCTGCTCTATGTTCACCGCCTTGCCCCCGTCCGGCACCGATACCCGCGCCATAATCCCTTACGCCGCGGTCTTGATGCGCCTGAACCCTATCTCCAAAATTTTCTTTTCCATCGCGAAAATTCTCGCGCCTATCCTGAACATTTTCCCGGTGATCCCGGACATCTTCCCGGCGATCCCTTACGTCTTCACGCCGGTCGCGGACATCTTCTAACTTGTCTCTGCGATAAGCCTCGGTTCCAGGCGGAGGATTGTGCGTGGCATCCCAAGCATCTTCCCTACGGTCCGCCACATTCTCTCGCCGATCACGAATATCCTCGCGTCTATCAATAACATCTTCCCTTTTGTCGGCTGATAAGGGAGGTAAACCCGCGTCCTTTCGCACCCCGCCAACATCAGAGCGCAGTTCTTTTTCATATCCGTTCAATTGTTCTACAGCCGCGTTTCTCTCTTTAACATTATCCTGGCGTGTAGTCTTTAATTGTTCTTGCAGGCTCTTCACCATCTCGGTATCACCTGATTTCGCGGCTTCCTGAATCTGTTCTACTAATGCTTTCTCTTCCTCTCTGGCTGTCTTACCGGCTTCTTTCATTGAATCCAACTGAGTTTTAATCTGTTCCTTATCCGAACCAATTTCGCTCTTCCAATCTGTAGTCGTTTCCGCGCTTTCTTCCGCACTCACGTCTTCCGCTGTCTCTGTTGCTGTCTGCTCCTGGGCAAATACGGCAGATTGTATGCCGTAAAAAATAAATATACCCAGAACACTTAAAAACATAATCAACTTCTTCATTTTTACTCCTTTCTTTTAGTCAGGCTTCTCTTGCCCGGAGAAACACTATTCTCCGTTTCTTTGGCTGATAAACCCAGCTTGCTCTTTCTTATATAAACACCCTGCTTCTAAAAAAGTTTCGCTCATCTGCGCATATTTCTTCTGGGGCCGCCTCGCGGGGGCGGCGGTTGCCTCTTAGGAGAATTCTTATTTCCGCGCTCTTCATTAAGCCTGTTTTTTTCTCTCTTTGGCAATTCCTGCCACTTCTTTTGCCTTTCAGAAAATTCCTGACGTTCTTGAGGATTCATCTTAAGAATCTTTTCGTCTTTCAGGCGAAGCGCCTGTTTTTTATCCAGAGGCAATTTCTGCCACTTCTTGTGATTATTAAAAAGCTCCTGGCGCTTATCCAAAGGCAGATTATTTATCTTACGCCAGTTCTCTCTTAACATTTCCTGTTTGTCCAAAGGCAATTTCTTAAAACGCTCGGAGTTTTCACGCAGTTTACGTCTTTCCTCTTCCGGCATATTTTTCAGAACTTCATATCTTTGCCGCAATTTTTCTTTATCTTCAGGGGTTAAATTATTCCATTTTTCTATCGAAGCCTTATCCGGACCGCCCTGATCTATCTCTGCCGGCGCTTGTTTATCCTCTGCCTCCGAAGGCTGACCCTGGGCCAAAACCGGGTTCATCTTCAATACTATAACCAAAGTAAAGATAAATAAAAACTTAACCGTTATCTTCTTCATGGGCATCATCCCCTTTAATTTGTGAACCTTCCGCGTCTTTTGTTGTTTCGTAATTCTCCGCCAAGTCCAAGCTCTCCAACAGTTCCATCTCTTCTAAAACATCCAAATTCCGGACAATTTCAATATCCTCCGCGGATACGCCCCCTACCGAATCGTCTTGCCCTATCACCGGAACACTCACCAAACCTATCAATAAAACTAAAAAGGCGGTATCTATTTTTTGTCGGGTAGACATCTTAACAACCTTTCTTTTGAGCGGACATAGGCTCTTCGCGCTCTTTCACTTGCAATCCCGCGGACAGACGCCTTTCTCTTTCTCAATTGGACCACATATCCCATCTCCGCATTTACCTGTTGTTATTCTGCCTCCTGAGGACTGTTGGATCTTGACCTTGCCACACATTTGCTGTTCTATACCATCAATCTTCCCATCCCTGTTTAAATCACAATCTGTTTCGCCTGATAAAGACCGCGTTTTTCCGCTATCTTGCGATGGCGTTCCAGGGCCGGATAAAACCGACCCCGCGCTCAAGCTATATTTTTTTACGGTTCCAGACAGGAAATCAGCCACATAAAATACATTATTATTAAAGTCGAAAGATGTGTTTATTATTTCTCCCAAGCCGTCAATCTGCCACTCTTTACTATAAGCATCATTCACATATTCGTAGATTTTAAGCGTTCTTTTAAATTTTGGTATTGATTGCATAAGTTCGCTCGAATATACCGCATTATTTTTGTTGTTAAAAGCCGCGATCTTTTCTCCTTTTTGAACGCTTCCGATTTCGTTTAGGGTGTTCAAATCAAATATCTTATTTGACAGATACAACCTGCTTTTATCGCTGTTTATTCTCATTAACAATTCCCCGTTGCGGGATATTGCTGTCGCTGTTTCATTTTCTTTTGAGAGACTATCTCCATTAAATACCAATAATTTGCCGAAAAAATAAACATACAATTTCCCGCTTTTTTCATCTACCGCAAGATTTATTTGACCGGGACCGGCGTTCGCGGCTTTATCAAAACCATATTTTGTCAAATCAATTGTTCCTATCACCTTATTACTTATCCCGTCAGCAACCTCTACAACTCCTAATTCCGGCCAAACGCAAAATATCTTATCTCTTCTTTTATCCACCACCATTGCCGATATGGAATCAGTTCTCGGCTTTAAAGGCATCGTAAATTTTATTTTGTTTATAACTTTATTAGTCGCCGTATCTATGACATCTATCAACGCTCCATAGTGGCTCAAAACATACAACCTCTTTTCATCTTTGCTTAATTCCATATCAGTCGGCCACATTCCCAAAGCCATGCCGGACCAATTATCATTCCAGATTGCCGCGTTTTTTGAAACATTTTTTTCGTTATCAATAACAACAAAATCTTCCGCTAACGGATTATATTTATATATCGTGCTGCCGCCAAGCCGATTTCTGACATACATAGTGCCGGATGAATCCACTATCACTTCATCAGCCGAATTTCCAATATCTATGTCTTTTATCCAGCAACTGTTTCTTTCGCAATAATTAGTGTCCTCAAGTTTATTTAAATCAAAAACAGAAATAGAACCATCGCCGGTGTTGGTGGTATAAAGTTTGCTGGTTTTATAATCTATCGTGAAATACAAAGCGTCCGGGCCATGGACTATCTCGCCTTTTTTGTTATTTGACGAATCGTAGATCTCAATCACGCCATAAGCGCCATTTAAATCCTGGCTCCAATCAACAGGAAAACCGGAAGAACCCGCGGCCCCGTAGCCGGTTTCTTTGAAATAATAATTTCCCCACTTCTTTGGCCTGCCCTTATCGTGCGGCACTAAATTCTCACAGATTGTTTTATCTACCTGCGCGGCTTTTCTCTGAACAGGATCAATTAAATAACATCTTCCGATACTAAAATCATAAGAATAAAGAGTTTTATCGCTAAAAATCAAAAAACCTCCCGGAGCGCCAATGTCAAATACATCCGCCAATTCATCATTGTCCAAATCAATTACCCCGGCATAGGTTGTTTTTGAGCCCACCACATAGAGTTTCCTGTCGGCCTCATCAATAACGGGATTGAACAGTTTTAGAATATCGCCGAAATTCTTACCGCTGGTGAGTTGATGAAAATTAATTTCATCGCAAACTTCATCGCCGCATTTGCCTGCCTGGGATTGAGCAAAGGCAGATTCCTTAAAAATAGGACATACGCCCATGCCGACAACAATTATTGAAGTAATTAGTTTGTGCAGGGCAGACATCTTAACAGCCTTTCTCTTCATTCTGTAACATCCCTCACAGAACCGAACTTGCGGATTGACCGGATTCGGCTCTTCAGTAACGCGTAAGCCCAAAAAAAGTCAAATGCCCCTATCTTCAGCGGCACTCATGTTAATTCCAGGGAATTAATTACTTCAAAATCTTCCAAGGCCTGCATATTCAGAATAATATGAAAATCTTCGGCTAAATCTAATTCCTTAAGCATCTGAATATCCTGCCCTTGAGTCATAACCGTCAGGCGCTGGATGTCGGAACGAAAGAATAAACCCGCGAAATAAATACCCGCGATTAAAACCGTGAAAAATGAAGCCAGGGCCGGAACAAGGATAGGGCGAAAACGGGGGAAAACAAAAATTGGTTTCCTTAATAAAAGAGGCTCTTCCTCTTGAGATATTCTTTGCCAGAAAACAGCTTTAAAGTTTGGTGA
Organism: Omnitrophica bacterium GWA2_41_15; assembly: GCA_919902675.1. Classification (GTDB taxonomy): domain Bacteria; phylum Omnitrophota; class Gorgyraeia; order Gygaellales; family UBA12090; genus UBA12090. Next base: position 73,482 of record CAKKRH010000006.1, read on the forward strand.
AGGAAAAACATTATCCCATTTGCCAAGCAAATCCCAGGATTCCTCCAAAAGCTTTAATTCCCGGGAACAGATTAAACAACCCTTCATATGGGTTTTTACCGCGGCGGAGTTATTTTCGCCTAATTGCCCATCCAGAAATAAGGGCAGAAAATGTTTAACCTTTTTGCATCTCATTTTCGGGTTCCTCTACTATTATAAACACTCATCTTATAAGAAAGTTTCGTTTTGTTCTTGAGAATAAGAAGAAAGTTTTTCTTTTAAGGCTGTTTTTGCCCGGCTTAAAAGCGATTTTACGGCGGAAACAGAACAACCGATAATTCTAGCAATCTCCTCATAAGAAAAATTTTCATATCTTCGCAATATTACCGCTGTCTTTTGATTGTCCGGCAGGCTGTCAATCGCCCTTTTGACCGCGTTAATCAAATCCTGCTTCTCCAGCGCCCCGGACGCCGAGAGCTTGCTGTTATCGGCTATCTGCCTCGACAAATCACCATCTTCACCCGAGACCGTTTCTTCCAGCGAAGATTCCCTGTGATTGCTTCTCCTTCTTAGCTCATTTAATGCCATATTCCTGGCAATTACATAAATCCAGGTAGAAAATTTTGATTTCGGAACATAGGTCTTAGCCGAACGATAAACATTTAAAAACACATTCTGTGCCAAATCTTCAGCCTCCGCTTTATCACCTATATATCTATAGATAAAATTTATTATCTGTTCATGATATTTCTCTAAAAGCCGCTCAAACGCGGAATCATCCCCTTGTTGAAATTTAAGCATTAGCGCCGCGTCTTCGTTTAAGGCATAATCACAAACGTTATTTTCGGACATATCCCGCGCGGGTCCTTTTAATAATTTAAATTTTCGCAGTAACATTCTTCTTTAGTGGTATAAATATGAATTTGCTTATCACGTTTGCGCCTTCCTTTTTTCTATAAATATGACTATAAAATGTATACTTTTAAACTTTGGCTTTATGCTCTCATTTTGAAGATGTTTAAAATCAATAAGTTATGTTATAATTATTATACTACAAAATTTTTGGGAATAAAACCGGAAGTTTTTGCGTCTAATCTAATAGAAGGGCGAAAAATATGCCAGAAGACTTAGAATTAATTAACCGATTTTTAAGCGGCGATATGGAGGCCTTTGAGATGCTGGTAAAGAAATACCAAAACCGGGTGATAAATACGGCTTATTCTTTGGCGGGGAATGTAAGCGATGCCGAGGATATAGCCCAGGATACCTTCTTAAAGATCTATCACGGTTTAAACAGCTTTAAAGCCCAGGCCAAATTCTCCAGCTGGCTCTACAGAATCACGGTTAATACCGCCTACGATTTCCTGCGGGCTCAAAAACATAAAACCGAATCTCTGGAGGAAGCCGACTGCGAAAATATCCGGGCTAAAGAAAATAACCCTGATCTTCTAACCCGGGAACTGATTCAAGGCGCGCTGGGAGAAATACCTTTTGATTTTAGAAGCGTCCTTACCTTAAGGGAGCTTAATGGCCTCTCCTATGAAGAAATATCCCAGGCCTTAAAGATAAATATCGGCACGGTAGAATCCCGGCTTTTTCGAGCCAGAAGAATATTAAAAGGCATCCTCACCAGAAAAGGAGCCCTGAAAAATGTGTAAATACGCGAAGTTGTTAAACCGCTATATTGATAATGAGCTCCCTCGAGCGAAAAAAGAATTTATGGACACGCACATCATTTCTTGTCCGGCCTGCGGACAAGAAATGAAATTTCTTAATTCCTTGAGACAAAATATCAGCCAGAACAAGATTGACACAAACGCTGACTTCTTCTTAAACAGGCTTAAAGGCCGTATCCAGCAGGAAGAAAAGGCGAAAAATCTCTCTGAGAATTTTGTCTTTGATTTCGGCAAGTGGACCAGAAAACTCATCCCGGTTCCGGTCTTAGCCAGCATTCTGATAATTATTTTCTTAAATTTAAACCAAAATAGTTACACTAATCCCGTTGACGAATATCTATTTACCAACCAGAACAGCAATGTCTTGGCTCTTATTGATACGGCCGGCCAACAGTCAGAGTTAGGATTATTGTTGTATTAACAGGAGGAGAAAAATGAAAAAGACAATCGTGTACGCGGTGGTTCTTTCGGTAGTATCCATAGTGATGGGAATTGTGGCGGGAGTGGCCATAGAGCGGGGAAATACTATAAAATACCTGAGCCAGCTGGGGCGGCCTCCCCTGCCATCGGAAAAAGAACTCAAACAGCGCAAAACGCAAAAACCTCAAGACATCTTTAGGCGCATTGCCGAAGAATTAAGCCTAAACGAAGAACAAAAGAAAACAATAAAACAGATATTAGATGAAGCGCGCGAAAGACTCAAACAAACAGGCGAAAGGTCTCGTGAAGAGATAAAGGCCATCCGCGAAGAAACTAATATCAAAATCTTAAAAATACTCTCTCCTGAACAACAGGATAAATTTAAGATAATCCTCACCCAGGACCAAGAGCAACATTCAAAACTGATGCGCAAACTGCAGAAATTCGGCCAGAGGCAGGGCTTTCCTGAAGGACACGGACCGGCAGGAACCCCTAATGAGCCACCGCCTGGGCCTGGAGAAGAATTGCCGGAGCCGCCGGAAGCTTTTTAAACTTACGCTATACAAAAAGGGAAGGCCTCTAAAAAAGCCTTCCCTTTTTCAATTTCCCGCTCTTACTTAAGATATTTCGCCCGCAGTTGGCCGCAGGCTCCGTCTATGTCTTTTCCCCGCGACTTTCTCAAGGTAACTACGATTCCTTTTTTCCGCAATAACCAGACAAAAAACTCGATCTCTCTCTCCTCGGCAGGCTGATAGGGGAATTCCTTTACCGGATTATAGACTAAAAGATTAACCTTACATTCCCAGTCACTCATGAGTTTGACTAAATTATCCGCCGCCTCCTTTGAACAGTTCAGGCCTTTAATCAAGGCATACTCAAAAGTTACCTGGCGCTTAGTCAGGGCGGCATAGTCCTTGCAGGCGATAATCAAATCCTCCAAAGGATATTTCTTATTTACCGGCATAAGCCGGGTGCGGGTTTTATCATCGGATGCGTGCAGAGAAACCGACAGCTCTATCTGCAGGCCCTCGGCGGAAAGCCTTTTAATCCCCGGAATTATCCCACAGGTAGAAATGGTTATCCGGCGCGCCCCGATATTGAAGCCTTGCGGGGCATTAATTATCCTGATTGCCTTTAAGACATTCTCATAATTATCCAAAGGCTCGCCTATCCCCATAAAGACAACATTAGTAAGCGCTGAATTCTTTAACGTGTAACATATTTCTAAAAGCTGACCGGTTATTTCGCCGGTCCGGAGATTTCTTTTAAATCCGGCTATGCCGCTGGCGCAGAAACCGCAGGAGAATGGACAGCCGGCCTGCGAGGAAAGACAGGCGGTCAGGCGCTCCTTAACCGGAATAAGCACGGATTCAATAAGATTGCCGTCTTCTAAAGCAAAAAGGAATTTCTTAGTTGCGTCGCTTGATTCCTGAAGCCTGTCTAATTTTAGTCTATTCAGGGAAAAATTATCTTTCAGCTTTTTTCTTAATTCCAGGGAAAGATTGCTCATCAAATCAAAAGAATCTACTCTTTTCTGATACAACCAGGAAAAAGTCTGCTTCGCCCGATAGGCGGTCTCGCCCCAGCCATTGAATATCACGTCAAACTCATCCAAAGAATAATTTCTTATATCTTTCACCCCGCCCTTCCCTTCTAATCATCCCGCTCTTCATTTATTATGCTTAGTTTACATTTTCAGGAAGGGCGGGGTTCATTGTAATACCATTTCTTTTAAAATGCCCCTTAAGCCTATTTTCTTGACTTGAGGGCGCACCTCTTTTATCTTCGAAATAAATATACCCATCATCAAAAAGCGTAAGACCGCCGATACGACAAATAAGGAAATGAGCTTGTATCCAAAAAGCTGAGGCAAATGAGCGGCCAGGTATCCTCCCGCGAGCGCTCCTAAGCTGATGCCTAATCCGTTAATGACGTTAAGATAAGAGTGACAGCGGGTGCGCTTGGGCGAAGTGACGCTGTCAAAGATAAAATTCACCGCGCAGAGATTAAAACCGCTCCAGGCAAATCCTCCCAATGCCTGGACAAAAATTAGATATACGGGATGATGGCCAAACACCCAGAATAAAGGCAGGCTGGCGATAATAAAAGCGGTAAATTTTAAAACCTTAATATTGCCGATATGATCCGAGAGCTTTCCCCAGCGGTTGATAAACATCAGAGTGGTCAATATCACCGGAATCATTACTATGGTATAGGTTAAATAGGCAAATTTGAGGTCGCGCAGCATAAATACGGCGAAAAACGGCGAGGCCAGGTTAACCGAAAAATTAAAACAGGCCACAAAAAAGACAAACTTGACAAAATTACTCTGTCTGGCCCTCCTGATAAAATCTAAAAAAGTAAACTTGCTTTCCGCGTGATAATGAAATTTAGGCTCATACATCCGGGTAAGGAAATACCAGGAAATAAATCTGCTGGAGAGGGCTAAAGTAAGAATTATCCAGAAACCGAATAAGACTTTATGTTTGTATATCTGCAGAATCAATCCTGCGCACAAGGAACACACTACGGCTACCAGGTTTAAGATTCTATTGCGCCAGCCAAAATACCTCCCACGTTTAGTTGAAGGGATATACTCGCTCATCAGCGAGGCCCAGGGCCCCTGGCTCAAAGCGCCGAAAGCGGTAAAAAGCATGGCGAAAAAAATCAACCATAGGGCTTGATTGCTTTTAAACAAATAAGGAATAAGCAGTAAGGGTAAAGCGCTTAATGCCTGAAGATATACCGAGATTAAAATTATCCGCTTACGGCTGGAAAACCCATCCACCAGGTCCGCGCTTTTAAGCTGGATAAAGGAAGCGCAAAGATTAGGAAGTGAACTCAATAAGCCTATCTCTTTCACCGTGGCCTTAAGGGCCAAGGCGTAAGGGGCGACGTAATCCTGGGTGAAGCCCACCATCATAAAGGCGAATATCCCGTCCCAAAAAGAATACTTAAGGCTTTTTTTTATCTTGTTCATTTAATCCAAAGTAAAAAGTGCCCTATAAAGGGCACTTTTAGACTATTAACTATTGATCTTTTAGGCCTCAATAATAACTTTTATTGAATCCTTAGACTCTGCCATAATCCTAAAGCCTTCGCCTATCTGCGCTAACTTCAAACGATGGGTAATCAGCCTGTCCACCTTTACTCTTTTGGCCTTAAGCAATTCCAAAGCCTGCGCGTTATCCGCGGGGCCGGAACCATAAGAATGAATTATCTTTATCTGGTTGCGCCAGAAGTCATTCACCGGGACATTTAAGGTCTCTCCGGGTGCGGTGGGGGCGAAACAAAGTATCGTGCCGGCTCTTTCAACCGCCTGCAAGGCCTGGCTGAAAACCGATGAGGCTCCGGCGCAGACAATCACCAGGTCCGCCAAGCGGCCTTCATTAACCTTACGCAAAGCGCTAATCACATCGTCTTTGGCATTAATCACCGCGTCCGCCCCCAATTCCTTGGCCGTCTTAAGGCGGAATTCGTTGATATCAGTCACTATAATCCTACCCGCGCCCATACTTTGAGCTAAAAGAAGATGTAACAAACCAGAAATACCGCTTCCTAAAATTAATACGCTTTGTCCGGGGCCGATGTTAACCGTTCTCTGACCCCGCAGGACACAGGCCAACGGCTCAATAAATGTTCCCTCTTCAAAAGATACGCTCTCCGGCAAAAGAAAGGTCCCTCTATCCACATTTAAAGCCGGCACCTGAATATATTCGGCAAAGCCGCCGGGATAGAAATTTGTGGTATGCAGGGTTTGACAAGCAGTATGATTGCCGCTCAAGCAATAACGGCAGGTATTGCAAGGGACATGGTGGGCCACAAACACCCTATCCCCAAGCTTGTAATCTTTAGCCCCTTCCCCAAGTTCGGCAATCTCACCGCTAACTTCATGGCCTAAAACCAAAGGAGCCTTTTTAATCCGGTACCACTCCATCAGGTCACTACCGCAAATGCCACTAGCCTTCATCTTAAGCAAAATCTCACCCGGCCCAATCTTTGGCTTAGGCATCTCTTCGGCCCGCACATCCCGATTGTTATAATACATTCCTATTAACATACTTTAAACTCAAAAATAAAAAGGAAAAAGTAAAAACCACAAGTAAAAAATAAAAACTTTTGCCTTTTGACTCATGGTTTTACCTTTTTCGTTTTTCCTTTTTACTTTTCTCCTTTATTCTTCACCTCATTAAATATCCCACACGCCTCTTTCACATCAGCCTTTTTATGGATAATCGCCTGCAAGGCCCTGGCCATTGCCACAGGATATTTGCTCTGCCAGATATTCCTCCCTAAATTTACCCCTATCGCCCCTTTTTGCATCCCATCGTAGACAAATTCAAAAACCTGCTTTTCGGTTTCGCATTTTGGGCCTCCGGCAATCACTACCGGCACCGGGCAGCCTTTAACTACTTTATCAAAATCTTCACACCAATAAGTCTTGACTATCCTGGCTCCCAATTCCGCCGTAATCCGACAGCAGAGGCCCAAATAGCGGGCATCACGTTTTTCCAATTCCCGGCCCACCGCGGTAACCGCCATTACCGGGATGCCATAATTCTCACATTCATTGACTAACTTTGAAAGATTCATAAGCGTCTGCTGTTCATACTCACTGCCGATAAAAACCGATACCCCTACTGCCTGGACATTTAAACGGATAATTTCTTCTATTGAGGTGGTAATTCCCTCATTGGCCAAATCCTTTCCGATCATACTGGTCCCGCCGGAAACGCGTAAAATAATCGGCTTGGTATGCGCCGGGTCAATTGCCGCGCGCAGGACCCCGCGGGTAACAAATAAGGCATCGTAATAATCAAAAAGCGGCCTGATGGTTTCCGCGGGTTTTTCTAAACCACTGGTCGGCCCCTGAAAATACCCGTGGTCAATAGGCATAAAAAAGCACTTCCCGTCCGCCGGGATCACCTGCGCCAAACGATTCTTCATCCCCCAATTCATAGTTTCCTCCCTTATAGATAATAACAAAAGACTACTTGCGGGTTTTATATGGCAAACTGAATATTTTTATATACTTTGAGATAACTTCCAACTCGGGATCTTTATGAACCAGCACCGCGGCCATATCTATTGCCGTGGCGGCAACAAAAGCATCGGCCAGAGAAATTCTATGAAGAGCCTTGAGCCTTCCGGCTGATAAAGTAATCCGCTCATTTGAATCAATAATTTGAATAGGCAAGGATTTTACCAGAACAACTAATTCCTTAGCCGCATCTTCGCTCTTTTCCTGCCAGCTGATATAATATATCTCGGCCAGACTGGCAAAAGATAAATAAATCTGACATTTATTTTTATGCCCTAAACGCAGGATATCCTCAATTTTATCTTGCCCATCTTCTTCCTCAATATAAGTAAATATAGCTGAGGTATCCAACACATAGGCCTTATCCACGAAGCCTTTCCTCCCGCCTGGATTTTAAGAGCGCCTCGGTAAGGCGCAGGCCTTTTAATTTTCCCTTGAGCGCTTTAATAGCGTCATAGGGAACCGGTAAAACAGTTATGGTATGACCATCATCAACCCACTCCAGTTTAGTCTTTGGCTTGATATTATACCTTCTACGTATTACCGCCGGTATGGCAGTCTGGCCGCGAACAGTAACTGTACTTTCCATTTTTCATTACCTCCCTAATAGTAATTATACAAGATTTTTACTATATTTTCAAGATTATTATTTAAAATTGCTTGTTTTAATGCCTGATGAGCATACAGGTATAAGTTTGGGCATCACTTAGAATCCATACCAATAATTCACTATCGGCTTGGTGCCCTGGGTTTGGTCTGTCACTATATTCTTTAGCCGGGTATATTCCAATAACCCTTCCCGGCCCAATTCCTTGCCAAAACCGCTTTGCTTAAATCCGCCGTAAGGGGCCTCATTATAAAACATCCCGTAGGTGTTGATCCAGCATACCCCGGAATTGATTTGAGAGGCCAATTTTTGAGCCAGGGCCGTATCCCCTGACCAGATGGCGCAGGCCAGGGCAAAGTCCGTGGCATTGGCTAATTGGACAGCCTCATCCGCATCTGAAAATTTACTCACGCAGACTACCGGGCCAAAGACTTCTTCCTGAAATATGCTCATCTTGGGCAAGACATCCGCGAATACCGTCAGCTCAAAGAAAAATCCCTTTTTTAATTCCGGATTATCCGAAATCTTCCCTCCGCAAAGCAGTTTTGCCCCTTCTTTCTTGGCCTTTTCCACATATTCAATCACTTTCTCGCGCTGGGCCTTTGAAATCAACGGCCCCATCTGGGTTTCGTAATTCAGGCCATCGCCTAATTTTATCCTTTTGGCCTTCTCCACAAAGCCAGAGATGAATTTATCATAAATATCATCCTCAGCCAGTATCCGGGACATTGCCGTGCACATCTGGCCTTGGTTTAAGAATATAGAACACAAAGAGCCGTTTATTGCCAGCTCTAAATCCGCGTCTTTTAAAATTATCCCCGCGGATTTTCCGCCCAGCTCCATAATCAGCTTTTTGACATTCTTAGAAGAATAGCCAATAATCTTTTTCCCCACCTCGGAACTACCGGTAAAGGAAACCATATCCACCCGTTTGTCCGCGCAGAGCAATTCCCCGGAAACATCACCGGTGGCATTAATGATATTAACTACTCCTTTAGGCAAACCGGTTCCTTGAATAATCCTGGCTAATTCTAAAACGGTTAAGGGGGTTAGGCTTGAAGGCTTTAAAACAACCGTGTTTCCCGCGGCCAGGGCCTGGGCCAGTTTCCAGCAGGCAATCAGTAGTGGATAATTCCAGGGCACAATCAAAACCACAACGCCATGAGGCTCTCGGACAAGACGGCTTCTGGCATTCTCTAATTCTCTTGTTTCTTCTTTGAGAAATCCCTCTAGATTATTGGCAAAGTATTCAAAGGTTTTCGCGCTTGAAGGAATATCCATAAAGGTGGATTCTTTTATGGGTTTACCGGTATTAAGCGTCTCAAGCCTGGCCAGCTCTTGGGCCTTGTCCAGAATACCCTGGGATATTTTAAGCAAAAAGCCCTTGCGCTCCTCTAAGGAAATCCGCGGCCAAGCCCCCGCGTCAAAAGCCTCCCGCGCCGAGCTTATTGCAAGCTCTATCTCATCTTTAGAAGCCACCCCCGCCTCGGCAATCACCTCGCCACTGGCAGGATTGATAACCGCCTGCCTGTTTTTGGTTTCTACAAACTCGCCATTTATATAAATAAAATAAAACATCGCTAAAAGATAATAATGCTATATATCAGAAAGTCCAGATAAGTTCGGAATCTTTTTCTCTACCGGTTTAAAAAGATGGCTTATCTTTTGACACAGCTCATCAAGAGAAGAATCAGAACATCCTAAAAGATATACACAAACTCCTTGAATACCAAAAAGCCTAGCCCTATATTGCACATCCCTTCTTCTAACTGGTTTCAGCCTAGAAAGAATTGTTTTATAATCCTTTGGAACAATACATAAGAAACTATTCTCCCTCCTGAACAACTTAGAATATTCCAAAAGCAACATTTTATCTATTTCTGACCATTTAATTACACCTATATAAGGAATAGTTATGTTTTCTTTATTAATGCGCAGCAATCCTTTCTTTCCAAAAAACATGAGTTTATGGATATGCCATAAACATAATACAAAAATAAAGAGTAGGGCGATTAAAACACTGTTATCTTTATCTGTATTACAATTATTTACTCCTGGAACAAAAAATTATTAGTAATGCAAGTATAATCATAAAAAGAAAAACACAAGCTTGTAAAATCGCAAAAATTAAGCTTTCGTCATCAGGGCGCAAAATAAATTCCTGCTGTTTATCTTCCATATCGATTATTTTATATTAACCTGCTTAAACAGCTCAAACAGGCGGCTGAAGGGGACATACCAGCGGGAGAGTTTGCCCAGTTCGCCTTTTTGGTTCATATTTTACCTTTGCGTAAAATAGTCATAACTTATTTATATTGAATATGTTAAATAAGATTATAACTAAATTATAACTAAATTATAACTAAATTATAACTAAATTATTTGTTTCGTCTCAATGTCCATTTAGGAGTTTTTCGCGGCCCTGAATTTATTATGCTCTTATCATTATTCGCCATGTCAAAAAGTAAATTAGAAATTTTCTTAATCTTCTGTTCAGGATTGAGCACATTAGATAATTTATCCATCAATAAATCATCTATTTCTTTTCTCGTGGCGCTGCCGTATTTTTCCAGGAAAGAAATTATCATTTTTTTATAATGCTCTTTGTCAAATGCCCTGTTTTTGATGTATATGGCCTTTTCACCCGCGATATCGGCAATCTTTGAGACTACAAAAAGATTAGGATACCTTCCTTCCACTAGTCTTTGTTTTTTTAATCTTTGATAACTCTGTTTGGCAATCTTATTCTTCTTTTGAATTTTATCAAGCAAAATAACCGTCTGAATATCCAAGTCCGTGTGCTTAATAAGCAATTGGGTATAATTTTGGTCAATTACTTTTCCGGTAATTTTTACCGTAACCTCGTTTGGATTTTCTAGTATGTAAGTCGGTAAAGGAAAAAACCGCTCCCGCTGTTTTGTAAACATTTTTTTGATGCCGCCGCCAACAGTATCTATCATATTTAATGTTACCATGGCATTGGCGAGAAACTGATTGCGATAATATCTTGGCGGGGCGTCTTTTTCTATCACGGACTCCACGGTGCCGGGAAGGAAACTGCCAGCATTGGAAAAGATAAGCTCTTCCGGTTTTTCAATAATGGATATTCGGGAGCAAAGTTCATAATCTTGATGAGCGATACAGTTATGCAGGGCCTCGCGAATAACATAGGGTTCATATTGTGTAATCTCTATGGGGAATAAGGTATTGTCAGGAAGATAACGATACTTTAAATTGCGTATTTTGGCTAAGGCCAAGTCGGTATTTAGAATAAACGGCGCTCCAAAATGTTCATAATCTTTGTCGGTGTTTTTCTCGTCTCTAAGAATCCAGCTTATTTTAGCGGTAAAAGGAGAAATAAAATGATCGGATTCAGATTTCCCAAGCAAAAGAATCGCGGCTCGGGTCAACCGCCCTTCAATTGCCAGCTTTACTTTATTAAGAAGAGTAATATCATCCCAAATACCCGCATCCGCGGATAGGTTAGGAAATTTAATCTTAAACTCTTGCCGGGCTTTAAGAATAGCGTTGGCATCCAAATCGGAAACAGAGACGCCATCGCATACCTGAGCCGACCAATCAGGCTTAGTTTGATTGCGTATCGCTTCATATTCCTGAGGGCTAAGCGCCGCCAGAGATTCCCCTTCCCTGCCGTAATAATGTCCTTCCCAAGACACCGGCATACCTTGCGGCGCGGATGGAACTTGAAACATAATGATTCGTTTCCCATCTTTTTCAAGCTCATATATTTCAATGAATGTTATGCGAGCCGTGGTTTTATCGGCAATTTCTTTCTTTAAACGATCCAAGGCGCGCCTGCCGTATGCCCGATAACCGGAACCCAAGACTTTCTTAGTCTTATCGTCAACTCCAAAAACCAACCAGCCGCACTCCTTGTCGTTAAGATTAGCTTCATTGCTTATCGCGGAAAAATACTTTCCCATCTTATCAAAAGGGAAGTCCTGTTTGGCATGTTTAAACTCAACCCATTCCGTTTCCGCGGGCAAGCTCAACAATTTCCGCAACTTTTCTAATATCTTCGTTTGATCCATTATTTTATCTTTACCTGCTTAAACAGTTCAAAGAGGCGGCTAAAAGGGACATACCAGCGAGAGAGTTTGCCCAGCTCGCCTTTTAGCTTCATCTTGCCCTGCATTACTGCCACAAAGGGGTCGAGCTTGCCTAAGAATACCAACTGCCAGGAATCCGCAGGCGCGGAAATTATAAAAGGCGCGTCTTCATCAAAGTCTAACTTAACAATCTTTCCCTTCTCAAAATTAAATTTATAGGCGCTGTTATGGCCGCCTGCCCCGAGCGTAGTCGAAGGGTCTAATTTTATGGCTAATTGCAGGGTCAAATCTAATTCCTGGCCCTTTTTAGCGATAAACTCATCCTTGTTCACCAAATCCACAATCGCCTGGATATGCTCTTTGGAAAACATCACATACGCGCTGTCTTGGGCAAGATTTTCCTTAAGCGCCTTATCCAGCTCGTCCAGAACATCTTTCTTAAATAAACGGGCAGTGGCGGCCACCTTTACCGCCTCCTCTAAAGTCTCAATAAAATAAAGGCAGTCGCTGAATTTATCGGCTACCGAAACCACCCCATGATTCTTAGCCACTACCAGATTGCTGGCCTTTAAGGCCTCAACAATCAATTCCGGCCTGCTAATCGCCGGGGTATCCTGCTCCACTACCGGGATATTGCCCAGATAGAGCTTGCTCTCAAAGGTCAAGGTCTTAAGTTCCGGACAAACCGCGAAATAGGCATTGATCAGGGTGGGGTGGCAGTGGATGATATTTTTATGGGGGGAATTCTCATAGACCATCCGGTGCAGGGGAAATTCGGTAGTCAGGCGCTTATTCTTCAGGTCTTCTTCGTTCTTTAAGTCAACTTTGATGATGTCGTCGTGGCTAAGACTGCCTAAACTTGAGCCGGTTGAGGTAATCAGAATAGTATTTTCATCTAAGCGCGCGCTTAAGTTGCCGGAACGGCCAACCACCAAGCGCAGTTCATAAAGTTTCTTCCCAATATTAACTACTTCATCCCGGAGGGCTTTTTCTTTTCCGAAGATCATCTGGCAATCCCTAAATGAAAATGTTTGGTGATTAGGTTATTAGGGGTGATATCAAAGGCCGGATAAAACCCTTTTACCCCATAAGGGGCCAGGCGCAGGCCCTGGTATTCCAGCAACTCCTTCTCTGGCCGGATTTCTACCGTTATATCCTTACCGCTTTTGGCCTTGGACGGCGGCGGGCAAAGGACATAAAAGGGAACCTTGAAATGTTTAGCTACCAAGGCAATCTGGTAGGTGCCGATTTTATTGGCTACGTCTCCGTTTTGGGCCAATTGGTCCGCGCCCACAATCACCTTGGTAATCTTGCCGCTGGACATAATGCTGGCCACCATACCGTCGGTCATTATGGTTACCGGAAATCCTGCCAGATGCAATTCCCAGGCAGTCAGCCGGCTGCCCTGCATATACGGCCGGGTCTCGGTAACATAAAACTCAATATGTTTGCCGGCCTTGCGGCAGAACTCGGCAATTAAGGGTAGCTCACCGCTGACATTGCAATGGGTAAGGATAACATCTTTGTTTTGAATAATCCTACTTACCTCTTCGGCCCTCTGGATGCGCTTGGCTTTGAGCATCTCCAAGAAACCAAACATAGTTTTCTCCAAATCCTGACCTTGGGCCTGCCAGTCTAAGACCATATCGGTCAAGAATTTAAAGGGTAGGGTGGGACGGGCCGAGTTAAGCGCCGCGGCAGTTTTCTTCAAAACCGGAAGGATATTTTTCTTATTCTTATTTTGTTTTAATACTAACAAGAAAGTATAAAACACAAGAGATACCTGGCCAAAGGCCCGGGTTTTCATTTCCTTAATCGCCTTAACCGCCTGCGGATAGGTCTTGGCTTTGACATAAGTCAACTTGTGCGGCAGCAAGGTTTCATCCAGGATATAAATGGTGTTTCCTCTTAATTCTACCGGCCAAAAAAGGGGAGAAAATTTCATTTTTCCTCTAATCTTTTTACCGTTTCCAAAGCAATCTCAATCAGCTTGGTCTCGGCCATATAGTAAAGTGGATTCATAAAGCCCATCTCGCCAGTGATAACATTATCGCTGACTGCCAGGATGGAGCCGGCCTTGATATTATAAGTCTGAGCAATAGTCAAAAGGGTCGAGGAAACCATATCCACTGCCATTGCCCCTTCCTTGCGTTTGGCCTCAACAAGTTCTCGGGTTTCACGTAAAAGAGCATCAGTAGTCCAAACAGTGCCGCGATACACATTCGCCCCTAAATCCTTGGCCACTTTCTCCAGGGTATCACTAATCTTTTTATCCGCGACAGTTTTAAAGTTCGAATCCACATAATACGGCGTAACCCCGTCTCCCCGGATAATTTTATCCACCACCACTAAATCCCCAACCTTGATATTTTCATCCAGCGCGCCGCAGGTACCGATACGGATGATATTGGGTATCTGGGCATTACACATTACCTCGGTGGTAATTGAGGTATCGGTGGAAAATCTCCCCCCGTTTATCGCGGTAACTTTAATCCCCTGATAAGTTCCGGTATGCATCGTGTATTCCATAAAAGAGAAATTCCTAACCGGATTCTCTATCTTCTTCATCAACACATCTAGCCGATCCTTGGGCCCGGGGACAATGGCATATTTACCCACATCCTGCGGCCTTAACTGCACCATCCCGGTTAAATCTTTTCCGGTCAAATGAACCTCTTTTTGCATCCGCATAGTTTTCTCCCTTAATTAAACAATCACGTCTAAACTGATTATCTTCCCTATGTTCATTCCCAACATCAATTCTTTTTGTTTATTAGGCGTGTCTAATTCCCGAATCGCCTTTATCGAACCCCTGACATCCTTATTCGCCGGATAATCTGAACCCCATAATAAATGCTCAGCCCCAAAGGTATCCAGAGCCATTTTCAATATATTCTTTGACTTCACCGCGCTGGTATCACAGTAGATATTTTTAAAAATCTCCGACGGCGCCTTGCCTAAGTCTTTGACGATATTCCTCATCCTGAGCATTGTATACACCGTATCAAAACGGTCTTTAAGAAAAGGCAAAACCCCGCCAAAGTGGGCAAAAATAAACTTTAAGGCGGGAAAATGGACAAAAACTCCGGACATCATCATCTTGGAAACACACATCGTCATATCAAAGACATATTCAACTACCGGGGTAAGCAGGGGGTCGTTTACCCTTTCAAAGCCGATAGGATTAATGGTCTGAGTGTGCACGAATATGGGGACATTTTCGCCTTGGGCTTCTTCGTATAAAGGATAAAACCGTTTGTCGTCAAGATAGATACCGCTATAACTGGCGGCCAAAGATATCCCCCTTAGTCCCAGCTCCATGCGGCAGCGCTTAAACTCATAAAGCATTCTTTCTTTATCATGAATGGGCAGGACGCCCAAGCCGATGAATTTGTGGGGATATTTACGGATAACCCTGCTTAAGCCGTCGTTATAAAGCCTGGCTGCCTTTTCTTCATCGCTTAGTTTGATGTGGGCGTCAGTAGTAGGATAGTGCAGGATTGCCTTTTCAACTCCGCTTTCTTCCATACCCTTTAACTGGGCCTCTATATCCGTCCAGCTGGGATTATAAAAAGAGGCCACCTTGACAATCTCCTCCGGCAGATAATGGCTATGGGCGTCAATAATCATTGCGGCAGTCCTTTTAAGAAAGCACTGATTCTTTCTTTTAAGATATCTTCAGACTCGAAGAAATTACTGTTGTGGCCGCCGCGAATATCCAGGAATTCTTTAGGCGGCGCGGCTTCGTCATAAAGCTTCCTGCCTAACCTATAAGGAATAATCTCATCATTAATACTATGGATTATCAGCTTAGGGATATTTATGTTTTTAATTTTCCAGCTGGAATAAAATTTGCTGGCAAATATCCAATGCGGCAGAAACGGATATATCGCCTTGATCATATCTTTCGCGGAGCTAAAAGAACTATCCACAATAAGCGCGGCCATTGTATTTTTTGATGCCGCGTCAATGATAACCGCGCCGCCTAACGACTCTCCATAGCCGATAATAGTATTCGCCGTTATCCCTTGAGCAACTAAATACTCATACGCTGCCCCGGCATCAAGATAAAGACCTTTTTCTGAAGGCCTGCCTTGACTTCTGCCGTAACCGCGGTAATCAAAAATAAACACATTACAGCCTATCTGCTTGAAAAACTTTAACTTTTCAATCCTGTGACTGATATTTCCCGCGTTCCCATGCGCGAAAAGAACCGTGTACTTAGCCGCGGGTTGAATAATCAACCAACCGTTAAGCATATAACCGTCAGAGGTCTCAAAATTGACCTCGTTATAACGCATTCCGGAAGCTTCAGGCGTATAAACAATCTCGTTTTCCGGATAGAAAAGGCTCTTTTTCTCAATATAACGCAGATAAACGAATATTAAGACAAAAGTTATTACTGCCGAAAAAATATGGGCATATCCTTTTAAAACCATCTTCCGAATAGCGATTGGGCGATAATTCCGGCCAGCGGCGGAAATATGCAGGTAGAGGCCAGCCGCACCAGGGCCATCTTTACCCCTACCACCCCGATCTCAATAGGCAGACGGGTAATCGCCCAAAGGCTCCAGGCAGTTATAAAGGCGACTATCGTTCCGATACTGGCCCCGGTCTTTACCAGGCCAGCGACAATAGGGAAGCTGGTATAAGGCCCGCCGGGGACAAGGCTACCGGCCAGACAGCCCAGAAGAATCCCCTTAAGCCCGGACTCCTTACCCACCCAGCGGTTGATAGCCTCTTTAGGGATCAAGGCCTGGATGATCCCGGAAAGGATCAGGGCGAAAAAGAGCATCGGCAGGATTTGAACAAATAACCTCGCCCCGTTGTTTAGGCCGCTAAACAGGATTGCCTTATCCCTGAAAAAGGCGATCGTTCCAAGAACAAGCGCCAGAACCAGCATTGTGATGGTGGTAAAGAACATTTTTTATAACCGGTTTTCCTTCTCCTCGATTATCCGCTTAATCATCTCCTGATGATAAGATTCTCTTATCTTGCTCAGGCCTTCCTGGCCCAGCTCTTTAATTATCGCCTTTTCTATGGCAATAAGCTTGACATCCAGAAAGATAAACTCCGGGTCAATCTTTTTACCCTTGTATTTCAGCTTCAGGCAGGCCTTTTCCTTCTCGGAGATATATAACCTAAAATCATTAACTAATTTTTCTAAAGATTTTTTCTCCTGGGGCATATAAGAGCCTTTGAGCTCTTTTTCCATTTCCCTTAATACAAACCCATCAATATCTATCTGGGTAAACTTGCGTTCATAACGATCAAAGGCCTCTTTGGTTATCTTATAGAGCCAAGTCAGATACCGGATTCTAAGATTCTTCTCGTCTTTTTTGTCCATTATTTCCTCTCTCTATCCGCTGAACAACGCGGAACTTTACGCAGAACCACGCAATATAAGTTGTGCGTAGTTCAGCGTATAATTCCGCATAAGTTCCGCGCTATTTCCCGGGATGTTCCTGCTTAAACGGTATCACCGGAGCTGTCCAGGGGGTCTGCTGATTGATCACCGCGATCTCTAAAGGACAGACATTAGCCGGCACCGTAAGGGCAAACTTAAGCGCGTTCTCAATGGCCTCGGTAGTCATCAGCCGCGAGATGTCAGCGGTTACCTCTTTAAGCTTTCCGGTTAAATCAGTATCGGTTACTCCCGGTAAGATCGAAGTTACCTTTATCCCATGGTCGCGCATCTCCCAAAACAACCCCTTGCAAAAAGCCTTAAGCCCTACCTTTAGCGAGCTATAAACAATAAAACTTCTGGGCACCGGGTCGCAAAGGGTAGAGCCAGAAACCATATTGATAATCGCTCCGGACTTATTCTTAATCATATCATTTATCACTAAGCGGATTAAGCGCACATACCCCAGATAATTAGTATGCACTAAGCTCTCAAAGTCCTCAAATGGCTGTTTCTCAAAAGGGTATTGGCTGGAGACCCCGGCGTTATTGATCAAGATATCAATCTTACCGAACCTCTCCTTGGCCTTATTGACCAGATTTTCCAAATCGCTTAACTTAGTTACATCGCAGGCTACCGGTAAGACTTCTACCTTATATTTTTTACGGATTTCCTCCGCGGTCTCCTTCAGCGGCCCTTCAGTGCGCGCGGCTATGGTCAAGTTAATCCCTAGACTTGCCGCGGTAGAAGCCAAGGCCTTACCAATCCCCCGGCTGGCCCCGGTAACAATCGCGGTCTTTCCTTTTAAGTCAGACATCTTAAACCTCCTGATATTTTAAGTAACTTTTAGAATCTTTCTTGACGCTATCGCCAAAATTAAAACAATTATCCCTAAACCCAAAAAAGTTAGGCTAAAGCTTCTTTGCATAAAAACCCCGGCCAGGCCCACTCCTAACCCCCCACTGGCAAAACGCACCGCACTGTTTAAACTAGCCAATTCCGGCCGCAGTTTATCCGGAAAATCTGTCAACACCGTGGAAACCGCGTTATGGTTCATAGTCCAACTGATTCCAAAAACTAAAAGCAAAAATGCCAGATAATAAAATGAAAAAGGTTTTATCAGCAGGAATGTTATCAGGGAAAGCCCGCATAGCCCTAAAGTAGCGGCAAAACCCCTGCCCATTTTATCCGTGACCCAGCCGCCAAAAGGCTGGCCGAATATCCCGCTAAAACCCACCAAACTTAAAAGCAGGCTTACCTCTAACTGCTTAAAGTTTAAAGAAGAAAAATACACCCCTAACCAATTATAGATGCCGTGATAAACTAAACTTAAAACAAGGATATAGGCGAATATGCGCGATATCCGGGTATCCTTTAGCACATGCAGATAATTTACATCAAAATCATAGCTTGATTTTGACTTAAAATCAAACAACAAGAT
Organism: Omnitrophica bacterium GWA2_41_15; assembly: GCA_919902675.1. GTDB lineage: Bacteria > Omnitrophota > Gorgyraeia > Gygaellales > UBA12090 > UBA12090. Next base: position 92,120 of record CAKKRH010000006.1, read on the forward strand.
AACCAAAATCAGGTTTATTGCCGCGAATACAGCCGGCAAGATAAAAAGCTGCCTCCAGGGCAAGATCCCGCTCAAGAATACCCCTAAAAAAGAAGCAATAAAAGTAGCGCTGAAAAACGCCCCCACCATCCGGCCGCGGGTTTCCTTGGGGGCAAGCTCACCGATTAAGATCAGGGCGATAGGAGTAGTAGCGCTGGCGGCAATCCCGGCCAAGGCCCGGCTAAGAAAAAGCTGCCCTATGGAATTGCTTAATCCCCCAATCAGGCTGGCCAAGGCAAAAATAAACAGGCTCACCGCCTTAATCGCCTTGACCGGATACCTTTTGACCAGCGGGGCATAGACCAGCGCGGCTATGCCGTACGGGATCATATAAAAAGGAATAATCCTGGCCGCCTCAAAGCTGTTTTTCCCTAAATCCTTGGCAATCGCCGGAATAACCGCGGTCATAGCCGCCGTATTCAATGAAACTACCGCCCCCTCCAGCCATAAAAGAGCAAAGAATATCTTGTTACTTTTTAGCTTCTCTCTCAATTACTTCCTTGAATATCTTCAGATTATCTTTAGAATGCTTATTAATAAAACCTTCTACCTGTTGATCATTAAACTTGGCCTTTTCATCCATCTCAAAATGCTGAATCCAGGTCATTTCCACAGGCCAGCAGGCCGTGGTTTGGCTTCCATTAGCCAAAGCCACACCTTCGGGCTTTAAAGTATAGAGCCAAACAATCTTCATATATTTAAAGGGAAACTTCGGCTCTTCTCTCTCTGAATAAGTAAAATATTTTTCTTTAAAAAGCAATCGCCATGATTGCCACGACTTCCCTTCGTCATCGGTCAAACGAAAAGTGATTTTATTGCCTTCTTTTTTAACTATCTCGGCCTTTTTGTATTCTCCCCCAAATAATTCCGTCCAGCGCGGGATGTCATTAGAAATATCAAAAATCCTCTCATACGGCGCGTTGATTATAATTGAGTTACAGGTGTGTCCCATTGGTCCTCCTATCCTTTTCCCGACAAGCTCAACAAAATCGCCAAGTCCTCATCCGCATTTAAGGAATGGGGCGCGTTTTTAGGCATAAATATAAATACCCCGGGCTTCATCTTTATTTTCTTTCTTCTTAAGACAAATGTGCCCTTACCCTTTAAAACCGTAACCGCGGCCTCACGGGTTGAGGTATGCTCGGACATATCCGTTCCTTTTGCCAGGCAGAGAAGCGTATGATTGGAAATATTAGTCTTGACCAGAACCTTACTAAAAATCCCCTCTTTAGGAAACTCCATCATTTTTTCTAAATCTTGAATGACTGATTTTACCATATTCACCCCTTAAAGATTATTTTTCCAGTATCGCTGTTACCCTTGCCCAGGCCGCACCTGTACCTTTAATCTTAATCGGAAAACAGATTACTTTAAAGCCTGTATCGGGAATATTTTCTAGATGAGCCAGCCTTTCAATATGGATAAACTCGCGTTTCCTGCCGTAAAAATGCGACGGATATAGAGGCTTCTTCTCTTCCAGAAACTCCTTAAGCATAGATTTATACGGCTGGTCAATGCCCATTGTGTCCACACCGAAGATTTTGATGCCTCTATCTAAAAGATAATCTATGGCCGAGACATCTATCCCGGGATATTCCGAGAAATATTGGGGAGTGCCGTAAAACTTATCCGCTCCAGTATGTAAAAGCACAATGTCCCGCGGCTTCAAGGTATATTGAATTTTCTTAAGGGCTTCTTCTAAATCTTTCGCCGTGATAACCTCATTTGGCTTTTTGTGGGTAAGCGTAAGCTTAACACCGTCACAGTAACACCATTCTAAGGGAATTTCTTCGGCGGTCTTGGACGGCCTGCCCTCTGATTTTGAGCCGTAATGAAAAGAGTAATCTAAATGCGTGCCGATATGCACCGGGGAATGCACCACCTCTAAAGATAAAAACTCCTCATCCGGGAGATCTTCCTTCTTGAGGATGCGCTTACCCAAAAGGTATTGAAGCTTACCTTTGAGGGTTTTTCCCATAATCACCCGGTTGAATTTCTTAACCCCGTCTTTATGAGAAACCCGCTCAATCTCCACATGGTGGACCTCAAAGGCCTTCTCGTCTATCGGCAGGCTTAGGTCAATTATTTGCATGATAAATTCTGATTGCTGCTTTCAGCTATCGGCTTTCAGCTTTCTGCTGAACGCTGACGGCTGAATGCTGAAAGCTTTTTTAGCTTGTTATTTTAATACTGTCTGGGATAACTTTGACTGAATCGTCTTTTCAATATCATTCACCGAGCAGAACTTAGTGATTTCCTTAGCGGTTAATTTTACCCCAAAGGCCTTTTCCAGGGCAATCACCAACTCTACCAACTCCGTAGAATCCGCTCCGATGCCATCGCAGAGCTTCTCGTTATCCTTTAGCTCCTGCGGCTTTAATTTCAAAAGATTTATTATCGTTTCCCTTATTTTATCCTTTACTTCCATCTTCCCCCCCCTCCCCTAACTCCCTAAACTCCTAAACCCTTAAACTCCCCAAACCTCCAACCTCTAACTTCCAACTTCTATATATGGTGTTCCCCCTTAGTCGCCCCGGCCTCCCATTTTCCCACCCCGGCCATTACATCCTGAAAGCAGAGCTTGGCCAGGATATCAAAATTGCTTTCCATAATCCGGTTGATCCTCCCGGGCTTGGAAAAAAACTCCCGCATACACCAGGAGCCCAGTCTGCCTAAATCTTCAAGGGAGAGATGATCCGTGGGCATCACCGGATGCAGAAAATCCCAGGTCCTAAAATCTATCTTCGCGGGATTAATCCAATTCTTCTTCATACCGATGCGCCACATCGGAGAATTGGGAGCCGGAGTAACATAACCGACCCAGAGGATATCCGGGTCTACCTCGTCGGTAAACTCATACCTTTGTTTAATGATCTTTTCATCGTCATAATCAAAACCCATCATAATATCCGCGACCACGGCAATGTCATTGCGCCGTAAGATATCAATGGTCTTTTTAATCTGGTCAATGGTAATGCCTTTGGCAATCTTCTTTAATTCCTCCGGAGTGGTAACCTCAATGCCGAAGACCCCGGTAAAAAGCCCGGCTTTTTTCATTAAAGGAAGGATTGATTCGCAATTCACCCAATCCACCGCCCTGCCTAAAGAAACCCATTTGATAGGAATATTTCTTTCTAATTTCAGCTCACAAAATTCCTTGACCCTTTCCGGATTGACATTAAAATTATCATCCTGCAGGACAACTACTTTAACCCCGTATTGCTTATGCAACATCTCCAATTCTTCAATAACCCTTTTGGGGCTTTTGGCCCGCCATTTAAGAAAATCACTCGGAGAACGCGGGTCATACTGATCCCACTCGTAACAAAAGGTGCAGGCCGATGGACACCCGCGGGATGAGACCATATCCACAAACGGCTTCCAATGGGTATGCCCCACATATTTATCCATCGGGAATAAATCATAAGCCGGTAAAGGCAGGGCATCCAAATCCTGCTGTAAGGCTTTATACGGGCCCATCACAATTTCGCCGTTTATCCGGGAAGTAACCCCGCCGATATTTTTTAAATCTTTCTTTTTATCTATCGCCTCTAATAAATCGCAAAAACATTCTTCCTCACCCATTACCACAAAATCCACGGCCGGATTATCTTTTAAGGTCTCAGTCGGCATTGCCGAATACCAGAGGCCGCCGAAGATTATTTTCACCTTGGGCAAGGCCTGCCGTATTTTCTTGGCTGCCTCGTTAAAATACCAGACTACCGCGTATCCGCCGTAAGAATGAAGCTGTTCGCCTAAAACCACTATATCGGGATTCTTCTCTTTCACCTGGGCGGTCATTTCATCCATAGATAATTCAAAAGCCTTACAATCCAGGACCGCGACATCCTTATATCCTTTTTCCCTCACATAGGCCGCCCAGTGGGTATATAACTGATTCGGTGCCACATGCTTTCCATGGGTAGCCCAGGCCCCGACTTTAGGCATCACAAATAGAATCTTCATAAATTCCTCCTTTTTAATTTAAAACTTAAAAGTTAAAAATCAAAACTACAATCTAAAACTTAAAACTATTTATTCTTTAAAGTTAATATGCTTTTTGCCAATATTTTTGAAATCTCAGTAACTTCTTTTATAAGATTGTCTGCTTCTTGAAAGTTAGCTTTACCTGTATCGCGCAATAAATCTAACCAATACTTAGTTTCATTGCTGGACTTCAAGGAATAGCTAAAGAAATTTATAAAATCTTTTCGTGTATTACAGGATTTGGCTTCTACTATATTAGCACCTATGCTGGTAGCGCTGCGTAGAAGCTGATTAGAAATTATTTGGACGGAATTATCTTTAGAAAGCTTATCAATAAAATTTATAATCTGAATAGAATAGTTATATGTTCTTTTCTTTATGTCATAATTATCTTTGGATTTTGAATTGCAATTTTGCATTTTGAATTTTAGGTTTTAGGTTTTTTCTATCACCAGCGCCGAATTAATCCCGCCCCTGCCCCGGGAAATCACCAATGCCTTATTAATTTTATACTCTTTGGCTTCTTTTTTGATGTAGTTTAAGCCGTTATTTGCCGGCTCATCTAAGTTTATGGTCGGAGGAATTAAATTGTGCTCCATACCAAGGATGGTGGTGATCATATCCACGGCCCCGGAGGCGCCCAACAAATTACCGAACATTGACTTAGGACAGCTTGCCGGAATAGTTTTTGCCTTATCGCCAAAAACCTGCTTTATGGCGCTCACCTCGCCTGAATCCCAATCGTCACAGGCCAAGCCGTCTAAACTGATATAATCTATTTTTTCCGGTAAAACTTGGGCATCGTCCAAGGCCATTTGGATTGCCCGGGCTAATTCTTTACCGTCAGTTGCCGGATTAATCCTGTCTCTTGCGTCACAGGTTGTGCCGTAGCCGGAAATTACTGCCTGAATATTGGCATTGCGGGCTTTGGCGCGTTCAATATTTTCCAATGTTACAATTCCAGCGCCTTCGCCAATCACAAAACCATCGCGCTTTTTGTCAAACGGCCGATAGGCGCTTTGCGGGTTATCATTGTTTTTTGATAAACAACCATAGGTATTACAGCATAAAAGCGCGTAAGGGGTAACCGGGGCTTCCATTCCTCCGGCCAGAATCAAATTTAACTTATCTTTACCCAGGGTCTTACCGGCATATCCTAAAGCCATCAAAGAGCTGGCCCGGTCGCTGACCACGGTTTTACTAAAACCCTTAATCCCGTAATAAATGGAAACCTGCCCCTGGGGCGCGGCAGGAAACCAGGCGCTGGCCATATATGGCGAGACTCCTTCACGGCCCTCCCGGTATAGGTCGCGCAGCTCAGTTTCGGCATAGAGCCAGCCGCCAATGGCATTGCCTAAAAAAATCCCTACCAAATTGGGATCCTCTTTCTGGATGTCAAGCCCCGCGTCCTGAAGCGCCATTTCTGAGGCAATCAATGCCATATGCGAAAAGGCATCCATTTTTTTAAGCAGGCGCTCTGAAACATGGGTATAGGCATCCAAATCATCAATCTGCCCGGCAATATGCGATGGATAAGCTTGAGCGTCAAAACGGGTAATTTTTTTGACAAAACTTCTTCCTGCCTTGATATTTGCCCAAAACTGGCGCTTGCCGATACCGCTGGGGGCAACTATTCCTATTCCTGTAACCGCTATCTTACGCATCTTTCCTCACTTCGTTCGTAAAGCGCGAAACTACGCAGAACCATACGCAGAACTACGCTCAACGTGTTGTGCGTGGTTTTGCGTTACGTTCCGCGTGGTTCAGCGCTACTTATACCTTCTCATCACCAATGACGAATGTATCCCAGAGAAACCGCTTGAGGTCTTGATAATCGCGTTCACCTTCTTCTCTCTGGCCTGATTAGGAATGTAATCCAAATCACATAAGGGGTCTTTTTCTTCCTGATTTATCGTAGGAGGCAAAATGTTTTTCTGAAATATCATCGCGCAGACACTCAGCTCAACCGCGTTGGCCGCCGCCAGTGGATGGCCAATCATTGACTTAAGCGAACTCATCGGCAGTTTATAGGCGTAATCCCCGAAAACCATCTTGTAGGCGCTGGTTTCAAAGATATCGTTCATCCGGGTGGATGAGCCGTGGGCGCTGATATAATCTATCTCCCGCGGTTTTATCGCGGCATCCTTAAGGGCCAAATTTATACAACTTGCCATTGCCGTGCCGTCCGCCGGAAGGTCAGTCATATGAAAGGCGTTACAACTTGTGCCAAAGCCGATAACCTCACAGTAAATATGGGCATTTCGTTTAAGGGCGTGATTTAATTCCTCTAAAATTAAAATCCCCGCGCCTTCTGAAAGGACAAACCCATCGCGTTTTTTGTCAAATGGCCGCGATGCTTTCTCCGGAAAATCATTACGCGCCGAGAGAACATTAACCACATCAAAAGCGCCAAAGGTAATCGGCGTAAGTGGTGCTTCGGCAGCTCCGGCAATCATAATATCCGCCTCGCCGTCCTGAATTGTCTCTAAGCAAAAACCTAAAGAATCCGTCCCCGCGGTGCATCCGGTTGAGATGGTATTACAAAGCCCATTTAATCCGTATCTGGCGGAAAGCTCAATAGAGGGGGTATTAAACATCGCGGCATCATACAGGTCAGGCCGGACGAGTTTTGGATTTATGGGATTCTTTCCGTTATCCGTCACTAAAGAAAACTCTTCCTCCATATACTTTGTTCCGCAAATGGCATTGGCAAGCGACACCCCGATTCTTTCAGGATCTTCCCGGCTAAAATCCATTCCGCTATCCTTAATTGCCATATCCCCTGCCACCACCCCAAACTGCACATACCTATCCATACGCACCGCTTCATCATGGGTAAGCCCAAGCTTGAACGGGTCAAAATCCCTTACCTCAGCGGCAATCCGGGTATTAAACACCGAAACATCAAAACTATCCACCAGCCTCACCGCGGATTTTCCCTTAATCATCGCCTCATAGACATTGTCCTTGCCAATGCCGTTAGGCGAAATCACCCCGATACCTGTTATCACTACGCGTCTTTTTCGCATAATTTATTTTTTCTCCTAACAACCGCAGGGAGGTGGGATTTTATTTTCAGAAAGCGCCTCCTTATTTTCCGCTTCACCCGCGCGCGTCAACTTAAATACGATATGGCCTCCGTCCGGGCAGGTTACCGTATCTATAGAATTTGGATCCTTCATAAAGAAAAATTTAGCTCCGAAATTAAGGGCGAATACCGCCGGAAACATCGTATGAAATGCCGCCCCGCAAAAATTAGGAATAGTCTCTAAGCCTTTGGTTTCCCATTTCTGGCCTAAGACATACTTATAGGCGCAATGGCCTTCAGACTTAACCACTTCGACCAGCATCTTTTTGGGTTTGGGGCCTTTCCAATTTTGGTCTTTAGGGACAAACTCAACCTTGCCCTCCTTATCCAAAACCTCAGCCTTAAATTCCAGCTTGCCTCCGTCAGGGCAGGTGGTGAGCAACGAACGCTGGTTTTCCATAAAAGGAAACCGTGCCCCAAAACTTAAGGCGTAGATTACAGGAAAAAGCACCTGGGCTAACCCTAAACAAAAATGCTCCGGGGGGTGAGTAAAATCTTCTAAGATTAATACATCCCCCAGTTTATAGTTGTGATAACAATGCCCTCCAACCTTATTAACCGTAAGTTTTAATTTTGGAAACGGCGTCTCGACCATAAGCTTCTCCTATTTCAAAAACTCCCGCGTCTCTTGCGCCAGCTCAAGCGGGCTTAAGAATTTTTTAGTCCTTTCCACCTTACGCACTAAATCCACCAGTTTCTTATTCAGCGGCGCGCGCAGGCCGAAACCTTTAGCCAAATTAACGAACTCACCGTTAATATAGTCAATCTCTGAAGGGCGGTTTCTCTGGATGCTTTGCAGTATTGAGCCGTAAAGCGGTTGGCGGCTTAAGTTAATCATAATCCCGGAGAATATCTTAGCCGCTTCATCCAAGGGCAGAGAAGTTAACTTTTCCAGCCGCTCAAGAGGAAAATCCGGCAAAGAAACTAACTTTGTTCCTGTACGCCGGGTCAATTCCAGGCCCTCCTTCCAGATAGCAATACTGATTCTACAGGCCTCCAGGTGTTTAAAGGTGTCCTGCATGCTCTTACCCAGGATTGCCGGAAGGCAGTTATTGGCATTGACAAAAACCTTTAGCCACTTCATTGCCAGGATATCGTCGCTGATAATAACCTGACATATATTATTTAAGACTTGCTGAATTTCTCTAACCCCGCGGTCATTCTTAATAAACGGCCGGCCAATAATCCATTTACCTTCAAAATTATGCGTGATATTATTAGGCTCCAGATAGGTCGCGCCGAACATCACGATACTGGAGATAATATTATCTTTGTGGATATGATTGGCTAATATCTTATCCGCCTGGATGCCGTTTTGGGTAGTTAAGACGATCGCATCCTTCAAATAGAACAAATTATCTTTAAGGAATTTCTCCAGGTCCTGGGTCTTCATTGCCAGGATTACCAGGTCCGCCTTTCGGTCTAATTTATGGAAGGCATCTACGCGGACATCAATATTGCCGCGGGTTCCTGAAATATGCAGGCCGTCTTTGGTTATCGCCTCAACGGACTTTCTCCGGCCCACCAGAAAGACATCCTCCTTGCGGTGTTTGAGATAACCCGCTACCAGCCCCCCAATCGCCCCTGAACCAATGACCGCTATTTTCATAATCAGCTAAGAATGTGCACCTGGGACGGGACATGGTTAAGGATTAATTCTTTTAAATCCAGCTTCTTGCTGGCGTTATCAATGTCAATTCCCACTAATTCTCCCAGGCTGTCATAATCAAGGTTAATTCCCGGAGATATTTCACGAGTTTCGGAACTCTGTTTTGATGACAGATCAATATAGAGAGAATCAGTCTGGGCGTAATAATTCAGCTTCATGGCTTAAACCTCCTGTCTAAAAACGCGTTATGAATAGTAATTTTATCATCCAGAGTTACCACTCTAACTATCTTACCTTCCAGCTCTTTAGCCTTTCCCCAAAAACGGAAACGATTATCTTCCTGCCGTTCAATCTTTAAAGGATTTTCAATAACCCTTACGCAAATATCTTTAGTAAGATAATTCCGCTTCCTTAAAACCTCATTCTCAAAATACAGGGTAAATTTATACCGAATCATCTGCCAACAGGATAACCGTATTTTCTATAATCAAGCTTCACGTCTTCCAGGAGCCGGATCATCAAGCTGTAAAAGGGCTTAGGCACCTCGCTAAAAAGGGCGGCTACCACATCCGCTTCTTCTACTTGCGCCACCCGGCGCTCCTTGGCGTTTTCCTGGGCCTTAAGGGTTACCGCCTCCTCGGCGATACGGCGATGAAACACCGGCATCTTGGAAATCATCAGTTTAAATTTTTCCTGTGTTTTAATATCCCAATCCATCTTCCCTCGCTTCGCTCGGGCGCTGAACTATGCGGAACTTTACGCAGAACCACGCCTGCCGGCAGGCAGGCAATACAAGTTGTGCGTAGTTCCGCGTACTATTCCGCGCGGTTCCGCGACTTTAATGTTTCTTTCTGAATCTTGCCGCTGGGGGTTTTAGGCAGGCTCTCCCTGATTTCCACATTATGCGGCACCTTAAAATGGGCTAGATGCTCCCGGCAGAATAAGCGGATATCTTCCGCGGCTTCTATGTCTATCCCTTTCTTTAAGACCACAAATGCCTTAACGATTTCACCCCGCAGTTTATCCGGAATACCCACTACCGCCGCTTCCTGAACTGATGGGTGCTTCAAAAGCACGTTTTCCACCTCAAAAGAGTAGACAATTTCACCTGAAACCTTAATCATATCCTTCTTTCGGCCTACAATATATAGGAAACCTTCTTCATCAAACCTACCTAAATCACCGGTATGAAACCAGCCATTTTTGATTACCTCCGCGGTAGTTTTTGGGTCCTTATAGTATCCTTCCATCACCACCCAGCCTTTAATAATAATCTCACCTACCTCACCGCGAGGCAATTCCGTATCATCCAAAGCGGCTATTTTCACCTCAACCCATGGCGCCGGCTTGCCTATGCTTTCAATTTTCTTTGAGCCAAGAGGGATAACGGTGTTCGGCGGACAGGTCTCGGTCAGCCCCCAGCCATTTAAAAGATGCGCCTTGGGGCAATACTGCTGGAATCTCCTTAAAGAGTGAGGATCGCTTGGCGCCCCAAACACCACTACCCAGCGTAAAGAAGATAAATCAAAACTCTCAAACTCCTTTAAATTCATGATGGCGTAATACATTGAAGGCACTAAATGAAAACAAGTAACCTTATATTTCTGGATATTGCGCAAGAATTCTAAAGGCTGAAAGCGCTCCATCAGCACAAGGGTAATCCCGTAACAAATACAGTTCTGAATATAGACAAGGCCGCCTGAATGGGATAGAGGAAGCGCGGAAATTTTCACGTCTTTATCCGTCAAATCCACAAAATACTCCATCGCCTTTGGCGAGCCGTCAAGGTGCTTATAATTCAGCAGAATTCCCTTGGGAGATCCGGTGGTACCGGAAGTATACATAATAAGCGCGTGATCGCTCTCTTCTATTTTTATATTTTGAGCGGGGAGAGGCCTTCCGGAAGCCAAGACATCCTGAAAGGATTGATACCGGCTGTTTGTTCCCTCAAAAGCTATAATATTTTCTAAACTGGGAACCCTTTTCTTAAGATTCTCTAAAGAGAGCCGCTCTTTCTCCTTAGCGATTAAAGCCTTTGCTTCACAATGGGTTAGACAGCTTACCAACTCATCCTCGGTAAGCATATAATCAAGAGGAACAACAGTGGCGCCTATAGAAAATAAAGCCAAATAACTATAGATATATTCAGGGTTATTCGGCAGGTAAATAGCGACCCTGTCGGCTTTTTTAATGCCTAACGCGAGTAAACCGTTGGCGAGTTTAAAGACATTATCATAAAGCTCCAAGAAACTAATCGGCTTATCTCTAAAGATTATGGCCGGTTTGGAATGAAACTTTTTGACTGAATTAATCAGAACCTGGGCAACATTCATAGCGATATTTGATTTTTTGTAACAGTTCAGCGTTCGGAAGTGTCCCGATGGATATGTCATTGCGAGCGTTTTTTGCGAAGCAATCTTTTAAAGACTGCTTCGTCGCTGACGCTCCTCGCAGTGACACGTTTACTTCCAAGAGCTGAACTGTTACGATTTTTTAAATCGGACTTTTTCTATATATTAGTAAAATTTTACTATTCAAGTTTCTCTTAATTATAAATCAGAAAAAAAGGCCTGTCAAATTATTTTTAGTATAAATCGCGGACTAAAAATAAAACAACAGGCGCCTAAGGCGTTGGCTATTAATCAATACCGTATTTTCTTACAAACCACTGCTTGACTATTTGAACCAGCAGAAGATACGCGCAAATGAGAATAAAAAGCGCCGCGAAATACGCGGGCGGCGGCTTGACGAAGCCCAGGGGCCTGACTAACGGAGAAAAAGGGATAATCAACCCCGCGATTATTATAAACAAAGAAGTAAAAACCATGAACCTGCTGGGCCGGCTTTCTAAAAAGGGAATTTTTCCGGTGCGGATAATATGAATAACCAGGGTCTGAGTGCACAAAGACTCCAGGAACCAACCGGTGCGAAAAAGTTCCGCCTGGGCATGAAAGATAAATAGCATAACCGCGAAAGTAATAAAATCAAATATTGAACTCACCGGGCCTAAGATTACCATAAATTTCTTGATTGACTTAACATTCCAGGGCCGGGGTTTGAGCAGATACTCGTTATCCACATTATCCGTAGGGATAGCCACCTGCGAAAGGTCATAGAGAAAATTGTTCAAAAGAATCTGGATGGGAAGCATGGGTAAAAACGGCAGGAAAAGGCTGGCCCCGGCCATACTGAACATATTTCCGAAATTAGAGCTTGAGCCCATTTTAATGTATTTGACGATATTGCCGAAGGTTTTCCGGCCTTCCATAACTCCGTCTTCAAGCACGGTGAGGCTTTTCTTAAGCAGGATTATATCCGCCGATTCCTTGGCGATATCCACGGCATTATTAACCGATATGCCCACATCCGAGGCCTTTAAGGCAGGGGCATCGTTTATGCCGTCGCCAAGATAACCTACGATATGCTTGTTCTGCTGCAGGGCGTTTATTACCCTTTCTTTCTGTAAAGGAGACATCCGGGCAAAAACCGTAGTGGTCCGGACCAGGTCATTGAGTTCATTATCACTTAATTTGTTCACCTTGTCGCCGATAACCAGCCCTTTGACGTCCAGCCCGACATCAGCGCAGATCTTACGGGCCACCAGCTCATTATCACCGGTTAAGACCTTAACTTCCACACCCAGCTTCTTTAAAGCCAGAATTGCCCGCCTGGCTGAGGGCTTAGGCGGGTCCAAAAAAGCCGCGTATCCTTTAAGAATCAAATTATTCTCGTCTTCCTTGGAATAGACAGCTCTTTTATTCTCTATATCTTTATAGGCCACCGCCAGCACCCGGAAACCATCGGCGCTCAAATTATCACATTCCTCTTTAAGGTCGGAAAGTATCAAATCCTCAATATCTAATATTTCGTCTTCCAGTTCATACCTGCCGCATCTGCGGAAGATTTCTTCCGGGGCTCCCTTGGCAATCAGCCGGTGATTGCCGTTAATTTCAACCACCACCGACATTATCTTTCTTTCAAAATCAAAAGGCATCTCATCAACTTTTTTGAAATCGGCGATGGCTAATTTTTCATGCTTGAGGATGGCCTTATCTAAAAGATTTTTGAGCCCGGTCTGATAAGAGCTGTTGAGATAGGCGAAGCGCAAGACATCTTCATTCTCCTTTCTGACCACATCGCAATGCCTTTCCAGGACTATCCTGTCCATGGTCAGGGTGCCGGTCTTATCGGTGCACAAAACATCCATCGCTCCGAAATTCTGGATGGAATTCAAACGTTTGACAATAACCTTCTTTTTAGACATCGCGATTGCCCCTTTGGAAAGATTTATGGTTACAATCATCGGGAGCATCTGGGGAATGAGGCCTACGGCAACTCCTAAAGAAAAAAGCAGGGGCTCAATGAGACTCCCCCGCCGTAAAAGATTGACCGCGAAGATAAATAAAACCATAAGAAACATCGCCCGGATCATTGTCCAGGTAAATTCATTTATACCTTTATCAAAGCTGGTATTTATCCTCATTGTGGTCAAGCGGCGGGAGATTTCTCCAAACTGGGTTGAGATGCCGGTCTTGACTACCACGGCTAAAGCGGTGCCGCTTACCACGCTTGAGCCCATAAAGGCTATATTAGTAAGTTCCGAGATTGAGCTGTTTTTGGGCTCAAATGACGCGGCGAACTTTTCTACCGGTAGAGACTCGCCGGTTAAAGACGCCTGGTTGATAAACAGGTCCTTGGCGGAGATTATTCTTAAATCGGCCGGAATCATATCTCCGGCGTATAAATCAACGATATCACCGGGAACAATTTCCCGAATTTTTATCTCCTGGCGCCTGCCTTTTCTGATTACCGTGGCCGTGGAATGAACCATTTCGCTTAACTTTTCCGCTTCTTTCCCGGCCCGGTATTCCTGAATAAAAGAAAATAAAATGCTGGAAACAGCCATTAGGCCCACCAGGAAGGCGCTGATTTTTTCCCCGAAAAAGAAGGAAAATCCAGCCACAATCAAAAGAACAATAACTAAGGGATTGATAAATTTAGGTAAGATAAGAAAAAGGACAGTCCTCTTCCTTTTTTTGGCGGTTTCATTATATCCGTATTCCTTAATGCGGTCCCTGGACTCATTCTCCGAGAGGCCTTCGGTTGAGGTATGTAAATTCTTTAAGACATCATCCCCGGAGGAAGCGGCGTAATAAAACCAAGCTTGGGTATTTTTGGAATTATTCATAGTGATTTGCAAAACCTCTGAAAGCTCTCATCTTGAAACATTTAAGCTTGTTGAAAAACAGAGTTTTTCAACAAGCTTAATTTTAAGATTATACCTCTATTTACGCCTAATTCAAAAACATAATTTTAAAAGTTAAACCCCGCTTAAATCAAGCGGGGTTTACAGGTTGTCTTTTAAAAGTTAACTCCATCTAAAGGCTGGACTTGGCATTTACCAGTCAGCCTTAAATTTAATCCTCGCTTACATAGCTCTCGGACTCAAGAAAACCATCTATACTGTTAACCAAGAAAAGTATCCGCAGGTATTCCTTGCCCATATCCAGGCCGTAGTCCTCTTTCAATCTTCCCACCCCCATAAGAGACAGCTCTATATCGTCCTTATAGGCGTCAAAGCGGTCTTTGTAGAGGCAATAACCGATATCCTCCCCTAGCCTTTGGGGAGAAGGAATATTTCCACCCTGGATCATATTCTTTATTTCACCCAGCTCTTTATCAATATCCATCTCTCTATTTATATTCCGCGCCAGGACATCGGAAAATTCCCGGATATTATTCATACCCGCCACTTGAATCCAGCTGTCTCCCTTCATATCAATACCGCCGCCTTTGAAATCATTCGCCTGAATAGCCGAACTAGCTTCTGGCAAAGCACTGTTGCTATATCTATCTGGGAAACGCTTTTTAGCTATACTATTAGTAAGCTTGTTAATTTCCTCATATGCTTCTTGAATCCATCCATCTACAGCAACACGGTTTTCCAATAATCCTCTAGCGTTAATATAAAATTTGGCTATCGGTTCTGTCCCGGAAGGACGGACTATTATTTTAGAACCATCTGCCAGTATTAACATAATGAAGTTTTCCAGCGGGAGATTATTTTCCTTATTCTTCATGTCTGATGAATATTTTCCGGATTTATCCGCTTCCAGCGATATATGGCCGAAAGAATAAATCCCCTGCAGGTCAACCTTATTCGGAAGATTGGATATTTTTTCAGGCAGGGGGATCTTCCCAAAATCGGCCATTAGTGAATCCATATACACCCCAGTATCATCCGCGCGATAACTAACCGTAACCAATCCCTCTTTGGCAGAGTCAAAAATAGGTTTTCCGTCGCGGTTATAGGCCGTCTGGTCTTGGAAATCCAGCATAGCAATTACCTTCTTGCCGGCGATTTCTATATTTTTAAGGGGAGTGTTCCTGAAATAATTTAAAATACTCTCTCCGTCGCCTTTGATAATCCCCATCGCCTCTTCTTCGGAAAAAGTAACTCCGGAATAGTTAATCCCCTTCTGAAGCATAGGAAAGGCCTCTTTAAAATAGCCATAGCTACTATAGATCTCCTCTAATCTAACGGTCAATGAACTTCCTTGGCTTCTTAGACGGCCAAAAATCTCCAATAACCAAAGTATGCCGGAAAGGGCGTCTTTATCGTGCATATCCAATCCGGTAGTCAAGCCTAAAGATTCCTCCCCTCCCATAAGAATAACCTCACTGTTATAGCGCAGGATATAAGCTAATTTCTCTGGATGAGAGAGCTTTTGCCAATCCCGGTAAGGGATATTCGCCTGTTTCCGGGCGTATTCCGAGCGTTTTTCAATCTCATCCCCGATGTATTTAAAACCGGTGAGGGTCTCTATGGTCTTAATTCCGTTGGCCCGGGCAATAACCTTCATCAAATCCCCAGAGACAACTGTAGTGGCCATCCTAAGCCTATCCCAATTCTTAACTAATGTTTCCACGTTCTTGCTTAAATCCGAACCTAAATAATTAAACATACTACTATCCCACATTTTAATCCTGGCATCCGAAACCTGCAATACACTAATGATATAAGCCGCGACCATAGCCAACTGCTGGTTGCCATTTAAAGATAAATAATCATCCACGCTCCCGGATTTTTTATACATATCTCTCTTTATCGCTACCGCCGGCCGGTCGCCGTCAGGATCCAGCCAAAATACGATATCCGCGTTTATCTCAACTGCCTTATTAATCGCTGTACTCCTGGCGCTTTCCAATTCCGGATTCGGTTTCCCTCCTTCAACCTCGCTAAACTCAGGATCAAAGTCGCTCTGAACCCAAAACATCTGCTTTTCCTTAACCCCTCTTCGACTCAATAATTCTTCTAATATCGGTTTTGCCCCGCCGCCTAAGCAAGAAATCACTATTTTGGCATTCTCCAAGTTTACCGCGTCCAGATCAAAACTGCCGTCAAAATTGGCATAAAACCCTTGCCTTAATTCCCTTTCTATAAACTTTTTATCCACGCTATAGGCGTCGTCTTCAAAGCGATCGCTGTCAACCGAACGGCCCAAATACTTGATATCGCCGTTTTTGACTGCCAACTCAAAGGCTTTATCCGTATCCGCCAATATGTTTATACCCTCATATTCTAACCCTGCCAGCTCCGCTGTTGTCTGCGCTTCCAGCTCTTGATTCAGGAATTCCACAAAATCCCCGGTAATCTGCGAACCGTCATATTTATAAGGTTTTTTTCCGTTGTCAGTCTTGGGATTATGGCTGGCCGTATTCATAGAGCCGGAAATAATCTGATACCCCTCATCCACTTCCAGGTTAGCCACTGTCCAGGACAATTGCGGGGTAGTCGTGGGCCTTCTAAAAACATACGCTTTAACTCCCATAATTACGTTAATCAAGGCATCCAGCTTTATAAATTCACCTGGGCCTTTGGTGGCCGGATCATAAGAACCTCTCCTGGTATCTCCGCCAATTGCCACAGCCGGCAGGGCAGAGGCAGAGTCAAAAACCCCTTTTTCTTTAAGCATCCCGGTGTAGGCTTTACCTTTCACCACCTTTGCCTGGGCCGCCATCAGGCGGCCTAAGGTAAACTTATTAATCCGATTGGTCCCCAGGCCCATCTTGCCGCGCATTCCCGCGGTGCCTATCGCGGCCTGACGATACCAGGCATCGTTAATTTCTTTCCATTTCGCCGGGTCATTTCCTGCCGCTTTAAATTCATCGGCAAGCTCTTGATGCACACTTATATATTCTTTCCCCTGCCAGGAATTAATGTTTTTTAACGAGGATTCCGATAATAAACCCTTGTCCTTGGCTGTATTGGCCAAGGACACCATCTCTAAAGCAGAGGAAACCTCAACTAACTTGTTTAAATAGAAATTCACCTCGCTAAAGAAATCTCTTAATTCCGTCTTGGCCTGATTGATTCTGATGTCTGTGGTAATAAGCATACTTGGCCGCTTTGCATCCTCCGATAGATCCGCTACGGTGGCTATAGCCAGGGCCGGCATAAGGTCAGGGCTATAGTAAGGCAGATTCGGATTTTGATTAGGCATAAACTTAAGGGGAAGGATAACCGTAAGGGCTATTTCCTGGCCTGCCTTGGCGTTCTGATGAGTAGCGTGGTTCCTGGCGGTTCCCTGGCTGAGCCTGGCCCTAACTTTCAAGGTTTCGGTGAAGATATCCTCTTTGCCTGCCTCCAGCATCTCTTTAATTTCATTATCCGGCTGGCAGTAATAGGCGATTTCCGCGGAATTAAGATACCCTTTTTCTTCTAAAACCTTCAATACCGCGGCATACCAGGCCGATGCCGGGATGTCGTTAAGATCGCCTTTGTGTAACGTTGCTAACTGATTATAAATTTCTGAATTAGTTATTAATCCCGCCTTTAATAGCGGGCCGTAATAAAAGTTAATATTCCCTGTTTTTACTGAGGCCCAGCCTTTTTCCCTTAAAATATTCTCCACTGTCCGGCCTTTCCTTAGCTCATCTCTAATTAGATTACCGCCTTTTTTATAACCTTCCACGGCGTCTTGGTCCACGGCACAGATCTGCCAAAGATAGGCCAGGGCGATAACCGCGCGGGCCAGGCCGAATTGCAGGCCGAAAATCTCTTTTTTGTCTTTGATGTTTAATTCAAAGGTGGGATAATTTTTGCTTTGCAGATGCTTCCATAGGTCCTGCCGCGGTTTTTCCCCACCTATGGTAAGCCTTACAAATATGTCATCCGGCCTTAGATTTTCCGGGGTTAATTGCCCTCCGGCAGGAAAGAAGGTTACCCCCTTTAATTCCTTGCCTAAAGATTCCTCAAATAATTGCAGAAACCACACTTTAAATTCTTCCGGAATAAAGAGGGTAATGTTATTATTCTTAGCCTGCTTGGTGTAGTGGTCTATAAAGGCGGCTAATTTTAAGAATACATCTTCTTGCGCCGGCAGGTTGTTCATCCTCTGGGCCTCTTCCAGCATCCCCTTAACAATCTCATCGTTAAAGATGGAGAGAAAAAGCAGGGGGATATTGGTTGCCGGAGAGGTAAACCTCCCCCCTATGCCGGAGCCTCCGTTAAGCTGAATAGTCATCCAATTGTAGTCTTCTTTATGCCTGGGGGTATCCATTTTAGAACCGGGGTCGGTCATAATCCAGATGTGCTCTTTCAGGTTTAGTGCGGTTTTTTCATATAACTCTTTAAAATAATTAAAGTGAGAGGCGGTCTCCGGAGTAGAGCCGGATTTGGTGATAAAAAACGCCGCGCTATTCTTAAGCACCTCTTCTATAGTTATGCCTTCGGAATCGGCTATGCTTTTTACCAAACCGTTTACCGCGCCGGCATCCGGGGTCATTAGAGGGTAAAGCTTGGTTTCAGCTCCTTCGCTAAAGTTTCTCCTAATCACCTCTACCCCTTCTCCGGAGCCGCCGATACCGCAGGCAAACACATACTTATACTTCTTTCGGATTTCTCTTCCTAATTTTAATGTATTTTCAAAAGCCGCCTGTCCTTCTTCGGTATTCAACATCCAATCTATCATTCCCGCCCATTCTATGCGGTTATTTCCCTTTTCAAATACCACTTTGGTAAGTTCAGGGTCAATTTTTTCCGCTTCTTCCCTGTTTTTTACAGAAGCTAATTTCTCACTACGTTGGTATAGGTCTGCCTCTATAAGGATCTTAAGCGTTCTATGGGGCATAATCGCGGAGGAAGTTATTCTTATCATACCTTCCGGCTGTTGAGAGATTTCCATATTTTTCACCGGCACTTCAGTCTGAACTCCGGACATAGGAAACGCCCCTCCGGAGACATAAGCCCGCAGGACTTGTCCGACGGGGGAATAAACCGGCTCCTTCAGGTTATATTCACCCTCCTGAAAGGATTTTTTATACTCGTTAAAATAGGCTGACTTAGACCAGGGTTCCTGAGAGACCAATCCGGAGAGGTTATTGGTATCAATAAGCGAGGAGTATTCTCCTGTTTTTCCGATAAAGGCCTTCTTAAACCACTTGGCTAGAACCAAGGAATAAAATACCTGCCTTAAGGCGGAATAGCGTTTGGCTGTATTTATCTCTTTAGTAAGCCGGGGAATAATCAGTTCCCGAATAAGCTGGGCAGAATAGGAATTTAGTTCTTTAAGCCTAGGATCAGAAAAGCTGTAGTTAGAAGTTAGAGGTTTGAGGTTTGAACTTGATTGCTGATTGCTGACAGCTGAAAGCTGAGAGCTCTTAAGATAGTCTTCTTCCAGCATTACCTTTAAGCTGGCCTTGTAGATATAGGCCCCTTGAGCGGAGGTATTGATAATTACCTCACCCGGAACTATCCAAGGCCGGGTAAGGGTGGGAATGGTAACGTTCTCCGTGCCGAATAATTCCCCTGCCTTCTTATATAACTTGTCCCAATACTGTTTTCCCTGGGCGCTCTGAGGCGAAGTGGCCCCGGCAGTGTCCTTTTTTAACTGCAAGTCGGCCTCCAAAAGCACCTTCCCGATATCGGTTTTTTCCAGTTCAGGGTCAATTATCTCGTCTTCGGCATCCGGCCTTAAGTTGACCCAGAATTTATCATTGGGCAGGGCCAGACCGATTTTAAAATATTCCAAGAGCTTTTCTGTCTTATCCTTTAATTCCTCGTCTTTGAGCTCTTTCTCGTCACCTTTGTCCAACAAGAGGTTAAAACTATTGTTTTGGGTATCATAAGAGAAATAGCGCAAGTGTAAAGGGCGGAATGTATCCCGGCTAAGAGCTCCGGAGAACCTGCTTAAATAACCAGACACATCCAACTCGCCCAAGGCGTAAATAAAACCGGATTGCTGAAAGAACAAGGAAACTGTCAAAAACAAGGATATAAATTTACGGCGCATAATTAATTCTCCTTTTCTTTAGTCTGCACAAAAACAAAACGGGATTGACCATTTTTACCGTGGCTCAATCCCGTTAGAATTTACTAAAAGAAGCTCGCTCTACCTAAGTCTCTCCAAACTCAGGCAGAGAAAAGATACATAATTACTATTTGTAAATTATTAATTAAAGTATAACAGATAATTTTAATTTGTCAAGTAAAATCTGCCTCTGGCGCTTAGATTTTACTTGATTCTGAGCTCTGCGAAGAATCTTAAGCCGAAGTTAAAAGCATGGAAACCTTATTCCTGGCCACCTCTAAGAAGCCTTTGCCTTTAGAGTTAATCACCAGCAGTTCATCCGAGGGCTTACGGATAGTTATTTTTCCCGAGACCAGATTGCTGACCAGAAAATCGTGGTTGGCCAGGACCCCCAGGTATCCTCTTTCGGCGGGCACATTTAATGACTTCACCCGGCCTTCGTATAAGGTATTGTCCCGACTAAGAATAGTAACCAAAAAGTCTTTTTCCATATTCCTTTACTTCGAGTTCTCCTGCTGGGTTAGGCCCTGCTTCTTTAACTGGCTGTCTTTTTCAATAGCATCCTCAATCGTCCCCACCATATAAAAAGCCTGTTCGGAAAGCTGGTCCAGCTTACCTTCGATAATCATATTCACGCCCTTGATGGTATCCTCCAGCTTGACATATTTCCCTTTCATACCGGTAAAGGCCTCAGCCACAAAAAAAGGCTGAGAGAAGAATCGCTGAAGCTTGCGGGCCCGGGAAACAATCAGCTTATCCTCATCGGATAACTCATCGATACCCAGGATAGAAATAATATCCCGCAGGTCTTTATAGCGCTGGAGTATCTTCTGCACCCCTTGGGCGGTATTGCAATGCTCCTCCCCAAGAATCCTGGGGTCCATAATCCGCGAGGTGGAATCCAGGGGGTCAACCGCCGGATAAATCCCCAGCTCGGCAATCTGGCGCGACAAGACTATCTTGGAATCCAGATGAGCGAATATGGCCGCCGGAGCCGGGTCAGTTAAGTCATCCGCCGGAACATACACTGCTTGAATAGAAGTAATAGCGCCGTCCCGGGTTGAGGCGATTCTCTCTTCTAATTGGGCAACCTCGGTGCCTAAATTAGGCTGGTAGCCGACTGCCGATGGCATCCGGCCCAAAAGGGTAGAGACTTCGGAACCGGCCTGAATATACCTAAAGACATTATCAATAAAAAGAAGCACATCCTTTTTCTCACTGTCCCGGAAATGCTCAGCTATTGTTAAGGCGGATAAGGCGATGCGCAACCTCGCCCCCGGAGGCTCATTCATCTGGCCAAAAACCAGAGAGCTGTTTTTGACTACCCCGGATTCGTTTAACTCCAGCCACAATTCATTCCCTTCTCGGGTTCGCTCACCCACTCCGGCAAAGACCGAAACCCCGCCGTGCTCAGCGGCAATAGTGCGGATAAGCTCCATAACGATAACCGTCTTGCCCACGCCTGCCCCTCCGAATAGGCCAACCTTGCCTCCGCGGGGTATCGGGGCCAAGAGATCAATCACCTTAAGCCCGGTTTCCAGCATTGACTCTATAGGAAGCTGTTCCTCAAAATTAGGAGATTGCCGATGGATAGGACTACGCTTATCCGGTTCAGCTAAATCGCCTTTCCCGTCAATAGTCTCGCCTAAGAGGTTAAAAATCCTGCCCAGGGTCTGAGGGCCAATAGGAACGCTGATGGGTTGGCCGGTATCCTTAGCCTTCATTCCCCTAACCAGGCCCTCGGTTGAACCCAGGGCGATACAGCGCACGGTGTTATGCCCAATATTCTGGGAAACCTCTAAGGTCAAATTTATCTCTTTATCCGGATAATTAATTTTAACCGCGTTTAAAAGTTGGGGTCCTTCGTTCTCGGGGAACCGGACATCCACCGTCGGCCCGATAACCTGGATAATCTTTCCTTCTGCCATAGTTACTATCCTTTCAATGCCTCGGCCGCGGAAACTATCTCGATAATTTCGCGGGTAATGCTTGCCTGGCGCACTTTATTCCTCAATAAAACCAGGCTGTTTAAAAGATCCTTGGCGTTTTCGGTGGCGGTCCTCATTGCCACTAGTCTAGAGGCATGCTCTGAAGTAAATGCCTCTAAAAGCGCCAGCCTGACACGGGCGGCTAAATACTCCGGGATAAGCTCTTGCATGACCCGGGAAATATTCGGTTCAACTATATACTCATTTTTCGCTTCACCGGGCTTAATGTCAATATTTAGAAACTTCTCTACTACTACCTGGTTGGTTAAGGCGTTTTTAAAACGGGTATAAACAAGATATACTTCATCAGCCTGCTTGGATAAGAACAGACTGGTTAAATTATTCAAAAGCTCTTCGCAGACCTTATCCGAATACCTGCCGCTTAAGCCTAAATAGCTATGTAAAATGCTTTCCCGGTAATTCTTAAAATAGCTCCAGCCCTTTTTTCCTACTATCACTAACTTGACCTTATCCCAACCATAGCGGCTGATAAAATCCTCGGCCTGGCGGATAACATTATTATTATACACCCCGCAGAGTCCGTTATCCGCGGTTATCAGGCATAAGACTATCCGCTCTCCCGAAGGCCTTGGCTCTAAAAAAGGATTAAGGCTGACTTGGCGGCCCAGAAGAAGATTGCTCAGGATAGACTCTATTCCCCGGGCAAATGGGCGGTTATGAACAAGACGGCTGTCTAAGCGGCTAAGCTTGGTGGCGGAAATCATCTGCATTGCCGAGGTAACCTTGCGGGTATTCTCGATACTGCGGATGCGGTTTTTTATAGCTTTAAGCGATTGCAACATAGCTATTAGCTTGCTGAAGTTCCTCTGAAATACTGCTTGAAGGAAGAGGCAACCTCATCTAACTTCTTCATTAATTCCGGGTTTAACTCTTTTTTGTTCTCAATCTCATATTCGATATCCGGATACTCTTTTTCAATGTAGATTAAAAACTTAACCTCAAAATCCTTAATTAGATTTATCGGCAAATCGTCCAGCAGGCCCCGCTGGGCGCAATAAATAATCAAAACCTGCCTGGCTAGCGACATAGGGACAAATTGAGACTGCTTGAGGATCTCCACCATCCTCTCGCCACGGGTCAACTGCATCTGGGTAGACTTATCCAATTCGCTGCCGAACTGGGCAAAGGCCGCCAACTCCCGGTATTGGGCCAAATCTAAGCGCAATTTAGCCGCTACCTGGCGCATGGCCTTAACCTGGGCCTTACCTCCGACACGGGAAACCGACAAACCAACATTGACCGCCGGGCGTATACCGGCGTAAAACAAGTCGCTTTCCAGATAAATCTGACCGTCGGTAATTGAAATAACATTGGTGGGAATATAGCTGGTAATATCTCCGGCCTGGGTTTCAACTATCGGCAAGGCAGTAAGCGATCCGGCGCCCAAATCATTATTTAATTTAGCCGCCCGCTCTAAAAGCCGGGAATGCAGATAGAACACGTCTCCGGGATAGGCTTCTCTTCCCGGGGGACGGCGAAGCAGTAAAGATAACTGCCGATAGGCCTGGGCATGCCGGGAAAGATCATCATAAATCACTAACACATGCTTTCCCGAATACATCATCTCCTCGCCGATAGCGCATCCGGCGTAAGGGGCCAAATACTGCAAGGAGGCCGAGGCCCGGCTAGAGGCGCTGACAATGGTAGTATATTCCATTGCCCCGTATTTCTTAAAGATTTCATGGATTGCCACCACGCTGGACATCTTCTGTCCGATAGCTACATAAATACAATAAACGCCTTTACCTTTTTGATTAATGATAGTATCAATGGTTATGGTGGTTTTCCCGGTTTGGCGGTCCCCGATAATCAGCTCTCTCTGTCCCCGGCCTATGGGGATCATCGCGTCTATGGCCTTGATACCGGTTTCCAGCGACTCTTTTACCGGCTGACGGTCAATAACATTGGGAGCCCTGGCTTCCAGTGGACGATATGTATCGGTAATAATCGGGCCCTTCCCGTCTATGGGACTGCCCAGGGCATTGACCACCCGGCCCACCAGGGCCTTACCCACCGGCACCTGAACAATTTTTCCGGTCCTCTTTACCGTATCTCCTTCCCGGATAGTCATATCCGGATTATCCGTCCCAAAGATGACCGCGCCTACACTGTCTTCCTCTAAATTCAGGATCATACCCTTGACCCCGCCGGGAAACTCCACCAGCTCCCCCATCATAGCCTCATCAAGGCCATAAATGCGGGCAATGGTATCCCCGACCTGAATAACGGTGCCCACCGATTCCACCTCAATCTTGGAACGGTATTTCTCTAATTCTTTTTTGATTATCGATGTTACTTCTTCCGGTTTGATTGCCATATCAGTTCGTCCTTATCGCGTCTAAATTTTTTTTGAGGCCCTCCAGGCGTTTCCTCACCGAGCCGTCAATTACGGTATTACCCATTATCACCTTAACTCCTCCCAGAAGATTTCCATCAAGTTCAATATACAACTTAAGCCTTCTCTGGAATTTCTTCTCCAGCCTTTCTATGATCAACTGAATCAAATCCAACTCCAGGGGAAAGCTGGTTTTAAGCAGGGCCCTGGTCCTTTGGCCGTAGAGATAGCTTACCCGGATATATTCGGCGATGTCCCAGAGCTTATCAATCCGGTCTTTTTTTAACAGGAGCCTTAAGAATTGCCTGAGCTCACCCGAGAAGCCTTCACCGAAAAACTTATCAATAAAGGCCTCTTTTTCCAATAAAGTTATTGAAGGGGTATCCAGGAAATTAAGGATCAGCTCCCGATTCTCTAAAAGCAAGGCCCGGACGCCGGTAAAATCTTGAACCGCTTTTTCCTCTCCGCAGGTCTGAGAGGCGTAACTAAAGAAGGCATCAGCGTATCTTCTGGCTAAGATATCGTCTTTCACCTCGCACCCTCTTTTTTATTCGTTTTAAATTTTTTAAACATTTTCACCGATACGGGACTCATTAGGCCTGGTCTATCTTTTCCAAGAAATCCTGAACTATCTTTTTATCATGATCGGCAGTTAACTTTTCTAAGATAACGCTTTCGGTGGCCCTTAAGGCCAAGTCCACAATCTGGGCCTTGAGTTCATGTTTGGCCTTACTCAGTTCCTGGGCAATATTCTCCCGTCCGGATTCAATTATCTGGCCGGCTTGTTCTTGAGCCTTGGCCTTCATCTCATCGGCTATCCGCTTGCCTTCATCAAGGGCTTCTTTGAGTTTCTGACGGCTAATTTCCTCAATCGCGCAAAGCCTTGATTCATACTCCGCCTTTAATTTAGCCAGCTCGAGTTTTAAATCCTCAATATGCTTAAACTCTGAGGCAATCTTTTCCTTTCTCTGGTCAAGTAAAGCCAATACCGGCTTCCAGAAAAACAGCTTCAGTATGCCCAAAAGAATAAGAAAACCTACCGCTTGAGTAAGTATCTGCTGAAAATCAAGATTCATTGTTTTTTACCTTAATAATGACTATTCGGAATTCCGCCTGCCAGTCATTAAGCTAGCAGGCGGAATCCGGAATTAATGGGTCGTTTGAATCTTTCCCATTGAAAGAAACGCGATAACAAAGGCGTAAATCGTTAAAGCCTCAATAAAGGCGCATCCAATAATCATCGCCACCTGAATTTTCGGGGCTGCCTCCGGCTGGCGCGCCATGGCATCCATTGCTGCTGATACTGCCCTGCCCAGGGCGAAGGCGCTTGCCAGAGCGGCAATCGCCAGTCCAAGGGGTAGAGAAAACGCTAACGCGGTATTCGCATCCATCTTATTTACTTCCTCCTTTCAAGCTGCTGTTTTTGTTTCTTTAGATTTTAATGATGCTCCGCGCTTTCATGCGGAAGCATCATCGAGATATACACCGCCGAAAGCAGGCTAAAGACCATTGCCTGCACCGCCCCTCCGATCAACGACAAAAACATTATCGGTATCTGTAAAGGAAATCCCACTGGAATTTTCCAGGCGGAAAACATCGAAAGCCCCAATACAACAAACACATACAAAAGCGCGTCTTCTCCGGTAATATTCCCAAAAAGACGCAAGGATAAGCTTACCGGCTTCACGAATTCGCCAATGATATGAATAATAAACAAAAGAATATGGATGGGAATAAACAGTAAAATTAGGAATATTTTAAAAACACCCTTTTCTTCGGGCACACGCGGATTTCCCGCCATATGGTCAAGATATCCCACAATCCCCAGCCTGCGCATCCCGGTATATTGCACATAGATAAAGGTGCAAAAGGCCAGAGCCACGGTAGTATTAAGGCTGGAGGTGGGGGATTTCATTCCCGGCACCATACCCATAAAATTCATAATTAAGATATAAAGAAAGAGCGTGCCTATATAGGGAAGATAATGCCTGCCCTCTTTCTCACCCAGGACTCCGGCAACGAAATTGCTCATGCTTTCAACCAATAGTTCAAGGGCGTTTTGAAGCCTTCTTTCGGGAATAAGCCCGCGGCCGCGCCCGGCAAGACAGGCTATCACAATCAGAAACACCGCCGCCAGCAAAGAAAAAATCACATTTTCCCAGCGGTGCAAAAACGCCCCGAGGTTTGAATGGCCCAGGCCCTTAACCGCGATACCGATAAAATTCGCTAACTCCTGGGAAGATTGCTCAGCGCCTGACATTACTTGCCCTTACTTGGCTAAAAGCCATTCTTAAACGCCTTTCTGCACTCTCTTTATGATAAAAATAGTTTCTTTGATCGCCGCGACAAAACCCAGCACTACGAAAATAAGGAGGAACACCTTCCCTGAGCCAAGCTTATCATCCAGAAAAGAACCGATGAAAAACCCCACCATCGGCCCGCCCAGCAATACAAAAGGAATACTTGTGGCCTCAAGGACAACTTTTAGATATTTAAGGTCGTTATTTTTGTCTTTGGGGGAATCCACTCTTGTTTTGGACGCGAAGTTTTATTGATTTCGGCAGAACTGTAACCTTATGGAATAACTGGAATTATAGGCCGGAAAAACCATGCTATAATTACTGCGGCTGTTGCTTTAGGCTAACCCTGCCTATTGACACCCTTGTCCTTTGTTCTTATCGCAATGTGCCCCTAATATAACATATTTTTTGTTTTTGTCAAATATTTTAGAAAAATAAATAAAAAATAAATAAAAAACCTAAAAACCCAAGCGAATTTTGCCCAATCGGAATGCCGTTTTTCTTGGTTTTTAGGCCTATTAATTCAAGTTCACAGTCTTCTGCCCCACTGCCGCAAGCCTTGGGTCTCTTAAGACATATCCTCTTGTATCGGCAATGACTAAGACCTCTTTGTAGCCGTCAGGAGTTTCCTTGGCCTCAAACTGCTCTTTTTCGAATATATCTAAGAGGCAGAGCTTGAGGCTATCTATCTCTTTGCCGGTTCTCTCCTTGGCAAAGCAGACGGCCAGGTATTCTTTTAGCCTCTGGTAAGAGGGGGCTATGCCTGAGGAGGCCATCCTTTGAATAGCGGATAGCTCCTTATCCAGGTCAAAGGCCTCTACCTCTGCCTTACTTAAGGCCGGGAGGCTGAAGTCCAGGCTTGAGGAGGCAAAGCTCCCCTGGGGCTGGATGAGCATATTCATTTGCCGAAAGTCAATACCGCCAACGATCTCAGGCTTGCCGGGAGTTGCTCCGGTTAAATCCTGGGAGATTATGGCGGAGGAGGCGGGCGGTAAAGGCTGTTTTAAAATATTAATTAAAGTAGTTTTGTCTTGTATCATTTTATGTATTTTGAACATCCAATTTAGTTTACCGGGGATTCTTAATTCGCCACTAAAATCACTCTCTGGCTCTTTTTTACCCAAATAAGCCTCAATCTCCGCTATTTGTTTGAGAAAAAGCGACCTTTTTTTTTCTAACTCTACTGTAGTGGTAAAAACTGTATTTTTGGGAAGAAGCGGGGGATTAGAAAGAAACTCTTTGATTTCAAATAATGTTTTATGGCAATAACCGGTTAAACTCTTAAGAAGTAAATTGCCCAATTCTTCCTTATTAATCTTCTCAAGTTCTAATGATTTCGTATTATTGGATATTTTTAATGCCCGAACCGCCTCATGAATAACGCGTATTTTTTGTTTATTACCTTTTTCCGCGTTAAACGGATCCCATAACATATCCAGCACAAAAATCTTTCCATGATATTCGCTGATTGCTTCATACTGTTTTTTAAATATTTCTTTAAGGCTACCCAGCGCGATATAATCCCACTCTATTTTATTCAATATCTCAACCGTCAGCGGCGAGCCGGCAGAGACCTGGAGCATTCCTCTTTTTTGACCAATAGCTGTGATAGCTTCCAGAATGGTATTAATTCTAACCGGCGTCAAATGATTCGATGGGGCAGTAAGCGTAATTAATTCATTTAACCCATCAATTTCTTTCCAATATTCAGGGGTAAACCTACTCAAATATTTACCCCCTTGCGTTATAGCTTCCTCTTTAATCTTTTTTTCTGCTATTTTATGTAACACTTCAACTGCCGCAAAGAACTCATCATTTATTTCATCCATGGTTAACTTCCGCCAGTTTTCATGCCATATATTCATCACCTCAACCAACGTGAATAAAAACTCTTTATTTTCCATATATAACTTACTTTCAATTTTAGGATTTAATACTTCTCTAATTCTAAACACATACTCAAGCTCATCTTTACTGGAAGCTGACCAACGCAAACGGGCTAATTCCAACTTGTTCAACAAAGCTGTTATTGCCTCTGGCGAATTCTCTATTTCTGCGGCGAACATCTCATATAATCCTGTTAGTTTAGAAATTTCTTTAAGCAAACTACTTTCACCCCAACTCAGCTTGCTCAAAGCCTTTTTTATTTTAGA
Organism: Omnitrophica bacterium GWA2_41_15; assembly: GCA_919902675.1. GTDB lineage: Bacteria > Omnitrophota > Gorgyraeia > Gygaellales > UBA12090 > UBA12090. Next base: position 120,952 of record CAKKRH010000006.1, read on the forward strand.
TTCTTCTATCGATTGTTTGATTATGAGCCGCCCGTCGCTTCCCCTGCCAATGTATTCATTTAATATCAACGTCTCAAGTTCTTTATCTTTAGATAACATTTGCAACCTGTTCTCAAAAGTATCAATTACCACTTCTTGTAAATTTAATAATAACTTATAGAAATGCGAATTATATTCTTTTCCTTGAGACCGCATATTAACCCAACAAAAATTATGCGCATTATAGATATCGCCTATTATAGCCATTATGTTTTTATAAAGTTTTTCATTCGGCATAAATCCATAGTAATAATTACGGCCAAGGTTATTATAATGAAAATACGCGGTTGAAATAAGATTACTCTTTTCAACTAATAACTGCCTTTTAATCTCAGCATCATATTGGTAATGCTTAGAAAATAATTCTGCAAATTCCCTGCTAGCCTTAAATAATATCGGCCGCATCTTAGTTCTCATTGTCGCGTCAAATTCTCCCAACTCCGAAGGAGCGCCTGCTAGAAGCAACTCCTTCGCTGTCACCGGCGAGCTGGATTGTAAAAATGCCAATATTTCCTCTGGGCTGTTTTGATTTGACCACATTTCCTCATGTTTTAATTGTGTATCAAACCTAATAGCAATGGGTACAGAATTAGGCACTTCCAATTTTATTATCTCTTCATCGTTTAGCATTCTTCCTAAAGTATGTTCCCTTAAAATAACCAGCAGGCTTCTTAAACTATTACCGTGGGCGGAAATCACCACATTTTTCCCCGCGGCAATAGCGGGGAGAATTTCTTCCAAAACATATTTCCCTGTCCGCTCCTTAGTATCCGCCAGGCTTTCCCCCAGAGGAACGCGGCCATTGATAGCGCGGCGCCATTGCGTAAATTGCTCCTTGCCGAATAACTCCTCAAGATCCTTTCTAGACTGACCGCCAAGCCAGCCATAGTTTTTTTCTCGCAATGCTTTTGTTTCTTTCCTGGGGATATCGGTTTGCCCAATGCCTATAAGAAATTCATCCAACGTATTCACCGCTCTTGATAAATCTGAAGAATATGCCTCGTCAAATCTAACTCCATACAGTTTTGCGCCTCCCTCTCGCGCTTCTTTTCTTCCTTTCTCAGTAACTAAGGAATTTAACCAGCCGGCCCATCTATTGTATACATCTTCACTAAAACTTGCTTGTCCATGACGCTCAATTACCAGATAGCCTGGTTTTTGGCCTTCTTTAACAATTGGAAATTCTGGTAATGTAACAGGAGCCAAAAAATGCGTTAATCCCGAATTCTCCTGCCATGCTTTTTCGGCTTCAAAAATAACTTCCCGGGGAACATTAGTTAGGCCGCCGAGCGTATATTGAAATGCCAATTCGTGCAACTGTCTGGCCGCGGAATAAGGATTCCCGTAAGAACTTTCCCCTTTCGCGATTGCCACTAATTCAGGAACAACCACTATCCAATCAAGCCCTATCTTAAGCTGAGCTTTTGCCGCGAGTGCCGACTGATGATTTTGCAACCATTTATAAAATTCCATCTTTTGGGCATGGCCGCCAGAAATGTTCTCATAGAAATCAACAATTTCATCAAGAACAGCTTTATCTCCGTCTTTAAGCCTTTGGTCGAATTTATTAAACTCTTCAGCCAATTTCTCATCCTCAACCAGCGGCGAGTCGGAACCTTGTTTCTCCCGCAGGGTTTTTATGGTTGATTCCAGGGCCGGGATTGTGGTACGCATAATCTCGCTCCTAAGGGCAAGATAAACGGTTAAGCCTGGCTCTTGCTCCTTTAAGTATTTAATCATCTCTCCTATTAGTTGAAGCGCGATTTCCGGCTCAGCATCCAGGTCCTTTAAATTGTTAGATAATACACTCGATAATGATGTCAATGCCTGATTTTCATTTCCCTTGGCATTCTCTTTCTCTGTTTCTCTTATTAAGCTATTTATCGTTTCTTTTGACTGCTCAAGCAAGCCTGCTATTGTGCTTGCTGAATTTACCTTTCTTTCGGTTACAACAGCTCGTGATGTTTTTTCTGCCTTTTCATCGTGAATAATTTTTTTTAGGTCACTTATTACGAGAGTTAATATCACGCGATCCTCTGGCATTTCGATATAACTATCATTAAGTATACTCCTTAGCTCAGTTGCCGCACTAAAAAGAAATTCAACCTCTCCTCCAACTAACATCGCTTGAATGTCTTGCGCATATTGATCATTTAGTACACTTTTATTTCTATAGAGAATTTCTCTTATCGCTTGTCTTGCCTGGTTTATTTTTTCTGTTAATAAAAACATATCCTTTGCGTCTTCCGGATTATATATTTTAGTAATAATTTCACTTAATTTTGGAACCAATTGTATGGCGGGGTCGGCTTTATTTTTATCGAAATAAGGCAACATATCATCGCGGATACCTTTTAGATAATTCAAGATTAGCAGTAATATATATTGTTTTGTAGTTAGATTGTTTAAAATATTATTTATTCCATTATACTCATATTCCATAATGAGTCCGCCTTTATCGCGCAATTCAGAAAGGATGTTTTTTAAATCATCTCTATATTCTTCTATCGCGGAAGCCGCTGGTTTTTGTTTTGTTGTTTCTTGAATCTTAGTTTTATTAATCAAATCACTTGGACGGAAAATAACCTTATCCTTACCTTCTATCGCCGAGGAAGTTACATATTCATCTTTTCCTGTGAATTTATTATTTATCTGTTCAGCGGTAGGCATGGTAAGCATCCCCCCGCTCATATACCTTCTGATCACCTGTCCGGTAGGGGTGTATATAGGTTCAGAGAGGTTGTATTCGCCTTCCTGGAATGATTTCTGGTAGGCCTTAAAGTAG
>CAKKRH010000007.1 GCA_919902675.1 Omnitrophica bacterium GWA2_41_15
TGGTAAATCCGCTCGTGGACAGGATAAAAGGGGTCTTGAATCTTGGCATTCTCGCTTTTTATCTTCCGCGCGGCAATTTGCTCACTGTTAAGTAAAGCAGCCCTGCCCTCAATCAACGAAGATTCTCTTCAGTGTATAATGATAGTTCGACCAGGCGTTCCAGGAGTTCTCCTGAAGACAGGCCGGCAAAATTTTGTAGAATCAGCTCTTTGGCGAAGAGGCGGCAGATGTAGCGCAGCTTTCTGGCCTTTTCGCGTCCGGCGTAAATGAAATCGCGATGGCCGCTGTTGATTATAACAATATTGCGTTTTTCGTCATATCGCGAGCGCCAGGTATATCCGGGGGCGCTTTCCAGCGTATAGCCGGGCAATCCCTTGCGCGGGGATTCACTGTTTTCAGCCGAAGCCTTAAACAAAGAATCCACGACGGTAACGATGCTTTCTGTTTCGCAACGTATATCATCTCGCTGAATCACGAGTTTTAATTTACTCAAGCCGGGTTCCATAGGGGCGCTAAAAACAACTATCTCGCCGTCCAGCTTATCGAGATCCCCTTTTCCTTCCGTAATACACCATAGGTATGAGAGATTCTCTTCTACCTGACGTTTGTTACGGTCTAATCCGATGGCCCGGAAAGGTTTCGTCTTGCCCACCTGAACAAGTGCCGAACCTGGCTGGATACGGGCGCAAAAGAGCGGCCCGGCGATTTCGAAAAACTCTTTCTGCCCGCTTTTCTTCTCTTCTTGCCTTAGCGCGTCAGGAACCATCAGGACGCCATTCTCTTGCGTGATATCTTTGTTTTGAGCGGATGAACGACGCGCGTTCTTTTGCTCGATACCAAACCAATCATATTCTTCGGGCGGCAAAGTGATCATAGCGTCGAGGAATGCCTTCTGCACGGAACGGAGTATATTCTTGCTCACACGCTCTTCTTCAGCTTTGCCTTGCTCCAAAGCAATTGCCGTCAGACGTTCTTTGAGAGGCGCTATAGAATCACAGAATACGGCAAAGTGTTCATCATGAATAATTCCGTCTCTGGTGCCGGGCGTAAGATGTAAAAACTGAGCATCAATAATTCCCTCAAAATAACCGGAAGTCCATGGTTCGCATTGAAAAAAATCAAGTATAGAGATATTGGGAAGCACCCGCGTTCCTGAGCGAAAAAGGCTAATGTTGTTTTCAGTATTTTTTGCCGCGATATATATCTCCGCGTAAATAGGTTCACCGAAAGCCGTTGTAAGCAAAGGAAGATCATGGATAAGCTGGCCTTCATATTGACGCGGCTCAACCTCAAACTCAGCGCGGCTGGTCCGGTCAATAATCTTAATCTTCGCGCCTGAATGACGAATGCGGTCTCTTAACTCGGAGGCTAAATATCGTTGAATTTTTTCGCCGTTGAGCATCCGTATTCCGGCGAGCAAAGAAGCTATGGTCAACTGGGTTCCTTTTATAGGCAAGAGATGAGGACGGTGGGATATTGAATAACCCGGCTTACCTTTTTCCATACTCATTTGATAGGCCTTGCCGTCCTTGCCGGAAGAAACCATCAATAATTTATGTCCGACGGTCCAGAAACTAAGCAGGCCGATACCGAATTCTCCCTGAATGTTTTGGAGTCCCCCTTCTTTTAGACGCCGTTTCAGCGAATCACAAATATGAGTTGCCACATACTTAAAGTCAGGAATACCTTCCTCATTACAAGGAATACCCTGTCCATCATCAACAACTTTAAGGTAATGCTCTCCGTGTTCTTTACCCCGGATAATCGTGATATGCCTTGCCTGGGCGTCAATGCTGTTTTCCACTAATTCAGCGATTGCCTTTAAAGGGTTATTTTGCGAAAGCGCGATAATTGTTATCGCGTTCCAATCATCACCAATACGCAGCCGGCCGCGGCTATTTTTATATTGAGGATTACTCATTTATAAGTAATGATAAGTAACAAAATTCGAATAACAAAAAATGCTTTCCGGTATTTCAGCGTTCATATTTTCTAAAAATTAAAATCTTTTTGCGGCATCTTCTCTCTTATCAATTTTGAAACCTTGGTTATGAATTCTCCCGAAGTTTTTATAGCGTCCTTGGCCTCTTTTAGCGAACAAGGAGCCTCAGGCTCATAAATAAACCTATTCCTTTTTCTTCTCATAAAATTATAATCATTAATGAGTTTTTTAAATTCCCCGCCTAAAATGGAACTGGCAAATCTGACAATAGTTAAATGCTTGTCTTTTATGTCGGGCCTGAATCCCTCGCTAAACATCAAGGCCAGCCCGCAGCGTAACATTCCATTATAGGCATAATTAAAAGCGCATTCTTCATCCTGCTCTAAATTTCTTTTGGCTGTTTTCAGGTCGACATAAGCCCGCTTTATCAGGCTTGATATAGCCTTATAATCTAACGGACATCTTTTTATTAATCCTTCTTTGAGCAGGTTTTCTTTTGGCTCTTTATAATTCATTTTCTTTGCCTATCAGCATTATTTTGGGATTATTCAGGATATCCAGGATAAAACCGCTTTTTGTCTTTTTCTTCGCCTTGTACTCTTCTAAAGAATACACCAAGTGATTTATCTCTCTTTTCAGCTTATTTTCCGACTGAGCTATTTTTTCATTAAGCAAAGACGCGCCAGGATTCCCGATTACCATCAAGTCTATATCGCTCGCGGATTTTTCTTTCTTAGAGGCAAATGACCCGTAAATAAAGGCAAAACTTATTCCTTTAAGCGATAATAAAGCTTCTTTCAGACTTCCTTCCATGCCGGCTGTTTTTGAAATAATACTTTTTAATTCATCAAATAAAGGATGATTCCTGTTTAATGAATAGTATAAAAGATTACCGTTTTTTTTGGTGGTGAATAAGCTGTCTTCCTGAAATCTTAGAAGCTCCCTGCGGATAGTTCCGGCGGAATGCCCGAGAATACGCTGAATCTCCCTAAGATAATATCTCTGGGAGGGATTGGTAAAAAATAGGGCGAGCAGGTCCTGCCTGATTTTAGATTTGGTGATATAAAGATTTAACAATTGTGCTCCTTTTGAGTACGATTGTACTCAAAATTGAATACACTGTCAAGTAAAATGTCCCCCGTGTCCGCCGCCCGCGCAAAACCCACTGCGCGCCTCGGGACGGACACCCGCTCCTTTCTTTCAAAAAGGGGAAGAAGGTAAATTTTTAACCCCCCTCATTTCCTCTCCCCTTTGGGGAGAGGATTAAGGTGAGGGGAACTACTTTTCTCGTTTCTATAACCCCCAGAATTATTTTATAAACCCCATCCATATTATTCAATATATCTAAATCACTAAATCTTACTATCTTTACCCCATATTTGGCCAATTCTCTGGTTCTTAGTCCATCCTGCTTTTTGCCTTTATCTTCATAGTGCTGTCCGCCATCAGCTTCAATACCAAGTTTATATTCCGGGGAATAGAAATCTAATATATATCTACCAACAGGAAATTGCCTTCTAAATTTTACTCCGGATAGTTGACGATTACGTAATATCAACCAGAGCTTACCTTCAGCATCCGTTTGATTTTTCCGTAGTTTCCTGCATTTTTCTACGCTGTTTCGCTTCATTCCCCCCTCACCCTAACCCTCTCCCCGAGGGGAGAGGAAATATTGTGAAGCCTATTCAAATTTACTTAGGGATACCTGTTTTTATTTCCCTTATCTTATCCCGAATCCGGGCGGCTTCTTCAAACTGCAGGTTGCGGGCGGACAATTCCATCTGGTATTCCAGCTCGCTGATATAAGAGCTCAGCTCGTATTCTTCTTTGGCTAAACCGGTGAGGCCCTCAACCAGGCTCTCGGCCTCATCCAAAAGCTCAATGCCTTCGCGGATGGACTTCTGGATACTCCGGGGAGTGATTTTATTCTTAAGATTAAATGCGAGCTGTTTCTTCCTGCGCCGGGAGCTTTCATTAATGGCTTGGCGCATTGAGCCGGTAATTGTATCCGCGTACATAATTACCTGTCCGTTGATATTCCTGGCGGCCCGCCCGGAAACCTGAATCAGGCTGGTGGTTGACCTTAAGAAACCTTCCTTGTCCGCGTCTAATATGGCTACTAAGGAAACCTCCGGCAAGTCTAAGCCCTCGCGTAAAAGATTTACCCCCGCCAAACAATCAAACTTCTTCTGGCGTAATTCTTTGAGTATTTTGACGCGCTCAATGGTTTGAATCTCAGAATGCAGATATTTCACCTTCAGGCCTTTTTCCTTTAAATAGGCGGATAGATCCTCAGACATCCTCTTGGTCAGGGTAGTTACCAGGACCCGTTCATTTTTTTTAGCGCGCTTGGCGATTTCCTTAACCAAGTCCTCAATCTGGCCCTCGATGGGCTTGATAATAATCTCCGGATCAATCAAACCGGTAGGCCGGATTATCTGCTCGATAACCCGGCCTTTAGATTTTTTTAACTCATATTCTGCCGGGGTGGCCGAGACAAAGATTGCCTGATTTATTAAGCTCTCAAACTCATTAAACTTTAAGGGCCGGTTATCCAGGCAGGAAGGCAGGCGAAAGCCGAATTCTACCAGGGTCTCTTTTCTGGCCTTATCCCCTGCATACATTCCCCCTATCTGGGGAATGGTTACATGGCTTTCATCAATTATCAAGAGAAAATCCTTAGGAAAATAATCTATCAGGCAGTGCGGCCGGCTCCCGGACGGCCTGGCTGAAAGATGACGGGAATAATTTTCTATTCCGTGGCAATATCCGATTTCCTTGAGCATCTCCATATCGTATTTAGTGCGCGACTCCAAGCGCTGGGCCTCTAAGATTTTATTCTGGGAGCGCAAATGCATAAGTTGTTGGCTAAGTTCACTGGAGATGGATTCCAGGGCGTCTTCTATCCGGGAACCGCGAATCATAAAATGTTTAGCCGGATAGATCGCAATCCTGGAAAGCTCGCTTATCTTTTTACCATCAAGGGGGTTAAACTCAATAATCTTTTCTATCTCATCGCCAAAAAGCTCGATCCGGACGGCGCTTTGGGCGTAGGCCGGATAGACCTCTATGGTGTCCCCCCGGACCCGGACCTTACCGCGGATAAATTCGTAGTCATTGCGCTCGTATTGGATGTCAATTAAATGTCTTAATAATTCATCGCGCCGGATTATCTGGCCCAAATCCAGAAAAACCAGAGATTCCCGGTAATCCTCGGGTGAGCCTAAATTATAGATACAGGAAACCGAGGCCACTACCAGACAATCCTGCCGGCTGAGCAGGGAAGTAGTGCTGGAAAGACGAAGCCGGTCCAGCCGGTCGTTAATTGAGGCGTCTTTCTCGATATATGTATCAGTGGAAGGAACATAGGCCTCCGGCTGATAATAGTCGTAATAGCTGACGAAATATTCTATCGCGTTTTCCGGGAAAAATTCCTTAAATTCTTCGTAAAGCTGGGCGGCTAAGGTTTTATTATGGGAAATAACTAAGGTGGGTTTATTGATTTTGGCGATTGTATTGGCCAGGGTAAAGGTTTTTCCTGAGCCGGTAACTCCCAGAAGGGCTTGATATGTCCGGCTATCCTTAATCCCCTGGGTTAAGGCCTCAATCGCCTGAGGCTGGTCCCCGGCCGGCTTAAAAGAGCTTACTAACTTAAACTTCTCCACGGCTTGATCCGAATCATTTCACATTTCAAGGGCTGACCCCATTTCTTTCTTTTCACCATTTCTTTCTACGGATTCTTTAATTTTCTTCTGAGCTTCTGCTGGCTTTTGGTCAAAACTTTATCCGCCAATTCATTCATCAACCTGAGGCCTTCGAGTTTCTTCAAGGCGGATATTTCAGAATTCCTTAATGCCCTTTCCCTTTTAGTCGGCCAGCGGCAAATCATCGTAGTAAGCTGATTTCTTTTATGTCCAACATATCTTTGTCCCTGCCGGACATTTTCTTCATTTTTATAAAATTCTTTTTTGATATAACCGACAAAGTTATTCTTCCGGCTTTAATTCTTAAGGCGTCTTTAACGGCCTGCTTGAAATTAACCGGAGAGTCAATTATTATATCCACCTCTTCGTAACTTCTTTCGCCTTTATAAAAGTTAAACGCCTTCATATGCTTGTTTTTAATCCAGTCTTCGCGAGTATTTTTATCCGCTATCATTAACGGGTCAACCGGCTGCTTAACGCGATAGCCCGCGTTCTTTAGAATACTGACTATCTTAAAAAGATTCTCATCGCTCATCTCAACCAGAATGTCCATATCCAGCGTATTCCTGCTTCCTCCCAGCAGATTAAAAGCTATGCCCCCTACAAGCACATATTTTACTTTCTGCTTCTGAAATTCCCGTAATATTTCTTCGTAAATAATCATCCTATAACTTCCAATGACATGTCTACAGCTTTGGCGGAATGGGTCAGGGCGCCGATAGAAATTATATCTACTCCGGCTTTGGCAATTGCCATGACATTGCTTAAGCGCACGCCTCCGGATACCTCTATTTTCACCTTTTGTCTGTTACATTTGGCATCGCGCATCGCCACAGCCTTCTTAATCCGGCTTATATCCATATTGTCTAACATAATTATATCCGGGGGAATCTTTAAAACTTCCTGGAATTCCTTCAAATTCCGCACCTCTATATCCGCCTTCATCCCTTGAGGTTTATTTTCTTTTACCAGACAGGCAATATCCTTAATATTTATCCCTTTTGATCCCGCCTTCAAAACCGCGATGTGGTTATCCTTGACCAAAACCGCGTCCCAGAGCCCTATCCGGTGATTATGGCCGCCGCCCAAGGCCACCGCGTATTTCTCTAATTCCCTCAAACCGGGAATGGTCTTACGGGTATCCATAATCCTCGCCTTATAAGGCTTGACCTGATCCACAAAACTTCGGGTAACTGTGGCTATGCCGGATAAATGGCTGAGGAAATTTAAGGCGGTCCTCTCCCCGGATAAGATTGAATTGGCCCGCCCCTGGATTTTCGCGATTATTTTACCCGGCTTCTCCTGAGAGCCGTCAGCCGAACATGCCTTAAACTGGATATTTCTATCTATCGCCTTGAATACTTTTTGGGCAATTTCTAAACCCGCGAGAACTGCTTTTTCCTTTAAAATTATCACCGCCTGAATTGCCTTATTTTTAGGAATCAAAAGTTCGGTAGTGATATCCCCGGAGCCGATATCCTCCTTGAGGGCGCTACGGATTAAGTCATAAAGCGCGGATTCGGATAATTTATTTTTTAAGCTCATGGATAATTTTATTCAGGTTAGTTAACTTCTCTTTACCAGCAGTTAATAGCTCCTTCTCTTTTTCCACAATCTCAGGAGGAGCCTTCTTGATAAATTCCTTATTAGCCAGGCGGGCCTCTTTAGCCTTTAAGTCCCTGCTCAGGCCTTCTATTTCTTTATTTAGTTTTTCTATCTCTTTTTCGATATCAACCAGCCCCTCCAGCTCCAAGAACACCTGGATGTTAGCGGCGATAGCGCTAATGCCTTTTTTATGTAATATACCTTTCGAACCGATATTTAATTTTTCTAACTTAGCCAGGTTAATGATATACTGAGAAACCTGCTCCAAAATTTTTTTGCTCTTTTTGTCCTTAGTTAACAAGCTGACCTTGACGCTTTGAGTATGGGCTATCTTCATCTGAGCTTTGAGATTCCGGATCACGGTAATAACCTCAATCGCGATTCGCATTATGCCTTCGCTCTTTTTATCAATCATCTGCTTCTGCAGGTGCGGCCAGGGCGCAACCATAATACTTCGGACCCCTGAACCCTGAACCCTGTCCCTTGCCTGCAATTTCTGCCAGATTTCCTCAGTAATAAACGGCATAAAAGGATGCAGGCACCTCAAGGTTTTTTCCAGAACTTTATATAAAACTACCTGAGTGTTCTTAGTTTTCTCGTTCACCTGTTCACCCGCTAAAGCGCTCACCAAATCCGGCTTTACCAATTCCAGATACCAGTCGCAAAACTCGTGCCAGATGAATTCATAAAGGATTCCCGCGGCCTGATTAAAGTTATATCCGTCTAGGGCCTGGTTCAAAGATTTAAGCGTAGAGTAAAACCGGCTCAAAATCCAGCGCTGGGGCAATTCCAATTTTTCTTTTTTAAAAAACAGGCAAAGATCCGTATTCACCGTGTTCAAATCTAAGTTCATTAAAGAAAATCTGGATGCGTTCCAAAGCTTATTGGCAAAATTCCTGCCCAGCTCAAATTTCTGCTCTGACAAATACACATCCTGGCCCACAGAGGTCAAAGACATCAGGCTGAATCTTAAGGCATCAGTGCCGTATTGAGCGATAATATCTAAAGGGTCAATGATATTACCCAGGGATTTAGACATTTTTTTGCCTTCAATATCCCGGACCGTGCCATGGATATAGACATCCCGAAACGGCTCTTTACCCATAAACTCAAAACCGGCCATAATCATCCGGGCCACCCAGAAAAAGATTATCTCCGGGGCGGTAACTAAAACCGAGGTGGGATAGAAGTAATCTAAATCAGCTTGCGCCGTAGGCGCATCCGCCTGCGGCACAGGCGGATGAAAGGGCCAGCCAAAGGTGGCAAACGGCCACAGCCACGAGGAAAACCAGGTGTCCAACACATCCTCATCCTGATAAATATCAACTGAACCGCATTCGGGGCATTTATCCGGCTCTATCTTAGAAACAATAATTCCTTTTTTGTCCATAGTCCATAGTCGATAGTCCATAGATTTTGTTTTTTCTGTGGACTGTGGACTGTGGACTGTGGACTCGTTTGCCTGTTTCATGCAATTTCTACAATAGTAAACAGGCAAACGATGCCCCCACCAAATCTGCCGGGAGACACACCAGTCGCGGATGTTTTCCATCCAGTTCAAATAGACCTTAGTCCAGCGTTTAGGGTAAAATTTAATTGTGCCGTCTTTAACTGCCTTGATTGCCGGCTCAGCCAGGGGTTTCATCTTCACAAACCACTGCCGGGATAAATATGGCTCAACTATGGTATTGCAACGATAACAATGGCCGACCGAATGTGTATGCGGCTCTATTTTCTCAAGAAGTTTCCTTGCCTTCAAATCCTCAATTATCGCCTCCCGGGCCTCAAACCTGTCCCGACCGGAATATTCCCCGGCATTAGTATTGAGGACAGCATCCGGATGCATTATGTTGATAAATTCCAGATTATGGCGTTTACCCATCTCATAATCATTGGGGTCATGGGCCGGAGTAACCTTTACCGCTCCGGTGCCGAACTTAGAATCCACAAATTCATCGGCGATAATTTTAATTTCCCGCTCAATTAAAGGCAAAATAACCGCCTGGCCAATAAGCTTTTTATACCGCCGGTCTTTAGGATTAACCGCCACCGCCGTATCCCCCAGCATAGTCTCCGGCCGGGTCGTGGCCACCACGATGTAGTCAACAGTCGACGGTCCATAGTCCATAGCCTTTTTGTTCTTTTCTGTGGACTTTGGACTGTGAACTGTGGACTTTTTCAACGGATAACGCATATAATACAAATTCCCCGCTATTTCATGATGCACTGCCTCTTCGTCGGATAAAGCGGTCTGACAGCGAGGGCACCAGTTGATGATTTTATCCCCCTGATAAATCAGCCCCTTATCCCAAAGCCGGACAAAGGCCTCCCTCACCGCCTGAGAATACTCCTCATCCATGGTAAATCTGGTCCGCTCCCAATCACATGAAGCCCCTATTTTTTTCAGCTGCTTAATTATGGTTGAGCCGTATTCCTCTTTCCACTGCCAGACTTTTTCTAAGAACTTATCCCGGCCTAAATCCTGGCGTTTCAGGCCTTCTTTGGCCAGCTTGCGCTCAACCACGTTCTGGGTGGCAATTCCGGCGTGGTCGGTGCCGGACATCCATAAAGACTCAAAACCCCGCATCCGTTTCAGGCGGATTAAGATATCCTGATAGGTATTATTTAAGGCATGGCCCATATGCAAAATACCGGTAACATTCGGCGGGGGGATAACGACGCAAAAAGGCTTCTTATCGGGATTGATCTTAGCCGAAAACAAATTCCGTTCCTGCCAAAAGGCGTATATCCTGTCCTCTGACTCTTTAGGGTCGTAACGGCTGTTTAATTCTTCCATAGCTCTTTTCTACTTTCTTAACTTAGCGGAGGAGGCCACGGTATTTTTCACAGATTCGTAATATTCACCCGTGAGCGTTCTTCCTTTTTCACTGCCGATTTCCTTGACCAGGGATTCTAATACTTTGAGGCACCCCGGCCCCTTAATACCTTTGATGTGGACTTTAAGCTCGCCTTCCTCGGAAATAAATAACTCCACTTCCTGCTTTCCCGCCATCGCTCTTCTCCCGCCTTAATTATCAATACCCAACATTATATTTTCTATGACCATTTTCGCGCTACAAGCCGAATGGTGTTATTCTGCACCTTTTCTTCCTGGGAAATTACATAGCCCTGCTTTTTAAGCTCATCAACAACCTTGTTGTAGGCGTATTTCTGCCTGATTCTATTAATGAAGGCCTGCTGTTTTTTAAGCTGTTCATTGGATAGGCCTTTGGTATCGGCCACAAACCGATATTCCCCTTTCTTGGTTTTCTCGAGTCCGATGATCCGGCCATGAGGGTCCCTGATCGCTACTTCAACTTTACGTAAAACGCCGTCAGAGGTAGTCACGGTCTTTGCCTCTTCATATTCCGCTTGGAGCTCGGATAAAGTCCGTTTTAGGGCGATTAAATCGCATATTTCGGTGGTTATGGAAGCCCCTGATGACATAGACGGCCGTCTCTTTTCTATCCGCGGAAAATTAAACTGATAACGATATAAACAAATAAGCCCATAGCCCCTAAAATCAGCTGAATCTGGCGCAGGGTTAGACGTGACCTGACATCTTCTATACGCCTGCGCAATGACTCCTGGCGAGAATCGTCTTCCACTTTTTTACGCTTGACCCAGTCATCCACCAATTCCTTACTATAACCGTATCTGCGTATTCTTTCCATAAGCATCACTATCTCCAGAGGGAGATTCTTATCAGAAGACCTATATCGCGCTCCGTCAATGTTTATGTCTATCTCGTTCTCCGAATCAATTGCCGCGTTCTTATCGCCGGCTAAGGTAAAGTCTCTGCCGCAAATCCAGCAATCCCTGCGCTGGGCCTGATTCACCGCTCCGCAGGCGCATTTCTTTATTGAATGGGCCGCCTTCTGGAAATTCTCCACTAAGCGGGTTTCAAGAGACCTCTGACAGGACACACAAACCTTCGCGGAGCATAAATTTTCCCTACCGCAGAAAGGGCACACAATCGAATAAAGAATATGCGCTGGGGCAGTCTCCGCCTGGGCGATCCTGTCGGTAATCGCCACCTCTATTTTTCTTTCACCTATTTCCAGGCGCTCAAAGCGCTTTGAGATCTTAAGGCATTCCTTGTAAAGGCTGTCCTTGGGTATATGCTCCAGCCTCTCAAAACGCCTGATGAATTTCCTCAGCACATTTAACGGGAAACGATTCTTCGCCTTAAGGCGATGAATCGTAACTCTTTATTGTCAAAACTCTAGCTTTCTCTCTTTTTTAGCCGATGAATCCTTTTGCGCGCTGCTTGCCGGACGGGCCCTGTAACGCGCCCAACTTCTTATTTCATCGATATTTTCCTTCATCGTTACCGAAAGAGGCACGCTTTGCTTTATATTGCGCGCCAGGTCTTCGGAGGCGATATCCCTGTTTTCTAAAAACGCGTCATACATCGCGGCAATCACCGATTGCTCTATTTCCGCGCCAGAAAACCCGTCGCTTTCCCTAGCCAAGAGCTCTAAGTCAAAACTCCGGGGATCGCGTTTTTTCTTTTTGATGTGTATCGCGAATATCTCTTTTCGCTCCTCAAAGCTTGGCAGATCAACAAAGAATATTTCGTCAAACCGCCCCTTGCGTAATAACTCCGGAGGCAGGAGTTGAATGTTATTAGCGGTGGCGATCACGAATACCGGCGCGGTCTTCTCCTGAAGCCAGGTAAGAAAGGTGCTAAATACCCTGGCCGATGTCCCAGCGTCAGAGAATGTCGAACTCTGCACCCCTGATAGACCCTTTTCGATCTCATCAATCCATAAGACTATCGGCGCCAGGGCCTCAGCCAGCCTTATCGCCCGGCGCATATTCTCTTCCGATGAGCCGACGATACCGCTAAAAACCGTCCCGATATCCAGCCGCAGAAGCGGTAATTTCCATAACCCGGACACGGCCTTTGCGGTCAGGCTCTTTCCGCATCCCTGCACTCCCAGAAGCATAATCCCTTTTGGCTGAGGCAGGCCGAATTCCTTGGCCTTCTGGGTAAAGGCAATACCACGCTTTGAAAGCCAATCTTTTAAACAATCCACGCCTCCAACATTGGAAAACTCTTCCCTTAATTCATAATATTCCAGAAGCTTGCTTTTTCTGATCGCCTGTTTTTTCTCATCAAGGATTTTATCGATGTCATCGATATTGAGCTTTTTATCAATCACAATAGCCCGGGCAAAGGCGTTTTCCGCCTCAGAGCGCGTCAGGCCAAGCGCGGCCTTGGCCAGCCTTTCCTTAGCGTCAGCGGCAAGGTCTATTGTTACTTCCGGAGTTTTAGAAACCACCTGAATTATCTCATCAAGCAATTCATTCATCTCCTCATAATCAGGCATAGCGTAATCCAGGACCACAAAATCCTTCTCCAGCTCCACAGGCACGGTAACTACCGGAGAGATAATAATCAGGGTCTCATACGTATCTTTAAGATTACCCACCAAATCCCGAACCTTGCGTATTATGGTCTGGTCATTTAAGAAAGAATGGAAATCAAGAAACACAAAAAGCGCAGGGTCAGGAAACTTTTCAATGTAACTAAGGGCGTTTATGGGATCCCTGGTTGCCTCATCAATTTTGGAAGGCTCATCCTCTAATTTAAAGATTCCTCTTGTAATGGACCAAAGAAAGAGCTTTTTTTGCCTACGCTGAGCCATTTCCTTTAGACGCTCGAGGATTCTTGTCTCTTCCCAGCTCACCAGATAAATCAAGGGATACCTGGCCCTGACCAAAACATCAATTTCCTTATCGCACATTGTCTCCACGCGCGTATTCTCCTGTTACTCTAAAGGGATTTTCCCTAACCGCAATAAACACTCAAATCCATATCTGCCTTGCCGGAAAGCGCTTTGGCCACTGAAGCGGTATTCCTGGTAAGAGGGGTAAATTTCAGCTTCCCGTCTTCTTCTATATGAATTTCCAGATAGCTCTGTTTTTTTGCGCTTTCCAAAGATGACGTCACTTCTTTTAACCGGGGCATAGATAATTACGCCTTGTCCTTTAAAAGCTTATACTCCACGCTGTCCACCAGGGCCTGCCATGAGGCCTCAATGATGTTCCCGGACACCCCCACCGTCCCCCAGGAGTCTTTTTCATCCTGAGATTGGATGAGCACCCGCACCCTGGCGGCGGTGCCGGCCTTCTCGTCCAGCACCCGCACCTTAAAATCAGACAGATGCATCCGGCTTAAATTAGGATAGAAAGATTTCAGGGCTTTACGCAGGGCATTATCCAGGGCGTTCACCGGGCCATCTCCGTCAGCGGCGGTATGCTCCAACATTCCTTTAACCCTTACCTTAATAATCGCCTCCGAGGTAATCTTTCCATCAGGCTTTTTCTCCACCACCACCCGGAAACTCTCCAAATCAAAAAATTTGTTGTATTGCTTAAGGGCGCGCTTAATCAGGATTTCAAAAGAGGCGTCCGCGGCTTCAAACTGATAACCCTGATGTTCCAAATCCTGCAGCAACTTCAGTATTTTCCTAGCCTGGGGTGATTTTTTATCCAAGTCAACAGCGAATTCCTTGGCCTTTAGGACAATCGGCATCTTGCCGGAAAGCTCGGAAGCCAAAAGCCGGCGGTGATTGCCCACCAAGTCCGGCTCAATATGCTCGTAAGTCTTAGGATTTTTAAGCATAGCGTCAATATGCACCCCGCCCTTATGGGTAAAGGCCGAGGCCCCCACAAAAGGCTGATTCGACTGTTGGCGCAGATTGGAAATTTCGCTGATAAAATGCGAGGTCTTGGTCAGCTCTTTGAGGTTTTTGTCCGGGATACAGTCAAGATTCAGCTTGGTTTTTAAAATCCCGATGATTGTGGAGAGATCAGCATTGCCGCAGCGTTCACCATAGCCGTTAAAGGTTCCCTGAACATGGGTAAGGCCGCTTTCAAGCGCGAGGATAGAATTAGCCACCGCCAAACCTAAATCATTATGGGCGTGGATTCCCAGGACCGCCTTTAATTTGGGGGCAACCTGGTGAATAATCCGGATCAACTCCGAACTTATTGTCCCGCCGTTGGTATCGCAAAAGACTATTCTTGAGGCCCCGGCATCCTGAGCGGCCAAAACCGTCCTTAAGGCGTATTCGGGATTGCTCTTATATCCGTCAAAGAAATGCTCGCAGTCATAAATTACGGTCTTTCCTTTGGAGGCCAGGTAGGAAACGGTATCCGCGATTATTCTAAGATTATCCTCCAGGGAAATCTTCAAGACATCCCTAGTATGTAAATCCCAGGTCTTGCCGAAAATGGTAACCGCTTTGGTCTGGGCCTCAAGTATGCTTTTTAGACTGGGGTCAAGATTTACTTTTTTATCCGCCCGGCGGGTGGCCCCAAAAGCGGTAAGAACGGCGTTTTTAAGCGGCTTGTTTCTTAAAATCCTAAAAACCTCTCTATCTTTGGGATTAGCCGGCCAGCCAGCCTCAATGAAATGGACCCCCAACTGGTCAAGCTTTCGGGCAATCCTAACCTTATCCTGAACCGAATAGGAAATTCCCTCGGTCTGGGCCCCGTCGCGCAAAGTGGTATCGTAAAGCTCTATTTTACGCATATTACCTCTGTTTTATTTATTTCTTATCCAGGCCAAATTTATGATGCAGGGCCCTGAGGGCGGTCTCGGCGGATTTCTTCTTAATGATACAAGAGATGCTTATCTCGGAGGTAGAAATCATCTCAATATTTATCTTTTCCTCAGCCAGGGTTTCAAACATTTTAGCGGCTACCCCGGAATGAGTTTTCATCCCTACCCCGACTATGGAAATCCTGGCGATATCCGAATCCTCCAACACCTGAAGCTCTCCCAAACCGCTGGCCAGAGGGCCGTGGTTGGGCTTCCCGCAGCCCAAGCCGCTGGCCGCCTTTTTGGTCAGCTTGATTGCCTTAGCTCCGTCACTTTTAGGGACGGTGAAAGAAATATCGGTCTGCTTGGTATGCGAAACATTCTGCACAATCATATCCACATTGATGCCGCCCTCTGAAAGCTGAGTGAAAATCCTGGCGGCGATACCGGGCTTATCCGGGACATCGCACACAGTAATCTTAGACTCATTCTTATTTAAGGTTACCCCGGTAACCAAAACATCTTCCATATTCTTTACCTCCCTGATAATCATTGTCCCGCGTTTTCGCGAAAATGAGGACCTGACATGTATGGGTACATCAAATTTTTTAGCCACTTCAATTGAGCGCGCCTGCATTACCTGCGCGCCAAGAGAGGCCATCTCCAACATCTCATCATAAGTGATGTTTTCAAGTTTACGCGCCATGGGCTCAACACGCGGATCAGCGGTAAATATCCCCTCAACATCGGTATAGATCTCGCACTCATCAGCCTCCAGGGTCTTAGCCAGGGCCACCGCGCTTAAATCCGAGCCCCCTCTTCCCAGGGTGGTAATATCCTGCTCCGGGGTCATCCCCTGGAAACCGGCGACAATCACAATCCTGCCTTTTTTTAATTCCTGGCGCAGTTTCTGAGCCTCGATTTTGACAATCCGCGCCTTGGTGTGCACGGTATCAGTAATAATGCCTACCTGCGAACCGGTTAGGGAAATTGCCTCAGCGCCCAACTCCTGAATGGCCATAGCCAGAAGGGCGACTGAAATCTGCTCCCCGGTAGAAAGCAGCATATCCATCTCCCTTTCCGGAGGATTGTCTGAAATCTTAGCGGCCAGCTCAATTAACTCATCAGTAGTATCTCCCAGGGCCGAGACCACCACCACCAGATCATTGCCTTTTTTCTTATAGTTAACCACCCGGCGAGCCACATTCTTGATTCTTTCAGGATTGGCTACCGAAGAACCGCCGTATTTCTGCACAATTAACCTTCCCACTCTATCTTCTCCTCATCTAATAAGCTTATTAGCTAAGGGCCTATGGTTCTTTCTATCGGCCATCGACTATTGACTATTGACCCTTTATTATTTTTTTCCTATATTTCTTGCTCTTTGACCAGCCTGTCCATCAGGATATGGGCCTGGTCCAGGAATATGCCGCTTTTCTTGGCCTGGGCCTCGTTAAATCCTTCCAAACCACAAGGAGAAATGCCTTTTCCGTACATCGCGAAACAAATACTGTCGGCAGTATGGGTGCGCAATGCCAGAGGCGTGGCGTGGTCAGGCAGAAGAAGGATTCTAAAATCACCCTTCTTTTTTAAGGCCTCTAAAATTGTTCCTACCACTAATTGATCAAACCTCTCAATAGCCAGAATCTTCTCCCGCATATTACCGTTATGGGAGGCCTCATCCGGGGCCTCCACATGCAGATAAACCAAGTCTTTAGTTTTAAGCGAGGCTATCGCCGCCTCGGCCTTTCCCTGGTAATTGGTGTCATAATAACCGGTAGCCCCCTTAACATTCAATACCTCTAATCCCGCTACGCGGCCAATCCCCTTAATCAAGTCTACCGCCGAAATTACCGAACCGCTTAGTCCATACTTATCTTTAAAACTGACCAAAGACGGCCTCTTTCCCTGGCCCCAAAGCCAAATCATATTCGCCGGATTCTCTTTTAAGTCAATCCTGACCTGGTTCACCTCGTGCTCAGCTAAAATCTTCACTGACTCCTGCATCAAAGATACCAAAAACTGGGCATCCGGGCCCTTAGGCAAGTATTTCTTGAATTCCCTGCCGGTAATATCGTGAGGAGGGACACAGCGCGCCTTTAAGCCCTTGGTCTTAAACACCGCCAGGTGCCGATAGCTTACGCCGGGATAAAACTTCAACTCCGAAGTGCCTAATTTCTCATCCAAGAATTCAATCAATACCTTAGCCTCTTTGGTAGAGATGTGTCCGGCACTATAATCAATAAGCTTGTCCGGGCTTGCCGTAATCAAATTACAGCGAAAGGCAACCTCATCATCCTTAAGCGCAACCCCCAGATTAGCCGCCTCAAACGGAGCCCGTCCGGAATAATAAACCTTAGGGTCATAGCCGAATATGGCCAGGTTAGCCACATCCGAGGCCGGTGACAACCCTTCAGGGATGGTCCTGACTAATCCCAGTTTTCCGTTTTTGGCCAGGAAATCCATATTCGGGGTCTTGGCGTATTCCAGAGGAGTTTTATTCCCCAGGCTCTCAATGGGATAATCCCCCATTCCATCCCCAACTAAAATAATATATTTCAAAACTTCACCTCAGGTATTTTCCTAGACAATTATACTCAAACTAAATTAAATTAACCAATGCATCCGCTAATTCTTTCTTGGAATTTATACGGCCCAGGGTTTCATTTTTATTAAGAATAAAAGCTTTATAGGAAGGGGTAATTCTATTAGCCACTATTAAATCCGCTTGAGCCTTAAGCAAGGCTTCGCGGGCCCGGCGGATCAACTCAATATCGGAAATACCCGCCTCCAGCTTAAACATCACTAATTTTGCCGCGGGGCATAATTTCCGTATTTCACTGACTATCTTGGGCAAAACGGTTAATTTCAAATTATGGGCCTTGTTCGAAGCAAGTTTTCCCCGAGTCGGGCTTAACGGCCTGAAATCCGAGACTGCCGCGCAGTGGATAATACAATCGTAGTTTTTAGAAAGAAGTTCTTTTTTGAGCCGGCTTCTCAACTGATCAAAGAATTTAAACCTTAGCAGCTTAATCTTTGTATCAATCCTGAGCGCGGTCGAAGGATTGATAGAACAGGACTCTACCGGCCCCAGAACCAGAGTTACCCCGGCTCCATGTTTAAGCAGTTTTTCCGCCAGCAGGATTCCGGTCTCCCCGCTGGATATATTTGAAATAACCCTTACCTCATCTATGGGAACCCAGGTCGGCCCGGCAGTAATCAGTATCCTTTTTCCTTTAAAATCATTTTTCCGCATTCGGCTTTCCGCATTCGGCTTTCAGCTAAAAAGCCGACAGCTGACAGCCGAAAGCTGACAGCTCTTAATATCCAATTTCTTTAAGAACAGCTTTCAATTCCGCCTTAACCACTTTGGGTTTTTTGATAACTTTAATTACCCGATCCGGATCCTTAAGGCCATGGCCGGTTAAGACGCATACTATTCTTGCCGCGCCTGGCGCCTGGCGCCTGGCGCGCCTAAAATAGTTTCTCCCGGCTAACTTCAGCAGGCCGGCGACCGAGGCCGCCGATGCCGGCTCAACAAAGATGCCTTCACGGGAAGCCAGTAATTTATAGGCCGAGATTATCTCGGCGTCGCTGACCGCGTCAATTAAACCGCGGGATTCATCGCGGGCCGCCTCCGCCTGACGCCAGCTTGCCGGGTTACCTATCCTGATGGCGGTAGCGATAGTTTTAGGATTTTTTATTGGGTGCCCTTTAACAATCGGAGCTGCTCCCTGAGCCTGAAACCCCAGCATTTTAGGCAAAGATTTAATTTTACCGTCTTGTTTATATTCCTTATAGCCTTTCCAATAAGCTGTGATGTTTCCGGCGTTTCCTACCGGAATACATTGAAAATCCGGGGCGCGTCCTAAATCCTCGCAAATTTCAAAGGCCGCGGTCTTCTGCCCTTCCAAGCGATAAGGATTAAGGGAATTTACTAAAGTAATTGAATACTTGGCGGCAATCTCCTTAACTAAACTAAGGGCCTGGTCAAAATTTCCCCTAACCGCCAGAACCTTGGCCCCGTGGATAAGGGCCTGAGCCAGTTTACCCAGGGCAATCGCCCCCTCCGGGATTAAAACCACGCACTTAATACCGGCCTTGG
Organism: Omnitrophica bacterium GWA2_41_15; assembly: GCA_919902675.1. Taxonomy (GTDB): domain Bacteria; phylum Omnitrophota; class Gorgyraeia; order Gygaellales; family UBA12090; genus UBA12090. The sequence goes on from CAKKRH010000007.1 coordinate 18,912, forward strand.
CGGCGTAGGCGGCTGCCGAAGCCGAGGTATTTCCGGTTGAGGCGCAGATTATAACTCTGCTTGCGGCTTCCTTAGCTTTTGAGACTGCCATGGTCATCCCCCGGTCTTTAAAAGAACCGGTGGGATTCAGGCCTTCATATTTCAGATACACCTCAAAACCTTTGCCTATAATTCGGCTCAGGCAATCCGAGAGTATTAAAGGGGTGTTTCCTTCTTTGAGGCTGACTACCGGAGTATCTTTAGAAACAGGAAGCTGCTTACGAAATCTTTCAATTATGCCGCTATACATTTTATCGCTATCGCTCAACCCTGATGGCCACGGTTTTTTTCTTAACCGCGTTAAGCCTGTCAATCTCATCCAGAGCCAGACGCATATTCTTTTCCCTGGCGTCGTGGGTCATCATCACTACCGGAACCATCCTGGCCTGCTGTCTTTCTTTTTGGGTTACCGAAGCGATAGAAATTCCCTGCCGGCCTAAAATATCGGCAATCCTGGCTAAACCGCCCGGACGGTCAATAACCGAAAGCCTAAGATAGTAGCGGGTTTCGATCTCGCTGATCGGACGCAGACTTTTAATCGTCTTATCCGCGGTATACACCGGCACGCGGCCCACAGAACTGCTCTTTATGTTCCTGGCTACATCAATTATATCCCCCAGCACCGAGCTTGCCGCGGGGCGCGAACCCGCGCCCCGTCCGTAAAAAAGCGCTCCTCCCGCGTAATCTCCGTGCACATAGATAGCGTTATAGACGCCGCTGACATTGGAAAGCAGATGCTCTTTGGATAAAAGCGTAGGATGCACCCTCGCCTCAAGCTGGCCGCGGACATTCTTGGCAATAGCCAACAGCTTAATTACATAACCAAAATCCCGGGCGTATTCAATATCGCTTAAAGAGATATCTTCAATTCCCTCCACATAAATATCTTTTATGTTCACGCTCTTGCCGAAGCCCAGCAAAGCCAAAATCGCCAGCTTATGCGCGGAGTCAAAACCTTTAATGTCTAAGGCCGGGTTTTTCTCGGCATAGCCTTTTTTCTTGGCCTCTAAAAGGGCCTGATTGAAGCTTAAACCGTCCTTTTCCATTGAGGTAAGAATATAATTAGATGTCCCATTGACGATTCCCAGCACGGTATCAATATGGTTAGCCCCCAAAGACTCTCTCAGGACCTTGATAATCGGGATCCCTCCTCCCACAGAAGCCTCAAAATAAAGGTCAACCTTATAATTTCTGGCCGCCTGAAAAATCTCCTCACCGCACTCAGCCAAAAGGGCCTTGTTAGCGGTAACCACATGTTTACCCCGCTTAAAAGCCTCTAAAATGAATTCCTTGGCCGGATGTATCCCCCCGATAAGTTCAACCACAATCCGGATATCCGGATCATTTAAAATCTTATTTATATCCGTGGTTAAAATGCCCGATTTTACCTTTATCGCGCGCGGACGCCGGATATCCTTATCGCAGACGGCTTTTAAGACCAGGCCCGCGCCAACCTTCTCTTTCAGGAACTTTTCTCTGGTAAGCAGCGCCCTGACCACGCCCTCGCCCACCGTTCCAAAACCAATTAATCCCACGTTAATCTTATCCATAGTTTTGTTTTAAACCCTAAACCTTAAACTCTAAATCCTAAACAAATCTAAAAGCTAAAATCCTAAACCTATGTTTTGAGTTTTGAGTTTATGGTTTTGAGTTTTGAGTTTATGGTTTTGGGTTTGCTTAGAGTTTAGGATTTAGTGCATAACCCGGATTTTGCAATAGGATTTAGGCCATTTTTCTCGAAACCTATTGCGAAATTCGGGTTCAATCTAGAGGATTTATTGCCGCTGTCCTGCCGCGATTAGCGGTGAACCGATTATTTCTGAGTCTTTAAATAATATCCAACCGTATCGTTAACTATGCCCGCGGACTTGGAATCAATTTCTAAGAACTGGATCCTGGTATCATAAATCAAATCCTTGACCACCTCTTTTGAATCAATAACCCTTCCGGTTAGATTTATTGCGTCAATAAAAAAGGGAAGCCGTATGTCAATAGCCAAAACCGTCCCTAAAGTAAATTCCCGGTTGGTAGTCAACATCATTCCTCCCAGGCTTAAGTTGCGAGTTTGGGAGATATCATAGTTATCCACCTCAACCTTGACCCGGTAAGACACTACAAACTTTCCTGCCACCCGCGGATGTTTTCTTCTTTCAGATCCGGCGTAACCCATAATTTCACCTCCGCAATGTTTTGCTTTATAAACCTATCTTTACTGCTTTTCCTCTGTGAACTGTCAACTGTGAACTAAATTGGTCGGGGCGACAGGACTTGAACTATTCATAGGGGGCCTTCCTGCCCCCTATGACGCTCCCCTAAAACCTTACGGTTTTAGGCTCGCTGTCACCCCCGTAGCGTAAACAAGGAAGCGTATCTTGGGGGGAAAATCATCTTTTCCCCCCAAACCCCCTTTTTGTTCAAGTCCTTACTGCCCTATCTTTACTGCTTTCCCTCTGTGAACTGTCAACTGTGAACTAAATTGGTCGGGGCGACAGGACTTGAACCTGTGACCTCTTGAACCCCATTCAAGTGCTCTAGCCAAACTGAGCCACGCCCCGTTACAAACTAATATGCCTAAGCTCTATCTATCCTTCTGCCTAAATTAGTAGTAAAACCGGTGTAAAACTTATCATCTTTCTTACTTTGAAGAACATGCACATAATATATAGATTATACCTGCCTTTTCCCAGGCTGTAAAGGAAAGTTTTTGCCAAAAAATAAGGCTGGATAAGCCAAACTTTCCCTCAACCAGCCCTATTTCTTATAAGCTATTCTTCTTTTCTCTGCCGGGTCATCAGGTCATTGACCGCCTTAAAGGGATCTTTATTTTTGTAAAGCACGGAATAGACCTCATTAGTAATCGGCATGGAAACACGGTATTTCTTTCCTAAGAGATAGGCCGCCTTGGCAGTGGCCACGCCTTCTGCCACCATATTCATGCGCGACAAGATATTCTTTAATTTACCGCCCTTTCCGATCTGCTCGCCCACTGAACGGTTGCGGCTATGCTGGCTGATACAAGTGGTAACTAAATCACCCAAGCCGGTTATGCCGCTGAAGGTTTCTTTTTTCGCGCCTGCCGCTATCCCCATCCGGCTGATTTCCGCCAGGCCCCGGGCCAAAAGCGCGGCCTTGGTATTAGCGCCAAAGCCTAATCCGTCGGAAATCCCGCAGGCAATGGCAATAACATTCTTGAGGCTCCCGCCCAATTCCACGCCAACCACATCCGGATTAGTATAAACCCTGAACCTGTTGGTAGTAAAAACACGCTGTAATGATTCAGATAGTTTTTCGCTCCAGGAGCTGACCACCGCGGTCGTAGGCACCTCTTTAGCCACCTCTAAGGCAATGGTCGGCCCGGAAAGCACCGCCAATTTAAGGCTTTTCCCTAATTCCTGGTAAATTATTTCCGAAACCCGCATCAGGGTTTCAGTCTCAATGCCTTTAACTACGCTTAAGAAAGGAATAGAATTAATATTTAATTCTTTGAGCCGCTTTAATACCTGACGGATAAACTGGGAAGGAATGGCCAAGACGATTAAATCCGCGGCTTTAAGGGCCAAAACCAAATCAGAGGTAAGAATAATTGAGGAAGGCAATCTAATGCCGGGAAGGAATTTTTGATTAATACGCGTCTTATTGACTTCGGCTATATTATCTTTAAACGCCCCCCAGAGGGTTATTTTATATCCCTTCCTGGCCAAGAGTATAGCTAAGGTCGTCCCCCATCCGCCATCACCTAAAATTGTGATTTTATTTATAGCACGCATATAATTATTATATTAACGCATAAACCTGGATTTTGCAATAGCAAAATCCACAAACAAAAGAGGCTGATACCATTTTCAGATAACAGCCTCTCCATTCTTTACCTTATCCAAAGAATCAGCGCCTGTGGCCGCCTCCATGGCTACCTCCGCCGGCACGCGCTGGAGCGCCGCCGCCTCTATGCTCGCCGCCTCCGGCACGCGCGGGTTTATTTTCACTACGCATTGAGGCATCCGCCCTATGCTCACCACCTTGTCCCCTGCCGGCTCCGACACCCGCGCCGTGATCTCGGACGCCGCGGTCTTGATGCGCCCGGACATTATCTCCCAAATTTTCTCTTCTATCCCGGACATCCTCACGCCTATCCCGCCTATCTTCCCGGCGATCAAACTTGTTTTCGGCTTTATCGCGGACATTCTCCTTGCGGTCAAATCTGTCTTCGGCTCTGTCGGCTTTGTCTTCCAGCCCATCCAACCGGCCGCCATCGTGGGTACGGTCATACACATCTTCTCTCCTATCCCGAACGTCTTCACTCCTGTCTCGAAAGTCTTCCCGGCGGTCAAACTTGTTTTCGGCTTTATCGGCCTTATCCTCTAACTTGTCTAAGAACCCGCCATCGTGCCTGCGGTCATAGATATCCTCTCTCTTATCCCGGATATCCTCACGCCTGTCTCGAAAGTCTTCCCGGCGGTCAAACTTGTTTTCGGCTTTATCTCTTAGTCCCGGTGGCAAATCTCTGCCCGGGGGATTATTCGGGCCGGCTCCGGGAGGATTAAAACCTGATGTTTCCCCCTCTCCCTGTGATTGGTAATCCCTCTTTTCCTGGCGGGCGCTCTGCAGATCATTTTTAAACTCTTGCCTGGCCTCCTGAAACGCCTGAATATCGCCATGTATCTGTTCAATATTTTCCTGATGGGTTTCTTTAAACTGATCTTTCAGGCTCCTGGCTGTCTCATAATCGCCTGACTGTATCGCCTGATGAATCTGATCCTTTAATTGCCGCTCCTCCTGCTTGGCGGCCTGGGCATTCTCTGTTATTGATTGACGCTCTTCTTTAAGGGCCTGGCGGTCAGAAATAAACTCCTGCTTCCAGGCGCCTGAGCCTGACGCCTCTTGCGTTCCTACCGAAGCCTCTGTCTGAGATGCCGCTTCTTCCTGGGCCTGCAATGTTGGAAGCATTCCAATTAGAAAATACAAGCCTAAAGCTCCCACCAATAAAAATAATTTGTTTGACCTCATTTTACTCCTCCTTTCCATCATTCCCCTTATACAGATATTCCCTCATATATACAACCCGCCTCTGAAAACAATCCGCCACAGGCGATAACGTTATTGTGCCTTTATAGACTGCCTGGGGCCGATGAATAGTAAAAAGCATCAGCCCGCCTTTGGTAAAAAGTTCCCGCAATTTCAAATTATTCGGATAGATATTCATCTTACGCCTCGCTCTTCTCCTGGGGAGTTTTTTCTTTATCCTGCTGGTTCATTTTAGATATGGCTTCCTGTATTTTCTTTTTGAGTTCATCGTCATTTTTTATCCCTACCGCGTTCATTCTGGTCCTGGATAAAAGCTCAGCCATATCCTGAAGAATCTGGGAACGCGAGAGATGTCTGCCGGTAGAAAACATCATATCCTTCTCCAATTTATCCAGGAATTCCAACTCCGCTCTGGTCAGGAAAGTTACCACCCTATGAGTACTCACATTTTTTTTCATTTTCTCCTCCTGAAGGATGACCCTCATTGGATGATACGATTACAGCTTTGATACATTCGGCGGCGTTCAAACCCCGCCCTTTAGGCGGGGAAAGGTTACGCCGCTCTCAGTATCAATCCTGAGCAAACCACGGTCTTTAGACCGTGGTGTCGAAGGATTGATTAAAGCGGTAATCGTATCAAGAAAAACTTACCGTGGCTGGTAGGCTATATTCAAACAAAAAGCCCTTACGGACTTAGTTTTACCGAACCATAAGGCAAACCTTCCGTAAGGGCTTTTAAAAAATCTTCTTCCTTAAAACGGCAATAAAAAAACCCTAAAGGCTGATTTTTTAGGGTTAATTATTGCTTTCACCCTTTGGTAACCCCGCTACCCCCTAACCTATGGTCAAGGGACCGGAAGCTTTGCGTCTTATCCTTACGGATAATTTGCCTTTTTCAAATGGTATTTCTTGTTTAATTGTCAAAGTGCAAACTTCTAATTAAAGTATAACACAAAATTTGAGTTTGTCAAGGGGGGGGGCGGGTAAATTTTATGGAGAAAGACCCAAGATTTTCTTAACCTTGCTTAAGAGCTCCTCAAGGTTAAAGGGCTTTAAGATATAATCTCTGATGTCTTCATGGGTCATCAAAGAACGGTTTACATCATTGTCTTTTCCGGTAATTACCACAATCGGCATCTGAGGCGCGCTTCCGGTTAAGGCCCTTAATTCCTTGATAGCCACCAAGAAAGAAAATCCGTCCATCCGCGGCATCATAATGTCCAATAGCAGTAAATCCGGCTTATTTATCAAAACCTTCTGCAGGCATTCCTCTCCGTTTGCGGCTGTATCCACCTCATAACCGTTTCTTTCCAAAGCTGTTTTTAAGGTCTGGGAAACCGCGGGATCATCATCCGCTATCAATATTTTCTTAGCCATAAGAGAAAGTATATCATAAAAGTTCAAAAAATGGTAATGTTTTTCAAATTTTTACGGTTTTTTGCTTTCCTGGCGAAAAGCCGGGATTGCGGCACTGTCGGGAAGAATCTCGTTCTTTAAGTATAATAATTCCTCTTCCCTGGTGCTGAATTTTCCGTCTAATTTGGCGTCCAGAAGCTCCTTCAAAATCAATTTAAAATCCGGGCCCGGCCGCAGGCCTAATTCCTTAAGCTCATCTCCCCGCAGATGGATTTGAATACCGCTGTAAACGCGTAAGAAATTCTGAATCTTTCTCTTAACCCGGCCATCCCCGGACTTTAAAAGCATCAGCAAGACGACTTCATAACTTAAGGGGAAAAGAATTTTATGGATACCACTGATTGAAATTTCCTTTTTTAACTTAGATACAACTTTAGCGGTATCTTTCTTAAAAGAAATAACTTTTTGAATATCTTTTTTATGAAAGGCGAAGCTTTGCAGGGTTCTCTTAAGCTTTACCATGCTTAGATTTTCAAGTAAAACAATAAGATAAAGAAGCCATCTTTCAACCTTATGTTTATGCTTATGGACAAAATTCCCGGCGAACCATTGATAAAGTTCATCTACCCGCTTTAACAAAGCGAAGGTTTTCTCATCAACGGCTAAACTAGGATGGATAAATTTAAAACCGCGCAATTTATTTATCCTTCTTAAGGATTTAACCGGATCCGGTTCCTTAAGGATTAAAATAAGCTCATCGCGCAGGCGGTGATTATGCACCTTTTCTAACATCCCCTTAGAAAGCGATTCCTTGAGCAGTTTTAAGGTGCGCGGCTCGATGTAAAAGTCGAACCTTTGCTCAAAGCGCACCGCCCTTAATATCCGGGTAGGGTCATCAATAAAGCTTAAATCATGCATGACCCTGAGGACTTTATCGCGCAGATCTTTTCTGCCGTCAAAGAAATCTACCAGCTCGCCAAAACTATCCCGGGATATATCAAGGGCCATGGCATTGATGGTAAAATCCCGCCTTTTCAAATCATCTTTTATGCTCCCAAAATTCACTTTAGGAAGCGCGGCTGGCAAATCATAAATCTCTCGCCTGGCGGTAGCCACATCTAATTTTATTCTCACTTCGCCGGGAATATGTATCGTTGCCGTTTTAAACCTGATATGCGCGGTCCAACCGACTTTCAACCTGCGGCTTAACTCCCGGGTAAGATTTATCCCGTCTCCTTCCACCACTACATCTAAGTCAAAATCCTCAACTCCCAGGATGATATCCCGCACAAAACCTCCCACGGCATACACCGGATAGCCGAGTTCTTCGGCAATGCCGCTTATAAGTTTTATGCTCCGCAGGACCTCCGGCGGTTCCCGGTTAAGCTTGTCGGCTAAATTTTCCATATATCTTACTGCTACACCGTGCAGTTAATTCTTGCATGGTTGTTTGTCTATTGCTCTATTGTCGATTGCTCAATTGCTCTGTGCGCTGTTATTAAAAATTTTATGTAACAGCGCACTACTACATTGTTACAGAAGTTTTTGAACAATTGAACAATAGAAAATAGACCGCAATTGAGCTTTTTTCTTGTCTATTGTTCTATTTGCTCGATTGCTCAATTGCTCTCTCGCGCTGTTATTAAAAATTTTATGTAACAGCGCACTACGGCCGGGGATGAAAATTCTTATGAATCATCTTGAGCCGGTTCTTGTCGATATGGGTATAAATTTGCGTGGTGGAAATATCAGCGTGGCCGAGCATCTCCTGCACGCTCCTTAAATCCGCCCCTCTTTCTAAAAGATGGGTGGCAAAAGAATGGCGAAGGGTATGCGGACGGATATTCTTTTTTATCCGGGCGAGGGCGGCATAATGTTTTATCAACTTCCAGAAAGACTGACGGGATATCTTTTTGCCCAAACGGCTCAAGAACAAAAACGCGTCTTCGCCCGCGCCCCGGGCTAATTTTGGCCGCGCCTCTTCTAAATATTTTTTTATAGCCTGAATAGACTCTTTTCCTAAAGGCACTATCCTTTCCTTGGATCCTTTACCTATACAACGTAAAAAACCCACATCAAAGTTTACATCCTGGGTCTTAAGATTAACCGCTTCGGAAACCCGCAGTCCCGTGGCATACATCAGCTCCAGAATCGCTTTATCCCTCAGGCCCCGCGCGGTCTTAAGATCAGGGGCCTCAAGCAAAGCTTCCACCTCAAGCCCTGAGAGAACGTCCGGTATCTTCTTCCATAATTTCGGCGAATCTAAAAGGCTGGAGGGGTCCGTTGTCAAGATTCTCTCGCGCACCAGGAAACGATACAACACCTTAATGGCCACCAGATTCCGGGCAATGGATACCGCGGATAAACCCGAGTCTTTAAGGCCAAACATAAAATCGCTGATATTTTTTCGGGCGGTCTGGGATAAAGAATTTATATTGGAAACTTTAAGGTAATGTATGTATTTCTCTAAGTCCCGGCGGTAAGAGAGTATGGTGTTCCTGCTTAAAGACCTCTCTACGGAAAGGTAATTAAGAAAACTCTCAACTAATTCTTGCATCTGTTATTTTAAAAAAGGATTTTCCCTTTTTTCTTCTCCTATGCTTGAGGAAGGGCCATGGCCGGGATAGACCAGGGTTTCATCCGGAAGAGTCAACAATCTATCCCTGATTGATTTTATCAACTGCTTGCTTGAGGCCCCGGGAAAGTCAGTCCTGCCGATACTTCCGGCAAACAGGGTATCGCCGGTAAAGACAACATTCCCGGCTTTCAGGCATATCCCTCCGGGGGTATGCCCCGGAGTATGTATCGTCTCTAAGGATATGTCATCCAGGGTGATAATCTCCGCGTCCTCTAAAGGTTTAACCGGAGAATTCACCTTAAAGGGAAAGCTTAAGAAATTAGAGAGATTCTTATCCGGGTCTTTTAAAAGCTCCACATCCAATTTATGCGCGTAAACCGCGAGGCCGAATTCATCATCCGCCTGGATGTGGTCAATATGGCCGTGGGTATGCACGATAAATTTAGGGCTGAGCTTATGTTTTTCCAGGAAGGATTTTATCTTCGGGTAATCATCTCCCGGGTCAATAATAATGGCATTTCCGGTTTGAGAGCTTGAGAGGATATAGCAGTTCACCTGCAATTCTCCCACCGAAAGAGCGTCAACGCGCATTACCTCAGGTCCTTTTTAATCTTAGAAAAAACGAAATCCCGATGCACCTTGGCCTTGATTCTCTCTACCTTGTTTTTTAAGTAGGAAAAATCAGCGCTGTTAAGATAACTTTGGAATAAGACATTTTTAACCGTGGTCAGCTCTATCACAAACTTATCCAGGGCCGCGGCCTTTTCTTCATTTAAAAGCGATTGCATCTTAAGCAGGTTATCCATTGCCTGCTGGATACATTCCTTTTGTTTTTTGGTATTGGCATTATCCTTTAAGAAAGATACCAGCTCATCCGCCCAGCTCTCCCAAAAAAGAAAATAATCCCGGTATAATTCATCTTTATTTAAGGCAACATCGGGATAGCTCTCCGGCTGAATTATCGGCTCTTCCTTTTTTTCTTCTTTAGGCTTACGTCTAAATTTCTTCACGAAGGCCTCACAGCCGGTGAGAGAAATTATCATTAAAAAACCCATAACCAGAGCGGTAATTTTAAGTTTTAAGTTTTGAGTTTTGAGTTTCATTTAAGCATCCCCCTGAACTCTGCTTCACTAATAATTTTTACCCCTGATTTAAGCGCCTGGTCATATTTTGAGCCGGGATTTTTTCCGGCCACCAAAAAATCGGTATTTTTGCTTACGGCTGAGCCTGGGCTTCCCCCGGCCTTACGCGCTAAATCTTCGGCCTGGCGGCGGCTTAAAGACTCAAGCCCTCCGGTAAAGACAATCGTCTTGCCGGCTAAAGGCGTCCTGATCAATCCTTCCCCCGCTTCCTTGATATTCACCCCGGCTTCCTTCAGTTTTTTAATCAGCTCCTTTACCGGCTTCTGGGCAAAAAAAGCCGCGAGAGAGCCGGATATGGCCGGCCCAACCTCATAGACAGCGTCTAAATCTTCTTTTTTTAATGAGACTATCTTGTCTAAACTTTTAAACCTTTGGGCCAGGATATAAGCCGCCTTCTCTCCTACATGGCGAATTCCCAATCCATAGATAAGCCTGCCTAAGGGGCGGGTTTTGCTTTTTTCAATAGCCATAAGTAAATTATCGGCTTTTTTATCTTTAAAAAACTCCAACTTTAAAAGCTGTTCTTTCTTCAGATAATACACATCGGCAAAATCCCGGACTAATTCTTTTTCAATCAACTGCCGGACTATTTTCTCACCCAAGCCCTCGATATCCATACAACTTCGGCCGGCAAAATGTGTCAGTCCTTTTTCCAGCTGGGCCGCGCACAAAGGATTGCCGCAGCGATAGGCAACCTCCTCCTCTTTTTCTTTTACGATTTCTGAATCACATGCCGGGCAATTCCTGGGGGTTTGAAAAACCCTCTCCTTTCCGGAGCGCGTGGAATCAACTACCTTTATAATTTTAGGGATGACCTCGCCCGCCCGTTCCAAAATTACCCGGTCGCCGATTTTTATGCCCAGCCGCCGGATCTCGTCAAAATTATGCAAAGTGGCCCGGCTGATAACAACTCCGGCGCACTCAACCGGCTCTAAATCCGCCACCGGAGTTATCACTCCGGTTCTGCCCACTGAAACAATGATATCTTTTAGCCGCGTAGTTACCTGATGGGCCGGGAATTTATAGGCCACTGCCCAGCGCGGACTCTTCAAGGTTGAGCCCAGCCTATGCTGTTGTTTCAGGGAGTTCACCTTGACCGCTACTCCGTCTATCTGATACCCCAGTTTTGGACGGGCCTTTTCCCAAAAGGCGCAGAATTTAAAAACCCCGCCTAAATCTTTACAGAGTCTGTTCTCCGGATTAACCCGCAGGCCGCTTTCTTTCATAGCCGCCAGGAATTCCCAGTGGGTGGAAAATTCCGCCCCTTCCAGTTCCCCCATGGAATGGGTGAAAAATTTAAGTTTACGCCCGGCGGTGATTCGGGCGTCTAATAACTTCAGCGAGCCGCTGGCGGCGTTACGGGGATTGGCAAATAAGGCTTCGCCCTGTTTTTGGCGCTCTTTATTTATCTGATTAAAATCCTTAATTTCTAAATACACCTCGCCCCGGACCTCAATAAACTTAGGAGGATTATCGCTTTTAAGTCTCAAGGGAATCGCGCGGATGGTTCGCAAATTAATTGTTACATCCTCACCCATTTCGCCGTCGCCTCTGGTTGAGCCCACAGTCAAGACACCGTCTTGATAGGTCAGATTAGCGCTTAAGCCGTCAATTTTCAACTCTACCACATATTCCACCGGCTCATTCAGACTAAGCCCTTTACACACCCGCTCGGCCCAATCTTTAAGCTCCGGAAAAGAATACACATTATCTAATGATAACATCTTCTGCCGGTGCCGGACGGTCTTAAAGCCCTCATGAACTGCGCCGCTGACTCTCTGGGTGGGAGAATCAAGAGTAACCAGGACAGGGAATTCTTCTTCCAGCCTTTTAAGCCTGAGCATAAGCCCGTCGTATTCCCTATCCGAAACCTCAGGCTGGGATAACACATAATAGCAATAATCGTGATGGCGTATCTCTTCCCTCAGCCTCTCAATCTCTGCCCTAGCCTTATCTATGCCCATTCCCATTTCCAAAGCGATTATTTTCGCTTACCTTCCCTCGGCTAAACGCCAGGCTAAAGATTCAGGCAGACCGGATTTAAGAATTTTTTCCTGGGTCCGCCTAAAGTCATATTCCACCCTTTTCAACTCAATAGTTTTGCTATCGGTATCGTAAATCACTACGCAGGCCCGGCAATCCCTGTCCCGGGGCTGTCCGATACTGCCCACATTGACGATATATCTTTTATTATCCTCCAGCTCCAGGACTTTTAAGGGCTTAAAAAACAGTTCCTCGTCTCTTTCCACAAAAACCCCGGGCCGATGGGTATGCCCCACAAAACAAACCTGTTTTTTTAACACCGCCAAACTCGTATCCGCGTCTTCCGCATTATCGAGATAATAGAAATCCGCGGGGCTGTCTAAGCTGCCGTGGACTAGAATAAAGTTTTCTTCTTCATATACCAAAGGCAAAGCATCTAAAAAATTCCGTTCATCATCCCTTAAGGCCTTTTTAGTCCAAACCAGGGCCTCTTGAGCCAGAGCGGTAAAATCCTCTAATTTAGATTTAGCGCAGACTCCCCATTCATGATTGCCGGCAATGACCTTCGCCTTCAGCTCTCTGACTATTTGGATACATTGGGAAGGGTCAGGGCCGTAACTTACAATATCGCCCAGACAAAGGTAGCGCTCAATTCCCTCTTTTTTATAAACCTCAAGCGCGGCATCAAAGGCCTCTAAATTAGAATGAATATCGGAAAAAATCCCATAACGCATCAAAAGATAATGTTGAATTCGCGGAATTCCTCGGTAGGCTCCTGCCAGCTTATCCGGACATCCTCCATATCATCCTTAAAATGCGCGTTTAGTTGGCCTAAAAGCTTATTTAAATTATCCTCGCTTCCTTCAGCCACTAATTGCACTGCTCCATTAGGCAGATTCTTAACCCAGCCTTTAATATCCAGATGTTCGGCCAGTTTCTGAGCGGTAAAACGAAAACCCACCCCCTGGACCCTGCCGGAATATGACGCTTCAACGCGCTTAAAACTGCTCTTAGAATCTACCATTTTTTAAAAACGAAAAACACCGCCCCGACCATCATCAAGAAGCCGGCAATGTAATTCCATTTCAGACCTTCCTTAAGATAAACCACTGAGAATACGGAGAAAACAATGAGGGCGATGACTTCCTGGATGGTTTTAAGCTGGGGTGCGGAAAACTGAGAATGGCCGATGCGGTTAGCCGGCACCTGGAAGCAATATTCCACGGAGGCAATCAACCAACTGATTAAAATCGCCATCCATAGCGGTGAATTCTTATATTTCAAGTGGCCATACCAGGCGATAGTCATAAAGATGTTGGAGATAATAAGCAGGAGTATGGTCTTCATTTAAAAGAAGCAACTCTTAATCCCACTGGTGGCGGGTTTTGTTTAAATCCTTTTCGCCTTACCTTTGTTGCTTTTCCTCTGTGAACTGTCAACCGTGAACTGTGAACTAATATGGTCGGGGCGACAGGATTTGAACCTGTGGCCTCGTCGTCCCGAACGACGCGCTCTAGCCAAGCTGAGCCACGCCCCGAAATTAATTTAATATATATTTACGAAATATCTGGAGGCAAGGAAACCAAAGATAACCAATGCTATGCCCAAGATGTTGCTTAAAAGGATATTGGCCATGGCCGACATTAGTTTACCTTCGCGCAAAAGATTAAAAGTCTCCAAGCCATAGGCGGAAAAAGTGGTAAAACCTCCCAAAATACCGGTAAAAAGAAACATCCTCCAGATAGGGTGAAAAGCCGCCTTTTCAGATATCCCCCATAGTAGGCCGATTAAAAAAGAACCTATCAGATTAACCAGTAATGTCCCTATGGGGAAACCAGGGCCGACCTTAGAGAAGACTCCGGATGCGCCATACCTCAACAAAGAACCTATTCCCCCACCGGCCAACACAAGCAATATTTTTGCCATCGCCATACTATACCAAAAAAAATGGCCTTTAGCAATAATTGATGTAATAGCTGCGTAAACAGTCAATAATCGGGGGAAAGATTATTACGAAACTTGGGATAGGCCCGCCCCGAAGGCGGGACAAGTTTGTCCCGCCTATCCAAAGTGTAAATTTCCGCATGTCCCCATTGACGCGTTAGGCGGCTATTGGTTATTATATTTAGCCAGGATGTCGGTTTCTATATTCACTTCTGAAGACGGGCCTTTGAAACTCAAGGTGGTATTTTTGAGGGTATGAGGAATAATACAGACGCTAAAGGTATTGGAACGCTTATCGGATACCGTCAGGCTGATGCCGTCAACTGTTATTGAGCCTTTAAGCGCGATAAATTTCAGGAACTCCCGGGGAATGGTTATCTTAAAAGAGAGATTTCCTGAAACATAGGTTTTCTCGCGAATAGCCCCCGGACAATCAATATGTCCGGTTACAAAATGGCCCGAAAGCCTGTCACCTATTTTAAGCGAGCGCTCCAGATTCACCTTTTCATTAGATTTAAGCTTTCCTAAATTAGTCAGCCGGGCAGTTTCTTCAAGAAGATCAAAACTCAAAACCTTATCTTCTATTTTAACCACAGTCAGGCACACCCCGTTTACAGCAATGCTATCCCCTATTTTTGTATCGGAAATTGCCTTATCCGCCTGAATAGATAACGAAATAAGGCGGCCTTTACGGCTCACATCCTTAACAATCCCTAACTCCTCAATGATTCCAGTAAACATCTCAACTCCTGTTTAGGGCAGGCACGGAGGCCTGCCCCTACCTCAATAATCCCGGTAAACATATGAATTCAGTATTCCTTAACCGTCCCCTCAACCAGAAAATCTTCCCCTATCATCTTAACCTTGACATCTTTCAACCTTACCGCCTTGTCTAAGCGGGAGATGCCCCGGCCCATTACTGAACTGATTGAGTCTTTACCGCCGATAATTTCAGGGACGATAAAAAACATCACTTTATCTACTAATCCATAATCAAACAGCGAACCGATCAACGAGCCTCCGCCCTCTACCAAAATATTGCACAGCCCAAGCCTGCCGAGCTTCTTCAATAAATCATAGAGATTCAACTGGCCGTTGTTTTCCTTCACCTCCAGAATCCGGGCCTTCTGAAGCAGAAGGTTCCGGCTCTCGGTCTCCTGGCCGCTTTTTTCCTTCAAAGAGGCAATAATCACCTCGCCCGGCTTCTTGAATATGTTGGCCTCTGCCGGCGTACTTAAAGAGCTGTCGGTTACAATCTTGGTTAAGGGCCTGTCAGGAGAGCCTGACAAAAAGGGGTTATCCCGGATCACGGTATTAACTCCCACCATTATTCCGTCATAATCACGGCGCAGGCTATGGGAATATTCTCTTGCAAGGGATGAGGTAATCCATTTGGATTCACCGCTCTTTAAGGCGATCTTTCCGTCTAAAGACTGCCCGACCTTAACTGTAATAAAAGGGGTTTTTTGGGTGATGTATTTGATAAAAGGCTGATTTTCCTTCTTTATTTCCTCCCCTAATAAACCGGTCTCAATCTTGATCCCGTGTTCTTTCAACAATTTTATCCCCTTGCCGTTATTCAGGGGATTAGGGTCAACCATACCCACCAACACCCTTTTTATCCCGGATTCAATTATTTTATCCACGCAAGGGGGTGTCCGGCCGTAATGAGCGCAAGGCTCTAAAGTAACATAAAGGCTCGCTCCCCGGGCGCGTTTGGCGGCGGCAGAAATAGCCTCAACCTCAGCGTGGGCTAAACCGGCCTTCTTATGATAGCCTTGACCGATAATTTTACCGTTCTTAACCACCACCGCCCCCACCAAAGGATTGGGCCAGGTCATCCCTTTAGCCCTTAAAGCCAGAGAAAAAGCCTTTCGCATAAAATATTCATTACTGTTCATATCCTATCCTTTAGGCGCGTTTGGCGGCGGCTTCTTTAAGGCTCTCCACATACTCATAAGGAAGTTTAATCATTCCCATTTTTACTTCGGGCTTGGCCTGACCGTGGCAATCTGAACCACCGGTAACCAAAAGGCCGTATTTCTGAGCCAATTCTTTATAACGTTTAACCTGAGAATTGGTATGCTCCGGATATATCGCCTCTAAACCCATAAGCCCATCCTGAACAAACCCGGGAATCAACTCCTGATTAGCCAAACTATAAGGATGAGCCAAAACCGGCACGCCACCGGCTTTACGAATCAGCGCGATGGCCTCTCCCGGCTTAAGCCGGAAGCGAGAAACATACGCTGACCTGCCATCACCAATGAACCGGTTAAAGGCCTCTTGGGCGCTTGAGACAAATCCTTTCTTAACCATCATCCTGGCCAAATGCAGCCTGCCTACCGCGGCATTGCCGGTAAATTCCAGGACCTCATCCGCGCTTATAAGCATACCCAGGGCGCTTAACTTAGCGCACATCTCCTCCAGGCGGCTAACGCGTTCCCGGCGGATTTCTCTAAGTTTTTCCTGGAACCAAAGTTCTTGATAATCAACCAGATAGCCCAAAATATGGACTTCAATATTATTAAGGTCAGCGGTTAATTCTATCCCCGGGATAAGTTCAACATCTTCCTCTTGAAAAGGAAAGCTCAGGTAGGCGTCAATTGAATCGTGGTCAGTGATGCTTATACAGCTAAGGCCTTCTTTCTTGGCTAAGGCAATAACCTCTTGAGGGCTGAAGGTGCCGTCGGAGAAATAGGTATGCGTGTGCAGGTCCGCGTATTTCATTAATCCTTGCCGCATTCGTCTTTAATACGGTCAAGGATGCCATTAACAAACTTTCCGGAATCCTCGCCGGAATATTTCTTAGCCAGGTCCACCGCCTCATTAATAGAAACCTTGGCCGGAACATCTTTGAGATACAAGAGCTCAAAACTACCTAAGCGCAGGACATTTCTATCCACCACCGCCATCCGGTTTAAATTCCAGTTGGCGGCGTATCCGGAGACCTTCTTATCAATATCTTTTAAATACCGGACAGTCCCCTGGACCAACTCCTCGGCAAAACCTTTAACTTCTTCATCCACAGGCTCTTCCTGCCGGCTCCAAAAAGAAGTTAAACTATCCGGAAAGTCCTTAATAATATCATATTCATAAAGCAACTGCAGGGCATATTCCCTGGCCTGGGTGCGCTTACGCATCTTAGCTATTGTTCCTCATAAAATCAACCAATTTAAAAACCCCAAATACTAAACCATAAATCCTAAACAAGTCCAAAAGCTAAAATCCTAAACCCAAAACACATGTTTTGAGTTTGTTTAGAATTTAGGGTTTCGAGTTTAGGGTTTAAATGATATCCTTGTTATCAAATTTGACTTATTAAATTAGCCATCTCGATGGCTGAGATAGCGGCGTCTTTTCCTTTATTTCCGTCTTTGGTCCCGGCTCTTTCTATTGCCTGTTCAATAGTGTCGGCGGTAATCACCCCAAAAATCACCGGTATTCCC
Organism: Omnitrophica bacterium GWA2_41_15; assembly: GCA_919902675.1. Classification (GTDB taxonomy): domain Bacteria; phylum Omnitrophota; class Gorgyraeia; order Gygaellales; family UBA12090; genus UBA12090. Next base: position 36,425 of record CAKKRH010000007.1, read on the forward strand.
GTATCCAAAGAAACCTGGGCTACCCCCTTAGAAACCTCAGAGGCCACATAATCAAAATGCGGGGTTGAGCCGCGGATTACCGCGCCCAGACAGATAACCGCGTCAAATCCTTTAGTCCTGGCTAATTTCTGGGCAATCAGCGGAATCTCAAAGGCTCCCGGAACATATACCAGCTCAATCTTTTCTTTATCCACTCCGTGGCGGATAAGAGTATCCAGACAGCCGTCAATAAGCTGTTTGGTGATAAAGTCATTAAAGCGGCTGGCCGCGATAACAAACTTCTTTCCCTTAGCAATCAAATTTCCTTCAATAGTCTTAACCATATTTTCTCCTTTTTAACGCTGGCTACGCGTAAGATATTCCGCGTAGTTCCGCGTATAATTCAGCGTGATTCCGCGCGCCATTACGACAACAAATGCCCTAACTTCTCCTTCTTGGTCTTTAAATACCTCTTATTCGTTTCGGTAGGCTCTGCCTCTATGCTCAAACGTTCAACTATCTCCATGCCGTATCCTTCCAGGCCGATAATCTTACGGGGATTATTAGTCAAGAGGCGAATTTTCTTTACCCCCAGATCCGCTAATATTTGAGCTCCGATACCATAGTCGCGCAGGTCCGCCGGAAACCCCAGGGCCTCATTAGCCTCAACCGTATCCATCCCTTTATCTTGAAGAGCATAGGCATGGATTTTATTCACCAGGCCTATGCCCCGACCCTCCTGGTTCATATAAATAATCACCCCCGAACCCTGAGAGCTAACCATCCGCATCGCCTTCTCCAACTGCTTTCCGCAGTCGCACCTTAAAGAAGAAAAAACATCCCCGGTCAGGCAGGCTGAATGCGCCCTGACTAATACCGGATTGTCCTTTTTAATCTCACCCTTGATTAAAGCCAGATGATGCGAACCGTCAATCAAAGACTCATAAAGCGCCAATTTAAAATCGCCAAAAGAGGTCGGAAGCTTGGTTTCTTCTATTTTCTTAACTAAGATTTCGTTTCTACGGCGATATTCAATAAGCGAGGCAATAGTGCAAATCTTTAAATGGTGAAGACGGGCAAACTTAATTAACTCGGCCGTCCTGGCCATAGTCCCGTCGTCATTCATAATCTCACAGATAACCCCGGCCGGATATAGACCTGCCAAACGAGCCAGGTCCACCGCCGTCTCAGTATGTCCGGCTCTAACCAAAACCCCGCCGTCTTTAGCCGCCAGAGGAAAGATGTGCCCCGGACGAACTAAATCCTGCGGCTGGGTATTTTTATCTAATAAAACCTTAATGGTCTGGGCCCGGTCTAAGGCCGAAATCCCGGTAGTTGTCCCATGGCGGGCATCCACCGATATCCTCCAGGCGGTCTTAAAAGGGTCGGCATCCGCGGATAAATCCGAAGGAGCAAAATTAAGCATAGGATGCAGGCCTAAAGCCTCCAGGCGATCCCCGGACATCGGAACACAGATTAGACCGCGGCCAAACTTGGCCATAAAATTTATCTGCTCTTTGGTGGCGGCGCCGGCGGCCATCAGCAAGTCCCCTTCGTTCTCACGGTCCTCATCATCAATAACAATGACCATCAAGCCGAGCTTAATATCCTGGATTATTTCTTCTATAGCGTTAAATTGGCTCATAAATAAAAATACCCCGTAATTAATCTCCCGGGGCATACACATTTTCGCGCTTTTGAGGCGCAGAATTATTCCGCGATTTTTAGCGCTTTCGCGGTTTCAATCTTCTCTCATCTAGACTTTAACTATCGGTACCGGATTCGCACCGGTTCCTGTCTCGCCGGTTTTGCTTTGCAAAACTGGCGGACTCGCGGACTTTACCATGCGCCTTTTTCATATTCATGTTCTTATTCAAAAACTTGAAAAATTAAAAGGTGCGGAGCTCACCGCCGGTCGGGTATTCCACCCTGCCCTGAAGAATATTTTGATTATAATCCAAATTCTGCGCTTGTCAAGGCTTTTCGCGTAATATATAATAGAAAAATAGGGACACATCCCATTTTTCATCTATTATCCCAGTTAGTAAAAATGGGATGTGTCCCTATTTTTAATTTAAAGAAAAACAATGAGAATCTTTATCGCGATTAAATTAGAAAACGAGATAAAAGACAAACTATCTCAGATACAGGAGGAGCTTAAATCGGCTCAGGCGGATGTCCGCTGGGTAAAGCCCGAAAATATCCACCTTACTTTAAAATTCCTGGGTGAGACCCCGGTTGAAGAAACAAAAATTCCGGAAATAATTCGGTGCCTGAAAGAGCTTGGCGGTCAAATAAAACCTTTTACTGCCAGGATAAGCGGTATGGGGGCCTTCCCTAGTTTAAAATCGGCCCGGGTGATTTGGGTAGGAGTTAAAGAAGACACTACTGAACTTACGAAGTTAGCCGGGATGATAGAAGACAGCTTGGTAAAATTAGGGTTTCCTGAAGAAAAGAGAAAGTTTTCCGCCCATCTTACTTTGGGCAGGCTAAGGTCAAATAAAAATAAAGACAAACTCGGCCAGAAACTTGAAAAATTTAAAATCCCTGGACTGAGCGTGCGGATAAACTCAATCGCGCTGTTTGAAAGCGTGCTTCATCCAACAGGCGCGGCTTATCAAAAATTAAGCGAGATCAGCTTGAGCAAGATCTGAAGGGTGATATTCACAAAAATCCCGGCCAGCAAATCATCCCCCATCACCCCAAGGCTGCCGTTAATCTTTTCCACTTTATATATGGGATAAGGCTTAAGCCCATCCATAATCCGAAAGAGAATAAAACCGGCCAGGCTTAATTTAAAGCTGTAGGGTAGGAATAATAAACTTACCCACATTCCGTAGAAATCATCAATGACTATCTGGCGGGCATCCTTCTTGTTGAATATAGCTTCCGCTCTCGCGGATAATCCAAAGCCGATTATAGTTACTAAGATAGTCAGGCCCAGATGCAGAGCTGTATTGCCTTTAATAAAAAACACATACACTAAAAATCCCACTAAGGAGGCCAATGTCCCGGGAACAAATTTGCTATAACCAATATAGAATACGCTGGTCAGTGTTTTAATCAGGAATATTGACATATTTATTCTGTTTTGCGCTGGGGCGCGGGCCCCAAGCCCTCCCTATGAAGTAAAAACCTTGCGGTTAACCCATACATACGATATTCCTGAAATAAGAGTAAGCACAGCCGTAACCAGCATCGCGATATAGGCTAAGGCGCGGGTTGTGTTGTCAAAGGAGCCTTGCCAGGCAGACATATTCAACATTGCCTCTTTGACAACCATCGATATCAAGATAATAAAGATAGCGGTCATTTGGGATACGGTCTTATGTTTGCCGGACCTGGAGGCGGCGATAACCTTTCCCTTGGACAAGGCAAAGATGCGCAAAGAAGTAATCATTACCTCTCTAAAGATAATCACCATTACCGTCCAGGCCGGGATAAGCTGAAGCTGGATAAAGCTTAAGAAAGCCGCCAGCACCAGAATCTTATCCGCTATAGGATCCATAATCTTGCCAAAATCAGTAATCAGGTTCCTGGCTTTGGCGATCTTTCCGTCAAATAAATCAGTAAGGGCGGCGGCGGTAAAAACCAATAGCGCCAAAATCTTAAAAGTCAAACCCTGGGAAAATATAAAAAACATAAAGACAAAGGTCAGGATTATCCGTAATATGGTAAGTTGATTGGGTAGATTCATACTGCCTCAGCTGCTAAGTCGTATTCACAGGTATCTATGATTTTAGCCTTTATAAATGAACCGATTGACAACGGCTTCCCGGACTTAACGGACACCGCCTGGTCAACCTCCGGGGCGTCTATCTCCAGGCGCCCGATATAATTCCCTTCCGATTCTTTTTCGTCAATTAGCACTTCCAGGGTTTTACCCAGGAATTCGCGGTTATTTTCCTCTGAAATTACTTTTTGTTCGCGCATTATCAGGTCAAAGCGCTCTTTTTTAATTTTCTCCGGCACCTGGTGGGGATAATCATAGGCCGCGGTCCCTTCTTCCCGAGAATACCGAAAAACCCCCAGACGCTCAAACCTCTGCTCCTTAACAAAAGAAACCAACTCTTTAAATTCCCTATCCGTCTCACCCGGAAAACCCACAATCAAAGAAGTGCGGATGGCCGCTGTAGGAATTTTCTGGCGTAAATCCGATAACATACGGATTATCTTTTTTTTATCATGAGGACGCTTCATCGCCTTAAGGACGCGCCGGTTAATATGCTGTAAAGGCAGATCCACGTATTTACAAATCTTCGGTTCTTCCGCTATCAAGCGGATTAAATCCGAAGTTAAGTTCTCAGGATACAAATACAAAAGCCTGAGCCAGCGGACATTATTCAGAGCGCCGATAATTTTAGTAAGCAGACCGCTTAAAGACAATTTTTTATCTATGTCCAGGCCATAGATACTGATATCCTGGCCGATAATATTTATCTCCGCCTTCTTTTCTTCATCCAACCTTTTTACTTCCTCAATTATAGATTCAGCCGCGCGGCTTTTGAGCCTGCCCTTAATTTTAGGAATAACGCAAAAACTGCAGGAATGATTACATCCTTCGGATATCTTTAGATAACCGGTATGTCCGGCAGTGAGGGGATATTTCTTATGGGAGAGGCCGCCCTCAAATTCCAGCCTTCCCACAAAGGCATCCACCTCAGACAGATTAGATAAAAGCTCAGACTTATAACGCTGGCTAAGGCAGCCGGCAACAATAATTTTCTTTAGCCGCCCTTCTTTTTTTAGTTCGACCAGGTCAAGAATGGCATCCACGGATTCCTTTTTGGCCTCGTCAATAAAGGAACAGGTATTCACCAGACCGATATCGGCATCCTGAATGTCCACAATCTTATAGCCTTTGGCGCTCAGGCGCCCGAGTATACTCTCCGAATCCACCAAGTTGCGCGGACAACCCAAACTGATAATTCCTACCTTATTAAGCTTCATGGGTAAGGTCTATGTAATCAATATCCGCTTTAATAGCGTCATAAATGACGCCGCTACCGTAGCGGTGCGATTTATCGCACACAATCCGCCAAGTTACGCGGACAACCCAGGCTGATAATCCCTATTTTTTTTATAATACTTTGAGGCCTTCGCTATTGATGAGTATATTTTTGATCGGCTGGCCGCGCTTGCCTAAAGAAGAGAATATTTTTTCGCCAATTTCAAGCACGATCGCGCCGGCATCGGCAACTGAGAGCTCAATTTTTTCCCTGGCTGTCCAGCTTTCCGCTTTTCCCTTGCGCAGGACGCCCTGATAAACCATCTGAGCGTCAACTTTCACCTTGAGGAAATTATCCTCCTGGGCCCGGACTACCACAGTTATCGCTTTCGGCTTGGTTTCCTTGATACTAGCTGAGGCTTGAACTTTAACCTTTGAGGCGTCTTGCTGAGGGGAAGCTTTGGGAAGGGCTTGGGATTTAAGAGGCTTATTTCCCTTAATAATTACCTTTTGAGGCGGTTTTTTAGGAGATACCACGGCTTGGCTCTTAGGCTTAACCCGAGGAAGCTGTATCTTGGGGATATTTTCTTTGATAAAAACAAATCCTTTGTAGGCTACGGCCAAAGAAAGCAAAGAGGCGATAACCAGGAGAACTATGAAAACATTTTTCTTGTTATTTAAGATAAACGCCGGCCATGGAGACGACTCAGTGGATACCTTGGGTTCTCCTCTTGTCTTCCTTGCACTATAAGCATTGGTTTTTGCCCTTCGGCCTGGTTCGACCGCGCCCACCACAGGCCGCACATGCTTGCTGGGAGACACCGCAGAACCACTAAGCATAGGCAGAGGATGTTCCTTGAGAAAATCCGCCCAGGCAATCCCCAAAAAGCGGCAGTAGAGCTTTAAAAAACCCTTAAGATAGATCGGTTCAACATTATCTATCCTGCCTCCTTCAATAGCCCGAATTACCGGCGCTGAAATCTTGGTGCCTTTGCTAACCTGCTCGATAGAATAACCCTTTTCCTCGCGGATATTCTTTAGGTATTCGCCTGCTTTAAGCATAAGATTATTCACCTTCTTCCTCTGCCTCAACGCTTAAGGCCGGGCTGAAACCGCGCTCCCTAAGCCAAAGCTGGCGGTCAACTAATATCTTGCGGGGCTTACTTCCCTGGTAAGGGCCGACTATTCCTTCCTCCTCCATAGAATCAATTATCCGGGCGGCCCGGGTATAGCCGAGCATCAACTTTCTCTGGAGTATGGAAACCGAGGCCTGATTGCTCTCTAATATTATCCGGGCGGCTTCATCAAAAAGCTCATCCTTTTCCCGGTCGGAAATACTTGCCTGCTTAGACTGTTCTTTAAGAATAGTTTCTTCGTAAACCGGCTCGGCCTGGGCCTTGATAAAATTGACCACTTTTTCTATCTCATCGTCCTTTAACAGCGGCCCCTGGGCCCGGATAAGCCTAGACTCACCCGGACGCATAAAAAGCAGGTCACCCCGGCCCAGAAGTTTATCCGCGCCGTTAGCATCCAATACCGTGCGGGAGTCCACCTTAGAGGCAACCTTAAAGGAAATCCTGGAGGGAAAGTTTGCTTTGATTACCCCGGTAATAACATCTACCGAAGGCCTCTGAGTAGCCAAAATAAGATGTATGCCCACCGCCCGCGAAAGCTGGGCCAGGCGGGTAATAGTGCTCTCAATCTGGTTAGCCGCTACCATCATCAGATCAGCCAACTCATCAATCACCACTACAATATAAGAAAGCCTTTCTTCCTGCTTCTGGTTGTAGGCCTCAATATTCCTTGAGCCGGCCTTAGCCAACATCCGATACCTCTCCTCCATCTCATTAACTATCCAGCCAAGAGCGGTAGAGGCTTTTTTAGCGTCGGTTACCACCGGACAAAGCATATGCGGCAGGCCGTTATAAATTGACATCTCCACCATCTTGGGGTCAACCATCACAAATTTAAGCTCATCCGGAGACAGACGGTACAATAAAGAAACAATCAAAGAATTAACGCAGACGGTTTTCCCGCTTCCAGTGGTCCCGGCTATTAGAAGATGAGGCATCTCCCCCAGGTCGGAAACTACCGGCCTTCCGGTTATATCCTTACCCAGGGCCAGGGTGAGCTTCTTGGGTGAACTCTGAAACGCGGAACTGGCCAAAATCTCCTTCAGATAAACCGCGCCCACTGAGGTATTGGGAACCTCTATCCCCACCCGGCTTTTTCCGGGAATGGGGGCGACGATCCGCACCGACTGGGCCTTCATTGCCAGGGCAATATCATCCCCCAGGGAAACGATTTTTTGGACCTTTACCCCCGGAGCCGGCTCAAGCTCATAACGGGTAATTGCCGGGCCGCGCTCAATGTTGGTAACCCGGGCTGATACTCCAAAGTCAACCAGGGTATCCTCTAAGATGTGGGCATTCGCGGTCAAATCATCCTCCAGATTTTTTTTGGAAGAAATAACTGGGGCATCATCTAATAAATCTAAAGAAGGTAGTTGATAGCCATTACTGGTTTTTAACTGCACCGGCCTGGGATGCGGCGCGGTTTTTTCTTTTGGCTGGTTATTAATTTTTACCGTTAATTCCAACGCGGGGTTTGCCCGTCTGCCGGCAGACGGGGAATCAGGCTCGGCTTCTTCTTTTCTTGTCTGGGATTTAATGTTCTTAAGAAGAAGGGGTGGTGGTTTCAGGGAAGCGGCGATTACCGGCCTTTCTTTTTTATTATTGGGGCCTAATTTGATTTTTAGGGCCGGAAATTTTACCTTTTCTTTTATCCCCTCAACAACTTTAAGGATAAAATGGGAAACCAAAAACTCCATCACCAGGACACCGGACAAAAGCGCCAGGCTAAGGACAATCACCCAGGAACCGCTGCCGAAGTAGGAAGATAAAAACCTGGAAAACACAAATCCGGCTATCCCGCCCCTTGCGAAACTAAGCGTATCCGTTTGAGAGGTCAGGGCCGCCAGACTGCTTAAAGAGAATACTAAGAGCAGGATTCCGGGAATCCTGAAGGGCTCAAAAAAAACCTTACCCTTAAATTTGGCGAGGCCCCAGCAGAATAAAATCAAAGGCAGGATATAGCTTATCCAGCCGATAGCAAAAAACAGGCCGGCAGACATTCCGGCCCCAAAAATACGAATAATATTTTTTACGGGAAAATTAACCGGATAGCTAAAAAAAGAGATGTCTTCGGGAGTGTAAGAGATCAACCCCAGGAAAATCAGGAGTCCTACGGCAATAATTATGATGCCCTTGATCTCGTTTAAATGGCGGGAATTCATGAGAAGTCAAAAGTCAAAACGAAAAAGGCAAAAGTACAAGGAAAAATTCAAAACCTTCATATTCTTTAAGTTTTTACTTTAAACTTGTGGTTTTTACTTTTTACTTTTTCCTTTTTCCTTTACTTTAAACCTCTATATTTAACAGCGTTTATTTTTCTTCTTCTGCCTGTTTTTTGCTTAGGTTTATCCGGCCCATATCATCAATGCCGATGATCTTGACCTTTATCTCATCTCCGATTTTAACCACATCTTCAACATTCTTGATAAACTTGCCGGCCAATTCTGAGACGTGAACCAGGCCTTCTTTATTAGGGAGAAATTCGCAAAACGCGCCGAAAGGCATAATCCTTTTAACCTTGGCGGCATAGATTTTTCCCACCTCGGGAACCTCGGTTAATCCCTTAATCATATCAATCGCCTTGCGGGAAGCCTCGGGATCGCTGGAAGAAACATACACTGAACCGTCATCCTCGATATCAATCGCCGCGCCGCTTAAGCTGATAATCTTTTTGATATTCTTGCCTCCGGGCCCGATCAACTCACCAATCTTCTCGGTTGAGATTTTTAATATAGTTATCCGTGGGGCAAAGGCGGAAAGTTCGCTTCTGGGCTCTGATATCGCCGAGCGCATCTTATCTAAGATTATCATCCTGGCGTCTTTGGCGTTAATTAAGGTTTGAGAAACCAAATCCAAATTAATACCGTCAATTTTAAGATCTAATTGTATAGCTGTAATACCGCTTATGGTTCCGGCAACCTTGAAATCCATATCTCCAAAATGGTCTTCGACACCGTTAAGATCAGTCAAAATAACACTGCGCTCCCCTTCTTTCACCAGCCCCATGGCTACCCCGGCTACCGGTTTCTTGATAGGAACACCGGCGTCCATAAGCGATAAAGTGGCCGCGCATACTGTGGCCATGCTTGAAGAGCCATTAGACTCAAGGATCTCAGAAACCACTCTCACAGTATAAGGAAACTGCTCCTTGGCCGGCATAACCGAAGACAGTGCCCTCTCGGCCAATGCCCCGTGGCCGATTTCTCTTCTGCCCGGGCCGCGCATCGGCTTGGTCTCACCCACGGAAAAAGGCGGAAAGCTGTAATGCAGCATAAAACTCTTGGAGCTCTCTCCCTCCAAAGCCTCAACTGTCTGTTCATCGGAGCTTGAGCCTAAGGTGGTTATGGCCAGACTCTGGGTTTGTCCCCGGGTAAACAATCCGGAACCGTGGGTGCGTGGAAGCACGCCAATCTCGCAGGTTATCTGACGTATTTCACCACAAGCGCGATTATCCACGCGCAGGCCCTTATCCAAAATATGAGTTCGGATGTTCTGCCTCTCAACTTCCTCTAAAGCCAGACGCACATCCTTAACCTCATATCCGTCAACCACAAGCTTCTCTTCCAGCTCTTGGGCTAAAATATCACTAGCCTCTTCCCTTTGCTCTTTGCCGGAAAGAAGGCAAATTTCCTTTAATTTGTCTTTAGCCATAGACTCTACCAACCCTAAGAGCTTCGAATCAATCTTTTTATATTTTATCTCGGATTTTTTGCGGCCTATCTTGCGGGAGAAGTCCTCCTGCAGGCTGATAATATCCTGGATATTCTCAAAAGCAAAACGGATTGCCTCTAAAGCCAATTCCTCGGAAACCTCCTTGAACTTACCTTCAATCATAATCACGCTAGCCCGGTTTGCCACCACTATTAAGTCTAGAGCGCTCTTTTCGGTTTCGGCGTAAGTGGGATTCAAGACAAACTTGTCATCTATCCGGCCGACCCGCACCGCCCCCAGGGGGCCGTTAAAAGGTATATCCGAAATGGCCAAGGCCGCTGAGGCCCCGTTTACCGCCAGGACGTCGGGATCGTTTTCTCCATCGCTGGAGAGAACAATAGCAATCACCTGGACCTCATGAACCATGCCCACGGGAAACAAAGGCCGGATAGGCCGGTCAATCAGGCGCGAGGTAAGTATTTCACTCTCCGAAGGCCTGCCCTCCCGCTTAAAAAACCCCCCGGGGATCCTGCCTGCGGCATAGGTTTTTTCCTGATATTCCACCGTAAGCGGAAAAAAACCTAATTGTTCTTTCGGCTCTTTAGACATACACACAGTTACCAGCACCACTGTCCCGCCGCAAGTTACTACTACCGAACCGTTGGCCTGCTTGGCCAGCTTGCCGGTTTCAATAATCAAATCGCTTTTGCCAAATTTAATTCTCGTCTGTTCAGGTTTCATTTTTTCCTTATTTTGAGATCGTTAAAAAACTCTGTTTTTTAACGATATCATCCTGAGGAGGGACGCAAGTCCCGACGAAGGATCTCATACAGAAATATTTCAAGATGAGAACTCTCAGGGGTTTTACAACGGTCATTTTCTTAAGTTAAGTTTGGTTAAAACTTCCTGGTATTTTTTATTATCTTCTTTTTTCAGATAATTCAAAAGCCGGCGCCTCTTTCCCACCATGCCCAAAAGCCCCCGGCGGGAATGATGGTCTTTCTTGTGGGTCTTAAAATGCTCGCCCAACTGATTTATCCTCTCGGTAAGAATAGCCGTCTGCACCGAGGCGGAGCCGGTGTCTTTGGGATGTTCCTTATAATCCGAGATTATTTTCTGTTTCTTTTCCTTTTCTATTGCCAATTTAACACCTCCATATTTTCGGCTTCCGGCAGTAATTATAACCACCAGGGCCATATTAAACAAATAACACTCTTTTTAGTCTTCTAAGTATACTATATTAACCCTCTACGGTCAAGGATTCTTTAAAAAACATGCTGGATAAGAGCCTTCTTTTACCTAAGGCCGAAGGCGCGCATTTTAAGACCCCGGAAACCAATTTTTTTAGCGCCTTAGGCCGGAAAAACAATAAGTAAACCGCCGCGGCGCAATCATATAAGATAACAAATGGCAGGGAACTTAAGAAACCCAGCCAGGTTTCATTCTTAATTATGGCCAGCCAGCGGTTTTTCATCAAATCCGCGCATAGGTCGTCATCTAAGTAATGGCGGGCAAATCTCCTGCCTATACCCTCATCCCGGCGCACCGTGGCTCCCCGGGCATGATAGGCTATTGCCTGGGGGATATAGTAACCCCTCCACCCGGCCCTCTGGGCCCGCCAGGCCATATCCAGGTCCTCATAAAAGATATGGAAATCTGGATCAAAATACTCCTGACCAATCTTAATCTCTTCCAGCATCTGCCTGCGGTAGAAGGCAACCGCTCCATTTACCCCAAAAATGTATTCCTCCCTTTCGAATCTTCCGGTATCAATCAATCCATGCCCTCTTTCCCCGGCTGTGCGCCAGACACTCAAGAACAGCCCGGTTGAGTCTATGGTTTTGCCGTCGGCGCGTAAAACCTTGGCGCTGACCATGCCGATTTTACTATCTTTACCAAATCCCTTTAAGGCTTGTGTAAGAAAATCCTTATCCAGGACTACATCATCGTTTAAGCAAAAGATAAACTCGCCTGAGCTTAAGGCTATGCCTTTATTCAGAGCCTGGCAGTAAAACAGATTCTCTCCTGATGAATACAGCCTGGCCTGGGGGTAATCCTCTTTTATCAGGCGGCTGAACTCGGAGTCAAGCGAATTATCAATGACTATGATTTCGTAAGAAGAATAGACCTGCTTAAGCAGGGAATCCAGGCAAAGCCTAAGATAATCCTTCACCCCCTGGCTTACGATAACAATACTTACCAATGTATTTGACATTTGCATTTGGCGCGCTACAATTTAAGGATAATGTTTTACGCCATACTCTTATTTATCTTTTACCGGCCCTTTATCTCTTCTTTGTCCTTCCCGGTTTTAAATTCAGCCTATTCCACCATCTTTCTGCTTTTTCTAATCATCTGGACTATCCTGAAACGCGAAGGCATACAAAAAAACCTCCCGGCAAAACTAAAGCCACCGCTCATACTCTTCATCCTGTCTCTTATTGTTTCAACCTTATTTTCTCAAAACAAAACCCATAGCCTCCAGGAATTCCCGCAATATCTCATCGGCCTACTGCTGTTTATGCTCCCGTTCTCATTATCGCCTAAAAACAAAAAGCTCGTCCTTTCAGCCATTATCCTTGCCGGATTAGGCATAAGCCTGCTGGCTATTTACCAGTATTTATTTGGCTTTGAATATATCCTTGATTATTTAGCCAAAGAAAACACTCCTTCCGCCGGCCTCATCACTTACCTTAGCCAAAGACGGGCCTTCCTGCCTTTTATCAGCCCAAATACCTTAGCCGGATACCTGATAATGATTATACCCCTAAGCCTGGCCTTTAAAAAGCGGATTTTCTTCATTTTACCCCTGGGGCTAGCTTTATTACTCACCAAATCCTTAGGAGCGCTTTTTAGCCTATTCATAGGATCAATGCTATACTTTTACCTAAATAACCAAAAGGGCAGGCGGAAAATTGCCCTACTTTGCGGTTTCTCGGTGATTATCCTGCTGATTTTTCTTCTTCGCCAAAATAGCGGCTCTCAATTCAACCAACCCGGATTCTCATTGCTAAGGCGCTGGGATTATTGGAAGGAAACTGTTGAAATTATAAAGCTTTTCCCCTTTTTGGGGGTGGGATTGGGGGCTCTACATCTCAGCCAGGTCAGATATGCCCACAACTGCTATTTGCAAATCTGGGCGGAGATGGGAATATTCGGAATCGCTTCTTTCTTTTGGTTGATAGCTGAAACCTATAGTTTAATCAATCCTTCGACACCACGGTCTAAAGACCGTGGTTTGCTCAGGATTGATACTGAGAGCGGCGTAACCTTTCCCCGCCCTAAAGGGCGGGGTTTGAACGCCGCCGAATGTATCAAACGCGATTTTCTAAACAAAAAAAATATTTCTGTATTATCTGCCGCGATATTCACCTTTATCATCCATAATCTGGTTGATTTTACTTTTTCTCTGCCTGAAACAAGTTTCATCTGGTGGATAATCTTCGGTACCTACATCTCTCTCCATGAGCCTAAAACTACCGCAACATTTGTTGACGGCGGGGGTGTGCCCGTAACCCTCAGCTGAATTCTCCTCACCGCTATCACAGCGTTTGAGGCATCCAAGACTTCGCCGGTAGCATCAATTATTCTCTCCCCTGTCCCGAGGCTCACGATATACCTATACCTCCCGCTTCCCATAGACACATTCGTGGAACTGGTTGTGCCGGAGTTAGTTCTGGCCCAGGCCTTGGCCTCTTCAATGCCCGCCTGGGCTAAATAAAAAGCTGATTGACTGTTCTTTTCTAAGGAGCGCACCTGTATTTCCACATGCCACAAAGAGGCCAAAACAGCCGTTATGACTACCGCGACCACAAAGAAAAATAAAACAAGCATGAGAATCTGTCCGCTCTTTGCGTTGTTAAGCGACGCGCGGTTAAACTTGCTTTTTGTTCTAGAATTTCTAATAGAAATAAAACTTTTTCTCGTTCTCAATTTTGATACTCCATGGAAAGAAGTGTGAAATTAGAAGTCCAGCGGGCGATGCCTTTAGAGACGCGGAATTCGTCTATTTGACCATTCAAACAATTGCCTGTTCCATTAGCCCCTGCTCCAATAAATAATGAGGCTGAAAAATCAGGCACAGCATCAGCATCGCTTTCATCGGTCCCCAAGTGTTTCTCATTCACAAATATTTTCCAAGTACCTCCATTATCTATGATGACGACATGATACCAAACACTCACAATTTGGAATTGGTAGAAGCATAAAACTATGAGTTGTGGAGCGATGTCCCGTGCTTACTTTTACTGGAAAGAAGAGACTTGACCCTCTGCCATTTCGTCGGCACTTAATACACGGTTAAAAACAGCTACCTCATCAATGATGCCGTCGAATGTTGCTGCTCCGTTCTGCTGGTTACCAATAATAAGGGGTTGCGTGTCATCTGCCCGAGAGGCGCCGGTTTCATTTTGAGTAACTTTATATGCAAGCTCAACACCGTTTTTATAGATATGTACATTGCTAGCGCTAGTAGACCCATCCCATGTTACCACCATGTACTGCCAAGTGTTAAAGGAAACTGTATTGTCGGCTGTTGATCTTTTCAAATCAGTATCGCCTTCTTTATAAAAAGTGAACGCATTAACCTCTGGAGCAGTGTTGTCTATGGTAAAGGTCCAAAATCCAACATCACCCCAATTAATAGCATTCTTACAAATAATCCTACCACCACCTCCCTCTCCTGCGCTTCTTGGATAAATCCAGGCTGAAATTGTGATCGGCACAATGTTGTTCAATGTAGATGGATTTCCTACATAAGCATAATCATCCACCCCATTAAAATCCCTGGCCCCGCCAAATTTGCCAGCCACCACGGTGGTTCCACTCGCCGTAGCATTGTTGGCGTTGACGGTTGAGTCGTATAATGTCGGGCTAGTTTCCTCAAAATGCCAGAGGCCGACGGCGTTAGCGTTAGCTCAATTCCTGGGACGCGCCTTACTTTTCAGGGTGCAGAAGCGAGTGCCCTTGCGCACGGTAAGCTCGATACTGACTAAATTATTACCGGCAACGCTAAAGACTGAGTTGGTGTTAGCGACAAGATTGACCAATTCCTTTTTGGAGCTTGAGGAGTTGGCGGATGATAAATTCGCGCCCACACCGCGGAATATAAAGCCGCTATTGCCGTATCCCCCGCCGTCTCCCCGCCAATAAAACACAAGCTCGGTGTCGGCTACCAGCGGCGAACTAAAACATATCCCGTCTATGCCGACTGTGTTAACCGTGGAATTACGAGCCCGCCTGATTTCATTTACCATAGACTCCATTGCCCAACGGACATTATTAAACAGCTCTATGCCGGACTTTTGCTTTAGCCAGGCCTGCTGAATTGAGACTAAAGCCATAATTACCGCCAGGGCCACAAAAGTAAGTATGGTAATAGCCACCATCATCTCAATCAGGGTAGTTCCCCTTTTATTTCGCATTATTTAATAATTAGCTTTTAAAGAATAAGCGGAAAAACTCCCCCCGCTCCAGGATACGGTCGCATTGAGCTGCTTAAGAGGAGTTGAAGCATACAGCGGCCCATCGGTAATTGTCAAGACACAGCTATAGATAATACTATTAATGGTGCTAGATGGATATGCGTATGTCCCATTTGTCACTATTCCGTCAGAGACGCCATCCAGCGCGTCCAAAGCTGACCATGAGCTGTATTCCTCCAACATCTGCCTGGCCAAACTACAAGCGCCGATATACTTCATACTCTTGGTGTTGGCGCCATACCCCTGGCTGATGATCTGTATGGTGTAGACAAAGAATAAAGACATTAACGTGATCCCCACTATAGTCTCAAAAACACTAAACCCCCAAACCTTTTTTCTGGCTAAGCTTTTAATGCTCTTAAAAGGTTTGAGGGCTGATTTTCTATTTCCGGGTATTGTCTGCTTTATAGCTAAAGGCGCAACCATATGATAGACATTATTCCAAGAATTATACTGCCGGCGGTTGTTCCGATTTAGAAATCATTCTATCTTGGTGTAACCGGTATCATAATACACCGTGATATTCTTTGTCTTCCCCTGATTTTCTAAAGAAAAACTGCTGACGGCCCCGCCGCTTCCGTTTTCCGCGTATATATTGCCCCGGGGAGAATAAATCCAGAGGTTTACCCGCGCCAACTGCAGCGATACTTTCATCATCACATCTTTTAAAAGATTTTCCGCCGTTAAATCCGCGGATGTTCCGGTAGGCGACTTATACACAGAATATTTACTGGGAACAGCATTAGTGAAGACCACCGCGTGCCCTGCGTTAGTAGCCACAGTCCTTTGCCTGGCCCAGGAGATATCGCTTACGGCCTTTCTGGTCTCCGCGTCCAGAATTAAAGAACGCAGGCTGTTAACCGCGACCACGGTTGTTCCGGCCATCGTAGCCACGATTACCAAAACTACCATGGTTTCCGCCAGGGTGAAACTGCGGCGTTCTTTCTTTACCATGAAAGAGCCTTTCTTTAGTTAACCTCGCCATCCCGGGAAACCAAAATATTCACGGTATAAGCGCTTCCGACGGGGATGTAACGGACCCATCCGCTTGAGGCATTAAGCGTGATATCTATAAAGCGGTCCAACCTTTGGGCGTCAGCTAAAGGCACGCTGGTTATAGAAATATACCTCTCTCCCGCGAGTGATAAATTAAAGTTTGCCCCTGAAGACAAGCTATACCAGGCGTATGTGCCTCCCCAGGGATCAGCAACCTGCCAGCGATCTAAATATGGACCATCCCAGGTTGCCGATATGCTGCCACCCGGATCTACCATAAAATCCGCTCCGGTAGCAGATGTTGCCGGCCATACTTTATTATCGGAAAAATAAGCTACTGCCGCGTTCTTGACTGCCCCATAAAACTTCTCAACCGCGGAGGTCTTTCCCTTGTTTATATTCCGGTAAATCTGAGGAAGCACGCCCACAGCCAAAGCAGCCAATACCGCGATAACCACCATTAATTCTATTAAGGAAAAACCATTATGCTGATGCGCGCTACGATACATCATAGAAAATTAACTTACCGGGCCATCACGGGAAACCAAAATAGACAAAGTAGTTCCGCTATAACGGACCCATCCCGTAGTTGCACCAGATGTACCATCCGTATGCAAATCTATCCTTGCGGAATCCGCGGCTGGCACGAGAGTAGCCGTAATATACCTTTCTCCGGCAGAAGCGCCAAAAGTTGTACCGGTTTGATTAACCCAAGTAAATACCCCACCCCAAGGATTAGTTGATTGCCAGCGATCAAGATACGGCCCGTCCCAAGTCGCGGCTCCGGTTGTAATCAGAAAACCATTAGTATCTGCCGGCCAAGACATATTATCCGAATAAAAACTAGTGGCCCCAGTCTTTACTGCCGCGTAAAATTGTTCGCAGGCGGCGGTTTTGCCCTTATTTATCTGCCGGAAAACCTGAGGCGAAATAACCGCCAATAACACCCCGATAATAGCAATAACCACCATTAACTCAATTAAAGTAAAAGCCTTCTTCATCATCTTTTGTTACCTCCTTTTCATTTCCTGATTAATAAAATTATGCCGGCTCACTAAGGAAAATGCAACTCGTTATGGTAAATTTGCCTATGTAAAGCATATCACATCTTCACCTCCTTTTCAAGGCTGCCTATGGCTAACTCCCTGACTCTATAGTGATGCGAATTACCTCCTCAGCGCTAATCAGGCCGGACAACAACTTATCGACAGCTGTTTTTCTTAAGGTCTCCATTCCTTCTTTTATCGCGGCGAGACGAATCTCCTCCGCGGATGCCTTCCTTAACACCAAATCCTGAATAGCCGGACTTACGCAAAGCAGTTCAAAAATGCCTACCCGCCCCTTGAAGCCGCTTTGAGCGCAATACTGACAGCCTTTTCCCCGGTTAAACTTTACCCCTTTAGCTATCATATTCTCCAGGCCAAGAGTCTTCAGCACTTCATCGCTGGGGATATACTCCTCCTTGCACTTATCACAAATTCGTCTGGCCAGCCTCTGGGCAAGCACTCCCAGTAAAGCGGAAGATATTAAAAACGGCTCTATACCCATATTGATCAGACGGGTAAAAACGGTCGCGGCATCATTAGTATGTATGGTTGAAAACACAAGGTGTCCGGTTAAAGCGGACTGCACCGCGATCTCCGCGGTCTCCCGGTCGCGTATTTCTCCCACCATAATAATATTAGGGTCCTGCCTTAAGAAAGAACGCACGGCCACGGCGAAGGTGAGGCCGGACTTAGGGTTCACGTGAACCTGGCGCATCCCAGGGAATTGATATTCCACGGGATCCTCCACGGTCATTATGTTTATATTCTCTTTATTAAGCAATTGGAGGGCAGCGTATAAGGTGGTGGTCTTCCCGCTTCCGGTCGGGCCGGTAACCAGGATTATTCCGTAAGGAGAAGCGATTAACTCCTTGGATAAGCGCAATTCGCGCTCGGGAAAGCCCAGGGAATCCAAGGTTA
This sequence comes from Omnitrophica bacterium GWA2_41_15, assembly GCA_919902675.1. Classification (GTDB taxonomy): domain Bacteria; phylum Omnitrophota; class Gorgyraeia; order Gygaellales; family UBA12090; genus UBA12090. The sequence goes on from CAKKRH010000007.1 coordinate 54,579, forward strand.
AAGTAAGGCTGGATTTATCCAGGATCCTCAATACCACATTTTCTCCGTAAACCGTAGGGCAGGTGGAAACCCGGAAATCTATGTCCCGGTTACCTATCTTCATCATAATCCTGCCGTCCTGGGGCAGGCGCTTGTCGGCGATGTCTAATCCGGACATAATCTTAATCCGGGAAATAATCGCTCCGGCTAAATCTATAGACAGAGAGTAGTTCCGATGCAGCATGCCGTCAACGCGGTAACGGACATTCAAAATCCTCTTTTCCGGCTCAATATGTATATCGGAGGCCCTAAGCTGGACAGCCTGAAAAATCAGGTAATTAACAATTTTAACGATGGGCGCGTCCTCGCCCTTCTTTTCCATCTCCGCCAGCTTAGTCTTGTCTATTGAAGCGATGATTTCATCCAGACTACTGATGCCGCCAAAACACTGATCCTGGACCTTGCGGATTTCAAGCTCATCGGCAAAAACCGGATCAATAGTATAATGGGTCATTCGCCGCAATTCATCTATAATCATTACATTATTAGGCTCAGCCATAGCTATGGTGAGAATATTCTCAATCAGGAATACGGGAACAACCCTATACTTACGGGCGAAATCCTCCGGCACAAGCTTAAATACCTCAGGGCTGATGAGATAAGATGAAAGATTAAAAGCGGTAACTCCGCTTTGTATAGACAGGTAGCGCTCGCGATCTTCAAGGTTAAGCCAGCCTTTGCGCACCAAAATCTCACCTATCTTTTCGCCGGTTTGCTTCTGCTCTTTTAATACCTCCTCAAGCTGAGACTCAAGAATCAGCCCCTGTTCCACCAGCACTTCGCCAATTTTCTTATTAATAATTATCGACATTTTATGCCTTCAACTTATAGTCTATGGACTTTTTATCAGCTACCAGACTTTTTCCCGCCACCAGGAATCAAGCTTTTTAGCCTTGCCTAAGAAACCCTTCAAAATCCCCGGTTTATTTTCCCGGCTCATATTAAAACAAGAAATCTGATCATTTCTTAATTTCTTAGAATTACCATTCTTCCCAGAGAGACTATTTTCTTTAATTTCTTCTTTCTGTTTCTCGCTTACTTCCTTAGCCGGGCGCGGCTCTGCTTGGACGGTATCGCGCGCTGACCGGCTTTCGCGCTCTTCCTTCAAAGCCTTAAGCTGACCCTCCAGGGAAACCTTTTCCTTACGCAATTTATCTAACTGTTTCCTGGTCAGGGCCTCTTCTTTAGAATAATCAGCCTCACGGCTTGCTTTACGGCCAATAGCTTCTTCCTTGGGCGGCGCTGGTTGGGCCTTTTTTAATTCTTCGATTGTCTTATTTTTCTTTTGAATAAAGGCGGTAGACTGCTCCGGGGAATTTAAAAGCTCTTGATTATTATGGCGCGAGGACTGTTGCTTTGACTGTGAATCTTTAAATTTAGTTTCTGTGGCTATTTTTTCACTTTGCGGGGCGTCCGGATCTTTTTTTTCTTTTTTTACCTTTTGTTCCTCAGGGCTTTGCTTCTTGCTTAAAATATCCTCATACTTTATTTTAAGCGACTCAACCGCTTTTTCTTCCTCAATAATATTAGCCTGAAGCCTCTCCAGATACAATTCCATCTGCTCATTATCAGACTTTAAAGGTGAACTATAGGCCGGATAATCAACTAAAAAACAAATCCCCCATAGACAGAGAAATAATGCCGTCCGATTAACTTTCATCAATTACTTTCCTTAACGTTTTCCTCTTCCTTCTTGATTTTCTCTTCCAGCTCTTTTCTTTCTTTCAGCAGACTGCTTTGCTTCTCAGTTAACGTTTTAAGCTGGCCGATAACACGGGTGGCCTCTTTGGCTTTTTCCGCGACATCCTGGGCCAAGAGCCGGCCTTCCTGCTTCTGTTTTTCTTCATCAAGACTATTATCTAAGCCAGACTGCTTATTCTTCTGCATCCGCACAGATAGATCAGGAGTAATTATGGTGGGTGAAATAAATATAAGCAATTCCGTCTTATCCACCGTATCCTTCTTGCTCTTAAAAAGATATCCTAAAAATGGCATATCCCCTAATAAAGGAACCTTAGTCTCTCCCTTAGTGCTTTTTTCCTTAATTAATCCGCCGATAATCAGGGTCTGGCCGTTTTTTACCACTACCTTAGTGGAAGCGCTGCGTTTATCAATCACCGGAACTGTGTAAGGCACTGAGGTTGTGCCCTGGGTAACAGTCAGAGTGTAATCCGAGGTCTTATCGCTTATCTCCGGGTTAAGCACCATAGTAATATTGCCGTCGTTATTTATAATCGGCGTAGTTTTAAGGATAATCCCCACTTCCTCAAAATTAATTTTCCAGCTTACCGTAACGCTCCCGGAATCACCGGTAACCTGCACATCCGGTTCAGCCCAGGGGAGGGATTGAATCACCTTAATTTCCGCCTCCCGATTATTCACCGTAGCCACCCGGGGCGCTGAAAGAACATTAGTATCCAGAGAATTAGCCAAGGCCTGAAGTATAACATTTATATCTTCATCAAATATGCCAAAAGTAAAAGGGGATTCCGAGGTTGTACCGGTAATCGGGGGATAATTAGTGTTTTTATATGAAATGTTCTGCTTCAGGCCCTCTGTGAATTGACCTAACGCGGAAGAACTTCCCAGCTCATACTGCCCGAAAGGCATATGCTTCTTATCAGCTAAAAGCTGCCAATTCACCCCCAGGGCGTGTTCTTTTTGCAGCTTCACCTCCACCACCCTGGCCTCAATCATTACCTGCTGAGAAGGCACATCTATCATATCTAAATATTCCTTCACCCGTTCCACATTCTCAGGATGGTCAATCACCACTATTGAATTTGGCTCATTGCCATAAAGCACTTTACCGCTGGACGATAGAAGGCTCCTGATGCTACTGTTTTGCTCCTGGGCCAAAACAGAAGCCACGCTAAAAATAGAAAACAGAAATATAAAGGCGTATTTCATATCCTAACCTCCTATTGGCGAGTTAACTCCCAGCTGAGGAAGAAGCAATGTCGGATTGAGTATTATGTTCCACTTCCACAACATCCGACGCTTTTGAAGAAGCAGCATCGGATTGAGTATTACGTTCCACTCCCACAACATCCGACGCTTTTAAATATTTAAGCTTAAAAATCCGGCTAGACATCTTGTAGTCTACTTCCTTAAGATAATCCTCTACTTTCTTGATATTGGGCGGATAATCTATAACCATAATTGAATTAGGTTGTTGCCCCAGGAAAACCTGGCCTTTGGCGGATAAAAGGTCATAAATGGTATTTTCTTTTTTAACCGTTTCCCCGTTCTCCGCGGAAGATAAAACGGTTCGCGCTTCAATATGCCTGAGGATAAAAATCTTGGTAATCAGGTTAGGCTTCACCTTTATAAAACTGCCGTTTTTTTCAATAGTAAGATTAAGTGACTCGGCAACCGCTTCTAGAAATTGTTCCAGGGAAACACTGGTCATAGTAGCGGTTATTTTTCCCTCTACCTCATTATCCACCAGCAGGTTAAGCTTATGATCATAGGCTAAAACCCGGAAAATATCCCTTATCTGGGCGTCTTTAAGCTCAAAAGAATAAGCCTGATTTTCACTATCCAGGCGTTCTATTTTCATAACCGGCCCATCAGCCGGCGGCACTACTTCTTCCGCTTGAACATCCTTAGCGCTATCCACCACCGAAGACTGCTCCCCTGCGCCTTCCGGCATTTGGGCATAAACAGATATATTTGTCCCAACAGAGAACAACATTGCTACCGCGATAATAATCAGAAAACTCATTTTTCGCTCCCCTTATTTAATATCAACAGATATTTCTGGCCACTCATATCCTTTAATGTAACCATTCGGGGCTGGATTTCAACTATTTTTTTACTATTCGCGTCTATCTCATCCCCAACCTTACAGATCATCCCGTTGATAATCGCCTTGTTTTCTGTTTTTGCCTGAGAACAAAAAATAGCGCTCAGGTTAAAATAATCCAGCACAACAGGCGCCGGCGGCTCTTTGGGCCCGAAAAGATCCCCCTCTTCTTCAAAACTAAGGAAAGGATTTAGTCTGACCGGCCCAGCAAGGAAAACGATTTGCTCCTGCCTAATGACTGCCGCATCGGTTTTAGCCTCCGGCAGGACAGGCTGGCCAACAGCTATAGTTACATCCTGCTTCAAATATGCCGAAAATAAGATTAACCACGAAATTATTATCTTGGCCGCTCTCTTATGGTTCACCGGCTCCCCCCATTATTTTCCTTAACTTAATAATATCTTCTTGGGTATAGCAACGCCAGCGATTAATCGAGTTCCTTCTGGGTTTAGGAAAAATCCCTTTTTTCTCATAACGGAATAAAGTCTGCTTGGAGATACCTAATCTTTCCACAGCCTCCTGAGTAGTAAGAAAGCGCATCCTTCTCATAATTTGTTAAACTTAGCTGATATTTAACTATATTAGATGTTACCTGGTAATATTTGACAATATCTACTAATACTTATATATAATAAGGCATAACTTGTCAAGTTTTAATTTAACTTTTTAAAAAGCGGGGATATTTAAGGTGAAAGAGTATAGATGAGTAACTGCAGATAAATTTTTTGGGCAGGCAAATAATTCTCGTCACGCTCAATCTTTAACATTTCAACCGTGAATAACCTTTCTGTGTTCATTAATTCTTCAAAAAAATAAAGGAAGGCGGAATAATCTCCCTGAAAATTAATTTCCAGGCGGGTGGGAACAAACCCGTCATCCAGCGGTAAAGATTCATCACTCACATCTATGGTAATATCCTTAAGCCCGGTCCGGGCGGCCTGGCGCATAAGCGTTTTTATAAAAGCAAGCGGTTGTTTCTCGTTAGCCGGGACCCGTCTTAGAATTAAGGCTTCCTGAGTATCCAAGTCCTTGCTTTGCTTTTCCAGCTCTGACAGGCGGTTCTGCTGGCCTTGAAGCATCAGAAGCGCCTGTTTCTTTTTAGTTATTTCTTCTTCTAAACCCGCGTTGACTCTGATTTGACCAATGCAATAGGTAAGTAATATTCCCACCCCTAAAATGACCACGAGACTGGCCAAAACCACCGTCTTCTTCATTTACCCTCCGCTATCTCAGCGCTTAGGCTAAATTTCCTTATTCGTGAACCGGTAAGGCGCGATTCTTGTCCGTTACCTCCAAAATCAGCGCTATTTATCTGTTCTAGGCTTAAAGGCGTCAAGCTTACCTTGCTGAAGTATTGCGACGATTCCAACCGCCCTTTAAATAACTCAACTATCTCAAGGGCGCGCTCGTAATCCGCCAAGACCCAGGCTTCAATTTTCATTCTAAACGACGCGTCCTCAACGGCTCCCCCCAAAGCTATCTGCCCTGGACCCTCCTGCCGCTCAATAGATAAACTGCTCCTGGCGGCGGTAAATCTATTAAAAACAACCTCTCGCGGAATGAGATTGGTTATTATTCTTAACAGCGAATGAAACCTCTTGGTTTTATCGGAAAGAAGGTTAAACTTGAAAAATCGCTGATCCAGTATATTTTTCTGCTGGCTTAACGCGTTCATTCTTTCGCTAATATCTTTAAAACCGCTCAACTCTAAATCAAGCCGCGCGATTTGTTTTTGAAGATAACCCCTCTGGGCCAGGATATACCCGCCTGCCAGAATAAAAATAAAAGCCAACCCCAGGGCAATTAAGAATAATACCGGACTCCACCGGGCGGCTGTTTCTTTACGCTTAAACTCCTTAGGAAGAAAATTAACGACCGCGTCCTCGCTGCCTTTAACCCAGGCCAGGCTAATAGCGTTAGCATATATGGCCGCGGACAAAATGATTTCATTGCTTATATTCTTTGTTTCTACCGCTTTCAAATTGGCAAAAGGCTTAACAATCCCGCCTTCCCCGCCAATTAGTCCGGCCAGCATGGAAACAAGATTTTTTATCAGGCATCCCCCTCCCAGAAAATAAACACTCTCTACCCTCCTGCCCGCGGAATGTTCTTTATAATAAATAAATGTCCGCCTTAATTCTTGAATCATTCTTTCAATGTGTGCCTGCCAAAGCATTCTTAATTCCAGACGATTTATTCTGGAGGCGCCTGGAAGCGATGGATCCTTGCCGGCTTCATATTTTTGGCGCATTATTTCTTCAACAATCGCCACTTTATTCTTAATATCAAAATCTACCTGGGGCACGCCCTCTTCTCTTATTATTCTTTCCGCTTCCGCGGGCGAAATACCTAACTGAGCGGAAATATCCTTTGCAATATCCCGCAGGGAATAACCCAGGCTTCGCGTAGAAACTAATTTTCCATTCCTGGAAATAGAAATATTTAAATTACTCACCCCCAGGTCAACGAAAGCGATATCCTCATCCTTTTTCCAAGTCTCTTTGGGCGACAGATAGGCTATCGTGCAAGGAGAAGGAGCAATTAAAGAAGGAATAATGTCCGCGTTTTTACAAAGGTCGAGTATTCTCTGGACATGTTTATTTTCAGTCCTGATTACCGAAACTTCAAACTTACGATTATCAGGACTGCCGCTTTCACCAACAAAAGAACATTCAAAATTATGATCCGCGGTAGAGGCAGGGATCATTGTGCGTTTGGCTTCAACTATGGCCGCCAAAAACAATTCCGACATATTCATTTTCGGCAAAGACACAACTATAGTAGATATATATTCCGGCGCCAGCGTTATCGCGACTTTGGATCTTCTAAGCCTGGAGAGAGAAATAAAGGTAAAAATCTGTTTCCAGAAGCCAGATGGATCAATTTCTTTTGAAACGGCATCCGGCTGAAAAACCGCGTAAGGAGTTTTAAATATGAAAACATTTGACAAGAGGAGGGTTTTTCTTCGCTCCATCCTGGCTATCTTGGTAGTATCCGCCCCTATGTCTATAGCTATTATCTCCACCACCTAATCTCCAATAACCTGTGCCAACTGAAACATAGGCAGCAGGACCGAAATAGCGATACCCCCCACTACTACGCCTATCACCACAATCATTGCCGGCTCAAAAAAAGTAAACATCATTTTTATGGTCGCGGGAACTTCCCGGTCATAAAATAGATTGACCTTGTCCAAGGCCTCAGGAAGCGAGCCTGACTGTTCGCCCACACCAATCATACGCACCACAAGCGGGGGAAAATCTCCAGTTGCCTGCAAAGAGGTAGAAATCTTTTCTCCCACATTCACTGAATCGCGCGCCTTGGCCACTGAACGCTCTAAACGGATATTACCGACCACTTCACTGGCAATATCTAAGGAGGACAAAACAGTCACCCCTGACTTCAAAGATATGGCAAAGGTGCGACAAAACCTGGAGAGGGCAACCTTGCGTAAAAGCTCTCCAAAAACAGGTAGCTTTAGCTTAAAATTGTCTATCACATACCTGCCTCCCGGTGTAGAATAATAAAATTTATACCCGACGACCAGTAAAACCGGTGTCGCCAGACACAGATACCAAAAACTACGGACAAAACTACTTACTCCTAACACAATACGGGTGGGCAAAGGCAAAGATATCCCCCCCTGGGCAAACAACGGTTCAAAAATAGGAATCACCTTGACTACTAGTAAAATCACCACCCCCATCATCGCGCAAATAAGCGTGAGCGGATAGACCATAGCCTCAGTCATCTTTGACTTCAATTCCAACTGCCACTCCAGAAGTCCAATCAAGTCTTTAAGGGCGCTCAATAATTTGCCTGTACTTTCTCCGGCGCCCACAATAGACGTATATATCTTCGGAAAAGATTTAGGATGATAGGATAACGATTCCCGCAGGGACATTCCGCCTTCCACGCGCAGACGTATATCCTCAATCAGCTTACGGACGTCATCTACCGCGGCGTCTCTGGCTAAATCCCCCAAAGCCGAAGAAAGATGCGCTCCGGAATCAAGCAAAGCGTAAAGATGAATGGTAAAGGTAAGGACATCCCTGGGCTTAAGCCGACGGAGTCTATAATTTACCTTAACGGGGTTGGCGACAACTTTGGCGCGGATAAGATAGTGCCCTAGGCCGGAAACCTTATTGGCCAGATCCAGATCATTTTCGGCCGGGATAACGCCGTGCAGGACCTTCCCCAAACTATCACTGGCAGTATAGGAATAGGTTTGCATTACTCTCCATATTTACAAAACACAATGCCTTATTTCTCACTTCCGCGCTTAAACAGGAAGTCTGCTTTGATTATAAGTTGTTATAAATTAAAAGCGCCGGCTTGTCAAGCTATAAAAACACCAGAATTACTTATCCACCACTTGCTTCCTTATACATAATTTTGAATATCCTACTTTTCATTTATCGAAAATATACTTATCCAATCGATAATTACAGGCCGCCTATTTTCTTCCCGTCAATTATCGCGGAAGCCAAGACACGCGTCTCAGCAGAAATTTCCATCTCTTTATCTTTAGCGCTTTCGGTAGTAATGCGAACTTCTTTTACTTTACCCACGCCCCGAGCAAGCCAAAAAATGCGATTTTCTTTTCCATGGCTCTCCGTATTTGCCCAATCAACATCAAGAGAGAATTTTAAACAATCAGAAAATTTTCCCGCAGGCACCGCGACATCCTCGGCTGATACAAGCTTTATCTGAACATTTACCCTGAAATCTCCTATTTTTTTATTATCAAATGCGCTAATTACAAGATTGGTAGAATAATTTACACTTCCTCCAATTTCAATATTTCCTGGCACCTCTATATTTGGCGGATCAAATATTCTATAATTCTCATCTTCCATATCGACTGTTTTATATTTCTTTACACCTTCCGAATCGAAAGCAAAACACTCATATTCGTAGTCTATGGAATTTAATCCGGAATATAATTTTACGGTATTTGTCCCAGATATTATTTCTTCGCCATTAATCCTTAAGGTTTCTTCACTGCCTCCGCCTTCTTTTGTTGCGTATGTCCAAGTATTTCCTTGATGTAAAGGATAAAACTCTTCTGTTATATTAGCGGCTAAAGCAAAATTGGCAGGCATAATTAACATCATTATTAAAAAGAGGGTGATATGTTTCACGTTTGCCTGAAAAAATATCTTTTCTTCCATTTTTTCCTCCCGCGTAAGTAACGAAGTTAGACAAAAAACCCATGCCGAAGCTTGTGCCATGACCAAAGCATTTCAACAACTTTTGCTCTAAACGAACTAAAACTTGCTCCCGTAGGCTTACCTTTCTTGCGAGGATAATGCCTCACCTCTATCTCTTTAACAAGATATCCTTTTTTCAAAGCTTTTATCAACATTTCAGCGTTAATAAATCCTCCCGTACTTTCTAATTGCAATTCATCAAGCACCGACTTCTTAATCAGTTTGAAACCACAGGTTATATCTTTTATATTTATTTTAAACAATAGGCAAATTAAGAAATTATATAATTTCCCAACCAAAGCTCTATATAATTGGTCATGGCGAACTGCTCGCTTGCCAATGATAATGTCAAAATTATCTATGTGCGGGACAAACTTGTGCAAATCGGAGATAAGGAATTGTCCATCCGCGTCCATAAAAAACACCGAAGGATATTTTGAGCTCCTGAAACCACTTAACAACGCTCCGCCATATCCTATATTTCTTGGCAAACAAATCACTTTTAGGCGCGGAAAGACACAAGACAATCTCTCTATGGCATTACTGCTCTGATCTTCACTTCCATCGTCCACCACAATCACTTCGTAATTCTTAGCCATATTCGGGATAAAATTCATTACCGATTGGACAATATATTCTATATTGTCCTCTTCATTATATACTGGCAAAACTACAGATATTCCTTTTTCTGCGCTATTCATACATATTTCCACGTTCTGATTTTCAGCGTGCGTCCTTATATGCGCTTAAAACCACAGCTATTTTTAATTTCTTTGCAATGTATATTAAATTATTCCTTGATAATGAAGGATAATTAGGCATCCCTAAGACTTCATTAAATGCTTTTAAGGCCTCCGGATAAACTCTCTTTTCACCATAGAGAAATGGGCAATATCTCGCCAGATTTTCATTAGTATCAATTCCATTTATTAATAATCGCCACATGAGCCTCTTTTTATCTTTGCTTCTCACTACATAACTATAAGCCACGGGTGAAACATTTACTTGTAATTTATAATAGCCTCTATTATCACTATCGCAAAAATCATCGATTAATGCACTATTCTCTATTCGCTTCCTATTGTTGATATCAACAATCCCTATCTGCTTTAACCCAAATAATGCCTGCAAATTGGATAATTTTGTTATAGATTTTTTACCTATAAACATTTTCTTAATTGTCATGCTATACACTGTTGACAGATTTATTCCTATAACTTTTAATATTATAAGACACGGAAAAACAAACAAGCTAAAGAATAACGGCCTGGTAACAAAATAAAGAAAATATGATATACAGATATTTTTTATTAAGTCAATCCTTGTGATTGAAGGCAAATATTTTATTCTTTTTTTTATTTTATCTGCTAATAATGGATCGTTAGTAGCAATCATTCCTCCACCAAAAGTATTAAAATGTTTTACCGTGGCAAAGCTAAAATAGGATGCTCTCCCGAAAGAACCAACTTTCCGACTCTTATACAGCGCTCCAATGGAATGAGCGCAATCTTCTAAAACAATAAGATCATATTTCTTAGATATAGATAATATTGATTCAATATCACAAGGCCTGCCGAATAAATGCGTTGCGATGATTACTTTCGTTCTTACGGTTATACTTTCCTCTATTTTTTGTATATTAATATTGTAATCAATTGGGTTCACATCAACGAAAACCGGCATGAATCCGCATTCAACGATAGTCTGCAAAACACTTTCATCGGTAAAAGCGGGGATTACTATCTCCGATCCATTATCCAAAGAAAGCGCTTCCAATATTATCTTTAAACCCACCCTGCCGGATGAGACAGAATTTGCAAACTTTACGCCAATATACCGCGCGAACTTTTTTTCGAATTCATCGACAAAATTTCCCTCTATCCATTTTCCTGTGAGAAGACTTAAAAAGATATCTATAAATTGGCCTTTATAAATAGTTATACTTCTTCTAGGGAACATCTTAAACCTCGCAGCTCTTATAACAAATTCCCATAAAACGCCGAATCGCTGAAATAAAAGATCCGACATCCAAAGAACCGATTAAATTTAACTCTACAGCGCTATGAGTCCAACAAGACCGGCATTGAGATACTTCTGAGTCAGAATTATTCTCCAAATGCTCAAGCTTTCTTACCCGTTGTCTTTCTTTATTTAATCCCCATCCGCACGCATACATGCTTCCATTAGTTTCCATTCTAAACATAATTTTCCCGGCTAAACACGACAGCTTCCTCTCTTCCGGAAAGCTATACAAATGTTTGAGATTGGCGATTGAATTTAGAATAAATCTGTTACCGCTAAGCTTTTTGTTAATTAAATATGCGATAATTTCCTTATAAGTTCGCTCGATGGGAGATAAATGATTAATCTCTCTGGAACCTAAACAGCACAAAGAAGCCGGCTGAAAACCTATTTCTATCTTATAATCTTCAGCTAAAGCAAGTAAAAAATCAATATATTTAAAATCTGAATTCAATTTTGAAATCACTGTTGTCAGCGAAACCGGGACATTCTTATTCTTTGCTATTTCTACGGCTGTAATGGTTGATTTAAAAGCGCCCTTTCCTCTCAAGGCATCATTAATTCCTTCAGGGCCGTCTAAACTTAAATTCAACCTACTTATACTGCGCAAACAATCAATCTTATCTTTCAATAAAATTCCATTTGTATTTAAGCTATTGATTAAGCCTCTTTCGCTTGAATGGTCAAGGATGCGTCCTATGTCATCTCTCAATAAAGGCTCTCCTCCCGTAAAGCTGATATACCTCGTTCCGCGCGAATAGAGCTTATCGATGATATTACACACTTCAGAAGTATTTAATTCCCTACCACTAATCTTCCACACATGACAATTAGCGCAATGCAAATTGCATCTGGTTGTTAACCTCCAGCTAATAAACAAAGGATATGCAATATTTAAAAACTTGAACTTTAATAAAGCCACCAAAAGGTTATCTTTTAATAGCTTTTTATACACCTTACCCATTTTACCCCTTGCTTGATTGCGGTTAAAGTCAATGCGCGCCATCCGTTAAATATTACAAACCTATCAATATTATAAGACTGATAATCGCATTAAAGCTTCGTTATATACTTCATCAACAGTTATCGCACTTACGCATTTATTATCCTTACATGCAGACTTTCTGTAATTATATGCAGATATGCAAGGACTGCAGATAAATTGTTTATAGAATATCTTGCTTTTCATGCTCAGTGGCTTGTAAAGTAATGGTGTTTCGGGACCGAACAAAACAATTATTTCTATTGCCGTAAGGCTGGCCAAATGCACCGCTCCGCTATCATGACTTATAAGAAGATTTGATATATGAAATAAGCCTAAAAGCTCTTTAATGGTTATTTTTCCCACAAGATGAATACACTGGGGATGCGGCACTGCTTTCTCAATTAACGCTATATCCCGCTGACGAATGTTATTACCTATAGTAATAACAAAAATGTTGGGAACGCTAAGAAAACGATTCGCCAATTGTATATAGCTGTCGAACGGCCATCTGCGTATTGGCAAAACATCATTAATACAGGGATGCACTAAGATTATTTTGGAATCCCTTTCTATTTGTTTATTATAGTTCCTTAATTTTAACCACATCGCATTCTCTCTTTCTTTATTTACTTTTACTTGAAGAGAAAAAAACTCATTACTCATCAAGAACTCTTTTAGAAAGGGTTCATGTGAATGCGCCTTTAGCGCCTGCGCAAGCGCTAAAAAGTTGTTACTCATATGCATATAATGATTGTAGTTTACTTTGTGTGTAAGTAAATTCCCCCGATAAGGGTTTTTTGCTGAAAAACCATAAAAACCCACCCTAACCCTTGCGCCGGATAAATAACTGAGAAAACTGCTAAACCTTGAGAAGAGCTCAAAATCAATAATAACGTCAATCCTTTCTTTACGAATCCTCCATACATTCTTTATTATATCAATACATAAACAAAGAAAATTATCCTCTCGCATAGCAATGACATTCTCTTCTGGGAATATACCCAAAATTGGCACGATATCCTTATTTTTATTAAAAATCCATAAATAAAGCTTACTATGTGGAAATAATGCTTGCACTTTTTTCATTGCAGGGTATCCCAGGATAACGCTGCCTATCTCTGAAAGTTCTAAAAATAATATATTTTTAGGATCGCCGTTCGCGTGAGAGCAGAAAATGCTTTTTAGCGTATTTAAAAGAGACAGCGCCATGCAAAGAGGTATCCCGAGCCAAAAATCAATCCTCCTTGCGATGGTAATATTCATCTAAAGTTATGCCATTTACACATGCGCCAAAGAACCTTATCTTACGCAAAAACATCTTTACGAAAAAATTAGTCTTTAACCATGCATGACGTAATATGGTTCATTAAAATGCTTAAGCCGTTCCGAAGCTTGCTTCTTAAATCTGATAAATTATGCAGACAATATATTCTCTCCATAAAATAAGCGGGCCTAAGGTAAAAAGAGCGTATTGCTTCCTGCCTTAAAGACCAAATTTCGGCGCGATTAAGATGCTTTGTTTCAATTGTCGGATAGCTAATGCCGCTATCCATGAAACACAAACTATCCTCTACCATTGAATTCTCGATTAGCTTCTTTCTCAGTTCAGTGCCGTACGATGGAGTAAAAATATTAAACGAGGCATAATCGCAACCTATCTGTATGGAAAATTGAATAGTTTTTTTAATCATTTCTTTATTATCTCCTGGCAACCCAATGATAAATGTACCGACAGTATCAATACCAAACCGTTTGCACAAGGAAAACACTTCTTTAGTTTTTTGTAAATCTAACTTTCTGTTAAAATTTGATAGCAATTCCTGGCTTAATATTTCTACCCCGAAAATAATAGTGTGGCAACCCGCCTTTTTCATTGTTAAAAGTAATTCTTCATCCATTATATCTGTTCGACTAAAACATATCCAACCAATATTAATATTATTATTTATGATTTCCTCGCAAAGAAGAAAGGCTCTTTGCCTGTCCGCAGCAAATGTTTGGTCCTTAAAGACAATTTCATGTATCTTAATATCCTTAATAAATTTGATTTCCTCCATTACCCCGCTTATTTCTCTTTTTTTATATCCAAAACGATTAACTACACAATAGCTGCATTTAAAAGGACAACCAAAATCTGTCATAACTGTAGCGAACCGCCTGCGCCTTGCGAAAGGAAACCCGTAGTTTCTATTTTTAAATAAATCATGGCGCGGAGTCGGAATTGAGAATACACCTGAAGCATGTAATTCTCTCCTCATTACGATATTTTCCTTATCTTTAAAAATAATGTTAAAGTACGCGGAATCCTTTTTCTTAATGAACGACACGATGTCATTCGTGGTAAAATCTAAAAGGATGGCATCCATGAAACTATTATTCTCAAGCAATTCTTTCCCGTAATCTATAAAAATATCCCCTATCCCAACCATTAAACATTTTATTTTTGATTTAATCTTCCATAGAAAAGGCATGTCGCTTCCTAGAGACACAGCCCCTGAAAGAAATATAATTACCTCAGGATTAATTTTTATTATTCTCTTGAGAGATTCACTACTGTTTAATTTTTCCGTAATACAATCAATAATAAAAATATTAAAGTGCGCGGATAAAATTCCACTTAATATAATAAAATCTATCGGATGATAGCAATAAGAGGCTTTGGAAATTTTACTGCAATAATAATCCCTCATAAACAAACTCCTGCCGGGCGGATTCAACAAAAGAACTTTTATTCTATTCACTGCGTTAGCTCGAGATTAAATTCTTATCACATTGAAAATACCTATCCATCATTATAATTATCCCAAAAAAAGATACAATTAAAAAACCTAAAAATTTGCTCATTAAAATACACTCTCCCGATAGCAAACAGAAGCCTAAAATATATAACAGCAATAATATTCCTCTTGAAGGCTTGAAAAGAAAAGACAAAATCAATATTTTTATCAAGCTAATGAATCCAGATTTAACTGAAACTTTACTACCCTTACGCGAATAAACATTGACAGGAACGAACTTTATTCTATGCATATTAAATATAAACAATACTGTACTAGTTGTGGTAAAAGAAAAAGTATCGGGAAGAAGGTCCAGGTATTTTAAAATAATGCTTTTTTTATAAATTCTTAAGCCGGAATTTATATCTGGTATCTTAAAACCAACCGCAATATCAGCAAAAATATTTAATATGCGCCTCCCCGCGTTTTTCCACGAATAGAGATCAGTTCTCCCAACCCTTTTTCCCACAACCATATCAAAGGAATCAATATACCGCAACAGCGACTTAATATCCTTCACATCATGCTCCCCATCCGCGTCTATTGATATAATTATATTATTTTTAGCGAGCTTAATCCCTGATTTCAGCGCCGCTCCATATCCCTTATTAATATGATGCTGGATAACCTTAACGTTAAAACCTTTAATTTTATTTATAGTGTCATCCGTTGAACCATCATTAATAACAATAATCTCCGAATCATAATAATTTTCCTGAATATCAAGTAAAACTTTTTGAAGGGATGGTCCCTCATTATAAACAGGTATTATAATCGTAATTTCTTCGACTGTTATCATAATTTTGATTAAAGAAAATATTCCGTATTGAATTAAATTTAAAATCTTTTAATAAATTATTCAAATAAATTCTTGTTGCCGATGAACGAAAACTACTTTTAAATTCATTCAAAAAAGATAAACGCGGTCTGTCTATTTTACCTCGAACTAATTCCCACGGATGGATATAAACAAGCACTCTTTTACTCTTTTCATTCTTATGCCTCATAAGATAATTTGTAAGAAAATAAGGATACGCTCTCAAAAAAAAACCGCCGGCGAATGGTATTGAGATATTTAAAACAGTAAATGATGACCGTGGAATTTCAATCAAGCCGGACGGAATTCTATATTTATTTTTTTTAAAGAAGCCCTCCGTCATGCTTGAATCATACAAGAAACCTAAATCTTGTAATATTTCTAAAGCCCAAAAACATGAGAGATCTAATGACCAATTAGGCGCTCTATACCCAAGTATTTTCATTCCCGATAAGTCCTCAAGCAATTTTTTCGAATATTCAACTTCTTTTCTAAATTCTAAAGGCTTTTGGCGAAAAATTAAGTTGTGGTAATAACCATGCAAAGCAATTTCATGGCCATCAACCTTCAATAAATTTATTATCTCTGGATGGCGACGGACATTATAGGCAAGAATAAAAAATGTTGCCCTTGTGTTAATTTTCTTTAGAACACCTAATATTTCTAAAAGAGATTCTATTAATTGGCTTTTTCTTGCATCCCAGGAAAAAATGCTTATCTTCGAATTATACGATAAAGTCTGATACCAATCTTCAACATCGATTGTTAAGATATTGCGCATATAATATACTATTCAAAAAAACCTATAAGCATTCACCCATATTTTGAATAAGATGCTTACAATTAATAATGATAAAATCATCATTCTCGTAGACTTTGTATTCTTGCGAAATATTTAACATAATAAAGTTATTTCCAGTATTTTCTGAAAGAATATGTATTATCTTAGTATTAAAAGGCTCAAAGTAAAAATCTTTTTTGTATAAATATTTCTTTTCGAAATGCCCCTTCTTCACTACAAGATAGTCGATGCGATATCTTCTGCAAATATTCACTGCTTCATCTATTGAGTTTGAATAATACAGCCTGAAAAAATCATGCGTTCTTCTACTCACCATCAGGTAGT
This sequence comes from Omnitrophica bacterium GWA2_41_15, assembly GCA_919902675.1. Lineage (GTDB taxonomy): Bacteria > Omnitrophota > Gorgyraeia > Gygaellales > UBA12090 > UBA12090. Next base: position 71,366 of record CAKKRH010000007.1, read on the forward strand.
AATTCTTGTAAAAAGGATGCGACAATTCTTCTTGCACAAAAACTTTTCTCTTTGAATATAACGGAATTTCATTCGCGTCACTTGGATGCGCAGCCAAAAGAGAATCTTTAGGAAGGGTGGACAGAAATTTATAAAGGTCTTTATTTCTAAAAGTGCAAAGGTCGCCATTCAGAAATGGTAAAAATATAATAATTATAGATAGAGTTACTATAAACAACCTAAAAAAAGTTTTATAATTAAATTTCTCTATAACGTACCTATTTATAATTAATGCGGACATGAAAATCGAATAGATTGGCAAAGAAAATTTTAAATACCGGCCCGGGTAAAAAAGTTTGAACAATAATAACCAAGATAAAACATACATCATTAAACTTGCGATCAAGAAAATGCTCAATATTAAATTAACCCTGATTTTATTTTTTAATATAAAAATTAATCCGCAAAATAAATTACCTATTAAAAACCAGGTCAAAAAATTATCTATAGGCATCCCAATCATTCTAGCCATGACATCTCGCTCAGTAAATATCCTATGCCAATTAACAAGAAAGGGGACCCTCCCGTCACTAAAAAACTCTGGCATGGTAATAATGTCTTTAAAACTTACTAAGGGGCCCATGAAATTGTCACTCTTTATGTATAAAAAATACAGCACGATAGAGCCTATCATAGATAGGCAACAGAGATAGCTTCTCTTATAAAAATTTTCTTCTTCAAGCTTCACCTTACCGAAAGAATTCTTAATGTTCCGCGCTATTAACACTATCAAGGTCAATATTGATATAAGCGCTACCGGAGGATAAAATAAAACCTGAAAAATAAGTATTATGCCCAGCAATACATAAGACCTCTTGATAAGATAATATATGAAAGATAAGACCAGTGGAAAAGCAAAAGCTCGCGGATTTCCTCCCGAAAAATAAGTAAAAGTCCATGAATAAAGTATAAATATATTTGATGCCAAAAATCCCACTGATATAGAATATAAAGCATTACCAATAAGAAAAACATAAATAGCTGATAGGCAGCAAAGAATAAATGGTAATATTTTTGTAAGGGCTAACGGGTCAAAAAAGATGCCAAACAAACTATATACAAAAATAGTTCCCGCGGTGTTATGCTTCATAGCATATTCGGCAAAGATATCATTCTGAAAAAGACTGGGATCTTTTATCGCATAAAAAGGAAAGATATATTGATTAACATCATCATTAATAGTATATCTATCAAATAAGGCATCTTTTTGACAAATAAATGTTATGATCAGAGAAATTGCGCCAATGACAGCAACATATTTTTTCCGCATCTTTCGAGTTTTTTGTGAATAATTTAGTGTATTTTTAAGCATTCTTGATAATTGTTTAGTCTTAGCATAAAACAAAAATGTTTACTACTTGGTTAAATTCTGAGAATAATATTTCGGTGTCCATGTATGGCGAAGCGCTGTCACATGTTCCGCTTTTTATCTCTGAAAACTTATACACCGCTGAACATTAGAAAAGAAACACATAGAGAAATAATGGAAATCAATAAACCAACGTAAAAAGAAATCGGCAAATATGCTAATGAAATTAAATATTTTCCAACATGAGGACAATAAATACCTATTAAACCTTTGTAATCAGCTATCCTTCCTTTGTCGGCGTGCCAATACTTATGATAATTCTGGTTCAACACAATTTTACCTGGGGTTTTAATATCAACCTCTAATAAAATAGAATTAGCTTTCAAAATTTTTAGCCGCGCCTTATTTTCAGGATTTAAACAATAAACTTCCCCTTTGTATTCGGGATTCGTATATTTTTTATCTTGGAATTCTGAAAAATATCCATTAATATTGTATTCTTGTCCCGAATAATAACTGTTTCCCGGATTAGAATATAAAATAATTGCGCCTGCGGACTCAATAAAATATTTGGGTATAGCACTCTGCCGCATAGGCAGCTCTGTATAAAAATCTATAGTTCCAACATTTCTCAGGAGATTTAAATAGTGATTGCTCCTGAAGGTTCTAAGCGTATCTCTCGGCAGACCTATGCTTTCAACTTGATAGAAATCCGCTTCTTTCTTAACGAGTGGGATTGGTTTCGTGAATATTTGATATTGCAATTTGATATTATTCCAATAGAGAGGAACAATGCCAACTAAAAATATAAATAATAAAAAAATGCTTTTGACGTTATTTTTACAGTTTAAAGATATGTATGTTAATAACTCTCCTGAAATGATTGCTGAGGTAAAAATAATATAAAAATCAAAATATTTATACCAGTTTTTTATCGATTTAAATACAGGTAAATATGAAAGAAAGGCGGACAAACTTATAGGAGAATCTATGGATAGAGCTATTAACGTGCACACTGCCAGTAAAAAAATCCAAACTATAATTTTACGCCTTATAAATATTATAGCAACCATACAAAGTATAAATTTTATGTAACCGCATTCAAAAAACAAACATTTTATCATATTTACCGTCTTCTCAAGATAAAAACCTTGAAAAATCTGCGGTCCAACTATCCTGCTATTTACTCTTAATAATTCTACCATCGGCAGAAGTTTAATCATTCCATAACATAAACTTAAAATTATTATTAACAGAAAAGTTACCAATCTCCTCATATTAATCACGTTCTTTTTTGTTCTAAATATTAACTCGCCAATAAAAAATATGCAAAAAAATAGGCAAAATGTCATATAAGAAATACTTCCGGACATCAAAACAAAAGACAGCAACATTGCAGCTATAATAATATATCTTTTGTTGGTTTCTGCCTTTAGAATTATATAGAATATTAACGGGATATAAAAATACCAGAACTCGGTATAATTGCCATCTTTTAATCTCCTGGGGAACCAGCCATCTAATGTGACCGATAATGTAGAAAACAAAACGGCCGGATAAGTAAATCTTAAAGCATATCGCGTCAAACAAAACATTCCAATCAGGCATATAGTATAAATTAAAAAAATATTTATTTTCAGCCCAAATAATTCTCCAAATAAAAGAGAATTTACTGCGAGCGGATTAAAAGCAGGAAAAGATGGATATGAAAAAATAGGGTATCCTCCTCCAAAAAAAGGACACCAGAGCGGGAACTGATGATAATTAATAAGACTATCTCTTAAAAATCGATGATAACTCATATGCTCCAGCCAATCATCATTCTCTAAATAACAATTTATATTCTTAAAGATTGGCAAACAGAAGCTCCCTATTACAATGAATAGAAATAAAAGAGCCAACAACTCTTTCTTATAACGACTAATTTCTCGAAGCTTGAGACCAATTTTCATACGCTGCGCAATAAGTATCCTAATTCTTTAGAAAGTTCTTTAGTAATTTATTATAATTATTTATATTAAAAAGAATAGATGTTGTCATCGCACATTCATAGGTACAAAAACATTTTTCTTTCTTTATCTCTTTTCGAATGCCTTCAGCCTCCTGCGATAACCAGATTTTATTTAAATCATACCCTATTTTTTCACTACGCAAACTCCCCATCGATTCGGCTTTCATAATACAAGGATATACTTCCCCAACTTCATTTATAATTCCAAAAAGGCTGCCCGCATAACAAGGAATAAGATATTTTTTCTTGATAAATATTTTTGATATTAACTCTGATTCTAACATTTCTTTAGTAAATATTACTTTTTCCTGAAATGACTTGCCCTTATTTTTCATATACTTTATTTTATTATCACGAAATCCTATATAATTATTTATATCAACGTCCTTTATCTCTGGGCTCTTAAGATTTCCTCTTATTAAATTTATACCTATATTATCTGGCTTTATATTATTAACGATAAAACTGAATAATTGATTTAGCTTATTTTGATTTGTGGACATGCATGTTGTGGCAGTATATATAGATAACCGCGGATAAATTCTCTGCAATTCCTTGAGCCTTTTTATAGTTTGCATGCACACAGAGAAAGCGCCTCTGACACCTCTGATTTTATCATGCAGCTGCGCTTCGCCATCCACCGAAACATTTATTATAACTTTTGCGGACGAAGGTATTTTGAGTATTTTCTCAATAGTTGAAATTATTTCATTTGTAAAAAAAGCATTCGTTGGGAATTGAATATATCTTGGTTTGCAATATATTAAAAATAACTTCACTATTTCATGCAAATCTTTTCGCAAAAAAGGTTCACCGCCGGTAAAGGATACAGACAGAATTGATGATAAATGATTAACAATCTTCTCAATTTCATCCAATGATAATTCTATGCGTTCTTGATTAATTCTATGCCAGTAATAACAATGGTTGCAATGAAAGCTGCATTTAGACGTAACAAAAAATACAAGATGAAGAGGCAACCCTTTTTTAAATATAACTCTTTTTGCTATATTCAGAGAATTAATCATAATCTTACAGGCACTTATATCGATACATACGCGCTGGCCTAATTTTCCGTAACTTCTGCGCTTGTAATACAACGTCGCGCGCGTACGATAGTCTCAAGATTTTGTTAAGATATAAAATTCTTGCCATATATCCGATATAGAGCTAAAAGGCGAATTCATCATACGTGATAATTTTATAGCCCCCTCGCACCCACATCCTTTACAGAAAGGCCTTCCCAACATAGAAACTGCTTTATTAAACCCTAACTTTAAAATGTTTAGCTCTTGCTTTTCGCTTGCGAAAGAATTTGATAAAGGAATAATATGATCGCAGCTTTCCAATATTCCATTTGGACGAATAACACAAAACAATTTTCCTGCTGCGCAAGAAAATTGTTTACCATGGGGCCAATCCCTGATAAATTCTAATTCCTTAACCGAATTCTGAATAAAAGAACTATTCCGTCCCTTCAGTACGATAAGCTTATCAACCGCTTCTACAAACTTTTCTCTTGTTGGCCTAAGCTCGTAAACGTCTTTTCGTAAACTCAAATTCCTAAGAGGTTCAAATGTTATTTGTGAATGCAATTCAGACGCAAATTTAACCAAAAAATCAAGCTGATTTAAATTTTGATTCGTAAGCATCGAATTAAATACTACTTTAATTCCGCTGTTTTTTGCGGCATAAGAGGCTTCCTTAACAATATTGAATGAACCATCTCCCCTCATTTTGTCATGTATAGATTCGGGTCCATCTATGCTTAACTTTAGTTTCGTTAAGGGTAACAATTCTTTAATCTTCTCTTTTACTCCATAGCCGGATGAATTCAATTCTATTCTTTTTATACCCTTTTTTTTACAATAAGCAATTACCTCTCCCATATCATTCCTTGCCAAAGGCTCGCCACCGCTGAAAATAAGACAAACCGCCCTCTTCGAGATTTGATCTACAATCGCCTTTACTTCTCCCGTACTCAATTCCTCATTTATCTGATAATTCTTCACCTCACAATAAAGGCATTTACGATAACATTGCTCGGTAATATTCCACCGAACACCTATAGGATAGTTATTTTTCAAAAACTTTACATTTAATACTGAACGCGATAAAACAACTATATCCGAAAAAGATAGCATACTCTAATATGAATTTAAAACCCGTAACCCTTGAATTCTAAACAATGTTAAAGTGGTTCATAGCTTAACGCATCGATTGCATCCGGGAAATAATTTTTCTTTCTGCAGCGCATTACGAAAGTGAATGAATTTTCCTGAATTCCATATATCTTTGATAGAGTTATCGCGTATATTTCCCATTTTTATACAAAATTGCGCGCAGGGAAAAATATCTCCATATGGGGATATTCTTAAGACACTCCACGGATAAATACATCTCCGCTCAAACCTAAAATCTCTACTAAACCACATGCTGATCTCACTATCCTTCAGTTCAGGCTTAAAAAAAATCTTCATTCTTCTCTTCTTAGCATACATTTTTACTACTCTAATGATACTTAACAAATCTTTAAATTCAGTATCAAGAAAATCATGCGCATAAACAAAACTTTTGTATTTATCGCGGGGGAATCTTTTTATAAATGAATTTTGATGAAGAGTAAGCTCATCCGATGATAAAAAAGTCAAAAAATCAAAGGCTATGCCGTCTATCTTCAATTCGCAAGCAATATCAATAACCTCTGTTAAGTTCTTGTAATTTTCTTGAAGTATCAAAGAATTCATTATTATTTTTGGCCGTAAATCTTTTCTGTTACCAGAAAGATAACGAATATTTTTATACGTCCTATCAAAAGCGTTATCCCCTCTCAATTTATCGTGTATATCCTGCGGTCCGTCCAATGAAAAATAAATAAAATCTAAACCATACTCAATAATGCAATCTGAAACTATCGAATTCAATAACGTAGCATTTGTGAATATGCCGCATTTGATTTTGTTTTGCTTAATTAACTTTAAAATATCCGGCAGGTCACTTCTGAGCGCCAATTCTCCGCCCGTAAGCAAGAAAGCAACTCCTTTTCTACTAAACATGGTTAGAATTTGCTTTATATCAGCATAGGTCAAATACGCCTTTTTTTCTGCATATGTATCCTTACTCGTGAAATTTAAAAAGCAAAATTTGCAACGCAAATTACAATCGTAATTTAATTCTATGGTGATATTTAGAGGAAGGCATGACTTGCCCATTCCTAGAAAATAATACACTATAAAAGGAAAAACATGTCTTATGTACTGACCTAACGAAGCAGCATTAAACAGAGAGAAATTAATACATTGTCGTTTTACTTTATTGCAAAAATCGTATAGTGTATTGGAAATCATAGTTAATGCAATGTAATCTCTTTAAAAAATAGCGTATGTTAAATTAACCCGCTCCCGGTTCTGAAAGGTGAATTCTGAATGAGTATCAATTGCTCCATATTGAGTTAACCTTTTTTTTTAATCCATCATCACCTATCATTTCTACGACATTTTTAATCTCCCTGAAATTAGGAAATGCACGGATGACACTTAAAGAAATATTTTCCTTATTGTCAGGACTATGAATAGCCAAACCCGCATAAATATAACGCTTATAAGTCCATTCTATGGGTAAAGTATTTATCTCTCTAACGCTATCCGCCGTTTGATGATTAGTTTCTTCATAAATACCAAAACCCATGCCTAAAAAATAAAGCGGCATGTATTTCTCGGGGATAATATCTGTAATAGGTATGGTAAACGCGCCTTTTTTATCTTTAAAATAATAAAAATATTCTCTTGCCATTTCTTTTTGGGGATATTTTTTATTGTCGTAACCACTGTCGCCATGCCCCTTATCGCTACCAAGCCCTAACGTAAACGGAGCCTTTAGCTGCTCATCCAAGCCGTTATAGTACCTTTTAGCGAGATCCGCATAGCCGTCACATTCTTCTCCGAAAATATACACCCCAAGAGGAGAAGATATGATTTCACTAGAAATTTTTTTAGAAGTTATTAGGCTGACATTCCCGAGGTAACCTGCCGTGAATACGCATA
>CAKKRH010000008.1 GCA_919902675.1 Omnitrophica bacterium GWA2_41_15
CGGTATCTGATCTTGGTATTTTTGAGGATATTGAGCATATTTGGGTCTCCTGATTGGACACACACGCCGTGCCCTTATTTCCAAAAATAAAAGACGTCTTTTCTTTAAGACGTCTTTGTCTAAAATCTTACTCCGCGTTAGGCATATTATATATAAGTAAAAATCTGTTCCTTCTGGTAACCTCCTGATTTTAATTTACTCCTTGCGCTTCAAGGAGTTAGAATATTGAGACCGTTAGAAAACCCTAAAAAACTCTCATCTTGAGATATTTCTGTATAAGATCCTTCGTCGGGACTTGTGTCCCTCCTCAGGATGAAAGCATTGAAAAACCTTGTTTTTCAATGCTTTCAATATTATAAAATTTATTTTACCGTTTTTTTTTGCTTTGTCAATGGTTTTGTCTATTCTGTGTATTCTGTGTATTCTTATAAATAACTTGAAGCGCGCAAAACTGAATGATAGAATATAAATAATGAGAAAAATTATCGATCTATTGACACTTCGACTTCACTCGGTGTCAATAGTTAGCGTAGTCGAACTACTGGCTTCAGTGAAATTCGCGGTAACTCTCCTGGTTCTGATTATTCTTTTCTGTGTAAGCGGAACAATCATACCCCAGGGCTTAGACTCCTATCATTACTCGGAAAAATACGGGCCGGGGGGCGATATTCTATTTAAACTCAAGTTAACGGATGTATACCATTCTCCCTGGCTTAGCATCCTTTTATCTGTTTTATGGCTTAGCCTTTTAGTATGTGCCAAAGGCAGATTAAAATCCTGGAAAAAGCAGACCGGCTCGCTATTGACCCACCTTGGCCTCCTGGTCATACTTTTAGGCACCCTAATCAATACCCTCTTGGGCGAAAGCGGCTTTGTGTCTTTGCCTAAAGGAGATAACCAGGCAATATTTTTAGCCGGTAATTCCGGATACCGCTTCAAGAAATTGGGTTTCCGGGCCTCCCTGGATGAGTTATCTATAAATTGGCCTATCCCCGGGGAACAAAACAAAGACCTCACCTGCGCGATAGGCCAAAAACAGCCGCCAGCGCCTGAAGGCAGGGTAAATTTTTTCGATACGGATGGCCGGATAATTACCGTCAAAACCATTAAAATTAACCAACCCTTCAGCTTTAAAGGCTATACCTTTTA
>CAKKRH010000009.1 GCA_919902675.1 Omnitrophica bacterium GWA2_41_15
TAAAAACCGCTATTTTCATTCTATACATAGCATTTCTCCTTTTCTCGGAAGTTTTAGGAATAAGAGGTTTCCTGACTTAAGACCTATCCTACTTGCCTTCCTTCCCACCCCGGCCTAACGTAAGGGCAGTGGATAACCAGGCTTTCGTTTCTCTTACAGTTACCGAATAGTAGAGGATTTTCACCTCTTTCCGCAACCTTATTCCTGTTAAATTTATTTTAATTGCTCACCTATTTCCTTTTTCACCTCCTGTCTCTTGCTAAAATGAGCAAGGCATTGACAATCGCCGCGGCTACTGTGCTGCCGCCTTTGCGGCTCTTATTGGTTATGTATGGTATTTTCAAAGCCCGCAGGGCCCTCTTGGACTCTGCCGCGCCCACAAAACCTACCGGTATGCCCACCACCAACGCGGGTCTGGATTTAGAATTCTTGATCAAATCGCAAAGCTCAAAAAGCGCGGTCGGGGCATTGCCAATAGCGACTATCCCGCCTTCAGCTTCCCTTTGAGACTTGCGCATCGCGACAATAGCCCGGGTAAGATTTAATTCCCCGGCCTTGCGGGCCACATCCTTATCGTGCATCCGGCAGATAATCTTATTCTTGAAGTGGGCAATGATACTCTTGTTGATTCCGGCCTTGACCATAGTGGAATCCGTTACAATATTATTACCCTGCCTTATTGCCTTAAGCCCGCGGGCGATGGCATCAGGAGAAAACACCATATCCTTAACGTACCCCAAGTCCACGCTGGTATGGATCGCGCGGGTAATCACCGGTTTCTTTAGGCCGGATAAAACAATGCCCTTCTTCTTAAGTAAGACGCCGATTATCTCAAAACTCTTATTTTCAATCTTTTTTCCTTCATTTATTGTCTTTAGCATTTTATTCATTCCTCAACTCTATAAACTCCCTAAACTCCTCAACTCCTAAACTCCCATATTCTCCCTTATCTTATCCGCGACAATATCGGCGATACGGCTGTCTTCGCCTAAATTTTCGGTATAGATAAAACTGACATCCGGATACTTCTTCTTTTCCTGTTCAATTATTTCCGGGATATCCCGGCTGACATGATTGCCCACAAAAAGGAAAAATGGGATAATGATTATCCTGCGGCATTTGGCCTTGGCCAGCCGTTCCAGGCTCTCACCCAACTCCGGCTTAGCCAGCTGTAAATAGGCCGGATATATTTTTGGCAATCCCATGGTCCGTTTTAAATCCCTGATGATCCGCGGGATCAATTCATTGGCCTCCTTGCGCCGGCTGCCATGACCCAGGACCACCACCCCGGTGTGTTTATCCGATAGAGTTTTATTTCTGGATTTAAACCGGGGGATATCTTTTCTTAATTCTCTGCCATTCATGCGGATCAAACGATAAATACGGTCTACGGTCTTTATTTGATGTATCCAGTCGCAATCTTTGCAAGACCAGACATTTTTCTTAAGCCTTGAGGAATACACATATTTCCCCAATCCTTCTTCCCGGCAGGGATAGAACGGACAGTAACAAAAAGTACAGTCTTCTAAATCCTGGTGGCAGGGAAAATATTTACAGGCCTGGTTTGTTCGCTGGATCATTTTTTACCCTTATAGGTTAAGCAACTTTTGATAAAATTACGGGCCAGGTTAATATCTGAGGCAAAATGCAGATGGGCGTAACTGGCCAGGACATTCTCTTTAATCAGTCCGTCCTCATAGACCCTGTCTTTACCTTTGGTTACTTTATAGGTAAACCGTATATCTTTTGATAGATCCTTAAGATATGACCAGTGAAAGGTATGGGCCCTGATTTTATCCCCCTTGCGGCTTAAAATATTGTCTTTTCTCACCTCAATTTCAATATACCCCAAGGCCTGGCGCTTGTTAGACATAACCGCCGCGCAATTAAATATCCCGCACATTGGAAAAGACTTGCCCTGAAAATCCACAATATTCCTTACCAGATACATCAAACCGCCGCACTCGGCATAAATAAGCAGGCCGCATCCAGCATAGCGCAAGACATCCTCTCTCATCCTGAGGTTGGCGGATAATCGCGCGCTAAAAAGCTCGGGATAGCCGCCGCCGATATACAGCCCATCTATCCCCGCGGGCAGAGATTTATCATTAAGCGGGCTGAATTCCACTAACCGCGCCCCTAAATTTTTCAGTATATCCAAATTATCCTGATAATAAAAATTAAAGGCCTTGTCCCGGGCAACGGCAATAGTAACCTTTCCGCACCCCCGCGGTGCGTTTGAGGTTTCTTCAAGAATTAGGCCCGGCGCCTTCCGACTTATTCGCAGTATGCCTGGCAGGTCTATATTCTTCTCAACCAAAGCGCGTAATTTAGCGTATAAGCCCGCGTCAGCCCTCTTCTCTCCGGCCGGCACCAGGCCCAGGTGCCTCTCGGGGAGTTTTATCCTAGCCTCTTTAGGCAAAAAACCCAAGACCGGAATCTTCGTCATTTTTTCAATTGCCGACTTGGCAAAATGATAATGGTTCAGGCTTCCTATATTATTCAGGATGACCCCGGCAAGATTCACCTTTTTATCAAATTCTTTAGCTCCCAAGACAATTGCCGCCGCGCTACGGGAAAAGGAGGCGGCGTTTAAAATCAGGATCACCGGGGCCTTAAGTATGTTGGCCAAATGCCCGGTTGAGCCGTATTCCGTATCCCGGAACCCGTCATAAAGCCCCATCACCCCTTCTATAACCGAGATATCCGCGCCCTTGGCGTTTGCGGCAAATAGCTTTAAGATTGCCGCGGGCTTCATCAGCCAAGAGTCCAGATTCCGGCTTGACCTATAGCAGACCGCGCCATGCTGCATCGGGTCCAGGTAATCCGGCCCGGCCTTAAACGGCTGGACCTTTAATCCCATCTTACGCAAAACCAGCATCACCCCTAAAGTTACCGTAGTCTTTCCACTTCCACTTTGGAGGGCGGCAAAGACTATCCGCGGACAATTCATTTTAATTGATAGTTATACACCAAATTATCCCAGCCCTCTTCCCGGAAACAATATTTCTCATTGCCTTCGGCAATCAGCTTAAAGGCGTGGTCAATTATCGCCTTGTAAAACTCGCAGAATACCGCCTTCTGGAAACTATTACCCATAGCCCCCAGTTCCGCCGGGCAAGGCGCGCCGCAGATATTACGGTAAAGGCAGACATCACATTCGGCAATTTTCTCCACAAAACGGGAACGGATCTTCTGAAAAGGCGCCGACTCCATGGCCTCTCTTATTCCGGTCTTAAAGATATTGCCTCCGGATGAATTCTTCAAGCCAATAAATTCCCCGCAAGGAATCATCTCTCCCGACGCGGTAACCGTCAGGAAACACCTGCCCCCTCCGCAAGGCGAAATATCGCACATCATCCTGCGGGCCTCGGGAGCGACTATGCTTAAGATAACATTGCTAAAATTAGCCACGATTATCCCGCGTCCGGAGCTTCGCGATAACTCTATCGCGCTATCCACGGCTTTCAGGAAATTCTTAGTCATCAATTTCTCATCCGGCTTAGTTTTCAGGCTGTGTTTCTGGGTCAAGCGGACCGGGTTAAACAACACGCAAGGGACCTTTTTACTATGCAAGAATCTTACCAATTTATCCAATGAATGAATATTGAATTTGGTCATCGTAGATATCACGTTGAGCCCCGCGTATCCGTCAAACCAATCAATCGCCCGGACCACCGCGTCAAAATTACCTCCTTTAGCCGAAGGCCTGGTTTTGTTATTTAAAGAACGCAGAGGCGCATCCAAAGAAATCCCCACCCCCACCCGGTATTCTTTCAGAAATTCCACATCCTCTTTTTCCAATAACAGGCCGTTGGTCTGCAGTCCGAAACTGAATTTGTCTTTAAATTCCCGTATTGCCGAAAAGACCGCCTCTTTAGCCAAAAGCGGCTCGCTGGCATGAAAGATAATTACCGGTTTCCTCTCTTTACCCGAAAAATAATCCAACACCTTATTTAAGACCTGGCGAAGCTGCCCGGTAGTCATTTGGGCGCCGTTTTTACGCATCTTAGCCGGAACATAACAATAAGGACAGTTGGAGTTACAGCGGTCAGTAGGGTCAATATACACCGCCGAAAGCTCCGCGCTGAACCTAAACTGTTTCATTTCCTCATCCAAACTGTCCTTTTGCTTTTGGTAAAGAGACAAAACCTCCCGGGATACAAAGGGCGCGCCTTGCGCCTCTTTAGCCGTTATCGCCCAAAAAACATTATCCGGGTCAATCAAGGCTGTAGCAGCCTTATCAATACTATGCACAGCCAATCCATTTATCTTCTCATTTGAATTAGACATAATAATTCCTCTCTAAAATAAAACACTTGTAGGGGCAGAACGGTGTTCTGCCCCTACAAAGATATTTTACAACAACGTCTTCTCCTTCGGCACATCCCCATACATCACAAAATGCGACAGGCCGTTGGCGGTCTTGGCGCACTTTAGCCGATAACTCATCTCCCCGGAAACCGGCTTTGACTTTTGCTTCTTGTTCTCTTTGCTATTTTCTATCTTCTTTGCCATAATTCTACTCACCTCCCTTCTAATATTTTAACATCCAAATTAACCATATTCCTGATAACAATGCCAAAAACGATCCGGCATAGACAATCCTGATGCTTTCTAAGATATGCTTAGCCTCTAATTGGCAAAGATCATCCCCGAGATACGGCTCTATCTTGGCCGAGGAATTATAAAAATTCACTCCACCTAACCGCACCCCCAATGCCCCGGCTATAGCCGCCTCCGGGAGGCCGCTGTTAGGACTGGCATTTTTCCTGCCATCCCTTAAGGAAACCCTAAAGGCCGACAAACCGTCCTGGCCGCAAATCCAGCTTCCTAAAGACAAAAAGAAAACCGATAAGCGCGCCGGGATATAATTGGCCAAATCATCCAGCCTGGCCGAGGCTCTGCCAAAGTCAATATATCTTTCATTCTTATAACCAACCATAGAATCCAGGGTACTTATTGCCTTATAGGCCAGGGCCAAAGGCGCTCCCCCGATAAAGGCGTAAAAGAGCGGCGAGAGTATCCCGTCTACAAAATTCTCCCCCGCGGTCTCAACCGTTGCCCGGGCCACCTCTTTTTCATCCAGGTTTCCGGTATCCCTGCCAACTACTTGAGAAAGAAGGCCCCTGGCCTTGGCCAGGTTATTGTCCTTTAGCCTGTCATATACCCGCATTGTATGGGCCTTTAAATCCTTAAGCGCGATGGCGGTATAAATAAAAAACACCTCTAATACCGCCCCCATCCAAGGATTAAGCTGATTCCCTGCCTTTATTATTCCCCAGACCGAAAGATAAGCCAAACCAACAATCAAGACCGCCAAAATAACCCCGGCCAGCTTTAAATTAAAGATATGCTTGCGCAAGAAATTCTCCAGATGCCGGATAAAGAACCCGATTATCCTCACCGGATGGGGAAGCCAGCGCGGATCGCCAAAAATAAGATCAAGCAAGAAAGATATAATTATAATGTTCATCCAAACACTATCTTCTCTATCCACTTCATATCCAGATTCTTCTCCACCACATCCGCCAGCTTCTCAAACTCCGCCTCCAGATTAACCCCCGAGGCCCGGACTTTAAGCGGCAGGCCTTTTTTAGCCCTTAGCTTGTTCAGGATAAGATTGCGAAACCCCGGCTGGTCAAAGACCCCATGCAGATAACTCCCCCACACCCGGCCGTCGCTGGACACCGCACCGTCGTGGTAGCTTTTACCGGATTGATCCTTGAGCTTGAAGAACGCCTTCTGTCCGTTCAGATGGCTAGTAATGCCGTGATGGATCTCATACCCGCTAACCTCTACATCTTTATTCAACAGGCTCCCGTGCGCCCGGCGCAGGATCTTTTCCTTGTCAAAAAAGGTTTGCACCTTCAACAACCCTATCCCCTCAATCTCCTTCAAATCCGATTCCACAGCCAATGGATCAACCATCTTTACCCCCAACATCTGAAACCCGCCGCAGACCCCGAAGATAAACCCGCCCTTCTGATGCAATCGTCTTATCGCCTGGGTCAAGCCGGAATTATGCAGATAGCGCGTATCCCCAAGGGTGTTCTTACTCCCCGGAATAATCAGCATATCCGCCTCATCCAATTCTTCTTTGGCCTGGACATATTTTAAGGACACATCGTTTTCATAAGCCAGACTGTCAAAATCAGTGAAATTAGAGATATGCGGCAGTCTTAAAACCGCTATTTTCAGAGATTGTCCGGCCGAGGATTTTTTATCCCGGATATTCGCCGAGTCTTCCTCCGGGATCAGGATATTATTAAAATAAGGGATAACCCCGCAGACCTTCTTGCCGGTAGCCTTTTCAATATAATCCAGGCCGTTCTTTAATAGTCTTTTATCCCCCCGGAATTTATTGATAATCAACCCCTGGACCAGACGGCGCTTATTTTCCGGTAAAAGGGCAATAGTCCCATAGATAGAGGCAAATACCCCGCCTTTGTCTATATCAGCGGCAAGTAATACCGGGCTTTGGGCATAGTCCGCGATTTTTAGATTGGCAATATCGTGGCTGGCAAGATTTATCTCCGCCGGACTGCCTGCCCCCTCCATAATCACCAGGTCATACTCATTTCTTAATCGGTCCAAAGAGCCGCGTACCGCTCCCCAGATCTTGAACTTAAGATTTTTATACTGCAGCGCGGAGTATTTTCCTATCGGCCTGCCCTGTAAAATCACCTGGGCCTGGCAATCGCTTGAGGGCTTTAAAAGCACCGGATTCATATCCACATCCGGCTCTAAAGTTGATGCCTGGGCCTGGACCACCTGGGCCCGGGCAATCTCCCCGCCATCTAAGGTAACATAGGAATTTAAGGACATATTCTGGGCCTTAAACGGACAGACCCGCAAACCCCGCCTTAAAAAGATACGACAAAGAGCGCTGACCAAGACGCTCTTTCCCACACCGGAGGCAGTGCCCCAAACCATTAATGTTTTGGCCGGTTTCATCCTAATACCTCTTTCAGAGCAGATAACAGTTTTAAATTCTCTTTGCGGCTGCGCACCGCCACCCGGAAAAAACTCCCATCCAGCCCCCGGAAATTAGAACAGTCGCGAATCAGGATGCCTTTTACGGCCAAAACATCTCTCAATTTCCCTCCCCTGGCGGGAGGGGTTAGGGGAGGGGGAATAATCTGACAAAGGATAAAATTAGCTGCCGGCCTCCAGACCTTTAAGGCTTTAAAAACGGATAATTCGGAATAAAGAAATTCTTTTTCTTCCTGAATCAACTTATAGGAATCACGGATATACTTTTTATCTTTCAGGAATTCCCTGGCCGCGGCCGCGGCCAAAGAATTCACCGGCCAAGGCGGCTGATATTTCTTAAGCCGGGCAATCATTTTCGGATGAGCAATAGCCGCCCCCAGCCTTAAACCGGCTAAGGCAAAGAATTTGGTCATTGAACGCAGGATAATCAAATTCCGGGATTGGACTGCCTCTTGGATAAGACTGTTTTTCCGCGGGGAATCGCTAAATTCCATAAACACCTCATCCAGAATAAAGGTTACGCCTCTATTCTTTGTTTCTCTCAAAACCATTAAGAGATCTTTTTTCTCCAGAGACAAACTGGTAGGATTATTAGGACTAGCCAAATATAAGGAATCCCTTCCTTTAAGCCCTTTTATCAGGTTGTCCATATCTAAGCTCAAATCAGCTTTGGGCTTTAAGAACTTAACCTCTCCCCTGGCCAGGCGCGCCGCCTTTTCATATTCGCTGAATGCCGGAATAGGGATAAGCGCGCTTCTTAATCCCAAGGCCCTGGGGATAAGATGAATTAAAGACACCGAGCCGTTATCCACCAGGAGATTTTGCGGCTTGACCCTGTAAAAGCCAGCCAGGTCTTTTCTTAATTCCAGATATTCGCACTCCGGATAACGGTCCAGGGAATCCATAGCCTTGATTAACGCCCTTTTTACCGCGTAAGGCATACCCAGGGGATTGATATTGGCGCTAAACTCTATAACCCCGCCTTCCACCAGCCGGTACTGTTTTAAGGCCTTCTCTATATTCCCGCCGTGTTCATCCATAATAATACCAGAATTTCTGTCCCTTCATTTACCGCGCCGATTGCGTCCCCGGTTATCCCGCCTATCTTGCGCCGGAAATAACCCTTAGCTATCCGGATGCTCAACAATAGAAACAATAAAAGCAAGGCTAAAGAAATCGGCTTCAATAAAAACAGGCAAATGATTAACATAATCATACTGGAAAAACCAAATAGCCCGACAGTTAAGCTATTGCTGAAATATCCCCCCCGGCTCTCCTGACGGGCTGATGGCGCGTTCAGGCAAAACCAGACCTGGCCCCAGCGGCCCAGGACCGCCATCAATATTAACGAAGCCGGGATCCTGGAAACCGGCAGTGAATACAAAAGCGCGAAGCGAAAAGCCATATCCAAAACCAGGGCCAGGGCCCCGATGGTCCCGATACGGCTGTCCTTCATAATCTCTAATATCTTAACCTTATCCCCCTTACCGCCATATAACCCATCGCAGGTATCCGACAAACCATCTACATGCAAGGCTCCGGTAAGAAACATATAGGCCGTAATCGTCAAAAGCACGGCTATGGCCGGATTAAACCAGCATATTGCCAGCTTAAAGACTAAGGCCAACAATAACCCCAGGATAAGCCCAACCGCCGGAAACCAGGCCATAGAATAACCATAATCCCGGGGCTCTATCTTATCTTTTATCCTGACCGGTATTCGGGTCAGGAACTGTAAGGCAATTAGGAAATATCTCACTTTAAAATATTCTGTCTCCAAGTCACCAGGTCACAAAGTCACAAAAAAAAGAAAAAGAATGTTTTTTTGCATACTTGTGACCTCGTGACCTTGTGTCTCAATTTGTGTCTCTGTGACCTAGTGACTCTTATTAAACTTTACAGGCTCTCTGAAACTCCGGCCGCCTCAAATGTAGCCATTTCATTTAAGACCTTAACCGCCGCGTCCACTATATTCATCGCCAAGGCCGCGCCCGTGCCCTCGCCCAGACGCAAAGACAAATCCAAAATCGGCTTTAACTCTAAATATTCCAAAACTATCTTATGCCCCTTTTCCACCGAACAATGCGAGGCAATCAGATAATCCCTGACCTTAGGCTCTATCACGTAAGCAATCAAGGCCGCGCAGGTAGAGATAAAACCATCTATCACCACCGGCACCCGCTTAGAGGCCGCGGCCAGGACTACTCCTGCCAATCCCCCAATCTCAAACCCGCCCACCTTAGACAAGATATCTATCCCATCCTTAGAGTCGGGTTTATTAAGTTGTATCGCCTTTTGAACAACTTCAATTTTATGGGAATGGGTTTTATCGTCTATACCAGTGCCTCTTCCGGTAAGCTCCTTCACCGGCTTGCCGGTTACCACTGCCGAGATGGCGCTGGCGGAGGCGGTATTACCAATACCCATTTCCCCTATCCCGGCAATATCTATGCCTTTCTTATATTCATCCAGGAATATCTCTATCCCGCTTTCTATTGACCTGATTGCTTCATCCCTAGTCATTGCCGGACCCTTAGTAAAATTTTTAGTCCCGTAATTTATTTTCTTATCTATGAAATTTTGACTTTTGACTTTTGACTTTTGAATTTTCTCCGCCACCCCCAAATCCGCCACCACCACCTTTGCGCCGGCATGAGCGGCCAAGACATTGATTCCCGCCCCTCCCCGGATGAAATTATAAACCATCTGGGCAGTTACTTCCTTAGGATAAGCGCTTATCCCCTCTTCAGTAACTCCGTGGTCCGCGGCAAAGGTAAAGATGACCTTATTTTTAAGCTCCTGTCTATCTTTACGGGTTATCTCCACCACCTGCCTGGCCAAATCCTCCAGCCGGCCCAGGCTCCCCTGGGGCTTGGTCAGATTATCTAAGCGCTTCTGGGTCTTATCAGCGAGTGAATAATCAATCTTTTCAATATTAGATATTACCTTATTTAATAATTCCATTTTAAAACCTCCTCATATCGCTAATGATAGCGCCATAAATGGCGCCGCTACCATAACGTTAACAATATGCACCGCTGTAGCGGTGCGATTTATCGCACCACCCTTAGCCTATTTTAATTTTAATGCTATCCCTGCCTGAATAAAAACCACCGCATCCGCTTCTTTAGCCATTATCTGATTTGATAGTCCCGCGATATCCCGGAACTCCCTGGCCAATTTATTCTCCGGGACTATGCCTAAACCCACCTCATTGGAAATCACTATCACTGTTTCCTTCATCGCCTTAATACAACCGGAGACTTCCTTAATTATTTTTATGATCGCCCCTTGCTTCAATCCCTTATGCATAAGGTTAGATAAATACAAAGTCAGGCAATCTATAATGATCACCTCGTATTTATGCTTTTGTTTTCTTAGGGCGCCGGGTAAATCCAGCGGCTCCTCTACCGTCTTCCAATACTTAGGCCTGGAGGAAATATGTTTGGCAATGCGCCTTTTCATCTCGGAGTCATTGGCCTGGGCAGTGGCGATATAAAGCGCCTTCTGGCTTCTTGCCTTAGCCAGATTCAGGGCATAAGCGCTCTTACCCGACCTGGCCCCGCCCAGAATAAAGATAAATTCACTCATATAGTCACCAGGTCACCAAGTCACAAGTCACCATTCAGATGGGAGATGTCGTTAAAAAGGGTAATCCTGGCTTTGTTGTTTATATATTCAATTACATTCAAGCTGGCCGAGCCGGGAATTAATTCCCAAAAATTCTTCGAGCCGTTTATGCGGCTTAAGATTATGCTTATGGTTCCACCGTGGCAGACCACCGCTGTGGTCTTATTGGAATTAGCCAGGACGATTTTCTCTAACGCCCGCGTAACCCTTCCCTGAAAATCCATCAGGCTTTCACTTTCCGGGACAAGCGTATTATAAGGATCGCTAAGCCATTTCTCATAAATATCGGCATTACTCTCCCTGATTTCCTGATGGCTTTTGCCTTCAAAGATACCGAAATTAATCTCCTTCAATTCGGAAACTTTATTTATCCGGCGGCCTTTAAAAATTATCCTGGCCGACTGTATCGCCCGCTTTCTATCGCTGGCATAAATTCTATGGATAGTCTCTTTTTCCAGCCTGCGCCCAAGTTTCTCAACCTGCAGGCAGCCCTGGGCATTCAATTCCATGTCCAAAAAGCCGCAATACTGCTTCCTGGCATTGCCTTCAGTCTGTCCATGGCGGATTAAAAATATCTTTGTACCCATATAAATAAAAAACCCGGTCCACACAAGCCTTTTTTGCTTATGCGCCGGGGTTGCACCCTTTCATTATTCTATGGCCCTTGTCCGCGAGGTTATTACTTTTATACAGGCAGGTCTTCTGGCTCAGGATTCATCCTACTCCCTGCTCCTTCCTACCCCGACATCTTATTCGGGGCAGTGGTATTTCACAGGTTTCGTCCTCCCTCACAGCGGCGGGACCGCGGCTGATTCTCACAGCCTTCCCTAACACCTATATAACTACTATCCAGATTGTCTAAATCAATATATACAATAAATTCTCTCCCCTGTCAAGTAAAATCTACCTCTGCCTCTGGCGCTTAGATTTTACTTGATTCTAAAGCTATGCGAAGAATCTTAAAAAAAGAATCTGCCCCTGCCTGCTGAACAGGCAGGATTCGCTTAATAGAACTCCCGTAAGATTAAAGAATGAGGACGAATTAAGCGCACGGAATGTTCTCTTTGCCTTGGATATTGCTGATTTTATTCTCTATGGACTTTAGTAATGAATCAAATGAATTTTCAAAAATTGTAATTCCGTCCTTAAGCAGTTTTTGACAAATCGCGTCCACATCAACGTTAAATCTCCTTAGCCGCGCCAGGACATCTTTAGCCTCTTCTATATCATCACTTAAGGCTTCTTTAACTTTTCCTTTAACCAAAAAAACCTCCAGAGTATTCTCAGGAGCGGTATTTACCGTATCTTTGGCCATCAACTCTTCAATATATTTGATATTGCTGTAAGCGGGATTCTTGGTACCGGTTGAGGCCCAAAGCGGCCGCTGGATATTTGCCCCGTTTTTCTTTAATAACCGAAATTCATCCCTGGAGAAAATTTCCCGGCTCCTTTGATAAATTAAGGCTGTATTAGCCGCTGCCGCCTTTCCCTTTAAGGCCTCGAGCTCATTTCTAAAGACTGAATCTTTTTCCTTCCCGGATAAATCCTCCAATATGCCATCTACTGCTGTATCAATCCGGCTGACAAATACGCTGGCCACTGAACGCGTCCGGCTTAAATCCCCGGTCCTGGATGATAATCTTTTTAATCCCCGGATAAAGGCCTCGGCGGTTTTAGTATACTGCTCTAAAGAAAATATCAAAGTAGCATTGATATTAATACCCTGGGAAACCAGCTCCTCTATCGCGGTAAAGCCTTCAGTTGTAGCCGGAATCTTGAGCATTACGTTATTTCGATTAAGCTTTTTATATAATCTCCCGGCCTCTTGAATAGTTTCCGCGCCGAGCGAAGCCAATCGTGGATTCACCTCTAAACTGACATAACCGTCCAAGCCTTTCGTTCTCTCATATACCGGATTAAACATATCCGCGGCTTCCTGAATATCCGCTATTGTCAGCTCATCGTAAATCTCAAAAGCGGATTTACCTTCCCGGCATAAGCGCGCTATTTTATCATTATAATCACTGCTTTGGCTGATGGCCTTATCAAATATGGTAGGATTAGAGGTAACTCCCCTTAAGCCCTGAGAAATCATCTCTTTGAGCCGGCCGCTTTCAATAAGCGTGCGGCTAATGTTATCCAGCCAAACGCTCTGTCCGAACTCCGCTAATTGTTCTATAGTGGTTTTAGGCATTTTTATCTCCTCTGGTTTCCACCAGTAAATAATATTTCATTTGTGTAAGATTATTTTATATGTTAGCATAAAAAAATGCTTGAGCAAATAAAAAATAATATAGAGCTTTCGCTCTCACGCTACCTTAAGAATCTGGATAAAACCTATCAATTATCAGGGATCTCGGCGCTTCTGCAGCAAAGTATAAAAAACTTCCTCTTGAGGCGGGGAAAAAGGTTGAGGCCGGTTCTCTTTGTCTTAAGTTACCTGGGTTACAGCAAAAAACCGGCTAAGGGCCTTTATGAAAGCGCCATCGCTCTGGAGTTGACGCATAATTTCCTGCTTATCCATGACGATATAATCGACAAATCCGACCTAAGGCGGGGCGAGCCGTCAATGCATAAAATGATGAACAATTTCCTTAAAGGCTATAAGCCGGATGGCGCTGGCGCGCCTTCCGTTAGCCAGGACATTAGTCAAAGCCGTCAAGGTATCAAATTTTCCGGTTCTGACCTGGCAATAGTAATTGGAGATATAATCTACGCGATGGCCGTGAATTTATTTTTAACCATTGACGAGAAAAAAGAGCGCAAAGAAAAAGCGGCAAAGAAGTTTTCCGAGATAGTCATTTACACCGGAGCCGGGCAATTTATTGAGCTTTTATACGGGGCCAAGAATATAAGCCGGATCAAGAAAAAAGATATTTACAAAATCTACGACTTAAAAACCGCCTACTACAGCTTTTCTTACCCCTTAAGCCTGGGTGCTGTTTTGGCTGGCGAAGAAGAAAAAGAACTCCGGAAATTATTTGAATACGGAAGGTGCCTGGGCCGGGCATTTCAAATAAAGGATGATATCCTTAATCTGTTTGCCCCGGAGAAAGAGACCGGTAAACCCGCTCTTACCGACTTAAAGGAAGCAAAAAGAACCATTCTGCTTGAACTTACCTATCAAAAACTTAATCCTAAAAACAGATCCCGAATAAATAAGACGCTAAGCAAAAAACACCTCGATTCGCGGGACCTCTCTAAGTTGCGCGAAATCATCTCTGATAGCGGAAGCTTAAAATCAGCCGAACAAGAAATATCCCGCTATCTGGACAAGGCCAGAAAAATAAGCGCGTCTCTAAGGATGCGCCCCCGTTATAAAAACCTGCTGGAATCATATACCGCCGAACTGCTGAAATTATGAATAGTCGCAAGCTAATAGTTTATTTTGTTAGCGGCTTATTTTTAAAATTTTATACTTGATGACTCCGGCCGGGACATTTATCTCAACGATATCATTAACTTTTTTCTGCAAGATGGCCTTTCCTACGGGTGAGTCTAAAGAAATCTTTCCCACCTCATAATCCGCCTCTTCCTTAGACACCAGCATATACTCACACTCTTCCTCTGTATCTAAATCTGAGAGTAAAACCTTGGCTCCAAAAAAGACCTGGTCCTGAGGAATATTCTTGGAGTCAACAACCTTGGCCCGGGACAATTTATCTTTCAGCTCGGCTATTCTTTTTTCGCAATGGGCCTGCTCGTTTTTTGCGGAGTCATATTCGGCGTTCTCGCTTATGTCCCCCAGGCTCCTGGCATACTCCAAGGCCTTAGAGATTTCCCGGCGCTTGGTTTTTTCCAAATACTCCAGCTCTTCTTTTAATTTTTCATATCCCTGAGGAGTCAGGTAAACATCATCCAATCCCATCATTATATCCTCCTTAAAAAACACTATTTTAAACCCTAAATCCTAAACTCTAAACAAATCCTAAACCAGAAATTATAAACCTAAAACAGTATTGATACATTCGGCGGCGTTCAAACCCCGCCCTTTAGGCGGGGAAAGATTACGCCGCTCTCAGTATCAATCCTGAGCACACCGCGGTCTTTAGACCGTCGTGTCGAAGGATTGATTATCGCTTGGTTTTGGATTTTGGATTTGGAACATTTAGGTTTGTTTAGAATTTATGGTTTCGGGTTTAAAACTTAATGATATATTAGATACTTAAACACGCCCAGGGCGGCCTTGGCGCCTTCTCCGGCGGCAATCACGATCTGCTTTTCCGGGACATCCGTAACATCCCCGGCGGCGAATATTCCGGGGATATTGGTTTCATTGCGGGAATTAACTATGATCTCACCTGAGCTGTTTTTGTTTACTCCAGAAATAAAATCGGAATTGGGGATAAGCCCGATTTCCACAAAAACCCCCTGAACCGAAAGCAGGCTTTGCGCGCCATCCTTCTTTATCCTTATCCCGCTAACCATCCTGGCGCCTAAAACTTCCTCCACGTTTGTATTGTTAAGAACGCTTACCTTATCGCTCCCCTGGACCGCTTCCCGCATGACCGCGTCCCCGGTAAGTTCGGGAGCGATATTTACGATATAAACCTTATTGGCTATTTTCATCAGCTGTATTGCCGCGTCCAATGCCGAATTCCCTCCTCCGATAATCGCCACGTCTTTCCCGGAAAAAAGCGGGCCGTCGCAGGTGGCGCAGTAAGTCAGGCCTTTGTTCTTAAATTCCTTTTCGCCCGGGACATTCAACTCCCGGGACCTCTTTCCGGAGGCGATTATCACGCTTTTGGATTCGTATAAGGCCTTATCGGTCTTGACCTGGATAAAAGGTCCGGTTTTCTCGACTATTCTGATTGCCTCATTTTCTTTTAAAGCGATATTGAACTTGCGCAGATGCTCTTCAAACTTAAGCACCAACTCCGGGCCAGTGATAAACTGGTATCCGGTATAGTTTTCCACATCGCCGCTTAAGGCGGTCTGTCCACCTATGTCTCTAGTAATAACCAAAGATTCTATCCTTTTACGGACAGCATAGATAGCCGCGGTAATGCCGGCCGGACCCGCCCCAACAATTATTAAATCATACATTTATTTTAAATACCTAGGGGTAAGGTCTATGACTTTTTTAACCTCAACGCGTATCATGTACTTAGGATTGGGCAGGAGCGCCTCGGGATGCAGATGATGGCCTTTTTCTCCCCGGATATTTTTTAGCATGCGGCTGGTTACCCGACTGACAATCGCTTCATCCCAGGCCCTGATAAGCGACGGATCTAAATTTTCCTTAGGCACTATCTCGGCCCTGCCTTTAAGGGAATAACCGCTAAAGCTATGCTCATCGGCAGAAGTAAGGCTAATGACCGAGTTTTTCTTGAGATTACGATAGGTCCTGCCCATATATAAATCCAAGAGATAGATTTGCCCCTCAGGGATTATCTTAAGCAGGCCTTTACAGGCGTTGTGTATTGTTCCGTCATCAGCAATGGTTGAAACAATAACATACCCCTGCTTCTTAAGAAAATGTATCACGTCTTCAGAGAACATCTTCATTATAGCCAGAGGGCAGTGGTTTGGCTTACCTTATAGCCAAAGCCACAAGCCAGAGGGCAGTGGTTTGGCTTACCTTATAGCCAAAGCCACAAGCCAGAGGGCAGTGGTTTGGCTTACCTTATAGCCAAAGCCAGAGAAAGGACGGAAGCAGCGCAATCCGTCCTTTCTGACAATAAAAGAATACCGTAACCCTAATCCTAACCTTCTAAATTCTCAAACATCTCTTCGTGGGTTATTTCTTCTCCCAGGATGTGAGTTACCAGCTGATAGGTATCGTGGTCTTTACCAAAGGTTTTCTTGGCAATCTTATTATAGACCTCAATCGCCCCAGCCTCGGCCGCTTCCACTAATTTAATAATTTTATCATAATTAGAAAGCTCTTTGACTACCCCGGGATAAGGGGCATTGGCGTTTTTCTCTAAGTTAACCGGGTTATTGGTGGGAAGCCCTCCGAGTTCAATAATCCTATTGGCCACTTCCTGGGCATGCTCTAACTCATCCTTGGCAACCTTATTTAAAAACTCTGACATATCCTCATAGCCCTTGCCTTCCACGGTTTGAGCCATATACCAATAAGCATAAAAGGCCAGCCATTCATCGCAATAGGCCTTATCCAAATCCTTGATTAAATCTTTTAGATCTAAATCCGCTATTTCTTTAGCTTTTCTTCCCATGCTATTCCTCCTATTTTTTCTTCTACTCTCCCGCTACACCTTTTCAAACATATCTTTACCCACTCCGC
This sequence comes from Omnitrophica bacterium GWA2_41_15, assembly GCA_919902675.1. GTDB lineage: Bacteria > Omnitrophota > Gorgyraeia > Gygaellales > UBA12090 > UBA12090. Next base: position 16,877 of record CAKKRH010000009.1, read on the forward strand.
ACTCCGGACATACCCAGGCATCCGGCAAGTCGGAAAAGGCAGTATCCGGCTTGATCCCTTGTGTTGAATCCCCTGCCTTAGGGTCATAGATATATCCGCAGACAGTACAACGATACTTATCCATTAGCGCACCTCTTATAAAGTGAAACAGACTACCCTGTCCTTGGCGCCTTGCCTATGAACAGGTAAACGACAAAACCCTTAGCAAGGCCTTGGGTTATTTAACATATAATTTATATTAACACCGATAAAAAAGATAAGCAAGAAATTTCCTAAGGGCGGCTGGGAGGCCTTCCTGCAGGCTCATAAACGCAATATGGCTCCTGGCTAAGATAATCTCCGCTAGCCCAGTAGCCGCGGGCGCGGCAACCTCCGCAAACCTTCTTAAACTCGCATATTCCGCACTTACCTGACAACCTGGAATCATCCCGCAAGGCCTTAAAAAGTTCGCTCTCCTGCCAGATTTCCCGGAAGCTTTGCTTTTTTAAATCTCCGGCCGCAAGCGGAAGATATCCGCAGCCAAAAACCTCGCCCTTATAAGAAACAAAACACACCCCTTGGCCGGCCAGACACCCTTTAGTTACAGCGTGAAAATCGTTGGCAGGCACCTTAAAAGGCAAATTAACATTATCCTTAGCCAGGCGCTGGCGCAAGATACGGTAGTAGTGAGGGGCACAGGTAGGCTTAATATGAATGGGAAAGTTTTGCTGGAAATCGTAGAGACGGTTAAAAGCCTCTTCATATTCAGAAGGAGAAATCTCATCACCTTCAAGGGCCAGGCCTCTACCTACCGGAACCAGGAAAAAAATATGATAAGAAAGCGCTTCCAGCTTTAAAGCCAAAGCTCCAATATTCTCTAATTCGCTTAAATTCTTCCTGGTGATAGTGGTATTTATCTGAAGTTTTATCCCTGCGCTTTTTAAGTTCTCAATCCCAGCCAAAGTCTTGACAAACGCTCCCGGCCGGCCGCAGAAGCTATCGTGGGTATTAGCGTTTGAACCGTATATAGATACCGCGGCCAATAATATGCCGCTTTCTTTAAGCCGTCCGGCAACGGACCGGTCGATCAAGGCGGCATTAGTAGCCAGGGTGGCCTTAAGTCCGCGCTGATGAGCGTAACCAATAAGCTCGTATATGTCTTCTCGAACCAGCGCCTCGCCTCCGGAAAAAACCAATATGGGTTTGGCCAGAGCGCTGAGCTGATCAATAAAACCTTTGGCTTCCCGCGTGCTCAACTCGTAAGGTGAACGCGATTTCTGAGCCTGGGCCCGGCAATGTGGACACTCAAGGTTGCAGGCTTGGGTAGTCTCCCAGAATACTAAACGCAGGTCCATCATTAATTCTTTATATTTTTATTTATCAGCGAATCCTCTCTTAAGGATTAAATCTCCCAGGCCAAAAAGGCACCGGCGGTATTTAGAGTCTTTAAGCGCCTTAAGCTTATCTTTGGCCAAACTGATATAAGATGAGCTGATTTTTCTGGTATAAAGATACGCGTCAGAATCAACGAGTTCCTTTCTTATCCTCTCCAAGGAATTGGTGTCTTTTGATTTAAGCATCTCTTTCAGGCGGCTCCTCTGGTTTTTATCAGAGCTCTTTAAGAGATTTAAAAGCGGCAGGGTTACTTCGCCCACGCTGATATCCTGTCCCGGGGCTTTACCTAAATTATTTTCTCCCCCTGTCAGGTCCAGATAATCATCAACTATTTGAAAGGCGATTCCGAAATTAAGGCCGTAGTGCCTGAGGGCGCTTTGTAGAGAGCGGGAAGAATTAGCGGAAATCGCCCCCACTTCACAGGAAGCCGCGAATAGGCTGGCGGTCTTTTTTTTAATAATCATCAGGTAGCGGTCTTTAAGCAAAGATAAATTATCCCTTTCCACTACCTGGCTCAGCTCTCCTTCACACATACTCTTGGTGGCTGAGCTGATACAGCTTAAAATATCGGTGTTGCCGCAATTAGAAATCAGCTCAAAAGCCAAAGAATAAAGGTAATCCCCCAAGGTAATCGAAACATCCATGCCCCAGCGGGAATTAACCGTGGGGTTGTTATGGCGCCGCTGGGAATGGTCAATTACATCGTCGTGGATCAGAGAGGCCATATGGATAAGCTCAATGCTCGCGGCAATATTAATCAGCTGTTTATTGACCGGGGAATCGGCCTTTCTATTAGAGGCCTTGGCCGAAAGAATAACCAGAGCCGGGCGCATCCTCTTGCCGCCGGATTCCAACAGAAAGCGATTCACCTTTAAAATGGATGAATTCCTGGCCTCGCTTAAAGAGGTTTTAATCACTTCATCAACCTGAGTAAGCTCTTGGCGTATCGGCTGATAAATTTCTTTTAATCGCATTTCATCCTTATATTCCTAAAACTTATCATAATATATATGTATCTCCTTGACCCCTTTTTTGGTCAAGACTTTGATTGCCGCGTCAATCATCGGCGGAGGGCCGCAAAGATAGGCCTCGGTATTTCCGTTAGAACGGATAAAACGCTCAACCGCCTGGGTAACAAAGCCGGTTTCCCCGGCCCATTTATCCTCAGCCTTAGGCTCGGAAAGCACCGGGATGTATTTAAAATTAGGACATTCCTTTTCTAAGGCCTCAAGCTCCTCAGTATAAAAAATGTCCTTCTTGCTCCTGGCCCCGAAAAAATAGCTGATTGAACGCGGCATACCTTTTTCTTTCAAGTGAAAAAGTATGGAGCGGATAGGAGCCATGCCGCAGCCTCCCCCGATACAAATTATTTCTCTCTGGGAATCCTCCCTCAGGTAAAAGCTTCCGTAGGGCCCGGTTACGGTTATTTCGTCATCAACATCCAAAACCTCGTGTATATAGGAAGAGCACAGACCCCCGGGAACCAGGCGCACAATCAGCTCAATCACGCCAACTTGCGAAGGGGCCGAAGCAATGGAATAAGCCCGAAATTCATCAACCTCCGGAATCCGGAATTGGATGTATTGACCGGCCTTAAAGCTTATCTTATCCGGCGCGAGCAATTTCATCACCACATACTTGATATCGTGGGTTAAATCGGCAATCTTAAGCACCCGGGTCTTATATTCCCTGGCCTCAAAAAGGTCTTCAGAAATCAAGACCTCAATGTCATTCTTCACCTTCACCTGACAGGCAAGCCGTATGCCTTTGAGCCGATCTTCACGCTTCACAAAGACTTCTTCGGTAGGCAGGATATGCCCGCCTCCGCTTAAAACCTCAACCTTGCAATAGCCGCAGGTAGCCTTGCCTCCGCAGGCTGAGGGGACAAAAATCTTATTCTGGACAAAATAGCTTAAAAGGCTGTCTCCGCCGTTAACCGTGAGTATCTTTTCCTTATTAATAGTTACTTTACACTCTCCATAGGTAACCAAAAAACGCTCGGCAATAATCAACAAAAGCGCCACCACCACCAGAATAACATCCATTACTAAAATCGAGAGCATTTTCTATTGTAAGGTAATAATTCCGGCAAAGCCCATAAAGGCCAGGGCCATCAATCCGGCTATAATCATGGTTATCCCCGGCCCGCGCAGGCCCTTGGGGATATCGCTGACCAGCATCAGCTTCTCCTTTATCGCCGCCATCAGGATTATGGCCATGGCCCAGCCGCAGGATGTGCCGAAGGAATAACAGACCGTCTGGATAAAGCTATAATTACGCAAAACCATAAAAAGGCAGACCGCCAGGACAATGCAATTGACCGTAATCAAAGGCAGAAATATCCCGAACGACGACTGCAAAGGAGGAAAGAATTTTTCAATAAGCATCTCAAGAAATTGGACGGTGGCGGCGATAATAATGATAAAAATTAAAAAAGCCAGGATCTCGGAATGTAAAGGCACCAAAACCTTCCAATATATCGGCCAGTTGATGATCGCGGTCAAAGTTACCACAAAGATTATAGCTATACCCATACCCATGGCAGTCTTGTAATTCTTGGAAATGATAATAAACGGGCACATCCCCAGGATATAGACCAGGGCGATATTATGGGTAAAAATTGATGCGATTAATATAGTCAAAGGATTCATTTTAGTTTGTAGAGTTATTGAGTTGCTTGAGTCTATTGAGCTAAGTGCCAAAACTCCACAGACTCAATAAACTCTATAAACTCAATAAACTTTTTTATTCCGTTTTCTTAGCGATGGTCCTAAATATCCACAAATAAATCCCTAAAAGGAAAAAGGCTCCGGGAGCAATGGTCAGAATCACCAAATTAGTCCAGACCCCAGGCATCACCCGGTAGCCTAAAATAGTGCCAAAGCCCAGCGGCTCGCGGATTAAAGCCATCAAAATCAGCATAAAACTATAACCAATACCATAGCCCAACCCGTCTAAGAAAGAAAGCCAGGGCCCGTTTTTGATCGCGAAGGCCTCGGCCCTGCCCATCAGGATGCAGTTTGTAATAATCAGGCCGACATAAGGGCCCATCTCTTCACTAATGGGAGGAAAATAAGCCTTCAGAACCCTGTCCACGCAGATGACAAAGGTAGAAATAATCACCATATAAGCCAGCATCCGTACCCGGGAAGGTATGGCATTACGGAAAAACGAAACAAAAAGACAACTAAAAGCAGTGCATAAACTAACCCCTATCCCCATCGCGATGGCGTTCTCCATACGGTTGGTTACGGCCAGCATAGAGCAGATGCCCAGGACCATGCAGAATGTGGGATGGTCCTGCCACATCCCGATAGTCAAGGTCTTAAACCACTTGGTTTGCTTTATGCTTCTTTTGAGCTGTTTTTTTGGCATATGATGAAAATCAGAAGTTAGAAGTTAGAAGTTATGGATAATTCCTCGATCAACTTATAATTTATCATTTATAACTTCTCACTTCTTAACACGTCCAGCCTCTTTTTAATTGTCTCATTCAATAGCTTCTCAAGGGCCTTACTGGAACCGGTGGCACCGGTAATCGCGTCTACTTCATTAGCGGCCTTGTCCGCTCCGGAAGGCACAAAACTTATTTTAGGGATAAACGTCTTGCTTCTGAAGCCTTGCAAATATTCGGGCTCGGCTATCCTGCCGCCCAAACCAGGGGTTTCTTCCTGATACAGTATCCTCAGCACCCTAATAGTCTTTAAATCCGGATTTATGCTGAGTATGCCCTCAATAGTCCCCCATAATCCCGGCCCTTTAAATTTAAAAGCGGTGGTACCGTCAACAGAAGTATAAAACAGGCTATCCCCCTTCTCTAAAATCTTGACATTTTGATCAAAAAGCTCTAAGAGATTTTCCGGACGGTAAGGAACCTCTAAAACATCCAGGACCGCGGATTTTAATTTCAGTTCTTCGTTTTGGGCGATTCTTTTCGCGGTTAAGGAATTGATTCCAAAAAGCAGACCTCCGGAAACCGTTCCCATCGCAACCACAAAAATCAATATTCTTAGAGCGGATTTCATTTTTTGATTTTGGGATACTTTACCCCTAACACCAGACGGTCAATCAAAGGGCTGAAGACATTAATCAAAAGCAGGCTGAACATTACCCCTTCCATATAACCGGAAAGTCCGCGGATAAGCACCACCAGAAACCCAAAGAGAACCCCGCAGATCCATTTACCGGCTCTGGTAAAAGGGCCGGTTACCGGATCGGTGAGCATAAAAAACGCGCCTAACAACAGGCCTCCGCTGAATATCTGAAATAGTGCAGGAGCAAATTTGTCCGGGGCAAAAAAATTGCCAATCCCAGCGCAAATCACAACCGATAACAAAGCGCTAAGCGGAAGCCGCCAGTTGCTTATTTTGGCAAAAATCAGGAATATCCCGCCGATAAGTATCCCTAAACGGAAGGTCTCCCCAATACATCCCGGACTTCCTCCTAAAAACAGATTCCCGAAATCAGCAATCAGGCGCTCACTTCTAAAGGCGGTTAAAGGCGTTGCCTGACTGACAGCATCCGCGGAAAATTTTAAGAATCCTCCCGTGCCTTGATTAAAAGGCATGAGCCAGGAAGTAGTCATCGCCGAGGGAAAGGCCACGCTCAAAAAAATCCTGCCCACAATCGCCGGATTAAAAATATTCCTGCCGGTTCCCCCAAAAACCTCTTTGCCAAAGACCACCCCAAACATCACTCCCAGCGCTGCCATCCAAAGAGGAACATTCGGGGGAAGGATTAAGGGAAAGAGTAAGCCGGTAACCAGAAAACCTTCGTGAATCTCTTTTTTGCGCGCTATGGCAAAAATAGTTTCCACTAAACCGCCGAAGATGTAAGAAACCGCGATTACCGCTAAAACCCGCAAGCCCCATAAATATACCGCGCCAAGCGCCACTGGAATAAGAGCGACAATCACCAGGCTCATATAGCGCTTAATATCCATACTATCAAGAATATGAGGCAGAGTGGTAACCTTATCCGTCCCGAAATATATCTCATCCGCGGCGTTAATCACCGGCTTTAAAAACGCCAAAAGCTTATTTTTTTGGCTCAAATTACGCAAATTATCGAGTCTCTGTCTTAAGAATTTCATTACAATTCCTTGGGTCCGCGGTATTCTTCAATGCCTTTAAGGTTATCAAAATAAGGCAGGATGCACTGGTTACGGTCACAGCCCTGGATAGTCAGCTTTTCCTGCCCTTCTCTTATCTGTCTGGCCAGGGGAATCTTGGAAGGGCAAACATAACTACACAGGCCGCACTCAATACAGTTAAATACGCGCAGATTCATTAAGGTTTCATCAAGGATATTACACTGAACATATTTGACTAAAAGATGAGGAATAATCCCCACAGGGCAAACCTCTTCGCAGTAATTACAGCTTATGCAGGGACGCTCCTCACCGTGTTTATTGGTGTCGCAGGTCTTTTGAATCCTTGGGGAAAGCTTGGCCATAAAGGTATTGGAGTAAGAGTCGCTTTTTAACCCCGGATTCAGAAAAGACAAAAACTTTCTTTCGCGGTTTTCCACCAGACCGATTATCTGAGAATAGGTTTTATCTATGGGAAGGTTTAAATCCTTAAGTTCAAATCCGGTCAAAAGGCCGTTAAGCACAAACCGCGCGCTAAGGCCTTCCTTAACTCTTCCCTCAACTGCCTCTCTTAGAGGAGTGCCGATCCTGGCCTTGATATGCAGGGGCTCCTTGAATGCCGGGCCGCAAAGAGCGATAGTCCTTTCAATCAGGGGCTTACCCTCAACCACCGCCTCATAACTAAGCAAAACCGCCTGAAGATTCAAAATCACCGCTCCCACATTTGCCGCGGAATAACCATAGGGGAACTTCTGCTTTAAGATAGTCGCAACCAGCATCTCATCATAGCCTTGAGGATACTTAGGCTCCAGGGGATAAAGCTCCAGCCAATCATAAGCGGAAGTAAGTTTTTCTATCTCCTCCAGAATTTTCCGGCTGTGGCTGCTTAAAGCCAGGAACACCCGGGCATTAGGCATAATTTTACGCAGTATCTTTATGCCTTCAATCAGGTTTAATATGTTTTTGCCTTTGAGCAAGAGCTCGCCAGAGATATTATACGGCTCTGAACCCACCCCGTGAACAATCAGGCTTTTAGCCTCTTTAGGCAGGATTATCGAACTGCGCATCCGGGTCGGGATGCCTTCCCGGTCAAGGGCGGTAACCCCGGAAAGGTAAAGTATTTTTTCTATCTCCTCATAAGCAAGGCTTTCCCAATTATTTATGGCTCCCGGCAATTTTTGGTATCGCGGATTGCCGTCTCCTTTAATTGAAACCATAAGGCAGTCGCGCTTAAAATAATTTACCCTCTTGACCTCTTCCACTACGCCGTTAATGCTGGAATGCACCGGGCTAGAGACGCCATACTCGCTATGGCCGATAATCTGCCCGGCTAAAACCCCCTCTCCTGCCTTAACCAAGCAGTCTCCTTCCGCGCCAAAACCCTGGCGCAGAGGTATGGTAACCCTAAGCGGAACTCTTACCTCTTCTAAGGTATCCTTGGGCTGGCCTTCAAAGTTTATAAATCTGTATCCGCCTGAAAATGTCTTGGATTTTCGCATCTGGCTTGTTAATAATTTCACAATCTAAATTTAAATAAAATATGCTGTTTTTGCCGCAAACAGCATAACGGATAAAATAACCCAAAAAACACCCCCTGTCAAGCCAAATCGAAAACAACTTGCTATCAGCTAATTCTTTCCGCGATAAGGCCGTCCTTATGAATCTTTAGCGGCCGGACATTAATGATTGTATTTACCGAAATCTCCGGACTCTTGCGGAGAAATACCTTGATATAATTTCCGCTGTGGCCGGGTAAAAATCCATCATCCGCGAAGCCGCCTTGCGATTCAACTAATACTTCCAGATTTTTACCAATATACTGCCGGCAGAAATCCCGCGCTAATTCCTGAGCCAATTCCCGCGTCTCTTTTATCCTGTCTTTGACCATCTCAGGCCTCACTGTTGCCGGAAATCTCCAGGCGGCCGTATTCTTGCGCGGGCTAAAAGGAAAGATGTGTATCTTTGCCGGGCGTGTTTCTCTTAAAAAATCAAGGGTATTCTTAAAATTTTCCTCTTCTTCTCCGGGAAAACCCAGCATAATGTCGGTAGTCAACCCAATATCCGGCACAAGCCTCCTTAGCTTAAGGATTAAATCACGGCAATCTTCAACTGATGCCTTGCGGTTCATCAACTTCAATAGTTTATCATCCCCGCTTTGAAAAGGAATATGCAGATGAGGCATCAGCTTCTTAGAAGAAGCCATCTTTTCTATCAGGCAATCGCTGACATCCAGGGCTTCAATTGAACTAAGCCGGATACGCGAAATCCCGTCAATCTCTTCTAAGGTTTTAATAACCTCAACTAAGCCGTCTTTAAGGCCAAGATCCTTTCCATAAGCGCCTAAGCAAATCCCGCAAAGCACTATCTCCTTATAGCCATTCCCGGCTAAACCCCTGGCTTCCTTAACTATCTCAGCCAAAAGCCGGCTGCGGGAGGAACCGCGTAATTTGGGAATTACGCAGTATGAACAGCCATTATCGCAGCCATCCTGAACCTTCAAGAAAACCCGGGTATGCTTATGGAAATTGCTGATGGTTGGTTTTTCAGTATCGGCAGGCCCCGTTAGAAGCCTTTTGCTACTTCCAGATTGCTCTACAGTTTCCAACGGGGCAGGCGCCAAGCCGCCATCCTTTAAAATAAAATCGGCGAGACAATCCTTCTCTTGGTTACCTAAAACCCCTGTTACTCCCTCCATCCGCTTTAGTTTCTCCGGATCGTTTTCCGCGCAACAGCCGGTAACAAAAACCCGGGCCCGAGGGTGAGAGCGATAGAGTTTGCGAATCTCCTCTTGAGATAAAGTATCCGCCCTGCGGGTAACCGCGCAGGTATTCACTATATACACATCCGCGCCAAGCAAATCATTATTCTCCCTGAATCCCAGCTCGATCATCCTTTCCCTGAGAGCCTGGCTTTCATATTGGTTAACCTTACAACCTAAAGTCTTAACCTCAAATGTCTTCATAATATGACGTGAATAAACGCGAAAACGCGATAACGCTGATTGCCGCGGTATCTACCTTCAAAACCAAATCCCCCAAAGAGACCCCTATGCAGCCGTTTTCCTTGGCTAATTTGATTTCCCGCCCGCTAAAATCACCTTCCGGACCGATAAAAATTATCAATGAAGAGGGCCTGGAATCGCAAAAAATCTCTTTTAGGGATTTATTCCCTGGGCCTAAATGCGGAATAACCGCTAATTCATAATTCTTAACCTGAGAGACAATTTTGTCAAATCCACTGACCGGCTTGATTTCCGGAAGTTTTATCCTGCCGCACTGCTTAGAGGCCTCAATCGCGATCGCCTGCCAGCGCTTCAGCTTTTCTTTAGCCTTCTCAGGAGAATATTCAACTATGGTTCTTTCGGTCTTTATAGGTATAATCCTGTCCACTCCCAGCTCCACGGTCTTTTCAATAATATAGTCCATCTTGACTTTCTTGGGCAGGGCGCAGGCTAAAGTCAGGTCAAGCTTTATAGACAGAGCTTTTCCGGCTCTAACTACTGATGGTTCGACTATGCTCACCATCAGTCCTGAGCGAAGTCGAAGAACTGACAGCTCCGCCTTGTCTTTGGCGATATCGTCAATCACGCATTCATACTCCTGGGACTCGCCGTCAAAAACCACCACCCGGTCTCCTTTTTTAAGACGTTTAACCGAGGACAAGTGATGAATCTGGCCGGGGTCTAAAATAATTATTCTATTACCGGTTATATTCGCGCGAGGGCAATAGATACGCATAATAAAAGGAAATGGAAAAACAATTTTGGCAATAATCTTTGTTTAAGATATAATATAGGAAAGGACTGGTATTGTCAATAATGCCCATCATAATCTTCTGCTTAGGGTTAGGTTCAATTATCTCCCAGCTTGTCTTCCTGCGCGAACTGCAAACCACCTTTCAGGGGAATGAGCTATCCTTGAGCCTGATACTATTCTCCTGGTTGTTTGGTTCCGGAATAGGAGGCCTCTTAGGATCTTTTCTTTCCTCAAGGAAAGAAAAGTCTATCCATCCGGATTACCTCAAAAATTTATTAAGCCTCACCCTGCTATTGTCCGCTTTGTGGCTTTTTATCAGCCTGTTCCTCAGCCGCGGCTTAAAGCCAATTTTATCCATCAGTCCTTTTGAAATACTCCAGCCCGGGCAGATACTGCTGATTTCAGCCATAGTTATAGTCCCTCAAACAATTACCGTGGGACTATCCTTCATCCTTATCTGTTCAATTATCCAAAATCCACTCAAGGCTTATCTTTTAGAGGCCCTGGGGGCGTTCTTCGCCGGACTATTAAGCCTTATCCTGATAAAATATTCTAACAGCTCTCAAATCATCTGGGGAATCGCGATAATTTACACCGCCTCCGGCCTCCTGCTTTTAAATAGAAAACGCCCATATTATCGGCTCCTGCTAATAATGTGGACCTTCTGCGTTATTTTATCTCTGACCATGCTGACCAAATTCCAGAAGGAGACACAAAATCTGCGCTTTGGGCCCCAAAAACTTATTTACTCCACGGATTCCATCTACGCTAATATCGCCATTGTCAGAAACAATAACCACTCCTACAGCCTTTATGAAAACGGTAAGCTCTCCTTCTCAACTGAAGACAGCGAATCCATAGAGGAATGGACCCATATGCTTTTACTCAGCCACCCCGCCCCGCGAAAGATTTTGCTTATCGGAGGAGGTGTTTCCGGGGTCATCTCCGAAATACTCAAACATCCAATTGAATCTATAGACTATCTGGAGCCGGATAAAAAGCTGATAGAAGCTGTCCTGAAACATATCCCCCAAAGCGCCTCTTATGGCCTTAAAGATAAGAAAATAACTATACATAATCAAGACGCCCGAATTTTCATCAAAACCGCTCCTGACAAGCCAGAGGGCGGTGGTTTGGCTTCCAATAGCCAAAGCCATAAATACGACTTAATTATTCTAAATTTGGGCGGCCCCTCAAGCCTTCAGTTAAACCGTTTTTACACCAAAGAATTTTTTGAAGAAATAAAAAAGATCCTAAACCCGGAAGGCAGATTCTGTTTTTCTTTTGAATCTAAAGAAGATATCCTCTCCGGACAACTCCTGAAATATAACACCTGCCTGTATAAAAGCGCCCAATCGGTATTCCCTTATCTTCAACTTATTCCCGGCGAACGCCTGACCCTGATTGGCTCAAGCCGGGCACTACCCAAGATTGTTCCGGAAGACTTAAGCCAAAGATTTAAAGAAAGAAACATCCTAACCGCATACTTTACGCCATACCATATCAAGGCAAAACTATTCCGGCAGGAATATATCCAAAAAAAACTGGAGGAAAATTCTCATATTACCGGCATAAGCCCCGTTAGAGATATGACACCAAAGGTATCTGGACGCCCCGCCTTTGGCGGGGCTATCTCTAACGGGGTAAACCGCGATTATCATCCTTTGGGTTTTTTCTCTTATTTGGCCTTACGGGGAAAACAAGGCTGGCTGAATTTCAACCGGATTTGGGAATTCGCCGGAAAAATAAAACTGATTTATGGCTTTGGCTGTATGGAAAGCCAAACCATTGCCTTACTGGCTTACTGGATTAGCGCGGCCCTAATCCTCGCCGGTTTTGGACGCGGGCATATTCTTAATCTGTCCGTCTTTTCCAGCGGCTTTTACGGCATCAGTTTAGAAATAATTATCAGCCTGCTCTTTCAGATAAATCTGGGCTTTCTTTATTATCGCCTGGGGATGATTGTGGCTAATTTTATGTTAGGGCTTTCCTTAGGGGGTATCCTGTTTATACGCTTAGAGAAAACAGGGCTATCCTGGAAAAGGGCGTTATTCTTATCGGAAATAGCCTTAGGAATTATTTCTCTCTCTTGCGCGTTTATCTTAAAAGATAACCAACTCGCTTATTTCCTGCTTACCTTACTGGTTGGAATTATAATCGGCTTTGAATTCGGGATATTCTACAGCCGCGAAAACACAATTACTGTTTATATTTTAGATTTGTCCGGGGCCTGTCTGGGGAGCCTGCTCACCGGCTTAATCCTTGTTCCGGTATTAGGCGTATATAACACCTGTTTACTTATTTCATCCGGCAAGTTTATCAGTGCTTTTTTTCTGAGAATACAAAAGCGCTAAAAATATATTTTTCGGTTTTCGCGTCCTTCCAGGAATCAGCAGGCAAGCCTGCCTTATGGACGCATAAATTAGAAAGAAATTCCTCCCTGCTCCAGCCGGTCTCGTGAGCCACCTGCGGCAAAAATACCCCCTGGCTCCACCCCCGCTTGATCAGCAAGCCGTGCGTGCCTAACTGAAACTCAAGCGCATCCTCAATCTTTTTTAAAGGCGAAAGGACTGAAATTTCAATCTCAATATCCTTAAGCTCCTGCTTAGTTACCGGCTCAAAGCGGGGATCTCCGGTTGCCGACTCTATGGCCATATCCCGGATGGTTTCAAAAAGAGGCTTCTGGCTGATAATATTACCGATACAGCCTTTTAACTTACCTTGCTTATGGATAGTTACAAAGGCGCCGTTAATAGCATTTAGCTGAGGATCATCTTCGCTAAAATCCAACCTCTTCCCGCTGGTTACATATTCCTGGATGGTCTTACGGGCAATTTCCAACAATCGCGCCTTCTGCTTATCGTTCAACATAGCCGTTTCTCCTGTTTTATCCTTGCCGATAAAAGCCGATAAATATCCCACTGTCCAGAGCCCTTCTATTTTTTTACCGCTAACTTGCGCTGAATTTGTATGCCCCAAAAAATTTATTTGATTATAGCCTAAATTTTGGGCAATGAGCATCGCCGTAACCACCGGCAATCCCCCGCACATCTGAATTGAGCCGTCTTTTAACTTCGCGTAAGTATCCCGGGCGGACATATTTTCCAGATAAGATAAGGTCAGTTTATCTATTTTTTCGGTCTCCCGGTAATCGTGGCTATGGCAAAGGTCGGTAGAGGCAATCACTAAAACATCGGAAGTCTCGCTGATTGCCTTGCTTAATTTATCCGCCAAATAACTTAAATCCTGAAAATCCGCGTCTCCAATCAAAATGGGAACTATCTTAAAATCATCCAGTGTCTTTTGTAAAAAAGGAAGCTGGACCTCAACGGAATGTTCTTTTTCAAAAGCCTGAGGGATAAAGCTGATGGTTCGACTATGCTCACCATCAGTCCTGAGTGAAGTCGAAGGGCTGATATTCTGGGAAGGAGCGATTATTTTTTCTGTAAAATCAGAGTCTACTTCTATGTCTCCCAATGGGGTCTGAAACTTCCCCACCGGTGACACTGAGACTCCCTTAAAATAATACTGGTGGCTGGGCCCCAAAATCACTACGGTCTTATAATGGCGGCCTTCAATCAATTTGTAGCCTAAGGCGGCGGTAGGGCCGGAAAAATCATAGCCGGCATGGGGAGAAATCAGGACGGATATCTCACCTTTAAAATATTCCGGATTAACCGCCTTGAGCAGATTTTCAACTTTAAGATTAAGCTCATCCTTACCAGCGGGATAAAACTGCCCGGCCACATTCGGCTTCTTTATCTCATCGCCAAAGACTGGGCCGTTAAAGTCAAAAAGCGCGCCCCCAAGAAAGAAAATTGCCACTGTCGCTATTCTGAGCGGGGGTGGCAAGGCATTAAGCCCAGATACCGACGATTTTCTCCTGACAAAACCTGCAATGTCCATCAATTAGATTATTCACGGTAACGCTGTAACCAACCCTGGATAGTAAAGCCTGGTAACATTTTGGGCAAAAGGTGGTCTCGCCCTGATGTCCGGGGACATTCCCGATATAGGCGTATTTAAGGCCGGCCTTCTTAGCCAAGCCTTTAGCTTTCTCTAAAGTTGCTGCCGGAGTCGGGGCCAAATTCTCAAGCTTATACATCGGCCAAAACCGGGAAAAATGCAACGGCGTGTCCGGGCCCAAATTATCCCTTATCCACACACACATCTCCTCTATCTCTTCCTGAGAATCGTTTAGCCCGGGTAAAACCAGATTGGTCAGCTCTAAGTGCACCTTTTCTTCTTTAATTATCTTTAAGGTCCGGAGGATATTCTCTAGATTTCCAAAACAAATATCTTCATAGTATTTCTGGCGGAAGGCCTTTAAGTCAATGTTGGCCGCGTCCAAATATTTACAGAGATCGCGCAGAGGCTCTTCATTGATGAAGCCGGCAGAATGCATTATATTCTTAAGGCCGCTTGAGCGGGCCAGGACCGCGGTATCCAGCATATACTCATAAAAAATAGTCGGCTCGGTATAGGTATAGGCCACAGTCCGGGAGCCGGACTCTTTAGCCTGCCTGACTATCTCTTGCGGGCTAAGAGAAACCGGCTGAACATCCTCGGGCCTGCTTTGAGAAATCTCCCAATTCTGGCAGAATTTGCACCTCAGGTTGCATCCGGCGGTGGCGATGGAGAAGGCGGATGTCGCGGGAAGAAAATGAAAAAGCGGCTTTTTCTCCATCGGGTCAACATGCACTGCCGCCGCCTGAGAGTGCACCAGGGTATACAAAATCCCCTGGTTATTTTCCCTCACCCCGCAAAAACCTCTTTGCTTATCAGTTATCAGACACTTGCGCGGACAAAGCCGGCACTGCAGAGATTTCTCGTCGATGGGCTTCCAGTATAAAGCCTTACTTTTATCTGATGAGGCCCAAGCCGATGAAATCTTATCCGCGCCTAAGCCCAAAAGGCTCATTCCCCCACTTACAGCAATCGCCTGTTTTAAAAAATCTTTTCTGGTCATCATGTAGTTTTGGGGTCAGACCTCAATAATAGAAACTAACTTCTAAGGTTGAGGTCTGACCCCTACTTTCCTACCAGGGATATTCCGCGATTGTTCCATTGGAGATAGTCATATTAATATACTTATTACTGTGTCTCCCGCGTCCGCGCTTGGCAGTTGCCGTGCCGCTGGCTCCGGTTACCCCATACTCCCAGTCAATATTATTATGAACATCCACATTCAAAGTCGACCTTGAGTCATTACCGGCAGAGTCCGACCCGAAAGTGGCATCAATATATTCATTATTATCAATCTTATATATCAACTCAGCACTGCGGAGGGTTTCTAAGACAGACTTGGCCTCTTTCTTGTGCATTTCGTCAATTGTTTTATTGTAAACAGGCATAGCAATAGCCGTTAATATGGCTACAATAATCAAAGTTACCATAATCTCCATTATGGTAAACCCCGCCGCGGATATGCCATTCTGGATTCTTGGTTTATTCATCGTGGGTAAGGTTTAAGGGAAGGAAACAGCTGGTGGACCCGAGCGGAGTCGAACCGCTGACCTCTACAATGCGAATGTAGCGTTCTCCCAGCTGAACTACGGGCCCGCGGGAAAAAAGTCTAAGGATAAAGCCTAAAGCGACTAAAAACAATCAGGAACGCTAATTGTACCGTTATTAGTAATATTTATAGTATAGTTTTTCTTAGCAGCAACACAGGGATTTTTAACGCCTGTTCTTGTAGCGTTAGCTACAACGCCGGTAGCAGACCCAGGATTAAGTGGCATATAGTTAAAATATGTACCGGTGGATGTGTTATCGATATCTAAATTATCAAAGTTAGTGGTATAATTAGCGTTTTCTAAATAATAGCGCACTTGGGCGCCTTTGATAGCGGCCAAGTTAGCCATGGCCTCGCTCTGGCGGGCACGCTCCACGGTTTTGATATACTGAGGCAGGGCCAGGGCGGCCAATATGCCGATAATCACCACTACTACCACCAGCTCAACTATTGTGAATCCGGATCTTATTCTCATCTTCCTCCTCATAATTATAGACTCTAACCCATAGATTATTGGCTGTCGAGCCCGATTTTCTTAATTATCTCGTCTTTGGAAGCAGAGGAGCGGCCGGGCTTATTCCTAGAGGCAATCAGTTCGCAGTTGCCGTCATCAATTAACTTTATGCGATAACTCCAGCCGGAGTTTGAGTTTTTCTTACCCAAAGCCTCTTTTAACCCCGGGGCCTCAACAGCCAACTCATCAATAGTAGAGGCGTATTTGCCGTATATGCCGCGATAGATTGCCTGAATCTGTTTCAAGTAAGACAGATTGGTTTCAACCTTGGTCAACTCGGTTTTATCCATCAGCTTAAAGTAATGCGGCATAGCCAGAAACCACAAGATCACAATCAGCACCGCCAAAACCGTTAGCTGTAACGACCTCTGGCCTTTATCTTGGGAGCTATCTTGAGACATAAAAGCTTAGTTAAGCACTGCCAAATGCTTACCACGGAGTAGTATTAGCATAACTTAAGTTTCCTTCAGTTGTGATATTCATATAAGAATTGGTGTAAACCCCTTTCCTCCTCATAGCGCTTGCGGTAAAGTTTGCACATACACCAGTACAAGCTGTAGCAAACAACCACTCCGAATTAGAAGACAGTCTGGCTATTTCAGGAACCTCAGCTTCTAAATCTGACATAGTATTAGTATAATTCGAATAAAGAGTAAAATAAGTAGCCTGAGCCTTTCGAATCATATTCAAGGCGTTTTTGGCTGTAGAACCGTGGCCTCTTTCCATAAACCTGGTGTATTGGGGTAAAGCCAAAGCTGCCATAATGGCGATAATGATAACTACGGTGATTAACTCAATTAAGGTAAAACCTTTCTTCATTTTATTTCCTTTCTTCATTTTATTTCCTTTCTTCATTTGACCATCTCCTTTCATGTAACTAATTAGCGCCTATGGTGGCTAATTTGAATATCGGCAGAAACATTGACACTACCATTGAACCTATAGTAGCACCCATCACTACTATCATAATCGGCTCAAACATTGAGGCGAAACGGGTAATCTGGGTCTCCATAATCTCGGCGTAATAAGCGGCGATTTTCTTAAACATCTTATCCAGGTCGCCTACCTCCTCTCCGATATTGATCATCTGGGTAACCATGGGCGGAAAAAACGCGCTTTCATCCAGCGGCTGGGTCAGTGTCCTGCCCTCGCGCACCGCGTTCTTAACCGAGCGGATAATCTTGGCTACAATCACCGTTCCGGCTGACTTCTCGGCAATCTCCAGGGCATAAAGTATGGGCACCCCGGACTCCAAGAGGGTGGCCATAGTGGAGGAAAACCTCTCGGTCTCAGCCAGGCGCAGATATTCCTTAATCACCGGGAATTTAAACATCAGATTATCAAAGAACGCCTTGCCGCGGACAGTCTGGCGGAATTTTACTATCGCGATGATTATAGCAACAATAATAACCGAAAGCAATAAAAAATTACCCCTTAGAAAATCGCTGGTGGCAATCAACAGCTTGGTGGGCACGGGAAGTTCAATGTCAAAATTGGAGAAAATCTCGGTAAACTTAGGGATTACCGCCAGGATAAAAATTACTACCGAGATCATTGCCACGGCAACTAAGATTATAG
This sequence comes from Omnitrophica bacterium GWA2_41_15, assembly GCA_919902675.1. Taxonomy (GTDB): domain Bacteria; phylum Omnitrophota; class Gorgyraeia; order Gygaellales; family UBA12090; genus UBA12090. The sequence goes on from CAKKRH010000009.1 coordinate 34,702, forward strand.
GATAGACCATAGCCGAGACAATCTTCCTCTGAAAGGCGGCCCGCCTTTCCAGATAACCAGCCAGCCTTTCCAGTATTGTCGGCAGATTACCGGAAGCCTCCCCGGTTTCAATAAGATTAATCCAAAGGTTAGAGAAAACCCGGGAATGTTTGGCTAAGGAATCGCGGAAGCTGAAACCCGATTCCACATCATAGCTTATTTTGGTTACCACATCGTGGAATTTCCGGGAAGGTATCTGGCGCAGGATTGAGCCCAAACTCTTTAAAAGCGGCACGCCTGAATCTAAGGATATGGCTAATTGGCGGGCAAAGACCGTAAGGTCGTCGGCCTTTATCCCGTTGTGGGAGAATTTGCAGGCTTTGGCTTTTTGCGGGGCATGAGAAACACTTTTGGCCGGGATATCAGCCTGAGACTTAATACTCGTAACAAATAATCCCCGTAACTGCAGCCGGGCAATTAGGTCGTCGGCGGTTTCCGCTTCTTCGCTTGAGGCTATACGCTCTCCGCTAGAGTTGCGGGCGCTATAAATAAATCGCATATTTTTACCCCGTTAGAAAGCCCCGCCGTTTATGGCATAAATGAAAGATATAAGATTATTCATAATAGAAATGGCAGAGTCAAGGCCCCCGTTCTTGCTAACGGGGCTTATTCTATTCCCGTGGTTACCGAAAGAATTTCTTCCAGCGAGGTAAAGCCGCTTTCAACTTTTTTTATTCCACTCTGTAAAATTGACTCCATTCCCTCGTCAATGGCGGCCTTGCGTAATTCTTTGCTAGTAACGCGCTTTCCAATCAACTCACGAATAGTGCTGTTTATAGTCATTACCTCGGCAACCAGCATCCTGCCCCGGTAGCCGATTTGATTACAACTGGCACAGCCTTTAGGCCGGTAGATCAATTCCGCCTGAAGATTAAAATTGCTTATATGTTCCTTGGTCGGCTCATAAGCCTCTTTGCAATCCGGGCAAAGTTTACGCACTAAGCGCTGGGCAACCACTACCAAAAGCGAAGGCATCAAAAGATATGACTCTATACCTATATCCATAAGCCGGGTAATTGCCGAAGGAGCGTCGTTGGTATGTAAAGTAGAAAGCACCAGATGTCCGGTAAGCGCGGAACGAATACAGATATCGGCTGTTTCCATATCCCGGACCTCGCCCACCAGCATTATATCCGGGTCCTGCCTTAAAAATGAGCGCAGGGCGGCGGCAAAGGTAAGGCCTATTTCCGCTTTTACCTGCACCTGGTTAATCCCGTCTAAACGGTATTCCACCGGGTCTTCAACGGTAATAATATTCTTGGTGGGGTCCTTAATCTCATTCAGGGCCGCGTATAAAGTAGTAGTCTTTCCGCTTCCGGTGGGCCCGGTAAGAAATACCAGGCCGTAAGGGGAATTAATTCCCTTACGGAAGGCCTCTAACTGTTTAGATTCAAAACCCATACCAACAAGATCAACATCCACCCGCGAACGGTCAAGTATTCTCATAACCACCTTCTCGCCGTAAATAAGCGGAATAATGGAAACACGCAGGTCTATTGACCGGTCTCCCATATTAACCCGGAAGGCCCCGTCCTGGGGAAGGCGCTTTTCAGCTATGTCCAGCTTGGATAGAATCTTGATCCTGGAAACAATGGCCACATGCAAATGCCTGGCCGGAGGAGGAATATCATAAAGCCTGCCGTCAATACGGTAACGCAGGCGAATCTTGTCCCGGTAAGGCTCGATATGAATATCCGATGCCCTTTCGTCTATGGACTGGCGGATAATCAAATCTACCAGCTTTACCACCGGAGCGTCCTCGGCGCTGGCAATCAGCCGGTCAATGCTTAGCATCGAATCAGTGCCGGCGGAGCCGGAATCCGCTCCCATATCATCTAAAGAATAAGAGTGCTTGACTGCCTCCTGAAGCAAGTTAGACTTGCCATAGAAATAATCCGCCACCTGCAGGATATCGGTCCTGGTGGCGATAACCGGATTAATATCACAGCCGGTCATCTTCTTAAGGTTATCCATCAGGGTAAGATCCAGAGGGTCGGATAGGGCGCAGGTAAGGGAATTTAAATTTCGGGAAAGAGGCAAGACGATATTCTTCAAGGCGAAATCCATCGGGATAAGCTTATCTAATTCCTGGTTAAGTGCCGGCTTAAGCAGATTGGACTTTAAGGAGGCATAGGGTATATTTAACTGCATGGCCAACAGGCTGACAATATCCGCCTCACTAACCATGCCCAGCCTGGCCAGCACCTCTCCGAGGCGGCCGCCGTCTTTTTTCTGGACAAGAATAGCCTGCTCCAGCTGATCCACGGTAATCAGGCGCTCTTTTAAAAGCATCTCGCCAAGTTTAAGATAGGCAGAATAAGACATTCATCCTCGCTTCGCTCGGACAGCTAACAATTAACAAAAGACAGCTAACAGTAAAATTATTTTTTGACTTCATATCCCCGTAAGACCTGAGTTACTATTTCCTTGCGCTTAATATCCACAAAATGGTCCTGCTCGCGTTCACCGATTATCTTCGGAATGATGTTATTTTTAACCGCTCCGGCAGAAAGCAAAGGCTGGTTTCTGATAATCCGCGGAGTAATAAAAACCAGTATCTCCCGGTCTTTGCGCGGCCCGTCTTCTTTATGGCGGAAAAACATTCCTAAAACCGGTATCTCACTAAAAAAAGGAACATTGGTCCTGGTAAGAGTGGACTTCTTGCGGATCAGACCGCCCAGGATTACCGTCTGACCGTCCTTAATCCTGATGGTAGACTTAAAACTGCGCTCCTCAACATCCTTGGTAGTCTGAGTGCCGATGGTTAAACCGCTTACCGCCTCTTTTACCGTAGGCTCCAGGGTCATAGTTACCTCACCGGTAGCCATGCTTATCTGAGGAGTAACCTTAAGGCTTACTCCGGTCTCGGCCCTTTCCGCGGCAGTAGTGGTAGTGGCAGTGCTTCCGGAATCGGAGGTAATGGTTTCCGAACCAATAGCCTCATCAGCGCTGAGTTTTAGTTCGGCGGTCTCGTTATTTAGGACAAATATCTTGGGCCGGGCCAGGAATTTTGTGTTTGTGCGAGTCTGCAGAAAATCCAGGGCCACGGTTAAGTTACTCATATCCCAGGCAGCCCGGGTAGAACCGGTATCACCAAGCAAGCCCTTAGCCAGGGTAGCCCCGGAAAAAGGGTATACCGCGCTAAAATTCGGCCCGGAATACTTCAGCCAGTCGGTCCCGGAGAATTTCAACCCCAATTTATCCACATCCGACTTATCCACATCCAATATTTCCACTTCAATCATTACCTGGGCAACCGGAATATCCAGACTATCAATCACCTTCTCGATAACCGGAAATTTACTAGGCATATCAGTAATAATAATGCTGTTGGTGGCCGGGTCCTCGATAATCTTGCCAAGGGTGCTAATTACGCTGCCTAAGGCATCCCTCATCCCGGCGGAGGCCGTGCCGATTCTGGAATTGGTTACCGCTATATGTTTAAGAAAATAGACCCGGGTATCAGATTCCAATCCGGGCTGCCCCCAATCCTTAATAATGAAAATATTGCCTTCTTCATCCAATTCATAGGTAAGGTTGTTCACGGAGAATATATTATCCATGGCCGATTTCAACATCACATTGTCCAGAAACAAGGTGATTCTGCGGTCGGCAACCGCCTCCGAAGAGATAAAATTCAGCCCCGACTGCACCGAAAGCATCTTTAAAACATCCCTCAATGAGGCATCTTTCAAGTCCAGGGTTATCTTAACATTCCCCTTATCGCCAAAAATCTCTTCAGGCGCGTCAGCGGCAGAAAGATGATCTCCCGCCCATCTCGGCGTCAAGGTTATAGCAATAAGAAAAACCAAAACCCTCATTCGGATTTTATTTATCATCTTCTCCCTCCATTTTAACCACCATCGCCCTGGATGGCGCAGGATACGTAAAGATCTCTAATTTATAGACAACTTCGATTCCCTCTTTGGTTATGGCGGTAATAAACGCCTCTTGCACATTATCCCCGGCCTTAAAAATCTTACCCCCGATAATCACCTGAGGCACCGGGCCGCCCGCTACCAGCCCCTCCACTATTATTGCCGGAGGCACAACCTTCTCTTTAACTACGGGGATTTCCGGCGGCTTAACCACCCTAACTTCATCGGGAAGCTGTTTTTCAAACGGATCGCGCAGGTTAATGGCGGTATACTCCGTCTTCGGAGCCGCCGCTTGAACAAAAGGTATAAAACCGCGGGTAAACATAAAAAAATAAATTATAAGTAAGGCCGCGCCGATTTTCATTGCCCCTTAATATAAGTAGCTCCTACAGCCATGGTCAAGGATAAAATATTAGCTCCGGACGGGTCAACGCTTTCTTTAAGCGAAATACTCTGTATCCGCAGCATATTTTCCTGAGATTCCAAAATGCTTACAAATTTTGCCAAGTTGTGATAGCTGCCTTTAAGCTCCAGATCGAACAATACCACGCTGGAAAAATCATCATTAAGCTCTTTAGGCGGTGAAACGGAAATTGTCTCTACTTCAGCTTTAGAGGCGAATTCCTGGAAAGACCGCGCGGACAATAATGGATCTTTCTTAAGATAAGGACTGGAATCCTGAGATATTTTCTTATCCAGGCCGGACAGCTCCAACGCTAGCGCGATCCTTTGCTCTTGAATAGCTGTTTCTTCATTTATGGCCGCGGTTTTATCCTTTTGCATCTTAAATATCTTCCAGGCAGCCAATAGAGCCAAAACCATAATCGCTAAAAAAATAAGCTTTTCCTTGTTTCTCGATACCAACTGAAGGTTTATATCATTAAAGGCCATTGTTAATTCCCGGTAATCTCAAAAGTCGTAATCTTATGCCCCTTACTCTGAGCGGATCGGACAGAGGCTATTTCCAGGCGGTTTAAACCCAGCATAAAATCAGGGCTCTCTTTAAGTTTTTTTAGAAAAACAGCTATTGCCTCTTCTTCAAGCGCCTTGTTCCCCAGATAAATCGCCCCCTTAAGTGAAAGAGATTTTACCTTATCCTTTGCGGAGGCCGAGAGATCGAATTGTTCAATCCACAAACCGCCCTTGACCGCCTCAGGCAGGATATTGAAAGACGTGATCAAATATGCCCGGGAGGCAATTAATTCCTGAACAAATAAAAGCTTTTTTTTGTATTCCATCCTCTTCTGACGCAGGCCTTCCAAATCCATAGACCCTAAGTTCGCCGGGGCTAAGACCATATCAGCCTCGGCCTTTGTCCGCTCTAAATTCTTAGCGGCTTTAAGCTGCTCGGGCAAAGGAACGCCATAGGCCGCCCCAGCCAAAGCCGCCGCCAGCAGTAAAGGCCGCTTAAACATATTAAAGTTAAAGGCCAATGAAGGAGCGGGAGCCGATATATCTTTAGGCGCGCTCAAACTATATTCCTTGCGTGATTTTAATAAATCTACGGATAGGTTTACCTTTATAATATCTCTAAGGCCAACAGCGCAGGCTTTAAGCCCGTCCAAATCAGTCAGAGAGTCCAGAGCGCTATTTTTGTCCAACTCCAACAACTGCACCTCTATTCCCAGACTTTTACTTAATTCTGATAATAACTCCGGGCTCGCATTCTTAGCTACAAGAATAATCTTATCCACAGAAGAGCCTGAGAATTGCCTGCGAAAATAACCCAGAGAAACCCTGAGCTCGCTGGTTAAGCGCTCTTGAGAAACAGCCTCCAACGCGCTTACCACGGAAGGCGCTTCCTGAGCCCGGCTCAACCGAACATCCCGACTAAAACACGGAAAACCCGCGCTGACTATAGAAAACTCCATATCTAAATCATCATCAATAGACATAAAGGCAATAGACTGCTTAGGGTCAATCTGTTTGGCGGCTGAAACCATCCTAACCAGGGCAAAGCCGGCGGATTCAATAGCCTTTAATTGAATACCCATTAGCTTAAATAACCCGAGATAATAATCAAAACTGACCTTGGTGGCCGCCACATAAAAGACATCCATCTTGTCTATGCCCTTACTCAGGCGATGCTGATAATCAAAAACCAAATCCTCGGTCTTAAAAGGAAGATATTTCCTGGCCTCAAAACTTATCCCTGAGGAGATTTCTGATTTTGGCAGAGATGGGATTTGAAAACCCCGGATAAAAAGGTCCTTACTGGTAAGGCCGAGCACCGCTTCCTTAGAACTGAATTTATTTTCTTTAAGAAGTCTTTTTATTTCATCCGCCAGGCTGGCCTGGTCGCCATCTTGAGTTGTCAGGCCGCCTGTGACCCTATCCGAAGCAGTCGCCAGGGTTAAACCGGCCTGCCGAATAACATCCTTACCCCGCAACTCGACAACGGTTACCCTACCTTTACCAAAATATATTCCTAGTCTATTTCCCATTTATGTTCAACCCGCGGCTATTAACCGGTTAATCAGTTTACTTTCTGCTGCTTGCTTTTAATCCAAGTATTGACCTCTTTACGGTCAAAACGCCAGACCCCGCCCACCTTAATACCGGCTATTTTTTTTTCATGCAGCCAGTTATAAATGGTCTGACGGCGTAATTTAAGGTATCGCGCCAGTTCATCGACATCCATTAATTCGTTCATTCTTAACCCTTTCTGTTAAAGAAAAACATATTTTATAACTAATTTTAATATTCAGTTTTAAGAATACATACCTTATATATATATATCATAATAGATTTACTTTGTCAATAATTTTGTTTGAGACTTTTGCCTGAGGCTTTCTCTCCATATTAATTGAGGAGCCTCTGAGCTCTTTCAATATACCGCTTAGCGTCGGCAAAATTCGGGTCCCGATTCAAAACCTCACTCCAAACAGCGACTGCCTCCTCATACCTGGCGGCCAGAGCATAAGTTATCCCTAAGTTATAGCGGGCCTCGATATCCGCGGGCTCAGCCTCCAAAATTTTCTTAGAAATCCGTATAGATTCCTCATACATCCCTTGCAGGCCGTAAGACATCACCAAGGTCTGTTGAATAAATCTGCTGTTTTGGGTGAGTTTCGCGGCTGTCTGATAAAGCTCTACACCCTGAAGCCGATCACTCCGGATAACCTCACTACCTAAGGCAACATAATATCCGGCAATAAGCTCCAGGTTCAAATAATCCTTGTTCTCAAGCCACCCCCCGAACACATCCCGGATTTGATAATTCTGCCAGCACTTCTTCCCGGATCCCGGATCAAATTCTTCATCCTCCCTTAATATCCTATAAGCTATACCTACCTGTTCTTTCTTATATTTATCCAATGAAAGAAGGATGCTATTACCCAAATTAACATATAAAGGCCGCCTATCCCGGGCCAACAAGGTTGCGACCAAATCAGATCTTCCTTCCCGGTCCAAATCAGGAATAGAGAATGGAGTATCCTTAAACACATCCCCTCCGTTATCGTCGTAGATTAAAACATCCGTCCTTATCTTCTCACATATATTCAGGTATGCCAGTATAAAAAGGACATTATCCCCCTCTCCCAAAAAGACCGCGTCTTTCTCCATGCTGTTTAGGATATTCCTGCCGAAATCATAGGCGATATAATTACGACTTTGGTCATTCTTGGAGTAATTAGACAAAAAAGAAATAAAGGCAAAAACACAAGATCCCGCCAGCAGACAGCAATAAAGCGGCTTACGGACATTTCTTCGCGCCAGGTCAATAAAGTAAAAAATGCCTAAGCCGATAAAAATAGCCACGATAATATAGGAAGCCAGAAGATAGACCCTGGAGATATACATATCCCTGGGTGTAGGGGCTATCCCCAGCCAGATATTCACCCCGCTTAGAATAAAAATGGCTAAAAATACCACCAGATACCTGCGGGCCTTAAATAGCAAAGGCAAAAAACCGGCAAATAAAACCGGCCAGACCAAACCAAACTCGCTGGTGAATAAATCTCCCAGCCATTTTAAACGCTCCAGGCTAAGACTGCGAAGGTTCAGTAGATGGCCCAAGGTGAAATTCTCCTCCACATTGCCATATTGACTGCGCAAAAGATAACCCATAAATCCTTTAAAATCCCGAATTCTATTCCAATTAAGCCCCGGATCGCTTAAAGCCCGGATAGGTATATACAAATAAAGACACAGCCCCAATGTGAATAAACCCAGCATAATAAAAAGCGGTTTCGGCCGGATAAATATCCTTGGTTGATAAAACAAAATAATCAAGAAAAACCCAGGGGCGAAAAATAAGCCTAACTGATGGCAGGTAATACTCGTCCCGTAAAGAAAAGAAAACCAACACAAAAGACTATTCTTCTTATCCTTAGTCCATTTAATCAGTATTAAGAGGCAAAGCCCAATAAAAAATACATATAAGGTATAGACCTCAGCCACTACTGCCTGAGACCAGAAGGTATTGGAACCGGCAAAAATGATGGCCGCTCCAAAGGCAGGAATAAGCCTATTAATTAAAGGCGAACCGTCCGGCTGGATTATTTTGATGAGGAGCGCCACGATTAAATAGACTATTACGCAGGACAGGCTAGCAAAGAAGGCTGAAAGCAGATTTACCCGATAAGCAATACTATCAAATGGAAGAAGAGTAAACAATTTACCCAAAAGACAATACAGAGGATACCCGGGTGCGTGGGGAACGCCTAAGGTATAGGCGGCGGCAATCAACTCTCCGCTATCGCCGGTATATACCGCGGGGCAAAGAGTAAGGAGATAAATAATAAAACTCAAAAAAAATACCAGCAAGCCAAATCTGTTTTGCTGGCGGATGCTATAACCCATCTGTGTTTAAAATTATCTCATAACTAACTGCTATAAATATAGTTACAAAGAGTGTTCCTGTTTTTCTATTCTATTTCCGCGCTGACAGTTATATTTTCGCCTTCGGTGTCCTCGGCTACCTCAATGCTTGAGGTTATATTAACCTGGCTTATATTATTGTTTGTAGAGTTAGTGGTCCAAGTAAAAAGGGACACGCTGATATTGCTATCCGGGATGTCTATTGTTGTGGCATTGGTGTCTAAAAAACCGGCGCGCAGGTAAAGATCGCCATAGCGCATAGCTTGAAGCTCCGCATTCATAATGGCCTTAGAGACAAAATCCTTATTCACCAGCCTGTAGACATTTGGGGTAAAACCAATAAACACCGCGCTTAAGGCAAAGCAAAACATCAGGATTACAGAAACTATAAAAATCATTCTTTTACGTTAGTGAACCAAAAACTCATACTTTCCTGCCTGGATACCTGGGTGTCCAAACGCCCGGCTATGCCGGTAGCATTGATAAGCACGGTGAGCACATTGGGCTCATTGGGAAAAACATAGCTAAAGAGTATCTGTGGGTTATATTTACTGTCAACCAGGGTTTCGTTGATAACCTCCAGACTTACGGGGTTAGTGGCATTGCGGATAAAGTTTCCCTGTCCGTCAATGTAATAACAATAACCTAAATTATCGCCAAGTTTATTTGGGGTGATGTTATAGATGTCTGCCTCGCCTTCGAAACAATACGTTCTGTTCTCGGATAATTTAAGCGGACTTTCAGTAAACAAAGAGGCGTTCTCCACCCTCACCGCGCTTAAGGTATGCAGATGGATATTCTCCAGGGCATAGGCAATCTGCAAGCCGACATTACCACGCTCGATATTAGCCCTGGTCTGGGCAAAAATAAAATTATACCCGGCCATTGCCGCGGCCAAAGTAACCCCGCAGAGTACAATCGCTATGATCAATTCCACTAAAGTCAGGCCGAGTTCTTTTCTTATCATAAGCCAGGTCTTACGCTCCGGGACTAAGACCAAACCCCCTGCTACTTCACTTCGGTAGCAAGTATGGATAATATTGCTTTTCTAAGAGTGATTCTGGTGTTCGTGTATCCTGTGGTATATTCATAATCATCGGTAGTTTTATTCACAGTCGGCCGATCATAATACCATTTTATTTCAATTCTATTATCATTTCTGGAAGTCACGTTTTCTATTACCGCCACGTTATTAAATGAAGCCTGAGTTCCTATAGGCGTGCGCGCCTCAACACCAGCAATGTAGGGGCTGGTGAGACCGTTACTAAAAAAACAGGCTGAATAAATAGTATCAATAGTATCAATCTCTGTCGCGTTGTCAGTGCTGTTTGTGCCAACGCTCACGCTATAAGCAACCTCTATATTCTTTTTTGTCGCGAAGTCAAGCTGAGTGCCGTTAAGCATTAATGGCTCGCCAACAGACTCACCTATGGTTGTGTAGTTTTCCAATATAGAAGTGTCGGTTTGATTGGCAAAAGGAACCTCATCGCCAGCGCTATTAAGGATATTCTTTGCAGCTGTATGTGAGAATGGATAAGGAACAATATTGGTCAGGCGGATATTTTTAGTATCTAAGCCTCCATTGCCATCTTCCTCCTGATAAGAAACCACCACCTCTATGTCCCTATAGGGCATAGTTGTATTTGTGACGTTTTTGGTAACCACTATGGCAGTCCAATTATAAAAATCCTCCAAATCCTCCAAATCCTCCTGGCCCGACAGCGAGAAATTATTTAAAATATCATAACCACGTTGTGAATATTCTTCCATCTTACTGGAAGCTAGCCCCATAGCCTGGCTGCGGAATTCCGCCTGTCTCAAAAAACGCTTGCCGGCAACCACCGTAACCCCCAAAGCCCCCAAACCCACCATTATCAGCAAAGCACTGACAATTACCTCCAGAAGAGTAAATCCTTTTTCCTGATCCATCTAGTTTATAATTCCTTACTCGTCTTGATTTGTAACAGGAAAAACGGAAACTATCAGATTGCGCTGGTTCTTCGGGCTTCTTATTCTCATTGATGTCTCATTATACCATCTAATCTCAAAATAAACATCATTGGGAATCCTCCCATTGGCAAAGTCAGAAGGAATAAGCACATAACCACCGGTAATGGTAGGATCACCGATATTAGTCACACTCCCCTTACCAGCCGAAGGAACGGTCATCTCGGCTATCTGGCCCACAGGAACAAACTCCCCGGAAACATATGAAACAGTCCCATCATCCGCAACCTGTTTAACTCCGTTACCGGGCGCGTCACTTTTAACATACAATTGAGTCTTAAGCGGCCCCTCGATAAATTCCTGATAGGAAGTACCATGATGGGGATGACAAATAAAAGGCCATACCGCGACCAATCTGCCGGAACCCTCCACGCGCACGGTCCAGGTAAAGGATATTTTAGTTATATTCCTGTAGCCCTTAGCCGATCCTGTAGTCCCTTCTAATCCGGGGATAAGTTGATATTCACCTTTGACTAAACTAACTGTGCTTGGCTGCGGAAGACCGCTGGTAGTATAGCCATTTTCTTTACAAGGAAAATATACATTCGGGCAATTACCGCCCCCATCGCAGGTCCTGATGGTTTGAGCGCAATTACTATAATTAGACTCACCGTCATCCACACAACCAGAACAATTATAAGGATACAAGTTCTTAGCCCATTTCTCGCCAGCAACTACACTTGTGGATGTCCAGCGATCCTTTCCTCTCCATTCTCCGTCAATTTGTTCATTTAAATAATCCGCGCATGTAGGGTTATCGTCGCTGTCATCATCATAGAAATATGGAAACATTGTCGGTTCCAGATAAGCGTCATCCGTTCCAATAAGTTCCTCAATAGTTAAAGGTTTGCTGGGAGTAGTTACCGCTTCATCCGCGGCAAGGCAGCAACCTACCATTAAAAAAATAATAAAAACTACTCCGAAAAAATTTATCTTTTTCATCCTAAGGCCCTCCTTAAATGAACACCGAACAAAAGAACAAATAAATGCTTAGCCAAGAATTATTCTCTCACCGTGGTAATAATTAAACTAATATGGTTAATCTCCACCTGATAATTTGTGGCCTCATCCTCAGAAGTAGTAGTTGGATCATCTATATTCCTATTCATAAAATAATAAACCCGGACTTCATAACGCTTCCCTGGCCAAAGGTATGGGCCAGGCGGAAAGGTATCTTTAGAAACAAGGGTTGTTCCGTATATAGAAAACGCGGCATTTAAACTCTTTTGATGAAGAGCGCTGCTGTAAAGCGTAGTGCCAAAAGTAGGGTCAAATACTTTAATCATAGTATAGAACTTATCGCTCGAATTCTTTGCCTCACCAAGGGGTGTGGTATTAATCTGCCAAACTACATTATAAGACTCACCGGTCTTAGCTACAAAACTATACCGCAGATTGCTATCTATTTCCTCAAAACAACTATCTGTATTTCCCAGGAGGCATTCTTCCGCGAGCTGACGAAGCGTAGCGCAATCACCTGCCGTGGCATTATAACACTCAGGACTAACGGTTAATCTCTTTTCACATTTTCTATCTTTGCAATTCTGCACATATCCGTCTGAGCAAACCGCGCGCTTACAGCACTCCACCCTATCCTTGCATTCCTCGTATTCATCGGCATAATCAGTGCACGTATCAATACAATTCTTAAATGTTGAATTAAGGCTGTAGATATAAGACTGAATATAGGGCGTAGTGGTACAGGTTGCGGTTGCCGTGCAGGGAGTAGGAGTGCAGGTTGGACAAGGAGGAGGAGAAGGGCAAGGTGTCGGAGGAGGAGGACAAGGCGGAGGAGTAGGACAAGGCGGCGGCGTGCAAGGTATAGGACAGTTCTGAGGTTGCGAACATGTCGTAGGAGCGCAGGATGACAAGCCTGAACTGCACGAGGGAGTCGGGGGGGTGCAGGTTGGATAACACTGAGCATTACATGACTGCGTGGTTGTGCATGAGGGGGTAGTATTAGCCCACACATAGGCTATATCATAATAAGGGGCTTGATCGCATCTAAGCGGACCGGGATTCGAAGAACAAGCCTGAAAAGAAGGACTACTGCTTGGGGTGCAAGTTGATGTTTTCGGGCAGGTCCAAACCCTATTCTTACCGGTTCCTATTATAGCGCATCCTGAGCAACCTGACGGCTCCAGCTCATCACTAAATTCATCCGGACAGCCCCGCCTTTTCAGGCCATAAGGACTACCGCTATCTACCGAACCATTAGCATTACAACTAAGATACGGTTTATTCTGGCCGACACAACCATCTGAATCATCGTCGCGATTTCGCGAACCACAATCACTACAACTATCATCAGTATCTTCATAATCACACTTGGTTAACCCACAATCTTCGATTTTAAAAGGATTCTCAGTGCAAGCATAATCATCCGTTATATCGTTTTCACTGCATTTAATTACTTTAGGAGCACCAGTCAAGCAACAATTCGGACAGCTTTCACTTAAGCTAACGCAGTAATCACACCTAAAAGCCCTCCTGGATTGGGTTGAACAGGCGGCACAAAAAATATCCTCTTTTGTCAGATCACCGCTATCATAATCTTTTGAAACTATCTGAAGGTCATGAGCAGAGGGCAGATATCTTATGCGTTTATCTTTAGAATAGGCCTGGCTGCTAAAGAAAGCCGAGAACACCAAAAGTAATGCTAAAGCCTTCTTATTCTTTACCATTGGCTACATTCCTTCCAGATCGTGTTGTTACGATTAGTGATAGTCATATTCATCCCGCTGCAGGCCAGACCAGAACCCTGGCGCTTAGCCGTGGCGTTAAAACTTGGGCTAGTGGTGGTGGCAATAGAATAAGTAAAGCTATCTCCTTCCAAGGTAATCCCTAAATTCGCGGTATCGTTAGTATATGCTCCCTCATCCAGATAATATCTCTGCTGGGCAGTGTAGATTAGGCGCAGGTTGGCCTCGGCTTCTTTGGCCATATTTTTTTCTGAAGACCGGCTAAAATTGCCCATATTCAGGCTAACCAGAATTCCGATAATCACTAGAACCACTAAAAGCTCAATCATGGTAAACCCCGTTTTCACTCAATAAGCTCCCTTAGGCGCGATAAATCGCGCCGCTACCTACTTGCACAAATTGCTACGATAAATCGCGCCGCTTAGCGAAACGAATAACCACAACAAGCTTTTAAAAACTCTTGAAATAAAAAAGCCAAACTCTCCTTCGTAGGATAGCTTGGTTTATGCACCTTTTTGAAAGCTGCGTTGTCGGTGCGCCAGGCTACCCTATCCTTCCTTAAAAGACTTAGGTCCTTTAGCTTTGCGCCATGCGGTTTCCCGCATTTTGCCCCGGCCTTAATTTCCTATGCCGGCCTGCCGCCTTCTTAGATTACACGGCAGATTTTCGGATGTTGTAATTAAAGTATACACCATTAAATAACAAATTGCAATAGTAAAACAGTATTTTCAAGAAAACGCTTTCTTTGCCGCTATTGCGTCGAAATCTCATATTTGGACATCAAGGTAAAACAGAAAATAGCCATTCTTTACGATTCATTTTACCGTTAGTCTTTTATCTCTTATCTGAACGTTCGGCTATGGCCGTGGCATTAATAAGCGCATGAACATGTTAGGCTCATTGCCGGACACATAACTAAAGGTTATTTGTGGCTTATATCTACAGTCAAACAGGGTTTTATTGGTAGTCAGGCCACTGGTAATATTAGTAGCATTGAGCATAAATTTATCACCTGAACCAAGGTAATAATAATCTATACTATCGTTATACTTATTAGGCGTGATATTATAGACGTCTTGCTCATCCAAGAAACAAAATACAAACGCGCTTGATTTACTTTCGGTAAACATAGAAGCGTTTTCCACGCTCACCGCGCTTAAGGTATGCCGATGGATACTCTCCATGGCGTAGGTGATCTGCAAACTGGCATTGCCGCGTTCCATACTACTCTTTATTTGAATAAAAATAAAGTTATGCCAAGCCATGGCCGCGGCGCTGAGCGCAATCGCTGCAATCAATTCCACTAAGGTCAGCCCGCTCTTTTTTTAACATAAACCCGGGTTTTATTTAGTCCACCTCAGTAGCGAGTATGGATAATTCGGCTTTTCTCAGGGTAAGATTAGTATTCGCGTATCCTGTGGTATATTCATAATTACCGGTGGTCTGATTTATTGTCGGCCGGTCATAATACCATTTTACCTCAATTATATTATCGCCGCGGGGAGGCACGCCCTTTAACACCACCATATTATTAAATGAAAGCTGGGTTTTTATGGGGGTGCGCGTCTCTACACCGGTGGCATTGGTAGTGGTGCCATTACCATAAAAACAAGTTGAATAGATAGTATCAATAGGCTCTATCTCTGCCCCGTCATCAGTGCTGTCTATGTCCGCCGCAACGCTATAAGAAACCGCTATATCTTTAGTGGTCGCGAATTCAAGCTCATCGTTTTTCAGCCTTAATTGACCTACAGTTTGATAATTAGGTAAAATAAATTTAGCATTTTGAATAGCAAAAGGAACCTTCGCGCTGCTACTCGGAATGGCCCTTGAAGCTGTATGCGCCGTGGGATAGGGAACAATATTGGTCAGACGGATATTTTTAGTGTCTAAGCCGCCGCGGCCGTCTTCCTCCGGATAAGAAACAATCACCTCCATATCCCTATAAGGTATAATTGTAGCATTGGTAGTGTTGCGGGTAACCACACTGACGGTCCAGTTATAAAAACCTTCCCGGCCCGATTGATTACCGCTTAAAACAGCATAACCCCGGGCCGAATATTCTTCCATTTTGCTGGTAGCCAGGCCCATAGCCTGGCTACGGTATTCCGCCTGCTTCAAAAAACGCTTGCCGGCCACCACGGTAACTCCGAAAGCCCCCAGCCCAATCATTATCAGCAAAGCGCTGATCATCACCTCCAGAAAAGTAAACCCCGATAGAAGCATCTTATTTCTTCCAGGCTGTTCCATAGCTTCTAACGGGGTAAACCCCTTTTCCTGACCCATCTAATTTATTACTCCTCACTCCTCTGGCTGGTAACGGGAAAAACAGTAACTACCAGATTGCGCTGGTTCTTCGGGCTTTTTATCCTCATTGAGGTCTCATTATACCAGCGGACCTCAAAATCAACGCTCAGAGGAACCCTTTCTGTGGCAAAATCAGCAGGAACGAGCACATAACTGCCGGTAATGGTAGGATCCCCAATGTTACGAACCCCACCCTTTCCGGATGAAGGAACGGTCATCTCGGCTATCTGCCCCACCGGGGCATACCCATCGTTAAAAGGACTTGGATATCTTGTGCCTTTAACATACAATTGAGTCTTAAGCGGTCCGGCGGGAAATTCCTCATCGACAGTGGCGTGAAAAGGACTGCAAAGATAAGGAAATACCGCGAGTATCCTCGAGGAGGCCTCTAAGCGCACTGTCCAGGAAAAGAGTACTTTGGTGATATTCCGATAGCCTGCGTACAGTTGGACGTTCCCGGACAATCCAGAGATAGCCTGATATTCACCTTCATCTAAATCTTCAGTACTTTCATTCGGCACACCATCAGTATCCCAACCGTTTTCTTTACAAGGTTTATATATATCTTGACATTTGCCTTCACTATCACAAGTCCTTTTGGCTCGAGCACAATTACTATAGTTGCAATATATACCTACTTTCAGACTACAATCAGTATTAAGAAATTGCTTTTGAGATTCGCCAGTTTTATCTTCATATGGATTGCTATAAGCAGCCCATATGCCTCCAGCTGTAGATATGGGCGTCCAACGGTCCTTTTCGCTCCACTCGTCAATACATTTGGAGGTTTCACCAAGGCCTCCATCAACATAATTGTAGAATTTCGGAAACATGGTCGGCTCCAGATAGGCGTCCTTCTTTCCGATAAACTCCTGAATAGTTAAAGCTTTACCCGGGGTGGTTACCGTTTCATCCGCGCCAAAACCACACCTGACCAAAAAAAAACTTATAAAAATCATCCCGGAAAAAAATATTTTTTTCATCTTAAAACCCTCCTTGAAGTCATTCTCTTACCCGAGTAACAATTAGACTCATCCGCGTAATTTCTACCTCATAAGAAGTATCCTCATCATCATTCATAAAGTAATAGACCCGAATCTGATAGCTTTTTCCCGGGCTAAAAGTACCTTTAGAAATAAGAGTTGTCCCGTATATGGAAAACGCGGCGTTTAAGCTCTTCTGATGCAGATTACTGCTATAATAAACTATCGTGTTAGACGCGGGATCTACCACCTTAACCATAGTATAAAACTTAGCGTTTTCGTCATTTTTAGCCTCTCGCAGGGGTGTGGTATTAATCTGCCAGATTATATTGTAGGCCTCACCGGTTCGAGCCACAAAATCATAGTACATATTGCGGTCTATTTCCACAAAACATTCATTCGTACCACCCTCAAGGCATTTTTGCGCATTCTGGTTGAGCCGGGCGCACTGGCCTGCCGTAGCCTCATAACACGCAGGCTTGACGGCTATTCTCTTGGCACAACCAGAGTCAGTACAATTAGCTTTATACCCGGTTTCGCAAACCGCGTGCTTACAGCACTCCACCCTATCCTTGCATTCCTCGTAGTTATCAGCATAAGTAGTGCAGGTATTAATGCAAGTCTTAAACGCGGAGTTAAGCTTATATTCATAAGAAGCACCTATAGCAGTTACCTCATAAAAAGAGGGCAGGTCATCACATCTGGATGGACCGAAAGTCTCGGAGCAAGGCTGAAAAGAAGGGCGGCTGTTGGGAGTGCAACTTGGTGTTTTCGGACAGGTCCAAACCCTATTTTTACCGATTCCTGTTATAGCGCATCCAGAGCAACCTGCCGGTGCCAGCTCAGCGCTAAACTCATCCGGACAGCCTCGATTCTGCAGGCCATAAGGAGAGCCGGACAAAACTAGACCTTTGCTGCATTTAAGAGTATGACATTGAGTCTCATCGTCATTCCCTCGCGAACCGCAATTAACGCAGTCATTATCGCTAGTTGTATAATCACATTCGGTTTGCGGGCAATCTTTGATCTTAAAAGGAGCCTCGGTGCAGACATAATCAGCCGATGTATCATCTACGCTGCACTTAATTACCCTGGGAAGAGTAGCAGTCAGGCAGCAATTCGGACACAATTCCTTTAAATCAAGACAATCATTACATTTTTTAGCTAATCTAAATAAACCTGAGCAACGGGAACAATCAATCTCAGCTACTGCCTTTTCACCGGCAAGATAATCCCGTGAAACCATCTCAACCTCATGATTAGCCGGCATGTATTTAATACTCCTATCTCTTGAATAAGCCGGATGGTTAAAAGAAGCCAGTAACACCAGCAGTAAAATTAAGGCCTTTTTATTTTTTACCATTGGTCGCACTCCTTTTGAATAAGGCCGCCTTGATTGTTAATAGTCATATTCCTACCACTGCAGGCCAAACCGGAACCCGTGCTGCGCTTAGCCGTGGCGATAAAGCTTGGACTGGTGGTTGTGGTAATAAAATAGGTAAAATTAGTTCCTTCCAACTTAATTCCCAAATTCAAACTATCACTTATATCATCACAAGGTGAGGCGCAATTATAATATTTCCCTTCACCCAGATAGTATCTCTACTAGGCAGCATAGATTAATTGCAAGTTAGCCTTCGCCTCTTTGGCCATATTTTTTTCTGAAGACCGGCTAAAATTGCCCATATTCAGGCTAACCAGAATTCCGATAATTATTAAAACTACTAATAGCTCAATCATAGTAAACCCCGTTTTCACTCAATAAGCTCCCTTAGGCGCGATAAATCGCGCCGCTTAGCGAAACGAATAACCACAACAAGCTTTTAAAAACTCTTGAAATAAAAAAGCCAAACTCTCCTTCGTAGGATAGCTTGGTTTATGCACCTTTTTGAAAGCTGCGTTGTCGGTGCGCCAGGCTACCCTATCCTTCTTTAACCCGGAATTTGCAATAGTAATGGCATTCGCCGCCAAATAAGGGCGCATCTTCGTCAGAAAAAAGCGCTTACATACTAAAAGTATGCGCGCACTTTTTTCTGCCAAATCTACACCCTTCTTTGGCGTCTCGGTGCCGCATTCCTATTGCAAAATCCGGGTTTAAAAGACTTAGGTCCTTTAGCTTTGCGCCATGCGGTTTCCCGCATTTTGCCCCGGCCTTAATTTCCTATGCCGGCCTGCCGCCTTCTTAGATTACACGGCAGATTTTCGGATGTTCTAATTAAAACATACACTATAAAATAACAGATTACAAGAGCAAAACCACCTTTTTAGGAAAGCGCTTTCTTTGGCCTTCTTATCGTCGCATACCTGAATTTTGACATCCGGTTAAAATGTGAAATAACTAAAAAATGCTTTTGGGACTTTTAAAAAACCGGTCTCGCGAAAGACTTACAAAAAGAACGGCTGTTTTGTTTATAAACAGCCGTTTCCGCGAATAACCTTATCATTAATTTTCTATCTCCGAAGGGAAATATTATAATCACTGCCCTCCTGGCTTAGGATTATATGGCCTTCCCTGGCCAGCCACCCCAGGCTCATCAATAGCAAATCCTTAGACCGGTCTATATCTTTGCATAGGCGGCTCAGGACGGCGCTACCATCATGCTGATCCAGATAATGCCAAATATCGCCTGCGGTAATGCCTATCTCGGTAATCATATCCAGTCCTCCTTTGGTTAAATTAAAACTACCAATATCCAAACAAGGTTTTTTGCCGCTTGAATTCTATTACATGTTATTAACTAATATATACCATACTTTTTGCTTATTTCAAAATAGATTTTGCCTGCCCTGCGCGCTAAGCGGGGATTTTTCGCGGCGTGCGACGCTCTAATCCCTGTCTGTGGCGATGTTTACCTGCTCAACCCCTAAATCCCGGGCCATATCCCAGACCTCAACCACCCGGCCCAGCCTTGCTCCCTGATCCGCCATAATCAAAACCGGGCGTTTGGTTTTCTTGGCCTCATTAAGGACAATCTTGATCTCTTTGGCAGTCAAAACCTTTTTATCCAAATAAATGACATTTTCCCGGCTGATAGTAATAATAATGGTGTCTCCTTCACTATTCTCAGCGCTTACCGCCTTGGGTAGATTCACCTTGATTCCCGACTGCACGATAAAACTTGAAGTAAGCATAAAAAATATCAAAAGCTGAAACACCATATCTATCAAAGGAGTAATATCAATCTGGCGCAGGCCGTGTTCCAATTCCATATGTCTTTTAAAACGCATTTTATTTCACCTCTTTAAAAATCATCAATAATTACAAATAACCAATTACCAAACATCAATAACCAAATAAATCCCAATAACCAATAATCAAACCTTTGATGATTGGGTATTGGTGATTGGTTATTATTTGGTTATTGGAAATTGGTTATTGATTATTTCAAATTTAATTATCATCAGCTTCTCATTCCGTCAGGAAATTCACCAATTCGGTTGCCGCTTTTTCCATCTCTAAAATCATGGAGTTAACCCTGCCTACTAAGTAATTATAAGTGATAAAAACCGGTATGGCCACCACCAGGCCTGCCACCGTGGTTAAAAGCGCCTCCCAGATTCCCCCTGCCAGGTCTCCCGGGCTGACCGGATGGCTGGCCGTAGACTTAAGCTGAATAGCATTAAAACAACTGACCATTCCGGTAACCGTGCCCAAGAGCCCTAAAAGAGGAGAAATATGGGCAATGGTGGCCAGGACAGCCAAATTCTTCTCTAATATCGGTATCTCATACAAGGAGGCGTCTTCAATAGCCTCCTTAATATCCTGGCGGCTCTTGCCGTGCTTTAATATCCCGGCCTTTAATATCTGGCCTACCGGGCTTAAAGTTTTATCGCAGTCATAAATTGCCTCTTTTATCCTCTGCTGTTTTAACTTTTCTAATATATTCCTCAGGAAATAAGTGGAATTTATTTTTATCTTCCTTAGATACCATAATTTCTCTATTACTATGGCCAGAGCCCATATTGAACTGATAAGTATGGGCCACATAATCGGCCCGCCGGCCAAAAAAACCTTCCAAAAATTCATCTGCCAAATGTTCATTTCAAACCTCCGTATAAAGTAGTAAACTCTAAACACTAAACCATAAATCCTAAACAAACCCAAAAGCTAAAATCCAAAACTCAAAACCTAAGACAATTTTTTCAGGTTTGGATAATTTGAGTTTTAAGCTTATGTTTAGTGTTTTGAGCTTAGGGTTTGTATTTCTAAAAGCCTTTCCTTCGCGAATTTGGACTCTTCGACGCCAAAACCGGATATTTTCTCATAGATCTCAACTGCCTTTTGAGTATCCTCCTTATCCTCGTAAATCTTGGCCGAGCGCAGTAAGCCCTTAATCAGTATTTCACTATCGGCCTCCGGGCTGATAGCCAGATATTCAAGGGCCGCCTCATCCGGCTGACCGGCCTCCTCCAAACATTCCGCCAGGTTAAATCGCGCTTCAGCCTTTCCTTCAGAACCGCCTTCCTGAAGAACCTTCCGGTAATAAGAGGCCGCGTCCGGAAAATTACCCGAAGATTTATAGATACCGGCTATCTTAGAATAAACCTTTTGCTTATCGCGCTCTATCTTCTTAAGCGCCTCCAGGGCTTCTTCGTAACGGCCATCCTTCTCGAAAGCCCGGCCCAACAGGTAATACGCGTCATCCCGCGCTGAACCCTCGCGAGCGCTCTGAATAATATCTAACAGATAACGCCGGGATAAGTCAAGCTTATTTTCCCGGAAATAATGTTCGGCCAGGCGCCAGAGAACCGCGGATGAAACCTCAGAACTGCTGTATTTAGAACGCAGATACTCCAACCTGCTTAAGGCCTCCTCAATCCGGCCCAGAGAATACAAACAATCCGCCATCTCAAACTCCGCCCTGGCTGACAGCTTCGCGTCTTGAGCATCCAGCTTAGCCGCCTGCTTAAAAATCTCGTAAGCATCCTGAAACCGGCCCAAGGATTTAAGGCCTAACCCCTGAAGGTTAAGCGTCCGGGCCTTATATGGGCTTTGGGGATAACGCGAGACAAGATTTCTTAACCGCATATAACTGTTTAAGAAATCACCCTGCTCGTAATAAGCCGTTCCCAAATAAAAAGTGATTGCCTCTATCGCCGGTGAATCAGGATAATCCCTCAGAATGCCCTCGTAAATACCAATGGCCTTCTTGCTCTCCCCTGATTCCAGGGAAAGGCCGGCAATCTCAGTCAGCGCCGAAACCTTAAGGCTGTCATCCTTGGAATTCTCCACCAATGAAGATAATTCTTTCAAGGCCTGGCCGGTATCTCCCGATTTTAAGTAACTTAAGGCCAGTCCATAACTTATCCTATCCGAAAATGAATCACCCGGTTCAGGATTGACACGGCCCTCTGTTTCTTTATACACTGAAATTGACTGAGAATAGTCTCCTTGCTTATAAAGCGCCTCAGCTTTTCCTATATGCGCCTCTAAGACAATAGCGGCATCCTTAGAGCGGCCGATAAGTTTATCGTAATTTTCTATGGCTTCAGGAAACTTTAAGCTCATCCCCAAGGCCAGGGCCCGGCCTAAAAGCGCGTTTTCAAAATAACTGCCGCTCTGGGCAGAAAGCGGTTTATCAAAATTTATAAGTGCCGCGGCATAATCCCCTAATTTCAAATAGCTCCATCCCAAGCCCAAATAAACCGAGTTCTTGAAATCGTCATCACTATCCTGGGCCAGGGCCTGCGTATAGTTATCTATAGCGTAAGGATAGTCTTTTAAATAAAAACCGCTTTCGGCTAAATAAAATTTAATCAATCTTTTCCCGGACGCGTCCGAAAGAACCTCCGGGATATTCCCGGATTTAGCCGAATTTGGCCTTAGATAATAGTTCTTTTCCAGATATTCAGCGTAACTTTTAAGCTGAGAGTAATTCTTTGAGTTGTAAAGGCACTCGGCAATCTTATAATCCGCCTCTTTTACCAGAATATTCCCGGGAAACTTATCCTTGAAAGCGCTGAATTTATCCTTCGCCTCTTTAAACTTACCCTGTTCAAATAAACACCAGCCCAGGGAATAATAGGCCTGAGCCGCGTAAGCTGAATCCGGACACTCCAGGGTTAATTTTTCATAAAAATTTGACGCCGAAGGCATATCCTGGCTTCTAAAATAACTCTCGGCCAGCCAATAATAAATCTTATCCTTATATATTGCCGCGGCTTTTAAGCTTATACTTCGGCCGCTCTGTTCACCATCAAGCAGACGATTGAATTGTTCTACTGCTAAAGCGTACTTCTTCTGATTAAAATAACACCTGCCGATATATAAATCCGCTTCCGGCGAAAGCGCGCTTTGGGGAAATCGCGAGATGAATTTATTTAAAAGGTTAAGGCTGGTATCGTAAAAACCATTCTCAAAAACTCCTATAGCTAAAGAAAGCTCCTCCTGTTCCTTTTTGTCAGAATCCGTTTCCTGGGCATACACAAAAGTGCAAAATGCAAATATCAAATACCAAAATGACAATGCAAAATGTAAAATTTTTAGATTTTGATATGTAATTTTGACTTTTGACTTTTGACTTTTGACTTTTTTACTCATTGCTTACGCGTCCAGCGCTTTCTTCAGATAGCTTCCGGTATAAGATTTGTTTGATTGAGCAATATCCAGCGGCCTCCCGCAAGCAACCACCTCACCACCCAAATCCCCTCCCTCGGGCCCTAAATCAATTATGTAGTCGGCGCGTTTTATCACATCAAGATTATGCTCAATTACAATCACGCTGTTGCCTTTATCAACTAAGCGGTGCAAAACAGATAAGAGCTTATCCACATCGGCAAAGTGCAATCCGGTAGTCGGCTCATCCAGGACATACAAGGTATTCCCAGTTGAGCGCTTGCTCAACTCCGAGGAAAGCTTAATCCTCTGGGCCTCGCCTCCGGAAAGGGTAGTCGCGGACTGGCCTAACTGAATATATCCTAAACCCACGTCACTAAGGGTATCCAGTATATTTTTTATTTTGGGGATGGAAGAAAAAAACTCTCCCGCCTCCTCAACCGTCATATTCAGGACATTGGCTATGGTTTTTCCCTTGTAATTGACCTCCAGGGTCTGCTGGTTAAAGCGCTGTCCCTGACAAACATCGCATTTTACATACACGCAGGGGAGAAAATGCATCTCAATTTTCTTTATCCCGTCTCCGGCACAGGCCTCGCATCTGCCGCCTGAGACATTAAAAGAAAATCTGCCCGGCCGATAACCCCTAACCTTGGCCTCAGGCAGGCTGGAAAAGATATCACGAATATAAGAATAGGCCCCGGTATAAGTAGCCGGATTGGAACGGGGAGTCCTTCCGATGGGTGATTGATCTACCACAATTACCTTATCAATAAACTGATACCCTTCTATTCTTCTGTGCCGGCCGGATTTAAGCTTGCTCTTATAAAGCCTTTGCATTAAAGCCGGGTATAAAATGTCATACACCAGGGTAGATTTTCCCGAACCCGACACCCCGCTAACACAGACCAATAATCCCAAGGGTATTTCCACATCTATATTTTTAAGATTATGTTCGGCGGCGCCGATAACCTTAAGCGTCTTTTTAGTATTTATCGGCCTGTTGCTTAATTTAGGGCCTATTTTCAGCTCTTTATTTAAATACCGCGAGGTTAGCGAATCTTTATTTTTTAGCAATTCCCCGGCCGGGCCGCTAAAGATCACCTCGCCTCCATGCCTGCCCGCGCCCGGGCCCAAATCCACCACCCAATCCGCGCCGCGGATAGTTGCCTCATCGTGCTCAACCACTATTAAAGTATTGCCTAATTCTTTAAGCGCCTTAAGGGTGGCCAGAAGCTTATCATTGTCTCTTTGATGCAGGCCGATACTTGGCTCATCTAAAACATACAAAACTCCCACCAGGCCCATCCCCACCTGAGCCGCCAGACGGATTCTCTGGGACTCCCCTCCGGAAAGCGTGGAGCTAAGCCGGTCTAAACTTAAATAACCCAAACCTACATCAACACAAAATTTTAGTTTTAAGATTATCTCCTTTAAAACCTGATGGGCGATAAGCCTCTCTCGTTCTTGCAGCCGCAAAGTCCTAAAAAAATCCATAGCTCGGACAAGGGACATCCCGGTAACCTCATATATGGATAAGCCGTTTATTTTAACGCTTAAACTCTCATCTTTAAGGCGCGCTCCCTTACATTTAGGACAAGGCTGGTCCGACATAAAACGGGAAATCTCTTCCTTTAGATAATCCGACTTGGTTTCTTTAAACAGCCTTTCCAAATGGGGAAGGACCCCTTCATAACGTTTGCCCCAAATCAATTCATCGCTGCCATAGAGAATTATCTTTCGCTCTGAAAGGCTTAATTTCTTAAAAGGCTTTTCTGTGTCGATCCGCGAAATCCGGCATAATTCCCTCAAAAAGCCGCGATAATACATAGCATAGCCTCTGGGGCCCTTTCTCCAGGGCTCGATTGCCTCAATCACCGGCCTCTCTTTATCCGGAATAATAAAATCCGGGTCAAATTCAAATTTCACCCCCAAACCGTTACAAGCCGGGCAGGCCCCGTAAGGAGAATTAAACGAAAAAACCCGCGGCTGGACCTCGGCATAACTTATGCCGCATTTCAGGCAGGAATATTCCTGGTTGTAGAGCTTGTCTCTTTGGCCTGATGAAACTATAACTACCCCCTTGCCAACTTTCAGGGCCGTCTCCAGCGAATCCGCCAGCCTCTTCTTATCCTCATCCCTGACTATAAGCCTATCCACCACCGCCTCAATATTGTGGAGCTTATATTTATCCAGATCCGGAAATTCATCTAACCCATAGATGTTCCCATCAACCCTGACCCGGGCAAAGCCGGCCTTACGCGTCTGGGCCGGAATTTCCCGGTATTGGCCCTTCTTCCCCCTGATTAATGGTGTAAGTATTTCTATTTTCTGATTCTTCAGCTCAGATAGGCAATCAGCGCTGATTTCATCCAGACTCTGGCGGGTTATCGCCTGTTGGCACTTATAACAATGCACGATCCCGATCCGGGCAAAAAGAAGCCTTAAGTAATCGTGGATTTCGGTCTGGGTGGCCACGGTGGAACGGGGGCTTCCTCCGGCAGTCCTCTGCTCAATAGAGATAGCCGGCGACAGGCCCTCAATAGACTCCACATCCGGCTTCTGCAGCTGCTCCAAAAACTGACGGGCGTAACTGGAGAGGCTTTCCACATAGCGGCGCTGGCCTTCGGCGTAAATAGTATCAAAGGCCAGAGAAGACTTACCTGAGCCGGATAAGCCGGTAATTACAATCAGTTTATCCCGCGGCAGGCTTAGGTCAATATCTTTCAGGTTATGGACCTTGGCCCCGCGGATAATTATTTGGTCATTTGGCATCTTTTACACAGAAGCTTTAGCCCCAAGAAAAAGGCCTCACGGACTATTTCCCCGGACATTTTCGAGGAACCGGCCCTGCGGTCGGTAAAGGTGATAGGTATTTCTTTTAAGCGTAAACCTAACTTCCGGCACCAGAAATTAACTTCAACCTGGAAGGCATAGCCATTAGATTTAATTAAACTTATCGGCAGGGCCTCTAAGGCTTTGCGGGAAAAACATTTATAACCGCTGGTTAGATCGGTTAACTTTAGCCCGCTCATCAGGCGGGCGTAGACATTCGCCGCGTAACTTAAAATAAGCCTGGATAACGGCCAGTTCATAATCCTGATTCCATCCAGATAACGCGAGCCGATAACCACATCCGCGGATTGGACAGCTTCCAGGAAAACAGGGATTTCCTCAGGGTTATGAGAAAAATCGGCATCCATTTCAAAAACATACTCGTAGTTATCGCCCAAGGCAAACCTAAAACCCTCAATATACGCCGAGCCTAAACCTAACTTCGCGGGGCGCTCTATCAAAAATACTTTTTCTTTATATTTTTCAATCAGGCCAGAGGCCATCTCCCTGGTCCCGTCAATAGAATTATCATCTATTATCAGAATATCCGCCTCTAAGTTCAAATTTATAATCTTTTCAACAACCCCCTTTAAATTCTGAGCCTCATTAAAGGTTGGCAAAATGATGAGTACGCGCATAAGAATCTTTTCATAATCCCGGATTTTGAACTTAGCGGGATGATCCTAAAACAGCTCTGATTTAACCCGGAATTTGCAATAGTAATGGCATTCCTATTGCAAAATCCGGGTTTAAAAACAAGGACAGTGCCCATTCCTTAATTGACGCGGAAAACTAATGGACACTGTCCTTATTTTTTTATTTTTTGGACTTCTTCTTTTTCTTACCGCCCCTGACCATCTTGGCGCAGGAGATATCACCCTGTTTATCCACGAAATAGAGATAACCGGATTCCTTCTCCACCCCAACCTTGGCCACCTTCTCAGGCTTACCGCCTTTTTTGCCGCCCCTGGCCATCTTGGCGCAGGAGATATCTCCGGCTTTGTCCACAAAGTAGAGATACCCGTCTTTCCTCTTTATTCCGGCCTTTGCTACTTTTTTTTGTGCCATATTTTTTCACCTCCCCTCTTTTTTAGTTTTTGCTGACAATCAATAACTGCTAGCTTCTTTACCTAAGTTCCGATTTTAACCGGTTCAAAAATTTCTTTCAATGCCGCGATTGCCGACAGGACTGCCAGATAACTGGTCTTGGGATTATCCGGACAAGGGCTGTTTTCACAGCGGATAAAGGTATTTCCGGCCCTGGATTCAATTTCTATCTCATGGATATTCCTGGAATAATCCGGCGAACAGACAATCTTTACCCGGGTTTTTTCTTTGCCTATTCCGGCCAGGCTTAGGAGCGCGGCCACATTTATATTCTGAGGAAAAAAGGTAACTGCCTTTTGAGCGCTTCCTTCAAAAATTATGGTCTCTTCTTTTATACTATCCAAATCTATCTTTTTTTGAATCACATAAGGCGCGCCGGAAAGCGCCTGAGGGGATTTACGGGTGGTCAAGGTTACCTTTCTGATATCGGTTAATTTATGCGCCTTTAAGGCATCTATCCCGGCAATGGCCCCCGAAGGCAGATATACGGAGCAGTTTTTTCCCCTGGCTAAATCAAATATATCCCCGGCCCCAAGCAGCCCCCCTGCGCTCATTATCAGACAATCGCGCCTGTTTCTAAGCGCCTGGCGGGCGATATCCGCCGCTGAAGCGGCCGATGAAGCCTCAACCACAAGGTCAGACCTTCTGATTAGCCGCGCTAAGCTCAAAACAATTATGTTTTTCTTTCTTAATTTACCGGCTAAATCCCGCGCCCTGGCAGGGTCAATATCATATAACGCGCTTAACTTAGCCTTATCTTTTAAATCAGAGCTTATGGCTTCGGCAATCTTTGAACCTATGGCCCCACAGCCGACTATCCCGATTCTTTTAAGCTTCATTTTTAACCAACGACAATGTTATCAATAAGCCTGGTTTTTCCAAAGTATACCGCTAAGGCAATTAAGGCCTTCTTCTTAACATATTCCAACGGTTCCAATGTTTGGGCGTGCGCGATTATTATATAATCAATTCTTGCTGATTTCTTCCGGCTGATTTCATTTCTCATCGCGGCGATTATTTTCCCGGCTTTTCTCTCTCCCCTTAAGATCATCTCTTTGGCCTTTTGTAAAGACCGGAACAAAACCAGGGCGTCGGACTTTTCCCGCGGGCTTAAATAGACATTACGGGAACTCAAGGCTAAACCGTCGGAATCCCTCACAATCGGCATCACCTTTATTTTTAAAGGCATATTTAAATCCTTGACCATCTTCTCAATTACCAATGCCTGCTGAAAATCCTTCTGCCCAAAATAGGCAATATCCGGCCGGATGATGTTAAATAACTTGGCGACAACCGTGGCTACCCCCCTGAAATGTCCCAGACGGGAAGCGCCGCAAAGATAATCGGTTATTTTTTCCACATTCACATAGGTGGAATATCCCAAATCATACATATCTTTTGCCTGAGGATAAAATATACAATCACCTCCGGCGGATTTAGCCAAAATGCTGTCAACTTCTAAATCCCGGGGATATTTCTTATAATCTTCCCGGGGACCGAATTGAATAGGATTGACGAATATGCTTACCAAGCAAATATCGCAGTCTTTTTTGGCCTGCCTGATTAAAGAAAGGTGCCCCGAATGCAGATAGCCCATAGTGGGAACAAAACCAATAGTTTTACCGCCGGATTTAACCTTGGCGGCGTATTTACGCGTTAAATCAATATCAGAAATAACCTTGACTTCTTTAGCTAAGGATTTTATCAACGCGGGGGCGATTTCTTTTAAGGGCTTAAGGACAAAATCTCTTTCTTTAAGGCGGGGATGAGGAATTTTTAAGCGGGGCGAGCTTATTCTTTTATTGCCGTAAAACAAGATATCCAGGTCAATGGGCCGGGGGGAATTCCTCCTCTTATCTTTCCTGCCCAAATCCGTTTCTATGCCGCTCAACTCTCCCATAAGGGCCCGCGCGGAGAGATTCGTCTTTACTTTAGCGGTTAAATTCAAAAAACGCGGGCTTCCCGGAGGACAATTACACGGATCAGTTTCGTAAATACCGGATATTCTCACTAATTTAGTCTTTTTTAAACTCCCGACGCCTTGAAGCGCTAATCTTATATTTTTCTGTCTGTCGCCTAAATTTGAACCCAACCCAAGATAACAAATAATCATACGCGCTTCTGGATTCGTTCCATAGCCTCCTGAACACGTTCTTTAGAAACGGTAAGAGCAAAACGGATATAGCCTTCACCGCACTTTCCAAAACCTACTCCGGGGGTAACCACTATATCGCATTTCTCAAGCAGAAGCGCGGCAAAACCCCGGGAATCATAACCTTTAGGCACCGAAACCCAGACATAAAAGGTGGCTTCGGGTTTAAGGAAATTCCAGCCTATAGACTTTAATCCCGCGCACAGGACATCTCTTCTTTCCTGATAAATCGCGCGCATCTTCTGAATATGTTCCTGGGGGCCGCTTAAGGCCTCAACTCCGGCAATTTGAATCGCGCTGAAAATCCCGGAGTCAATATTAGACTTAACTTTGGCAATACCTGATACTACCTGGGCATTTCCGCATACCCAGCCGATACGCCAGCCGGTCATATTATAAGTCTTGGACAAAGAATGAAATTCCACGCCCGTATCCTTTGCCCCATCAACTTCCAGAAAACTCATCGGCCTGTAACCGTCATAGGCAATCTCGGAATAGGCCGCGTCGTGAGCGATGATAATATTATACTTAGAGGCAAAGTCTATCGCCTTACGGTAAAATCCGGCGTCCGCGGTTGAGCCGGTAGGATTATTAGGATAATTCAGAAACATCACTTTTGACTTTTGACGCGCCTCAAGAGGGATTTTCTTAAAATCCGGCAGGAAATTATTCTTTTCTAAAAGCGGCATATCCTGGACCTTGCCGTCAGAAAGAATAGTAGAACCCCGGTAAGGCGGATAA
Organism: Omnitrophica bacterium GWA2_41_15; assembly: GCA_919902675.1. Classification (GTDB taxonomy): domain Bacteria; phylum Omnitrophota; class Gorgyraeia; order Gygaellales; family UBA12090; genus UBA12090. The sequence goes on from CAKKRH010000009.1 coordinate 64,833, forward strand.
GACGGATTAGGAGACAAAACATAATCCCCCTGGTTAACAAATGCCAGAGGCATATGGGCAATTCCTTCTTTTGAGCCAATCAAAGGCAGGATTTGTGTTTCCGGATTCAGGTCTACGTTAAAACGCCTTTTATACCAATCGGCAATTGCCTGGCGCAAGACAGGCATGCCCTGGTCCAAGGCATACTTATGATTCCGGGGGTCCTTAGACGCTTGATATAATTTCTCAATGATGCTGCCTGGCGTGGGCAGATCCGGGTCACCTATTCCCAAATCAATTAAATCCCTTCCCTGCTTTCGGGCTTCTCTTTTAGCCTTATCAATCTCCACGAATAAATACGGCGGGAGATTCTTCAGCCGTTTAGAAAATCTGATTTCCATTTTTTATCCCTTTAGCACATCCTGCATGGAATACAATCCCACAGGTTTGTTGGCAATCCATTTAGCCGCCTTTAATGACCCCAGGGCAAAGACATCCCGGGAATGAGCCTGGTGCTTTATTTCAATCCGCTCGCCTCCTCCGGCATAGATAACCGTATGGTCTCCGATGATATCCCCGGCGCGAATAGCGTGCACCGGAATATTTCTTCCTGTATCATTGGCAATAACCTGGGCCAGCTTCTTGGCTGTTCCCGAGGGAGCGTCTTTTTTAGCCTTGTGATGGGCTTCCACCATCTCAATATCATATCCAGGGCCAAGCTTTTTGGCAATTTCGCCCACTACGCCAAAAAGAAGGTTTACGCCTACGGACATATTGGGAGAAAATACTATTGCTATGGATTTGGCGGCATCCCGGATTTTAACAGTCTGCTCCTCATTAAAACCGGTGGTGGCTAACACCAGAGGTTTATTGTATTGCAAACAATAGGCCAGATTCTCCATAGATGCCTCGGGAATAGTAAAATCTATTATCGCGTCTGCAAGGAATATTCCGTCGGGAGTAGAGGAAATTTTAACCTTATCTATGTTCTTGCCGATTAAATGGTGGCCTTTTCTTTCCAAAGCCAGGATAACTTCCAGCTCCTTGTCATTAAGGGCAAGCTCAATAATCCGCCGGCCCATCCTGCCGCCGGCGCCTAATACACCGAGTTTAATCATCTCTCCATCTCCGCTTAGCCTATAGCGTAAAGCGTATAGCGGATAGTTTTTGTTCCTAAACGCTAAACGCTATCCGCTAAACGCTACAACAACCCATAATCCTTCAACGCCTTTTTTAGCTTTTCCTGGTTTTCCGGCGACATCTCGCACATCGGAAGCCGTAAATCCGGCTGGCAAAGCTTAAGCAATCCCATCGCTGTTTTCACCGGAATAGGGTTAGTCTCAATAAACATTGCCTTTATTAACGGCATTAATTTATAATGTCCTTCCTGAGCCTTCTTTAAATTTCCCTTCTCAAAAGCCTCAATCATATTCGCCACATCTTTAGGAATAATATTAGAAACCACGGAGATTACTCCCGTGCCTCCGATAGCTAATACCGGCAAAGTTAAGGCATCGTCTCCGGATATCAAGGCAAAATTCTCAGGGCATATGGCCTTTATCCGGGACATCTGCTCCAGGGAACCGGATGCCTCCTTAACCCCGACGATATTCTTGCACTCAAGCGCTAACCTGGCGATAGTTTCCGGTTCAATATTTACCCCGGTCCGGGAGGCGATGTTATAAAGAATAACCGGTATGTCCGCGCACTCAGCTACCGCCTTAAAATGTAAATACAATCCGCGCTGGGTGGGGCGGTTATAATAAGGTGAAACGTGCAAAGTGGCATCCGCGCCGGATTTCGCCGCCTGCTTGGTCAGCATTACCGCCTCATCGGTAGAATTAGAGCCGGTTCCGGCAATCACCGGAACCCTTTTCTCCACCGTTTCAATCACCACCTCAATCACCCGCTCATGCTCAGCCCAGGATAAAGTCGCGGATTCACCGGTTGTGCCGCAAGGAACAATCCCTGAGGTTTTATTCTTAATCTGGAATTCAACCAGCTCTTTTAATTTCTTTTCATCAACCTTACCGTTCTTAAAAGGAGTAACAATAGCCACCATTGAGCCCTTAAACATAATATTCCCCCCCATACACAATTCTCACCTTGCCCTCCAGCCAGACATCGCTTATTCTGTCGGCTTCTTTCATGAAGCATACTTTTAAAGTCTCACCCCCCTGGGTAATCACATTGATCTTCTGCTGACAGCTGACAGCTGACAGCTGACAGCTGAAAACTATCGCCGAGGCGACAGAGCCGGTTCCGCAGGCCAGGGTTTCCTCCTCAACTCCGCGCTCATAAGTGCGCAGACGAATAGTATCCTTATCTACAACTTCCACAAAGTTTACATTGGCGCCTTTGGGCGCGAAACCCTTATGATAACGGACTGCCCTGCCGATTTCGACGGCATTGATTTTATTTATCCCCGCGACAAATATCACCGCGTGCGGCACGCCGGTATTGATAAAATTAACCCTCAATTTACGGTTATTTATTTTTATAATCAAATCCGGCCGGTAATCCTCAGGCTTCGTCAGCTTTATCCGGACGCTTTCACCTTTTACTTCCGCTTCAATTATCCCTGCTTTTGTTTCTATCTTTAGCCTGGAGCCTTGAGTTTTGAGCCTTGAAGAGGCGTAAAAAGCAACGCAACGCGCCCCGTTCCCGCACATCCGGGCTTCTGAACCATCGGCATTAAAAATCCGCATCCGGACATCCGCCTTCTTTGACTTCTCCAGCAAAAGCAGCCCGTCCGCCCCTACTCCGAATTTCCGGTCACAAATCTGTTTTACTAATAATGGATAGCGGATAGCGGATAGCGGATAGGATTGGTCAATAACTATAAAATCATTCCCCGAAGCCACAACTTTAGTAAAAACTATTTTTTTCATTTTCGCGCTTTCGCCTCTGTTATCTCAAAAACTCCGGGATAACATCTTTTTTCACTAAATCCAAGTAGCTGTCGCGCTTACGCACGGTATAAAATTTATTCCCTTTAACCATTATCTCGGCCGGTTTCAGGCGGCAGTTATAATTGGAAGCCATGGAAAATCCGTAAGAACCGGCGCTCATCAGGGCCAGGTAATCGCCTTCATTAAGCTCAGGCATTTGCCTGTCCTTAGCCAGGAAATCCCCAGATTCGCATATCGGGCCTACCACGTCAAACTTTTCCGCTTTCCGCTTTCCGCTTTCCGCTTTCCGCAGAGACAAAATATCGTGATGCGCGCCATAGAGAGACGGCCGGATTAAATCATTCATCCCGGCATCCACGATTATAAAATTCTTCAGCGGAGTTTTCTTGATATAAAGAATCTTGGTAACCAATATACCGGAAGGACCCGCTATGAACCTCCCCGGCTCTAAGATGATTTTTAATCCGGTGCTTTTCAATAAAGGAAGTATTTTCCCGGCGAATTCTTCGGCAGTCTGGGGCTTCTCGTTACTATAAATAATGCCTAATCCGCCGCCGATATTAAGATATTGAATATCTATCGCTTCTTTTTTCAGTTTTTTGATAAATCCTATTATCTTCTTGATAGCCAAAATATAAGGAGCGCCGTCAATGATCTGAGAGCCGATATGCATATGCAGGCCGCTAAACTTTAAATGAACGAATTCCGCCCGGTTTTTGAAAATATCATAAGCGCTATCCAAATCAATGCCAAACTTGTTGGTGAGCTTGCCGGTAGTTATGTAGCTGTGGGTTTTGGGCTCAACATCGGGATTTATCCTTAGGGCTACCGAGGCATTCACCCCTAAATCGCAGGCAAGGCGGTTGATCAACTCTAACTCCGACAACGACTCCACGTTAAAGAAGAGTATCTGTTTGGCGATTGCCTGACGGATTTCTTCTTCGGTTTTTCCCACCGAGGCGTAGACTATTTTCTTTGGGTCACAGCCGACCAGAAGCGCCTTATACAGTTCGCCTCCGGAAACAATATCCAGGCCCGAGCCGGCCTTTACCAGCGCGCGCAAAATAGCCAGATTAGAGTTTGCCTTCATTGAATAGCAGATAAGCGGCTTAAGCGCGGAGAAGGCCTTCTCCAGCTTACGGAAATGCCCCAGAAGGGTATTATAACTGTAGAGATAAAACGGGGTTGACGCCTTGCGGGCGATATCCGCTATCTTCAGCCCCTCGCAATAAAGCTCTTTGTTCTTATATTTAAAGTCGTGCATAGTATTTCCTTAAACCTCGGCGAAATCAGCTACGGGAACCAGTTTTTCCCTTCGCGCTCTTTTTTTCTCCCTTAAGATTATTTCTAATTTGGCTGCCACCTCTGCCTCATATTCTCGCTCGCCACATTGGCTGCATACTCCCGCGGGAACGTGTTCAATAATAATCACTTCCCCTTTTTGCTCCTTAACCACTGTCACGATTTTTCCATGGATATCTCCACCACAGAACATACACACATTCTTCATCTTAGAGCCTCCTCTTACAAAAACCGTCCGTCCATTTTTTCGAATCAGGCCGATAAACTGTAACAATTTTCACTGACGGCGGTAAAGAGACGCAAATATGGACAGGTTCGCCATTTTCTGTTTTACCGTTTATAAGAACTGCCGGTAAAGGATAGGCCTTAGGGTAATTCTCAATAATTTCGCCATTCATAATTGCCGATACGACATCTTGGAAAATCAGGCCATCCGCGCGCATCTCATCAAAAGCATGATCAGTGATCTTAAAATCCCGCTTAATAATGTGAGCGCGAATTTCTTTGGTGTTCAACTTGTGTTTCCTTAGCAACATCCGCTTAAATTACGCGTATTTTCTACATCTTTCCAAGAGTAACGTTAAGGCTGCCCAACACATTCGGCCTCTTAATGGATTTTTTAGATTCCACCGATACTTTCGGATCAAATAACTTAACGATTTCTTTCTTTACAAACTTATCAGAGAAATATTTCAGCTTATCTTCAGGCATAGCCTTGATTTCAATACCGTTATCTATGGAATACTTAATCAATTTACCGATAATCGTGTGCGCCTCTTTAAAGGCTATCCCTCTATCAACCAGATAATACACTAAATCTGTGGCATACAGGGACTCGTCTTTGAGATGTTCATCTATTTTACCTTCGTTGAATTTCAATGTTGCAATCAATCCTGTCAGCACTTTTAATTCCTTAGAAACTATTTCAAAAGAATTAAACAGCGGCTCTTTATCTAGCTGCATATCCCGGTTATAAGTAAGCGGCAGGCCCTTCATCATAGTCAAAACACTCATCAGATTGCCGTATAGCCTTCCGGAATAACCGCGAATCAACTCCAAAACATCCGGATTTTTCTTCTGCGGCATAAGCGAACTCCCGGTGCAAAAAGAATCGTCTATTTCAATAAAATCAAACTCCTTGGTTGACCAGATAATCAAATCTTCAGACAGTCTGGATAAATGCATGGCAACAATAGATAAAGCGCTGATAATCTCAATCACAAAATCCCTATCGCTTACCGCATCCAATGAATTTGTGGTTGTTTCTATGTTGAATGCCGCCTTTAATCCTTTTACTTCTCCGAGAAATTCCTCCGCCTTAATTTGATATTCTTGAGCACTGATCGGAGTCCCGGCAAGGGCTCCTGCTCCCAAAGTTATCTTTATATTTTTTGAAATATAGTCTAATCTCTTAATATCCCTTTCCAACATATTAATATAGGCAAAAAGATAATCTGTCAAACAAACAGGCTGGGCGTGCTGTAAATGCGTAAAGCCTGGTATTATCACATCTTTATATTTCCGAGCTAAGGAATAAAAGGCGGTTATTAATTTTGATATATCTCCAGTTAATTCCAGGGCAGCCATTTTGACATACCATTTTGCCGCAAAAACCACTTGATCATTTCTTGATCTTGCGGTATGAAGCTTAAGAGACACATCCCCCACTTCTCTATACAATTCATTTTGTATATAGGTATGGATATCTTCTTCTTTATTGCGCGTATCAAACTTAATTTTTCCAGATTCTAAGCGGGCATATAGCAAATCCAATCCTCCCTTGAGGGTTTTTGTTTCATCCGCATTTAGATAACCGCTTTTGCTTAAGATTTCTACGTGCGCCAATGAACCTAACAAGTCATATTTAGCAAGTTTATAATCGTATTGTATAGACTTAGTAAACTCCTCCACAAGAGGGTTCGTCTTTTTGCTAAACCTCCCCCCCCACAATTTCTTCGCCATTGAGTCTCCCCTTCTAACTTCCAACCTCTAACTTCTAACCTCTCTCCCGCTATCTCTCAAAAGGCATCCCGAAAATCCGGATAAACCCTTCGGAAAGCCGCTGGTCAAACTTGTCTTTTGCCGTATAGGTGGCTAATTCTTCCCGGTAAAGCGAATGCGGCGATTTTCGCCCCGCCACGGCGCAATTGCCCTTATACAGCTTAAGCCTGACCGTGCCGCTGACTGTTTTTTGAGTCTCTTCTATAAACTTATCCAGGGCTATCCTTAATTTGGAATACCACAGGCCGTAATAAATCAGCTGGGCGTATTTAAGGGCCACAGTTTCTTTGTAATGGCAAGTTTCCCGGTCCAGGACCAAAGCCTCTAATTCCCTGTGGGCGATATGCAAGATAGTCCCGGCAGGGGCCTCATAAATCTCCCTGGACTTTATCCCCACCAGCCGATTCTCAATCATATCGCTTCGGCCTATGCCGTGTTCTGAACCCAAATTACAAAGCTTATCAATAAGCTTAAGGGCGTCATAAGTCTTGCCGTTTATTTTCTTAGGCACGCCCTTTTCGAATTCTATTTCTACATAAGCCGGTTTATCTGGGGCCTCATCCGCGGAATTGGTCCACTGATAACAATCCTCCGGCGGTTCTATCCAGGGGTCTTCAAGAATCCCGGATTCAATGGAAACCCCCCATAAATTCTTGTCTAAGCTGTAAGACTTTTTCTTGGTAACATCAATGGGAATTCTTTTGGCTTTGGCGTATTCTATCTCTTCTTCGCGGGATTTAAACTCCCATATTCTTACCGGAGCGATAATTTCTAACTTAGGGTCAAGAATCCTGGAGGTAACCTCAAAGCGCACCTGGTCATTGCCTTTTCCGGTACAGCCATGGGCAATCGCGGCGGCCTTTTCCTTATGCGCCACCTCAACCAGATATTTGGCAATCAAAGGCCGGCCTAAGGCGGTAGCCAGGAGATATTTACCTTCATAAACCGCGCCTGCCTTTAAGGAAGGGAAAATAAAATCCTCCACAAACTCCGCTCGCAGATCCTTAATATAAACCTTGGAGGCTCCGCCTATCAGCGCCCTTTTCTCAATCGCCTCAAAATCCTCACCCTGGCCCAAGTCGGCGATAAAACAGATAACCTCATACCCTTTATCTTTAAGCCACTGCACCGCGCAGGAAGTATCCAATCCCCCTGAGTAAGCTAAAACAACTTTTTTCATTCCTATCCCCCTAAACTCCTCAAGCTCACTAAACTCCCTGGACTCTCTAAACTACTATTTTTCTCCCAATAGCTTTATCAATACCGCCTTCTGCGCGTGCAATCTGTTTTCCGCCTGGTCAAAGACTACCGATCTTGAGGAATCAATCACCTCATCGGTTATTTCCTCACCCCTGTGCGCCGGCAGACAATGCATAATCAAGCAATCTTTCCTGGCGGATGAAACAAGTTTTTGATTAATTTGATAATCCCGGAATATCTTCCTTCGCGCCTTAGCCTCTTTTTCCTGGCCCATGCTCGTCCAGACATCAGTATAAATCACATCCGCGTTTTTGCAAGCTTTTAATGGGTCGCGGCTTAAGCTGATCTGGGCCCCGGAAACCGAAGCCATCCCTAATGCCTCTTTAAAAACCGTACTATCCGGCTCAAATTTCTTGGGTGTGGCGATATTCAGGTTTAAGCCGATTTTCGCGCAGCCATAAAGAAGAGAATGCGTAACATTGTTGCCATCGCCGCAATAAGTTAAGGTCCTGCCTTTAAACGAGCCGAATTTCTCTTTTATGGTATATAAATCCGCTAAGGCCTGGCAGGGATGCGAAAGGTCGGAAAGCCCGTTAATCACCGGCACGCCTGAGTATCTTGCCAGTTCAATAACATTCTTATGTTCAAAGGTCCGCAGGACTATTCCCTGAACATAGCGGGAGAGCGTCTGAGCCACATCCTTGATTGCCTCTCTCACCCCTAAGTTTATCTCCCCCGGCCCCAAATAAATGCTTAAACCCCCAAGCTGAAACATGCCCACCGCGAAAGATACCCTGGTCCTGTTGGATGGCTTCTGAAAAATAAGGGCCAGAGTCTTTCCTGTCAGGCTCCGGGAGTATTTTTGCTTGTTTTCTTTAAGCTTATCCGTAAGCAGAAAAATCTCTTCTATTTCCTTTAAGCTTAAATCCTTAATTGATATCAGGTCTTTTTTCATTATCTGGTCTCTATCTTCTAATTACTGATTACCTTTTCTATCGCCTTATCCAATATCCCCACTGCCTTGTCCGCTTGCTTCTTGGTAACACTAAGGGCCGGCATCAACCTTAAGACCGTCTCGTGAGTGCAATTAATCAACAAACCTCTCTTAACGCACTCCTCAACTACCGGCTTCCCGGCCGTATTCAGTTCAATGCCAATCATCAACCCCAGGCCTCGGACTTCTTTGATTATGGAATATTTCTTAGCCAATTCCGATAATCTCTCTTTTAGGTATACACCCATCTCCCGGGCATTGGCAATCAGCTTTTCTTTGCGCAGGGCCTTAAATACCCCTAAAGAGGCCTTACAAACCAAAGGGCTTCCCCCGAAGGTAGAGGCGTGTCTTCCCGGGCCCAGGATATCGGCAATCTCTTTTTTAGCCACCATTGCTCCGATAGGCAAACCCCCTCCCAGGGCCTTGGCTAAGGTCATTATGTCCGGAGTGATTCCGTAGTGCTGATACGCGAACATCCTGGCGGTCCGGCCCAGGCCGGTCTGGACCTCATCCACAATCAAAAGTATCTTTTTCTCATCGCAAAGCTTTCTTAGATATAAGACAAAATCCTTATCGGCAACATTTATCCCGCCTTCGCCCTGCACCAGTTCAATAATAATTCCAGCGGTTTTATCCGATAGCGCGTTTTTCAAGGCATCCCTGTCATTATAGGCGACGCTTTTAAATCCCTCAGGAAGCGGCTGAAAACCCTCTTGATATTTGCTCTGGCCGGTCATAGTCAGGGCCGCCAGGGTCCTGCCGTGAAAAGAATTCTCGAATGAAATTATCTCATATCTTCCCGCGCCATATGCCCGGGTGAGTTTTACCGCGGCCTCATTGGCTTCAGCCCCGGAATTGGCAAAAAAGACCTTGCCGGGAAATGAGTGGTAAATTATCTCTTTGGCTAATTTTGCCTGGGGGATAGACAGGTAATTATTAGGCAGATGAATTAGCTTATCTATTTGGTCCCGGACCGCCGAGACCACATCCGGATGGCAATGCCCCAAAGAACTCACCCCCCAGCCGGGAAAGAAATCCAGGTATTCCTTGCCGTCAACATCAATAACCTTCATCCCTTTTCCTTTGACAAAAATCAAAGGCATTCGGGTATAGGTAGGCATAATGTAATCCTGATAAGCCTGAAATACTTCTTGTTTTTTCACTCTAAAATCTCCATATTAGGGACACATCCCATTTTTCTTGAGACTTAATAACCATAAAAATGGGATGTGTCCCTATTTATTTAATGATTTCGGTGCCGATTCCCTGCTTGGTAAAGATCTCTAAGAGCAGGGCATGGGGAATCCGGGCATCTATAATATGGGTCTTCTTTACCGCGGCCTCTAAAGCGGATATGCAAGACTTCACCTTAGGAATCATCCCTTGATGCACTGCCCCTTCCTTGATCAAGCCATTGGCCTCGGAAATAGTCAAGGTGGAAATAAGCGAGCTGGTGTCCGAGGTAGAGCGCATAATTCCCCGCACGTTAGTCAAAACCACTAATTTTTCCGCGCGGAGGCTGGAGGCAACCCTGGAGGCCGCCTCATCAGCATTAATATTATAGGTTTTTCCGTCTTTGCCTTTTCCCATCGGACACAATACCGGGATAGAGTAATCCTTAGTTTCCCGGAGTATCGGCTCAACTCCTATCGCTTCCACCTCTCCCACCAGGCCCAAATCCTTAGCCTCTTGTCTTTTACGGGCTAAGATTACCCCGTTATCTTTACTGGAGAACCCTGTCGCCTTTTGACCTAATTCTTGAAGCTCTGAAACAATTATCGCATTGAGCTTCTCCAGTTCTTCCTCAACAACCGCCAGGGTCTTCTCATCGGTAACCCGCATCCCGTCCACAAACTCAGTCTTCATGCCCTCCTGCTTCATCCTCTCGGATATATTCGGCCCGCCGCCATGGACCAGGACCGGGCATAAACCCATATAGCTTAAGAAAACTATATCCTCCAAAACCCCCTGGCGGATTTTTTCATCACCTAAAATGCTCCCGCCGTATTTTATCACCATCACCTTGCGGTGAAATTCTTTAATATAAGGCAAGGCCTCAATCAAAACATCAGCTTTTCTAATCGCATCTTCCATTCGCCTCGCTCCGTTTTAGAGTTATTTGAGCTCATTGAGTTGCTTGAGTTAAAACTCAATAAACTCAATGAACTCAATGAACTCTATAAACTTAGTTATATTCCGCGTTTATCCTGATATATTCCGGGGTCAGGTCTGAGGTGTAAACTACGGCTTTACCCCTGCCAAGCCTTAAATCTATCTTGACTATTATATCCTTTTTCCTGAAAGAATCACCCTCTATTTTTATTTTTTCTCTTACCTCTACCCCGGATGCCCCCACCGCCGCCACTATCCTTCCCCAGTTAGTGCCTCCGCCGTAAACAGCTGTCTTGAAAAGATTGGAATTGGCCACGGCCAAAGCCGCTTTTTTAGCCTGCGCGTCATCCTTAGCCCCAGATACCTGAATAGTTATAAACTTGCCGGCTCCCTCAGCATCCAAAATAATCATCTTGGCTAAACCCAGGCAAATTTCACCTAAGGCAGTTTTAAATTTAGAGAAATTAGGCGTGCCTAAACAGATTTTCTTGTTTTCCGCTAAGCCATTAGCTAAAATAATCACGCTGTCATTAGTGCTCATACATCCGTCAATAGTAATCATATTAAAAGAATCCTCAACTGCCTGCCTTAATGCCTCTTTTAATGCCGAATACTCGATCAAGGCATCAGTAGTGATAAAGCAAAGCATTGTAGCACTTCGACTATGCTCAGCGTAACCCATATCCGGGGCAATCATTCCCGCGCCCTTGGCAATTGCCCCGATAGTTACTTTTTTTCCGCTTATCTTAAACTCCAGCGCTAAGGCTTTGGGCTTAGTATCGGTAGTCATTATGGCCTGGGCTGTCTTATTACCGCTATCTCTGTCTAAAAAACTCACTAAAGACGGCAAGGCCTTCTTTATCTTGGAGAAATCAAGCCGACGGCCGATAATTCCGGTCGAGGCAATCAGCACCATTTTTTTATCTATTCCTAATAGCCCCGCGCCAAGCGAAGCGGTAGACTTAGCCGTTTTCATTCCCGGCTTTCCGGTATAGCAATTAGCATTCCCGCTGTTGACTACTATAGCCTGGGCCTTTTTTGATTTTAGATGTTCCCGGCAAAGCTCAACCGGAGCCGCGGCAAACTTATTTTTGGTAAACATACCGCAGGCAAATGCCGGGACATCGGAATATATCAAAGCCAAATCCAGTCCGCCGGATTTCTTTATCCCCGCCCCTATTGCCTGAGACCTAAACCCCTTAGCCAGGGTTATGGCGTTCTTACGCTCTCTCATAGCAAACCCTCAGTTTCTTTGAAGCCGCAGAGCAAATTCATATTCTGCACTGCTTGAGCCGAAGCGCCCTTAAGCAAATTATCTATCGCGGAAATTATAATAATTGTTTTCTGATCCGCGCTAATCTTAAGTCCGATATCGCAGAAATTGGTAAACCGCGCATCCTTTAATTGCGGAAATTCCCCTTCATCCTTTATCCTTACAAACGGGGAATTCTTATAAAACTTCTTGTATAAGCCTATCAACCGGTGACCGGTGACCGGTGACCGGCGACTGCTTCTTATATATATCGTTTCCAAAATTCCCCTTTCTATTGGCAAAAGATGGGGAACAAAGGTAACCTTTATCCTTTTTTTGGCCAGTTTAGACAGCTCCTGCTCTATTTCAGGCGTATGCTGATGGACATCAACCTTATAGGCCTTGAAATTGTCCTTTAGCTCGAGCCAGAAAGGATCATCCACCGGCTTTCTCCCGGCTCCGCTGTAACCGCTTTTGGCATCAATAATAATCTCTCGCGGGCTGAATTTTTCTTTTAATAAAGGAGCCAGGGCCAAAATCGCCGCGGTGGGATAGCATCCGGGATTAGCTATGAAGGCCGCCTTTTTTATTTTTTGGCGGTTAATCTCAGGCAAGCCGTAAATTGCCTTTTTAATATTCGCCTTATCCTTATGCTTAACCTTATACCAGGTTTCATAAAGCTCCTCGTCATTCAGCCGGTAATCCGCGCTTAAATCAATAATCTTTTTCTTGGCCTTAAGCAGGGCGGGGACCACGTCCATAGAGCTGGTATGTGGCAAGGCCAGGAAAAACAAATCCGCGGATTGGACGACCTTAGTTAGATTAAGATTCTCGCAATACAAATCCAACCGGCCCTTAAATTGAGGAAAAATCTCAGCTATCGGAACCGGCCTATCCAGCCTGGCCGTAAGATAACTTATCCTTACCCTGGGATGCTTTAACAAAATCCTGATCAGCTCTTCCCCTGTATATCCCCTTACCCCCAATATTCCTACTTTTAGCATTTTGTCTTTTTAATTTTTATATTTTCCGCGCTCGGGCGGACCAGCCTACGGCGGAGATATTTGGTTTTATTGAATACATTATGCCAAAGATAAAGCCTGGCGTCAATGTTTTTTCGTCGGAAAACAAAAAAAGTCCCGTTTCAAGCGGGACTTTTCCATATCTTGGTTCTGAATTCTTAGCTCTGCTTTTAACCCGTTCTGCGTCTTTTTAGCTTATCAATAAAAATTTCCACATTTTTTAACTTAATTCCTGACAAAGTTCAAAGCCTCCTGGAATCTTCGCGTTTGCGCGGAATCAATTTTTCCTTTTATGAACTCTAACGGCCGCCTTTTTATACAACTGTCAATTAAGCTCTTAAAGTTATGATACCAAACGCAGGCTTTTACGTATGCCTTGCGAACCCGTGGATATTTTATTCCCTTCCAATAAATATCGTCATTGAAAAGTATCTCTAACCATAAAAGCGAACTGCTTTTATTATCCTTAAGCGCTTCTTCCAGGGTTTCTTTTCCGGTATAATAGGGAATTATCTTTAACTTTTGTTTACCCATTCGGCTCATTCCTAATGCTGGACATGGTTACAGTAGGCAGAAACGGCTTTTTTCCTATTTTTTCGCTATTTTTCTTTATTTTTTATGTATCTATAGGTAATTAAATGAGTTATGTAAAGCGTCTTCTTTTTTCCTTTAATTCTATCGGAAAAGCTAAGAGATGTCAAATCATTTCACATTTCAAGGGCTGACCCCAATTTTCCTTAATATTTCCGGCAAGTAAAGTACTCCTCGGCTCCATAGTTGCCGCCAATTTTAACCGAAGAATATCCAGAATCACAACTACAGATTCCGCCACTGCATGCTGTGGGAGGAGTCCAACTGTCACATAGACTACCGGATGTCTTACAAACTCCATATAGCCCGTTCTCTAACGATGTTGTGCCCCCCCCCATTTGCATCCACCCGCTGCCATTACAATATTCCATTTGACCAGCAGAATAACGCATTGTCCCTGCCTTATCGTCGTTGCATACCTCGAGATCGTCTCCTACCTTTATCCCTCCCACTACGTCTAAGGTCGCTTTCGGAATAGCACCACCCGCGCCCCCACCCACCATCACCTTGCCATCATTGGTACCGGTTATTAACCACTGCGTCGCAGTACCTAAAGTCGTATCATAATTAATATGAAACGTATCGTCATTCGCATCATGGTATACGGCATACCCTGGCCCTGTGGACGAAGTAGCGCTTAAATGATATCCAGCTCTGTCACCGCTGTTGCTTGTGATCCTAACAACAGCATTCTTATCAGGATCATGTACATGCAGCTTTTCTGAAGGATCCGTCGTCCCAATCCCCACTTTTCCTCCTTCGGTCGCAAGATAGGTACTGTTGGTGGTGGTAAGCTCTGCGTACGCCCCATACGGCGCCGGATAATACGTGGCAAGCTCTATGGTTTCGGTGGTGTTTTGAGCGAAAGAAGGAATGAGCAAAATTTCAAAAAATATTATCGTTAACAAACTAATTCTTGGATGAAACATTTTAGCGCCTCTCTTTCTCTGCAGTGACCACCTTATACACAATCTCTTCCTTTCTCACGATCCCCAATTTTTCTCTTGCAACCCCCTCCAAATACACGGGTTCTTTTTCTAATTTTTCTTTATCCAGGGTCAAGGCAAGATTTTCCGCCTTCAATTTCTTTAGGTCTCGCTCCGGTTCCTTATAAAATTATTCAGGTACTGGTAAAGCGGCATCGTTAACCCCTTAACCAGGAGCAACGGATATGCCTATTATAAACCCGCGCATTAGATTTATCGAGAAGTTTCTCGCGCGTTTTAATTCCGTGTTCTCGACACAACATCAAAGATCGATATTCCGGGAATTTATCTACGCGATTATTTTGGCGATTATAAGCGCATATCCCTATACAATATCAAGTCGCAACGGTTTAAAAAAAAGCTGAAAAACTAACAAAATCCTGACACTCTTTAATCATATCTGCAGAATAGAATACTCTACTCTGGATGCAATGTCTCAATAATATACTTAACGAATAGGCTGGGAGCGTGCGGCTATTGTTGTTCGCAGGACTACTTCAGGGTTAGTAGCGCTGGGAGGACTGCTATCCGCCGCATTCCGCCGCGCGGTTATGACAACAGCAACCCAAAGGTTTTTATTGAGCCCAGCGTCGTCAGCAATGGTAAAACTACAGCCGGAGATATTATTAGCTAAGGTCTCTGAAGTTCCCCAAGAGCCGCATACGGTCTGGCTTCCCGCGGTACAATATTGCCTTGTAACGCGATAATTAGGCGCCGCCTCATAACTATACCTAACCCAGGAATCATCGCTAAAATCATCATACGTCGGCGCCGCGGCAGCATCAAGCTGTCGGATATCCACCGTATTCGGTGTTGACACGATCACGCCAGGATTATTAAGGTTACCGTAGCCGCGGGCAATATCTTTGGCTATCATCTCAAGTATAGGCCCGACTTCATTCTGTACCCTGCTTTCATAATAAGTGGTATTTAAAAATTTACGGGAGACGATGTCCACCGCGGTAATAGACAAAAAAACCATACCCACCAGCGTAATCGCGATAAACAATTCAACTAAGGTAAAGCCTCCTTTAGCGGACAGGTAAGAGGAGAAAATCTTTTTTTTGCTATACGCTAAACGCTCTGCGCTGAACCCTCTACGATTTAACATCTGGTATTAATCCGGTTCGGTCCAATTGGCGGTTACCGATACATTACGCGAAGCTGTATTATTAGTATTGGTAACCGTATAATTAAGGAGTCCGCTCCAAGTATCGCTAAAAGAAAAGGATTCCGAGTATGACTGAGATGAAGCCTCTGGAGCATAAAGTAAATTAACGTCAGAGGTTGAATTTGTCCAGGTATCCTGCCGGACATACGGCCTTAGCTCTTCAAACTTCTGACGGGCAAAATTAACCGCGGCAAGGCGCCGTTTTGACCTCAGCACATAGTTTTGGGCGGCAGTAAAACTAGCAAAAATTCCCGCGGCTGTGGTTAAGAGTATCAGCAGCGATACTATGACTTCAACCAATGTAAAACCACACTGCTTCTTCTTTTTCATAATTTTAAGGTTTAGGAAGGGCATACATTAGGCTCACAAGAAGTGCAGGTTGGTACGCAAGATAAATCTCCCGTGGCGTTAATTAACCACTGCCTGCTCCAACTTGCCGGTCCATTCCTGGCAGCTACGGCATTAAAGCTTGCTCCTGCGCCGGCATTAGTAATTGAATATTCCCAAGCGTCGGAAGATAAATCTAACTGCAAGTTATCCTCGATATCGCTCTCGCCAACAGTGCCTGAAGAAGGATAATAAACGCCTATTCTTGCCCGATACATTTTTTCTCCCGCTACGATAAGGTCTAGTCCTATCCGCGCTTCTTTGTCAAAGGCCCTTTCCTTGGTGCGCGAAAATCCCGGTATGGCCAAAGAAACCAAGACACCGATTATTATCAGGGCTACCATTAATTCAATAATCGTAAAACCGTTTTTAGCTGTTCTTTTGCGCGTCATTTAGGCAGAATTTGGAATAAATAAAGCTGTTTTAGTGGACTTAATAGTCAACGGTTACATTAAAGGCGCGGGTATTCTTAGGCCCACTATTGGGAGCCCCCCAAGCCACATCTGCCTGATAGCCGTTAAGGCCTTCCGGAGGCAACACATCTAGCCAAGTTTCTGCTCCGGAAGGAGGGCTTTTTGTCCCGGTCCTCAGCTGTTCAAGAACATAAGTATGCGCGGCTTCCGCGGTATAAAATGCCCGGATCCGCTTGATTTGATATTCAGCAATACGGGCCTGATTGGTCATCAGCCCTATCACCACTGCCGCGGTAATTGATAACACTATGATAAAAATAAGAACTATCATCAAGATTATTCCTTTTTGGTTAGCCATCCTTTTAGATTCTCCTGAGATAAATTTATTTGGTGATTGCCTGCCCCGGATTAGCGGGGTAATTTGGTGTTTGATACATTCGGCGGCGTTCAAACCCCGCCCTTTAGAGACTGTGCCAAATGAGCATTTTTTGAGGGATAGGCGGGACATTCTTGTCCCGCTCTCGACGAGGCGGGGTTAGAAAACCCCGCCTATCCGGCAAGAAAAAGCCATTATGACCCAGTCTCTTTAGGGCGGGGAAAGGTTACGCCGCTCTTTAGTATCAATCCTGAGCAAACCACGGTCTTTAGACCGTGGTGCCGAAGGATTGATTATTTATTCAATAGTATTATGCCAAAGCTAAGGCCTGGCGTCAATGTCTTTTCGGTCAAAAATAAAAAGTCCCGCTTGTTGTAAGCGGGACTTTTCCATATCTTAGCTCTGAGTTCTTAATCTTAATTCTGCTTTTACCTCTTAGTCCACTGGAAGCGTTTACGCGCGCCTTTCTGGCCGTATTTCTTACGCTCCTTCATCCGCGAATCCCGGGTTAAGAAATTTCCTTTTCTAAGAATTGTCCTGTAGGCAGGATCAACATCAAGAAGGGCCCTGGCAATTCCTAAGCGCAAGGCTCCGGCCTGGCCGGATAATCCGCCGCCGCAAAGGTTAGCAAAACAATCAAATTTATTTAAGGTATTGGTTATCTGAAAAGGCTGTTTGATTAAAATCCTGTCGGTTTCCCGGCCAAAGTATTTGTCTATGGAAGATTTATTAACTACTATCTTTCCTTTTCCGGGCATCAGCCTGACCCTGGCTATGGCCTCTTTACGCCTTCCGCAGGCAGAATAAGTAACTGCTGAATCCATTATTTAACCTCCAATACAATGGGCTTGATTGATACGTAAGGATGCTTATCCTGGGCATAAATCTTAAGTTTCTTGAGCAAATCCCTTCCTAAAGGCCCTCCGGGGAGCATCCTTTGCACTGCCAATTTTAACACCTGGGTAGGCGCCTTTTTAAGCATATCCTCTAAATGAACCTCCCTCAAGCCAGCGGGATAACCGGAATACCGGCGGTAGACCTTTTGAGCCAGCTTTCTGCCGGTAACCTTAATCTTGGCGGCATTGATGATAATAACATTATCCCCGCAGTCAATATTGGAAGTAAAGCGCGGCTTGTGTTTGCCGCGTAAAACCTTAGCTGCCTCAACTGCCAGCCGGCCTAAGATTTTATCCTTGGCATCAGCTATATACCAGCTTCTTTTAAAATCGCCTTTTTTGGCTAAATATGTCTTTTGCATAAGATATTAATTATATCTTATTTATAATCTTTGTCAATATATTTATGTAATTTTTTTTAAAGATTTTTCGGTACTATTCTTTCATTAATGTCTACTGTCCGGGTCTGACCCCTTGTTTACTCGCGGGGTTAAATGAGGTTTTCTTTAATTCCTTGACGGTGTTGAGAACTCTAAAATCGCGGCAGTTAAGCAGGCGCGAAAGCTCATCAATAAAAATGTTTAGCTCTTCATTAGCCTTGGCGTGAACCATGGTGTAGAGACTGTAAGGCCAGAGCCGATGGGGCTTTCTCAAATAGATATGACTGAGATATTCTTTTTCTTTGAGGGCCGCGCAGAGCTTATTACCCGGCGGGCTTCTTCTCCAGGCAACCAGGGCATTATGGCTAAATCGCAGTTTCTGATGGCTGACAATAGCCCCGAAGCGGCGGATTTTACCTAAGCGCGAATCCCGCTTTAATTTTTCCAACTCTTCTTTACTAAAAGGCTCAGGTTTTATTTCTATATCCATAGTAGGCTGTTACATAAGTTATTAAATAACCAATAACCAAGAAACAAGAACCAAATCAATCCTTCGACACCACGGTCTAAAGACCGTGGTTTGCTCAGGATTGATACTGAGAGCGGCGTAACCTTTCCCCGCCCTAAAGGGCGGGATTTGAACGCCGCCGAATGTATCAATAACCAATCATCAAACTAAAAATCAATGTTTAAGAATTGCTTGATTATTAGAATTTGGTTTTTGGTTATTATTTGGTTATTGTATCTTGGAGCTTGGTTATTTTAAAGGACTTTTGTAACAATGTAATAGTGTAATGACAAATGACAATAATCCTCGTTTTAGCATTGGTGCTTTGACCTTGTAATTTATTCTTAAGGTTGAAAGACAGTCTTTATTTTTATGGTCCTGACTGTGGGCAGGCTGATTATGGTTTTTATCCGGCTTTTCTCCTTAATAGTCCGGATTATCCGCTTGATTTTATTTTCGGAAGGGCATATCAAAGTAAACCAAAGATTAAATTCGGGGTCATCCCGGAGATAGTTGTGGGTTACCTCAGAGAAGTTATTAATTATGCCGACAGTCTGATTTATTTGTTCCGGAGGAACGCGCATCCCTACCAAGGAGCGCTTAAACTTAAGATTCTCGGAGCTGTGCACCGGGCCGATACGCTTAATCAGGCCTAAGCCCTTAAGGCGCTTAGTTCGTCGGATAACCTCTTCTTCGCTTAGGTTTAAATCCTCACCCAGCTTCTTAAACGGCCTTAAAACCAGGGGAAATTTCTCCTGCAAATAAAAAAGCAGTTTTTTATCTCTACCGTCTAAATCGAATCGTATTGAATCTTTTTTAAGCATATAAACAAAAAATCCCTTCTCAAATTCTTAAGAAAGGATTGTAACATACAAAAATACTTCTGTCAACCAGGCTTAATTTAATGCTTTTTCTAACAATTCCGCCTTAATGCGCTCATACACGTCATCAGCGGGGGATCGATGTTTTCCATCGCCGGTAAAAACATGAGGGTGCTTATAATATGTATTATCCACCAGCCTGTCGTAAAAGAATATCTTGGGATGAGTCAATACCACCGCGTTCAGCAAAAACTCTTTATTAAAAGCATCCTCCTCATACAGGTCTAACGCGGTTACCTTGGTGCCCGGAAAAAAATAATTAAGCCTTGTTTCATATTGCGTAAAGTTTTTATGGCCCGCGGAATCAATCAAGCGCTTCGTTGCCTCAGCGATTATTCTTAGTCCGTAAAATCCTTCACTCAGGGCATCCTGGTGCAGGTTTTTAAATATATTGACCACGCCCTCAGAATCAAAATAACCGTTCTTTAAATATACCTGCTCGACAGACAAAAAGAGAAACTGGCCCCACTGAGAACATTTATCAGCCGATATTCCCCTTTTATGCAGTTTATCAACAATCGTATTTTTGGTATCATTCTCTACTATGCACAGGCATTTTTCTCTCTTTTTTAACGCGTTTATCAAAAATGGCATTATCACCGCGAATCGCTCTTCCTTAGTTCTATAGATACTGCCGGCATGCGCGCCTTGGTCTAAGGCGCCTTTATCATCCCTATAGTTCATTTTTAAAGACTTTCTCTCCGTAATCAGCAATTGCACGGGTACCTCAAACGCCCTGGCAATACGCTCAACATTAAGCAGGCTTATATTGCGCTCATTTCTCTCTATACTGCCGATATAAGTCCGATGAAGTCTGGCCCTTATTCCTAAATTCTCCTGTGACCATCCCCTGCTTATCCTTAACTGCTTTACCTTATCACCGAAAATACGCAGTATTTGATGTTTAATGTATTGCTTCATTTATAAAACTTATTTTATGTTTTAACTTTTATTCTGTCTACGATTTTATAAGTAGCGCCGCGTTTAGGCTAACTTATCACAGGCAGGGATACATCCTAAAAACAATCCTTTAGCTATACTACAAAAAAACCTTTCTTACTTCTGTAAGAAAGGTTTTAATAGATTATTTACGTGAATTGTATAAGCTCGCTTATTCCACAATAACTTCTCCGCTCATATGCAGATGCTCATTGGAACACCAGACAGTGCACATAAAAGGGAAAGTGCCTCTTTTGTCAGGGGTAAATTTTACCACTTCTACCTCTCCGGCTTTAATCTCCAGGGCCGAGACATTAAACTCCGGCAAGGAAAAACCATGGCTTACCGTCTCCACATTGCGGATATAAATCTTTACCTCTTTCCCTAAAGGAATCCTGATCTCTTTAGGATACCAGTTGCCGTTTAGAGGCGAACGGGCAATCAGCTCCACGGTATAAAACTTCTTACGCCGGGCAGCCTCAATAACAAAGACCCCGATAATAGTGCCCACGGTCGCCAATAACATCAGTGTAACCGCTATAGTCTCGTTTATCTTTTTCATTCTTTTATCCTATATACAGCCATAAAAAGGCTAAGGTCGCCAAGGTCAGAAAAATCAGGATGGGAATCCATCCCCGCTTAGCCTGCCCATCAGTAGGATAGGTCTGTTTAGACAGCCGAGTTCCGTAGGCAAGAGAAAACAAATAAAATAATACCAGCACCGCGCCCTGCAGATATCCCAGCGCCCCGGTAAATACCGGAGTCCAGGGAACACTTCGGGTGCCAAAGAGATTCCAGCCCCAGGCAAAGGGATCCGAGATAATATGTAAAATGTAGCTTCCATTAGGTAAGACAATCCCCACGCTAAAGGCAATCCACACCCCTAAGCCTAAAGGCACCAGGGTATAGGAAAAATTAGTAAAAATTTTCTTTAAGGAAACCTCTTTTGCCCCGCTAAAAGACTTGGACAAATAACTAAAGAAAAAGAATATCGCCGGGACTATCAACAGGCTGAAGGCTGTATGTAAAGAAATAAAGGTCAGATACCCTGTTAAAGAAGCACCCCTGACCCAATCCTTAAGAAAACCCCACGGCCCCTGCATAGTCAGAAAAAAGACCATGGCAATCCCCAGCATAATAAAGGCCTTCCAGGCCTCATCCAGGCCGCGCTTTTCATCTACCAAAAGATCCACCCCGGGCGGCCGCAAATTAAAAGCCATATTATCATGAGGACAACTCTTAAAACATTCTAAACACATCCCGCAGTAGGTATTTTTGGTAAAATTAAAAGGGGTAAGCATCCAGGGACAGCCGTAACCGCATTCATTACCCACATAGCAGGTCTTGACCTTATGGTTCTTGCAGATTTCCGGATCCTTCCTTCTGACTTCAGCCATGGCAAACTGGGAATATAAGCCCTGGAAGCCGGAAACCGGGCAGACATAAAGGCAGAAACTGCGTTTCTCAAAGACAAGTCCGATCAAGAAAGCCAAAAGAATTATCCCGCCTAAAAGAATAAAAGTAGCCAAGGGCCGCACTGTAAAGAAACCGGAGAAGAATGTGGTAACCAAGAAAAGTATATTCATCACCCACATATTCTTTAAGGCCTTGGGCCATTTCAGGCCTAATCCTTTTAACTTTAAACCGGTAACCGCGAACAACGCCCCTCTCTGCAGCCAGTCGCTGAATACCGGAAACGGGCACATCAGGCACCAGGCCCGGGAGAATATCGGCACCAGGACAAACATCAGCATTACCCACCAGAGTATCCAGACAATCATAATCCCGAAATTATAGTTTCCGGCGGAAAAACCACCGATTAAACCGGAAATCAGGATAATCACAAAAATAAAGAGATTTAGGATTATGGCCAGGAGGGGAAACCAGCGAGACTTAAATAAATTCCTGATGAGCTTGAACTTGGTCAGCTCAAAACGCCAATTTAAATCTATCAATCCGAATAATTTATCAGCCATTTGTCTTTTTTACGCGATTAAGGGTGATAATGCTTCCTATGCCGATTACCAGCACTATTGCCGCGAAAAGCCAAAAGCGTGAATTTGGCCCTACCACCAGATATCCTACCATATAAGGATGAAACTCCCCGCAGGTTACCGAACAACGAAAGGTATATCTACCGGGTTTATCAGCGATGAACTTCAGGCTGCCATCCATGCCCGGATGGGCAGAGGTCTTTATCCCATATCCGTCAAGGAAAAACCCGTGATGCACATCCTCGCTCAACAGGCGTATCTTTACCGTATCTCCCCGGTTAACAGTGATGATATTAGGGGTATAAGAAAATTTCTTGGCCTTGATCTCAAAAAACTTCTCCGCCGCCTGCGCCGGAGATGCCATCAACCATAAACTATAAACTATAAACGAAAAAATAGATATCGCCCTTATGTTTTTCATGTGACTTTTCACTTTATCTCCAGCTCCAGCCAATCCGAAATAGACTTTCTTCCACCGCGGTCACCTTGGGAACCATTCCAAACGGACAAAGCGGCTAATTTCTTTCCCGCGGAAAAATTTACCCCGTTTTCGGTTTCAAGCGCCTGAAGCGGCCGCTTAAGCACTACACTCCAAACCCCGTTCTCCCAGACACCCTTACCCATTACCTCCTGATTGTCTTTAGGGGTTATGGTCCCTACCCGGATAGCCAGCAAATCATTCACCGCGGATTTAGTAACGTGTTTGGATACCGGGAAAAGCTCCTGCTCCTCAAAGGGATAGTAAAAATCCACATAGGCGTTGGTCTGGGGAGATTCATTCTTCCAATATTCCCGATCCTGATTGGCCTTCCAGTGCCAGATATTTACCCGGCCCAGAAAACCCATCATAATGGTATGCGGCTGGGCCTTTTTCTCCAGGGGAAACATTATTGCCCCGGCATCAGGCCAAAGCGCGGTTTCATGAAGGCGGTCTTCGGTATCATCAGGCCAGCTTAGATAAAAATAAATATTCTCCTTATTATGAAAGGCCCTAAAGGTTACCGCCCCTAACCCCGCCTTTATCTTCGGCCAAGGTAAGACAGTTACCTGATACATCAGCTTAATCTCTTGAGGCTTAATTCCCCGCCAGAGCTCCGGGGAAATCCCCTGGGCCAGGTCTATCTCCTGGGCAATAAAAGGCACCTCCACCAGCGGAATGACAATCTTTTCAATCTTTACCGGTGTTCCGCGGGAATTGGTTACCCCGTAATAAATCAAACCGGCAAAGGCCGCGATCAAAACAATCGCGATTAAAAAAGCAGTAGATTTCTTCATTTAGTGTTAAAGAGCTCCTCTTCTTGACTCAAGAAATCAATTAATTCCGAGGCCGCGTTCTTATAAAATGGATTTTCAGTCGTGGCGATAATCTTTTGGGCAATAGCCTTGGCCGCGGGGCTTAAGTGCTCGGTAAAGAATTTCTTCTGGGCCTCAAGGCAAATCTCCGCCTTTTCCTGAGTCGGGGCCTTGCTTTCCTTAAAAATCAAATAGTGCATAAATTCCAGCTCGGCGTTCAAGGCATCCGGACGTTCGGAGTTTACCTCCAGCCCAAAAGCCTTGTAGAAACCGGAGATATCCGATAAATAATTGCTTCTCTGAAATTCATGCTCGCTCATATATTCCGTGCCGTAGAGCCAGATGTCCTTGGCCCGGAAAAGGCGGTCGTATTCCCGGATAAGCCCTACTTTTTCCCCAGAGGCCTCCGGAAAGAAATCAAAAAAACTTCCTTCCGGATAAGAAAAGGCAACCGCCAAACTCTTATATTTACTTAATCTCTCTTTATTTAACTCTAACTGTGCCACCATATCAATTATATGTTTTAGCTGATGCTGATCCTATGCACATCCCTTTCCTGGTCATGCTCCTTACGAATAATAATCGGCTCCTTTAAAGGCACACGGGCTATTTCCTGGCCGTTTTCAGTATAACCTATGCAATATCCGTTATTAATATCCCCCTCTACCTTAAAGGTAAAAGGTATCTGCTCGGCAGCCCCCATCAGCATAAGTATGCCAATCAATTTCTTGTCCTCGTAAGCCTTCTTATACATCTCCACCGCGTTCTTGGATCCCGGGCCGAACAACTGTTTGTTAAATCCGTCAGGCACATTTATCGGCGGAATATAATACACATTAGGTTCAGTGCCAAATTGAGGATATAAGGGCAGGGCAATCTTCTTAAAATGCACCAGATAATCTATCGGGTTATCCTCCCTGGGCTTGTCCCAGGGGCTCTTAAAACCAAACATCCGGATTCTTCCGATACAATTCACCGTGCACTGGGTCTGGTTACCCTGTTCCGCCGCCGGATAGCAGGAGATACATTTCTCGGACTTACCGGTAAACTGCCGGAATATTGACTTTTTGTAAGGACAGCCACGGTTACACTCCTGATAACCCCGGCAACGATCCTGGTCAATCAAGACTATACCGTCATCTCTCTTATAAATTGATTTTCTGGTGCAGGCGGCCAGGCATCCGGGATATGTGCAGTGATTACAAATCCTCTGCAGATAAGCCATCCAGGGTTGATGCGGCATCTTGATGTACTGGCCCTGCTGAACCGGCTCTGATACCTCATCTTCGCCAATATTAGGGGAAAGCCAATCTTCAACTTCGGGGGCCCAACCTAACACTTCTTCACCTGACTCTGGATGCTCAAAGATTGTCTTACCGGTGTATTTATCGCCATCCCAGGACTGGGTCCCCATCATCTCCAAGAGACGCACATCCCAGCCCAAAGGATAAAATCCCCAGGGTTTGGTTTCCACATTATTCCACCACATATGCTCCTGCCCCTTCCCGGAGGTCCAGGCGTTCTTGCAGGCCATAGTACAGGTTTGGCAGGCAATGCACTTGTTGGTGTCAAAAATCCAGGCCGCCTGTTTTTGCGGCCGAGCCTCGGGATACTTATATTCCATATGGCGTTTTAACTGCCAGTTGTATACCTTATGATTCATTGTTTTTCCTCTAAAACTCTAAACCCTAAACCATAAACCCTAAACAAACTCAAAATCAAAGACTCAAAACCCAAAACTATGCGTTTTAAGTTTAAAAAATTTGGGTTTTGGATTTGTTTAGAATTTAGGATTTCGGGTTTCGGGTTTATCACTTAATGAATGCTCCTTTAAGGAAGTTCTTCATTGCCGCGTTCTCATAAGTCGGCCTCAAGCCCAATTTAACCGGCCTCCAGAGTTTTTCCGGATTAATCCCGCCGTCTTCAGCCTTGCTGAATTTGACAAAACTTTCCTTAGGCGCTCCGGTGGGACAATGCACATCCGGGGCAAATCCTTTACCGATCACTTGTCCGACGGTATCCTTGCGGACTAAGCTTTCGGTCATTAAGGTCGGCTTAAGCCAGCCTCTCGTCGCGCTTTGATGCGAGCCGAATCTATACATTGCCTGATAACCGGTGCGGGGATTTCTGGCTAAGCCGTCTTTATTCTCCAGATGCCCCTGGACCGAACCATAGGTCGCCCCATACATATTAAACCAGGAACGGCTCACCGTCCTGGGCACGCCATAATAATACCTGGCCCGTAAGCATAACCTGGCCAAACGATAATTTTCGCTGCCCGGGGTTTTTTCTCCATGATAGGGCCGGTCCTCGGGGTCGGCATCCACCCAGACATAATCCCCGTCCTCAATACCCCGGGCCTTGGCATCTTCGGGATTGATATCCACATATCCTTCACCCACCCAAGGAGTACGCTTGTCCCTGCGGGTAGGGTCGCCAAACGGACCAAACCAGATAGCGATAATATCCGTATCAATAGGTGTGGTATGGGCCCCGTGGCGGTATTTGGGGGTGATATAGACATGGCTCCAGCCGTCCTTTTTCAGGGGATGGTTGGACTTAAGCAGTTCTTCCGGAGACATCACCACATTCCTCACCTGGCGCACATCCGTGGACATATTCTCTTTGGCCAAACCATATTTTTCCGGCTGGGCCGGCCTTATGGCCGGATGGGGCTTAGCCACAATCACATTAGGTTCAAAGATGGTCCCGTCTACCGGCTCGCGGTAAACCGGGAGATTCTCCCCGTATTCAATAAATTCGTCTTCTTCCCGGTAAAATTCCAACCTTCCGGTCTTGGTATACCACTTTTTATTTTCATTGGCCTGTTCCCAACCCATAATCTTAGGATAGGTGCGGCTCATCAATAAGGCCGGGATGCCCTCCTTGGCATCCTTCTCTAATTCCAAGACCTTATAGCCCTTAGCCATTGAGCTGGCGCTCATAATCCTCTGGAGATAAACATCTACCCGTCCCTCATCAACAAACTTCCAGAAATCCGCGAAACGATTATCGTTAAGCAGGCGGGATAGGGCCTTGGCCACTCCGGCGTATATCTCCACATCTGCCCTGGTATCGTGCAGGCGTTTCAAAGGTGTGGTGGGATACATCTGCAGGAAAGGATTGGTTACCGCGGCAGTAGCATCCGGATATTTAAACTCGGCCCAGGAATCCACGGGAAAAACTACATCCGCGTATTCGCAAGAGGCCGTCCACCACCAGTCGCTGACGGTAATCATATCTATCTTGGGCAGGGTGTTGATGACCATATCGTAATGGCCTTTAAGATTACCTAAAATAGAGTTGGCATTGGCAAACATCAAGCTCTTGGTCGGAGTAGGGATATGAGACTTGCCGGTAAAAAGCTTGTTGCCTATCCTTAAAGGCTGGTCGCCGTGGTTATAATAATGCGCGGACTCAAACTTAAAATACTGCCTGACCTTAGCGGGCTTGGACTCATCTAACTCGGGATTAAAGGGATCCTCGCTAATGTATTGGCCGATGCCGTCAAAATAGGCCACCCGGTAATTTCCGGCAAAGCTTCCGATATTGCCTCCGTGGGTGCCGATATTGCGGGTAAGGGAACAAACCAAAAAGATTGCCCTATCCTTAAGGTCGTTATTAAAGAAGTGATTCGGGCCCATCCCTACCGCGATCAAGGTTTTACCCTTATTCTCAGCTATCTGGCGGGCCAGGCTGATAATCGCCTCTTTAGGGGCCCAGGTTATCTTGGAAACGGTCTCTGGGTCAAAGTTATCCTTAATATACTGAGAAATAATACTGTATACGGTCCTAACCTTCAGCTTATTGCCTTTGAGGTCAACCACCTCATACTCATCCGCGTCCAGAACCGGCTTTATTCCCTTTTCAACGAAATATTTACCTACTTCATCGCGGGTAATCGCGCCAAGGGCATTCTTATCTTTATCCCAGACTACAAAACTTCCAAATTCATTAAAAAGCCCCTGGGGTATATGCTGCTGGCCTCCCTGCTTTATAGGGGAAGGGGGTTTTTCTCCCTTATTAATAATCTTAACTTCACGGGCCTCTTGCGGAGGCTTGAAATCCGCGAAGACCTCTTCCGCCCGCAGTAACTTTAAGGTATCCATCCTGACCAAAAAGGGCAGGTCAGTAGAACTGGCTACATATTCCTCATCATAAAGTTTTTCCTGGATAATAACATTAGCCAAACCCAGAGCAAAGGCCGGGTCGCTACCGGGACGGATAATCACCACCTCATCGCTCTTAGAGGCAACCGAGGAATATTCCACGGTTACGGAAACAATCTTGGCCCCCTTGACCCTAGCCTCGGTCAGCCAGTGGCCGTCAGGCATCTTGGTGGAGATCCAATTCATCCCCCAAGGGATAATCAATTTGGAGTTCTCAGCATCTACGAGGTCAAAGTCAATAGTCTGTTGGCCGGTAACCATAGGATGTCCGGGAGGCAGGTCGGTATGCCAGGAATAATTGTCCCAACCCTTTGCCCCCATCGCCTCTTCAGGGGATAGCCCGCGGATATGGGAATCCAGGATAGCCATAGAGTTCGCGGTGCGATACATCCCCAAGAGCCGGGTGATCCCTAAAAGAGGCATCCCTCCCCGAAACTTTAAGGCCTGGACCCCCGCGCCCTTCATCGCCTCAATCATCGCCGGATCATAACCTTGCTGGGTAAGCAGGGCCTTGCCGCTGTCGCCGGAATAAGTGGTAGCAATATTGATTAGGCCCTTAGCCGCGATCTCAAATATCTCATCCCAGGAAACCTTGATAAAATTCTCCTTGCCCCGCTGGAGATATTCCGCGGCGGGCTTGCCATCCACGCCTCTGGGAAATCCAGCCTCCACCCACTTTTTAAAACCCTCCCTGACCATCGGGTATTTGACCCTTCTGGGGCCGTAAACCCTGCGGTTTAAAACCAATCCCTTATTGCACAACCTGGGTTCCCAACGATGTGAAGCCTGATTGCCATAAACATCCTTGGCCTTACCATAGCCGTAGCTGGGGCCGATCCTGGTAATAATATCGTTTTTGACATAGGCCCGAAGCAGACAGTTATGGGTATCATTGGGGGCGCAGAGAAAATGAAAAGTGGAATCAAACTTAAATTGACTGCGATAGATTTTTTCCCAATCCCGGTTAGGATAAAACTCCAGCGGATTATCCACCTCCGGGATAAACTTTAAAGCCGCCAGCAATGGCTTAGTGGCGGCGAGACCGGCGATAGAAGTTAGGGAAACTTTTAAGAATTGCTTACGGGTAAGCTTTTTCATAGTTCGGCTCGCTTTGCTTACTCACTATGATCCTGAGCACCTCGACTGCGCTCGGTATGGTTCGCGAGGTATGGTGAGCGTAGTCGAACCACAAATGAAATGCGTCGAAGGATCATAGTTTGCTTTAATTATTGTATGTGAATATTTTCACATCAGCTTGAATAAAAAAAGTAGTAAGCGTATTATGCTTACCTTGTAATCACTACATAAATAATTATATCCAAAATGAAAATCTTGTCAAGATTTTTTTAGAATTATAATTATAATTATTATTATTATTATTATTTAGAATTTGAGACCGTTGCAAAACCCAGAAAACTCTTATCTTGAGACATTTCAGCATAAGATCCTTCGTCGGGACTCGCGTCCCTCCTCAAGATGAGAGCGTTGAAAAACAGGGTTTTTCAACGCTCTCAATTTGTTACGTGTAGCGCGCTCTTTCTTCTTTGGGCCTCTTTCCGGAGTATTTTTATCACCTCGGCATCTTCCACCTGGAGAAACTCATTATAAAACTGGCTGATGGCCCCAAAAGAATCCGGCGCCCGAAGGCAGATTATTTCATCCGCGTATTCGCTTAATCTTTCTATCGTATCCGGCGGCCCTACCGGTAAAGCCGCGATCAGCTTTTGGGGAGATTCCTGAGCCATGGTCAAAAGGGCGGACTCAATAGTAGCTCCGGTAGCCGCGCCGTCATCAACCACTATCGCGATCTTTCCTTTTAAGGAAGCCTTAGGAATAATCTCACGGTATTCCAGCGCCCGAAGCTTAATCAAGGAAAACTGCGCGTTCTTCTCTTGTTCAATATAAGCGCTGTTTACGCCAAGAGAATTCACTAGTTTCTTATTAATACACGCCTTTCCTTCTTCGCCGATAGCTCCTATCGCCAGTTCCGGATTGCCCGGCGCTCCTATCTTACGGGAGAAAACAACATCCAAAACGCAGTTTAGCCTAAGCGATATTTCCTCAGCTATGACTATTCCTCCACGGGGGATTCCCAGGACTACCGTGTCCTGCGCCTTTACACCTTTTAACTCCCGCATCAGGAGCTTTCCCGCCTCACTACGATTCTGAAAAGGCTCACTGCTATGAGCGATAATTCTTATTTTTACCACAAGAAAATCTCCTTCAGTAATAACCTTGCGATTTTCAGTGGTGTAGGAAAGCATTATATACTTTCCTACACCATAAAAGAACTCCCACAATAATTAAGGACAGACACTCTTTTCTCTAAAATAATGGCGTCTGTCCCTAATTATGTCCCTAATTATCTAATTATTGTTATTTATCCAGCCGTAATGTCTATTGTCCGGGTCTGACCCCTTCACTTTCCGGCTCTACTGTTTGAGTAACTACAGCCGCGGCCTCTGGTTTTGGGATAATCGTCTCCGGCTCTGGCGGCGGCAGAACTTTAAGTTTTTCTATAGGGACATCCCTTAACTTGGAACGCATATCCGCGATCACTTCTTCTATCCCTTCTTCCATAAGCCCGACAAAACTATTCATATTCTTTCCCCAGTTACGATATAGCCCCTGGATAACTATTTTTTCTTTATTTAAATCATAAGACCAGACTATCTCAGCGGTATCTATTTTTTTCAGATAAAGCGATATTCCTAATTTTTTATAAGATGAACCGGCCGGTAAGCCCAAACACCAAAGCGCCGGTCCCAGGAAAGAAATTCCGTAAGAATAGGTTTTTCCTTCATAAAGCGTAGAGTATATTTCGCCGCTTAAAATCAAATCCGCTTTTGACTCCAAGGGGGTATGGGTAATGATAACGTTATCAAATAAGCCGCTTTTTTTCACCCCGTCCGCGGTTATCTTCAGCAGGTTTTCGCTCATATTAAACTCAACCTCATCCTGGATATTAAACATCCGGGCCTGATCCGGACGCTCATAGCGAATAGTGCCGTAAGGAACTAAGGGAATCAAATACTTATACACACTACCATAGCTTTTCGCCTCTCCCCTTTTCTCGGCAAAAGGCACAACCGCGATATTAAGCCTGTTTATTTCTTCCCGCTGAGCGAGCTTCCCCTTTAAAGCCTTATCTGAAGAAGGAACTCCTGTGGCAGTTTTAGCTATTGTCGCGCATCCGGTGAAAGAAAATAAAACCAAAAGGCATAAAGCCTTTATATTTGCGTGAAATGATACCCCGTGATCCTTCATCATTCCTCTATGCCGCCTATAGCCTGTCCGACATTCACGTTTTGGCCTTCAGGGGCAAGTATCTCAGTCAACTTTCCCGAAACCGGACTAGGCAGATTAAAAGTGGCTTTATCCGTGGTGAACTCAACCAAATCTTCCCCTTTTTTCACATCTTGTCCGGCCTGAAAATACCAATACGACACCACCGCCTTGGTTATACCTTCCCCTAATTCCGGCAATACGATCTTAGTCATAAATATCCTCCGTGTTGAATAAAAAGGTTAAGGCAAACTTAACCTAAACCTCAGCCTTAACCTTTATAATTAAAATATTGTTTGTGGCTTGGAATTTCTCCACGCACAAACTCCTGCCTAAAGCTACCGGTTAGCCTTCTTTTGATTTCGCTGATATTCAAAAGATCAGGGCTTAGGAATCGCGCCATTGATGTCATTATTATATCCTGGCCGCAGGGCCTAATCAAGGAAAATAAATCTAAATCACAGCTTATATTTAAGCTTACGCCGTGATAGGCTACCCAATTTTTAACCGCGATCCCGATTGAGGCAATCTTTTTCTGCTCTACCCAGACTCCGGTTGAGCCTTCTAATGCCGTTGCCTTGATCCTGTAATCATTAAGCAGAGATATAACCGCCTTTTCCATATTCCGTAAAAATAAACCGATATCCCTTCCCAGGTATCGCAGGTCAAAAAGCGGATAAACCACTAATTGCCCCGGCAGGTGCAAAGTTACATCTCCTCCGCGATTAGCAGCGATAACTTCAATTCCTAAAGACTTTAGCTGCTCAGCGGAGGTAAGCACATTCTCTTTTTTCGCGCCTCTTCCTAAGGTAATCACCGGACTATGCTCGCAGAATATCAGGACGCTCTTTCTTTTTCCCGAGGCAATCTCATTTACTAAATCCTGCTGTAAAGAAAAACCCTTCTGATAACCAATCAGGCCTAAATCCAAGACCTCAAAGTCAAATTCCGAAGACATGTTTATTAATGCTAAACCCTAAATCCGAAACCCTAAACTCTAAACAAACTCAAAATGATAAACTCAAAACTCAAAATATAATGTTTTGGGTTTGGAAAATTTTTATTTTGGATTTGTTTAGGATTTATGGTTTAGTGTTTAGAGTTTATCTTTTATGTTCAGTATTTAGAGTTTTAAACCCATTATGGTTTTTATGAATGTATCAAGGCGTCGGATATTGCCTCGGAGATAGTGGGGTGGGCAAAGATGGTGTTGCGGACCTGGGATAATTTCATTTTGGTTTCCAGGGCTAAGGTCAGCACATGGATAAGCTCCGAGGCTTTTGGCCCGATGATTGAGGCACCCAGCAGGTTTTCGTCTTTATCGGCGATAATCTTGACAAATCCCTCCACCTCATCCAGGACATAACTCATCCCCAAACCCCGAAAGTCAAACTTTTTGATTATTATTTCGCCAAAATTAGCGGCCGCGTCTTCTTCACTCAAGCCCACAACGGCAATCTCAGGATTGGTAAATATGGCTGAAGGCACTGCCCGGTAATTTGCCTTTTCTTTATCGGCGCCGAACATATTTTTTACCGCCAGGCGCCCTTCGTAGCTGGCTATATGGGCCAAAAGATACCCGCCGGTGCAATCACCGGCGGAATAAATATTGGGAATATTGGTCTGGAGATACTCATTAACTAAAATCCGATCGCGTTCTCTTTTGACCTCAACACTGCCTAAGCAATCGCTATGAGGAGCCCTGCCTACGCAGAGTAGAATTTTATCGTAAGCGCCAAAATCCAAAATCGTGGCATCGGTATTCAGGGATATTTTAACCCCTTTTTTCTTTAAGATTATTTCTAATTTCCTGGCAACCTCTCCGTCTATCCCCGGCAGGAGTCCACCAGTAAGTTCAACAACCTCAACCTGTGAACCTAAAGAGCTGAATATCTCGGCAAACTCACAACCGATTACCCCGCCGCCGATAATCAAAAGTTTATTTGGGACATTAGAAAGCTCTAAGGCCTCGGTGCTGGAGATTATCTTTGTCCCGTCAAATTTTATCTTGGGCAGTTCTATCGGCCTTGAACCGGTAGCGATAAGTATATACCTGGCCTCTAAAACACTCCCCTCAATCTTGACCTGATTAGGATTGATCAGCTCGGCGGAACTTTTAAAGAAATCAATTTTCCGGGATTTCAGACGGAATTCCAGGCCGCTTCTTAACTGGGAGCTTATTTCTTTTACCCTTTGATTAAGGCGGATTAAGTCTATGTCTACCTGTGCGCAGCGGACGCCGAATTTACCGGATTTCTTGAATTGGGAGAACAACTTGGTGGTGTTAAGAATGGTTTTGGTGGGAATACAGCCGTAATTCAGGCAGGTGCCGCCTAAAAGATCCCTATCTATCAACGCGGCTTTAAAGCCTTTTTGCGAGGCGTATTCAGCCGCGCTGAAACCCGCCCAGCCGGCGCCGATTACTATTAAGTCATACATTGAGATTGTCTAGTTGGCCGCGGATAGATTCCGCTGAACTTACTAATTGTTTTTTCTCGTTCTCGCTCAACTCTATTTCAATTACCTCTTCCACGCCCTGTTTTCCTACTCTGGCCGGGACCCCCAGATATAAATCTTTTATAGTATACTGTCCATCTAAATAAGCGCATATTCCGATGACACGCTTTTCATCCTTAATTATCGCCTTGATGATATCGCAGGCGGCGGCGGCCGGACCGTAATAGGCACTGCCTGAACCCAGATGGGCTACAATAGAAGCCCCTCTTTCCACTGTTTCCCGGGCCAATTTAGCGATTATCCCCTCACCGACAAGCCGCTCTATCCGCACCCCCGAAACCTGGGTTTGATTAGGCGCGGGCACCATAGCCTGTCCGTGGCTTCCGATCACCACTGCCTCAATGCCGGTAACCGGCACTTTCAACTCCTGGCGAATAAGGTTAGCGAATCTGGCCGAATCCAGGCTTACCCCCATTCCAAATACCTTGTTTTTAGGAAATCCGGTTATCCTGGCAGTCAGGCAGGTCATTAAGTCCACCGGATTAGTTATCACCAAAACTATTTTACCAGAAGCGTATTCCTTGATTTTCAAAGAAATATCCTTAATAATCTCAGAATTCTTTTTTAAAAGGTCATCCCGGCTCATTCCCGGTTTGCGGGCCAGGCCGGCAGTAAGGACAACTATATCCCTGTCCTTTAAAAGAGAAAAGTCTTCGCTTCCATTAATAACGCAGTCCTGCCTTAACACGCTGGCGCAATCTTCTAAATCCAGGGCCTTTCCCTTGGCCAACCCTTTTACCACATCCAAAAGCAATAGATCAACCGGGCCTTCTTTAATCAATCCTTCGACACCACGGTCTAAAGACTGTGGTTTGCTCAGGATTGATACTGAGAGCGGCGTAACCTTTCCCCGCCCTAAAGGGCGGGGTTTGAACGCCGCCGAATGTATCAAAAACGCCGCTATCTGGCCGCCGACATTCCCGGCTCCGATTATCGCAATCTTTCGCATATCGCCTCAGCCATTTCCCGAGTGCCCACTGCTGTGGGATCATCCCGGCGCTCTTTTAAGTCATAAGTTACAAATTTACCCTGGGCGATCACCTGGCGCGTTGCTTCCTCCAGCCGGACGGCCGCTTTTTCTTCCCCCAGGTATCTAAGCATCAAGACCCCGGAGAGGATCATTGCCGTGGGATTAACCTTATTCAGTCCGCTATATTTTGGGGCCGAGCCGTGTACAGCCTCAAAACAGGCGATACCATTTCCGATATTAGCTCCCGGGGCAATGCCCAAACCTCCGATTAGACCGGCGCAAAGGTCGGAAATTATATCCCCATAAAGATTAGGTAAAACCAGGACATCAAAATCCTCCGGATTTTTGACTAACTGCATAGAAAGATTATCCACCAGGCAATCGCTGAATTCAATTTTACCGGCGTATTGCTTAGCTATTTTTCGGGCAATGGATAGAAACAATCCATCACTAAACTTCATTATATTAGCCTTATGCACCGCGGTTACCTTCTCGCGTTTATTCTTTAAGGCATACTCAAAAGCAAATTTCATTATACGCTCAGTGGCAGTTACTGAAATAGGCTTAATGGATATCGCGGAACATTTCCGTATCTTCTTAGGTTGAAGCTTTTGAAGAATATTGATGAGTTGGATGGTTTCTTCCTTCCCCTCTTCAAATTCAATCCCGGCGTAAAGGTCTTCCGTATTCTCCCGGACTATCACCAAATCAATATTCGAATACGATGATTTCACTCCGGGGATAGACTTGGCCGGACGAAGACAGGCAAAAAGATTCAACTCCTGGCGCAACGCCACATTAACCGAGCGGAAACCTGTTCCGATAGGGGTAATAATCGGTCCCTTAAGGGCAATCCTGTTTTTACGGACTGATTTTAAAACATACTCCGGCAAGGGGGTGCCGAATTCTTTAATCGCCAGGCTTCCGGCGATAACCTCTTCCCATTCAAACCTTATCCCGGTTGCCTCCAGACATTGCCTAGCCGCCTGAGCCACCTCCGGACCTATTCCATCTCCGGGAATTAAAGTTACTTTATAGGACATATGTTAGTTTATAGAGTTTATAGAGTTTGTTGAGTTTGTTGAGTTTGTTGAGTTAACTCGATAAACTCTATAACTCTATAACTCTAATTTGCCCTGATGTTTATTCAGGTGGTTGACGATTCCGCCGTCGGCAAGCAGTTTTTGCATCACCGGGGATAGCGGCTGAATATTTAAGCGTAGAGGCGAACGGCCGTTCGCCTCTACAGTAAGATATGAATTGTCCAAATCAATAAGAAGCGCGTCTTTTTCTTTTATTTTGGATGTATCCGCCTGGATAAGGGGAAGCCCGATGTTAAAACCGTTACGGTAAAAAATCCGGGCAAAAGACTTGGCCACTACCGCCGCGATTCCCGACTCTTTGATAACCAAAGGAGCCTGCTCGCGCGATGATCCCATCCCAAAATTCTCACCGGCAACAATTACGGAAATACCGGGCTTTAATTTCTTGGGGAACTCGGGGTCTATGTCTTCCATGATATGCTTGGCCAGTTCCTTCATATCAGTAATAGAGAACTTATACCTGCCCGAGATTATAAAATCGGTATTGATATTATCGCCTAATAAAACCGCCTCGCCCTGTATCTTCACCTGAAAATCCTCTATTTATAATATTTTAACACGAAATAACCAATAACCAAACCTTTGGTGATTGGGTATTGGTGTTTGATTATTATTTGATTATTGGAAATTGGTGCTTGGTTATTTTCATGTTTACTGGTTCCGACTTTTTTTGCCGGTATGAAAGTTTAATTTATAAACTCCTAAATTCATCCGGATGTTTGGCCTTCTCTAAAGCCACCTCTAAACTAATCATGTTGTTCTGAAACAATTCCTTAAGCGACTTATCCATAGTCTTCATCCCAAACTGCGCTCCGGTCTGCATCAAGGTGGGAATTTGCTCAATCTCCTGCTCGCGGATTAAATTACGTATACCCGGAGTTGCCACCATAATCTCAGTTGCCATCACCCTGCCTTTGCCGCTGATATGAGGAAGCAAAAGTTGAGAAAGTACCGCCTGAAGGCAATCGGCAAGCTGTAATTTTATCTGGGTTTGCTGATTAGCGGGAAAAACGTCAATAATCCTCTGGATGGTCTGCGGGGCATTCGGAGTATGCAAAGTAGCTAAAACCAAATGCCCGGTCTCTGCCGCGGTAAGGGCGGTAGAAATAGTTTCCAAATCCCGCATCTCACCCACAATGATGACATTAGGGTCCTCGCGCAGGGAATGGCGCAGGGCGCTGGCAAAAGACTTGGTATCCGAAAAAATCTCGCGCTGCTTAATAATACTTTTTTTATTACTATGGAGAAATTCTATCGGGTCTTCAATAGATATGATCAAGGCCTCTTTCTCCCGATTAATTAGATCCACCATCGCGGCCAGGGTAGTGGTCTTACCTACACCGGTTGGGCCGGTAACCAAAACCAATCCATTAGGCTTACGCGCCAGGGCCTCATAGATTGGCGGAAGCCTCAAACTTTCGAAAGTAGGGATGACAAGAGGGATTCTCCTTAAGGCCGCTTCTACTGAACCCCTTTGCATATGCACATTCACCCGAAAACGGTCAAGCTCAGGCAGGGCCAGAGAAAAATCCAGCTCCAGCTCCCGCTCAAACTCCGTCTTCTGCATATCAGTAAGCACGCTGTAAATAAGCCGCTTAAGATCATCCTTGGACAGAGGTTCTCCGCTGGTTCTCTGCAAAGCTCCGTCAATGCGTAAAAGAGGCGGCTCATTCTCGGTAAAATGCAGATCAGAGGCCTTTTTTTCTATAACTAACTTTAAAAGTTGCTGGATTTCCATAACACTCCTTCGTTAATTAGTTAGTTGGTTGATTGATCGTAACAAGGTTTATTTTGCTTTTGCTAACCAACTAACAAACTATTTAAGGTATTTCCTGGGGTCGGCAATCTTGCCTTCAATAGCCGAAGCCGCTACCGTGGCCGGTGACCCAAGGTAAATAAAGGCCTTAGGATTACCCATCCGGCCTAAAAAATTACGGTTGGCCGTGGAAATAACCACCTCTCCATCCGCGGGCACGCCTTGATGCGTTCCCACGCATGGCCCACATCCCGGATTAAGCACCACTGCCCCGGCATCAATAAAAACCTCCAAGTATCCCCGTCTTAAGGCCTCTAAATATATTTCCCGAGAAGCCGGAACAACCACCAGCTTAATTCCCTTCTTTACCTTTCTTCCTTTTAATATCTTTGCCGCTATCTCTAAATCTTCCAACCGGCCGTTGGTACAGGTTCCGATAAAGGCCTCATTTATAACCGTACCTTTGGCCTCTTCAACTCTGGCGTAATTATCCACGCTATGCGGCCTAGCCACGCCGGGAACCATCTTAGAGGCGTCATATTCCTTCACTAGGCAATAGTGGGCGTTCTTGTCCGCGGAGTATATCTTGTATTTCTTATCGGTCCTTTTACTTAACCACTTCTTCACCTTATCATCAACCGGGGTAAAGCCGCACTTTGCCCCTAATTCCACCACCATATTACAGATAGTAAATCTGCCTTCTAAGCTTAAAGAATCTATTGTCTGGCCGTAAAATTCCAAGGCCATATATGTGGCTCCGTTAGCAGTCAGGTCTCCGGCAATATGCAAGATTACATCTTTAGCTAATACCCCCTGAGGAAGCTTGCCATTAACTGTTATCTTGGCGGTCTGGGGCACTTTAAACCAGTTTTTCCCGGTGGCTAAGGCTACTGCCAAATCAGTTGAGCCTACCCCTGTAGATAAGGCGCCTAAAGCCCCGTAAGTGCAGGTGTGCGAATCCGCACCCAAAACCAGATACCCGGGAAGGATATGGCCTTGCTCAGGAATTACCTGATGGCATATTCCGCAGTTTATATCGTATAAATGGACACCCTGCTCTCCCGCGAAATCGCGCATCTTCTTCTGCACAGCGGACGCGCCCTGGTTGGGGGCCGGTGAATTGTGGTCAATCACCATGCAAAATTTATTTTTATCAAAAACCTTGCCTACCCCAAGCTCCTTAATCCGGTCGATAATAATAGAGCTGGTGCCGTCCTGGCCAAAGCAAAAATCTACCGGACAGACGGCAAAATCACCGTTTTCAAGATCGTGTCCGGCGTGCGCGCTTAAGATTTTTTCGGCAATTGTTTTATCCATTGTTCCAGTTTATCTATTCCTTTTTTGATTGCATCCAAATTCAAGGCAAAGCTTAAACGGATATACTCATCACAGCCAAAGCCATCCCCAGGGATCACCGCCACCTGAGCCTCATTCAAAAGGCGGGTTGAGAAATCCTGAGATTTGAGGCCGGTTTTGGAGATATCGCAGAAAAGATAGAACGCCCCCGCGGGGCGGACATAACTTAAGGAAGGTATTTTATCTATCCGGCTGATCAGATAATCCCGCCTCAGTTGAAATTCATCGCGCATCTTTTTGGTCCATTCATCCGGATAAGTCAGGGCCGAAAGAGCGGCCTTTTGCGAGATTGAACAAGGGTTAGAGGTAGAATGATCCTGAAGATTTTTCACCGCTTCTGCCACTTCAAGCGGCCCGGCGAAATAACCGATACGCCAGCCGGTCATCGAATAGGCCTTAGATACGCCATTTACGGTAAAGGCGCGCTTATAGATTTCGCTATTCAGGCTGGCGATTGAAATATGTTTTAAGCCGTCATATATTAATTTTTCGTATATCTCATCGGAGATAACATATATATTACGCGCGACGCACAAGTCGGCGATGTCCTCCAACTCCTGGCGATCATAGACCGCTCCGGTCGGATTAGAAGGACTGTTAAGAATCAGCAGTTTTGTTTCCTGGCGCAGGGCTTCATTGATTTCTTTAACGGTAATCTTGAAAGAATTTTCCTTCCTTCCTTGAATAAAGCGGCTTACCCCGCCGGCAAGCTTAACCATTTCCGGATAACTCACCCAGTAAGGCAGGCCCATAATAACTTCATCACCTTCATCAATAAGCGCCAATATGATATTAAATAGGCAGTGTTTGGCCCCCGAGGAAACAATAATCTGCTCCGAAGAATACTGGAGATTATTTTCTTTCTTGAATTTTTCCTGGATGGCTTTCTTTAATTCCGGCGTGCCGGTAGAAGGGGTGTATTTGGTAAATCCGCTTCGAATAGCCTCAATGGCTGAGGCTTTAATAAAATCCGGGGTATCAAAATCAGGTTCACCCGCGCCAAAACTCACCACATCTAAACCTTCCAGACGCAGTTTATTGGCTAAAGCGGTAATCCGTAAGGTGGAGGAAGGACTTAAGTCTTGGACTCTCTTGGAAAGAAGCATTAAAATGAGTCAGATTAACTCAAAAGTAAAAACGAAAAAGTCAAAACCACAAAACAAAAATTAAAACCTTCTTCTTTCTTTTAGTAAAACACAAACTTACTTAATTCTCCATAATGTTAGTTTTTACTTTTAGTTTTTACTTTTAACTTTTTAGTTACCGTTACTTAGTTAATAAAGCTCTATAACATTGTTACAGAAGTTTTTGAACAATTGAACAATAGAAAATAGACCGCAATTGAGCTTTTTTCTTGTCTATTGTTCTATTGTCGATTGCTCAATTGCTCTCTCGCGCTGTTATTAAAAATTTTATGTAACAGCGCACTATAAGGAGTCTCTTTCTTTCTTAAAAAAACCACGCAGGCCTCCGAAGAATTTCTTAGAAGGTTCTTTTTTCTCGGGCGCTTTGGGTTTTTCTTCAACTTTATGGGCATGCGGCTTTTCTTCAGGATGCGCCGGATGCGGCAAAG
Organism: Omnitrophica bacterium GWA2_41_15; assembly: GCA_919902675.1. Lineage (GTDB taxonomy): Bacteria > Omnitrophota > Gorgyraeia > Gygaellales > UBA12090 > UBA12090. The sequence goes on from CAKKRH010000009.1 coordinate 105,151, forward strand.
ATACCGCTGAGTGCTTTTGTTTTTTCGGCTTAACTGATTTCTCGGTAAGCTCTAAAATAGCCATCTGCGCGCCGTCTCCCCGACGAAAACCCAATTTCAAAACCCGGGTATAACCGCTGTTTTTATCCTTGAATAAAGACGCGGTCTCGGTAAATAGCCGCTTGACCAATCTGTGGTCGCAAAGCGTCTTATTGGCCTGACGGCGGGCGGTGAGTGTTTGCCTTTTGGCCAAGGTTATCAAATGCTCAACTATGGAAGCGCAAGCCTTAGCCTTGTCATGGGTAGTCTTTATAGACTCGCTCAAAATTAAGGCGCGGACAAGAGAATTAAGGGTGGCTTTTCTATAGCTGCTGAATCTTCCGAAACGATTAGTTTTTATTTTATGTCGCATATCATTTTTGTTTTAATTTTTTAAGGTCAATCTTCATCCCCATGCTAAGGCCCATCCCGGCAAGCAGTTCCTTAACCTCGGTTAAAGATTTTCTTCCGAAATTACGCAGAGACAGCATTTCATCTTCGGTCTTCTTAACCAAATCAGAAATTAACTTAATCCCTTCCTCCCTGAAACAGTTGGATGACCTCACCGAAAGCTCTAATTCTGAGATAGGAAGCCTTAACTTCTCATAGAAAACAATTTCCTCAGAGCTCATCTGCGGCTCTTCCTCTATCTCTTCTTCGGGAAGCTTACCGAATCCCACAAACACATCCAAATGCCTTTGCAGGATATTTGAGGCGTAAAGAAGGGCATCTTTAGGATTCATCGCCCCATTAGTCCAAATCTCCAGAATTAAACGGTCGTAATCAGTCCTCTGGCCGACGCGGGTATTTTCCGTGAAGAAAGCTACCTTAATTACGGGACTGAATATGGAATCAATGGCGATAACTCCGATAGGCTGATCTTCTTTCTTATTGAATTCGGCGGAATAATAACCCCTGCCCTTGGCCACTTCCATTTCCAACGAAAAATCTACATCGCGGGTCAAAGCGGCGATATGCAGATCACGGTTAATTACCTCTATGGTCTCATCGGTTTCTATGTCTTTGGCGGTTATATTCCCCTTTTTGTTCTTCTTGATGCTGATCGTCTTGGGAGTCTTTGAATTAGAACGAAGCACAAGTCTTTTGATGTTTAATATAATCTCCGTTACGTCTTCGGCGACTCCCGGGACAGCGGTAAACTCATGCTGGGCCTGGGTGAATCTGACGCTGGTGACCGCCGCTCCTTCTATGGAAGATAAAAGAATCCTTCTTAGAGAATTTCCTAAGGTAACTCCGTATCCTCTCTCAAAAGGCTCGGCGCTGAATTTACCGTAAGTATTAGTATAGGTAGACTCATCACACTCAAGCCTTTTTGGCATCTGGAAATCTCTCCATTTAATTCCCATGTTTTTGCTCCTTCTTTCAAACTCTAAACTCTAAACTTTAAACTCTAAACAAACTCAAAACCATAAACTCAAAACTCAAAATAGAATGTTTTTGGATTTTGAGTTTTAAATATTCGGTTTTGTTTAGAATTTAGGGTTTTCGGATTTAGGGTTTGCTCAGTTTATATCGGATAATTTTACTTAGAGTACAACTCCACTATCAGCTGTTCTTCAATCGGCATACGGATATCTTCTTTCTCCGGAAGCCGCAATACCTTGGCGGAAAACTTTTCCCCGTCCACGCCAAGCCAGGCAGGCCTCGCGCGCTCAGCGGCGATTTTCAAATTCTGGCGCAGAATTTCCAACCCTTTTGATTTGGCCTTAATCTCTATCTCATCGCCGCTTTTAATCGAATAAGAAGGCACGGTAACCCTCTGTTGATTAACTTTTGTCCAGCCATGGGATACCATTTGCCGGGCCTGATCCCGTGAAAGAGCAAAACCCGCCTGATACAACACATTGTCTAAACGTCTTTCCAGAAGCTGTAAAAGGATCTTTCCGGTAACACCCTTAGTCCGGGAAGCAACACTGAAATAACGTTTAAACTGTTTTTCCAGCACCCCATACATTCTTTTTACCTTCTGCTTTTCTCTTAACTGCACGCCGTAGTTAGAAAGCTTGCCTCCCCTTTTTCCTCCTGCACCATGCTGGCCGGGAGCATAAGCCCTTTTACTAAGGGCGCATTTCTCCGTATAACAGCGCGTTCCTTTAAGAAACAGCTTCAATCCTTCCCTGCGACACAATCTGCAATCCGCACCTGTATATCTTGCCATGAATATTATACTCTCCTCTTCTTTTTAGGACGGCACCCGTTATGGGGCATAGGCGTAGTATCTTTAATTAAAGTTATATTTAATCCGGCTGCCTGCAGTGCCCTGATCGCGGATTCTCTCCCTGAACCCGGACCCTTAACATAAACCTCCAGGTCCTTCATTCCGACATCCCTGGCCTTCTTGGCGGCATCGGTAGCGGCTATCTGGGCCGCGAAAGGAGTGGCCTTTTTAGAACCGCTGAATCCCACTATCCCGGGGGTAGACCAGACCAATACATTACCCTGCTTATCTGTAATACTGATAATGGTATTATTAAAACTTGCCAATATATACGCCACTCCTTGGGTAATTCCCCTGGCTATCTTCTTTTTTCTCGCCTTATCTTTTGTTGCCATTTCACCTCACTTTGTCCGTAAATTACAAATAACAGAAATATAAACCTTGACTATCCCATGCTCACTGTGAACTGTCAACCGTGAACTATGAACTATTTTTTTGCCGCCGCTCTTGGTTCTTCTTTTTTCTTTACTACCGAGTGTCCGCCTTTACGCGGACCCTTGCGGGTGCGGGAGTTGGTCTTGGTTCGCTGTCCTCTTACCGGAAGACCTTTCTTGTGCCTCAGGCCTCTCCAGGCTCCAATATCCATCAAACGTTTGATATTGGCGGAAATCTCGCGGCGCAAATCTCCTTCAGCCTTATATCCGCTTTTCTGAATATAATTATTGATCCGGGAAACCTCCTCTTCCGTCAAATCCTTGGTCCGCTTATTGATATCTATGTTAATTTCTTTCAAAATCTTATTTGATAATGCCCTTCCAATACCAAAAAGATACGCAAGGGAAATTTCAATACGTTTTTCTTTAGGAAGATCTACTCCTAGAATTCTGGCCATTTTACCTCACTCCATTCGATAGATTACAGAGAACAGAGAAAACTTTTCTTTATTACTGCTCTCCACATAAACTGTGAATTGTTATCTGTCAACTGTGAACTAATACATTGTTACAGAAGTTTTTGAACAATTGAACAATAGAAAATAGACCGCA